>NZ_CACSJW010000003.1:0-736881 GCF_902706145.1 Sphingobacterium sp. 18053
GTTTGGGTTGGGGATCTTGCTGGGGCTGGGGATCTCCTTGGTATGGCGGCTACAGACCTTGGGGTGGCTGGTACGGCGGCGGCTATTGGGGATCTGGTTGGTATGGAAACGGCTACTGGGGCGGTGGTTCCTGGGGTAACTCAAGACCACGGTATGCATCAAGTAGATCTGTTTACAGAGATAACTATAACACGCGCAGTTCATCATCAAGAACCCGAACTTCAGGTGGATATGACCGCAACAGCGTTGCTCGAAATTCTGGAGGATACGATCGTACTGGCGTAGCACGCGATTCTAGAGGACGTATTACATCTGTTTCAAATAGGTCAAGAACTTCTGACGGTTCCGTGACACGTGGTTCTTCTTATGACAGGTCAAACGGTAGAACAAGAACATCTGATGGTGTATCGAATAGAGCTTACTCAGATGGTACTCGTTCAAGAACCTCAGATAGAGTCAATGGTTCCTATCCAAACAACACACGTAGCACCTCTAGCGGATATTATAATAATGATTCGAGAACACGAAATAGTTCAGGTGAGGTATCTCGTCCGATGAGCCGTTCGATGGAAACACGCTCCAGCAACCCAAGCTCAACGTCAAGACCATCGTATACTCCGCCAACAAGAAGCTATGATAGTGGTTCATCATCCCGCTCTTCTAGTGGTGGTTTTTCTGGAGGTGGTAGTTCTAGATCTTCGGGAGGAGGTTTCTCCGGAGGCGGAAGCTCAAGATCAAGTGGAGGACGTACTCGATAGTTAAAAGCATTTTGAATAGTAGCATACAAGAAATTGTATGCTACTAATTTATTATTGACGACATTTTAGCATATGACAATCAAAAAATTACTTTTTGGAACTGCATTCGTTTTAGGTGCAGCAGGGACTACTCAAGCGCAATATACGAAAGATGTACTTTTATTCTCCCAAGGGGACAATGGCGGAACAGCTCGTTTTAAAGCCATGGGAAATGCATCTACCGCATTAGGTGGAGATATAAGTTCGATTACGGGTAACCCCGCGGGTTTGGGCTACTTCAATCAATCTGACGTATCATTAACAGCCAGATACCTTAACAACAAAAATAAAACAGACTATTTTGGTCAAAATTCAAACAGCAGCAAGAATAATTTCAACTTAGACAATGCTGGAATTGTTTTTCACCTCCCAACTTACCGCAATGGAGGTAACCTCGATAGAGGTTGGTTAAATTTCAATGTCGGTATTGCTTACAACCGCAATTATGTCTATAACAACCTGCTAGAGTATCGAGGAGTAAATAATACGAGTTCGATATCAGATGCTTATTCCGACCGCCTTTCAGGTGTCGGAGGAACACAAGGTTGGGGCCAGGAAGTTTATAACAACTCTTTATTATTCGATGTAGACCCCAAAAACGCGGGTGCATATATCCCCATTACAGTTGGCGGAACTTTCGATGGAAAAAATGGTTTTAATCAAGTGAATTCCATCTTAGAAAAAGGAAGCAAATCCGAATCTGTCTTGTCATTTGGAGCCAATTATAGCAATAAACTTTATTTAGGAGCCTCTTTAGGTTTCACCGCATTTAGCTACGACAATTCCAGCTGGTTTACAGAATATGGTCAAACAATGACGGCCGACCAATTAAAAGCCATTAACAAAGATTCAGAATTTTTAAAACCAACCAATGCCCAAAAGTATGCCATGTTGGATAAAGATTATGAATTATATGATGATTATGCGCAAGCCACTGATGGTACCGGTGTCGACTTTAAACTTGGGGTAATCTATAAATTTACGCCAACGTTTAGCATGGGATTCACCGCTAAGTCACCTACATTTATGAGCATCCGGGATGAATCATATAGTAATTCTGAGTTCCGTTACTTCAGACCAAATGAAGACAAATCATTTAAAGAGTATAGAACCAGTGATGACGCAGGGCACAGTTACTTGGAGTATAATATGAATACACCCTATAAATTATCTCTTGGGGCGAGCCAATTATTTTCAAGAGGATTAATAACCGCTGATGTGGAATGGGTAGACTATGCCGCTATGCGTTTTAAAGATGTGGGAAATTACAGTAAAACGTTAGAAAAGAACATGAATCAAAACATCAAAGATACTTACCAAGGTGCATTTAATGCGCGAATTGGTGGTGAAGTGATGTTTGATAATGTATTTAGCGGAAGAGCTGGTTTCAACTACAGTGGCAACCCCTATAAAAATGCAGACTACACGAATTATACGGCATCTTTAGGTATCGGCGCTAAACTTGGCCGTGGCATGTATGTTGATTTGACTGGTGCCTATAATGCAGTCAACTACAAAGAAAGCCCATATTTGATTAATGAGAACTACTGGAATAATGCTAGTCCAGTAGCAGATATAAAAAATCAACGGACTAATGTTGTACTAACTATTGGTTCAAAATTTTAAACTATATTTTTTTCAAAAAAAGTCCAGCTATGTCTGGACTTTTTTTTTGAGAAAAAACAGCAGAGAACAAACATAAAACACGATAAAATTAGTTTACGCGTTATTATACTTGTATATAAAGGTAACTTTATCTAAGTTTGTCCCCTTGGATTGAAAATTACATGGCAAATCACACAATTTCAAAAGCATTCAATTTCATTTTTACATACCCCATTTGGCGGATAGAAATCGATGCGGAGAATGAATTGATCGCTGTGGAGACCAGAAACCCAGACGATACCCTGCCCTATTTTAATGTAGTCACTTTTGAAGGAACTTACGTATTAAAAGACTTCAAAGCAATAGCCAAAGAGTGGGTCCTAGCTGGAATTCAATGCAAAAAATTAATACTTAAGAAGATTGCCAATAACACACCTATCGACGCAGGCATACAGGTAGTCGATTGTTACAACCCAAAAATACAGGAAACCTGGTTCAACTACATATTCATCGGTATGGTTGACCAAGGTGTGCTTATTAGACCAAAAGTAATAGCAGAAGGCTTCCAATTATTTTTGAACCTCCAATCGATGTCGATTGAAAGTAAAAATGAAACTCCCTTTAAACCTTATACCAGCGAGCTCGTCTATCCTATTATCTACAATGGTGACATCCCCATTTTTTTGAAGGACTTCCCAATTGATGGTGAAATCTGGATAAATACGGTGAATGACTACTTTATTTGGGCTTTCTATGAAAAAGACAGAAACAATCGTTATCAAATCAGGCTAGTGCAATCCACTAGAGAAACATTGACAGAGTCTATTATTGCAGTTTCCGAGCTGGAACTAAAGCTCTTCAACATTTATTTTCTTATTCACGAACAAATATTCCTTTTGACAGATAATAAACGGGAGTTTGTTTCGTATTTAGTATAATTGCAAAATATATGAAAGTTTTATTCGAATTAAAAACATATAAAAAGATAGCTATTCTATCCATCGCGATATTAGCTATTCAACAAGTTGAAGCAAAGAATTCAACTTCTTTACGTACTGATTTTATCCCTGATTCAGTAGGAACTGAAGCTATCAATGGTGAAGAATACGTTCTGTTCAAAATTGAAAAAGGAGACAATTATTACCAGTTAAGTAAAAAGTATAAAACAACGGTAGGCCAGTTGACCCAAATAAATGGTAATGGAACATTAAACCTTGGCCAAATTGTTAAGATTCCAACCGGTCGGAAAGCGAAATCAACAGTAAGCAACGACCGTGGAAATACGGCAGTGCAAAACCCGCGTAATCCACAACAAGAAGGTTTTACGGAATATATCGTTGGTGAGAAAGAGACACTTTATGCCATATCTAAAAGATTCAGTATTTCTGTTGAAGATATTAAAAAAGCGAACAATTTAAAAAATAACGTTATTGGCGGAGGAATGAAGCTCATGATCCCCAATCAGCCCCTACCTCCTGAACGGCCAAAATTAGTTGAACCTAAAGGAATCGAAATTGTAACGCCTGATTCTACAGACGATGACGATAAAGAAGAAAATCAAATTTCAACAAACCGCTACGGAATACGCGAGAAGTCCGAACGTGGTATTGGCGTGTGGATTGATGGACTTTCATCTCAAGGGACCAGCAACCTTGCTCTTCATAAGAGCGCTCCAGTAGGTACTATTCTAAAAATTACCAACCCTATGACCAAAAGTGTTACTTACGCAAAAGTAGTCGGTAAATTTAATGATAATGCCGAAAACCAAAATGCAATTGTCGTGTTGTCAAAGTCTGCCGCCGCAAGCATAGGCGCACTTGATAAACGCTTCCAAGTTGAAATTGCGTATGGATTACCTCTAGAAAATTAACAGAATAAAATAGCTTTTATAGCATAGTAAGAATGAATAACAAACCGTATGTCATAGGAATTGCCGGAAGTAGTGGCTCTGGAAAGACTTTTTTTTTAAATAGTTTTTTAAAACATTTTAAGCCTAATGAGGTGACCTTAATTTCCCAAGATGATTATTACATCCCTGCCAATACTAAAACTCAGGAGGAAAATAGGCTCTATAACTTCGATATTCCGACATCAATCGACAGAGATGCTTTTTATAAAGATATCAAGGCACTCTTTAACGGTGAGACAATATATAAAGAAGAGTATACATTTAACAACCCTTCGTTAACACCCAAAATACTAGAGATTAAACCGGCACCAATTTTAATTATTGAGGGTCTATTCATTTTCTATTATACGGAAATTAATAATTTAATCAATCATAAGATATTTTTAAGCGCTGATCAGGATATCGCATTAAGAAGACGTCTACACCGCGATCTGGTTGAACGGGGCTACTTTGAAGATGATGTCATGTACAAATGGATAAACCATGTACTACCATCCTACAACGAGTACCTACTTCCCTATCAGGATACTTGCGATCAGGTCATATTTAACAATACCGATGAACCAGAACCAATCTGGGATATCACCAACCAAATTTCTGAAGAGCTAAAATTAAAACTCAATTTGGTATAAAATTAAAACAATGTAGAAAGGAGAATCTCGTAAACAGATTCTCCTTTCTATTTAAAGTGCTTGATTTATTGGTATCAAGATTTTAAATACCTATCTTTGCGCCACGAAACAAATCCATCATAATGAACCATCCTGTAAAGATTAAAAATGCATTGGTTTCAGTCTATTATAAAGACGGCCTTGCTCCTTTAGTTGAATTATTAAACAAATACGGTGTTACCTTCTATTCCACTGGTGGAACAGAAACATTTATCAAAGATTTAGGTATAGATGTTGTTCCAGTTGAAGACCTCACCAGCTACCCTTCTATTTTAGGAGGCCGTGTAAAAACATTGCATCCAAAAGTATTTGGCGGTATTTTGGCACGCCGCCCGCTTGAGTCGGATCAACAACAGCTTGCTCAGTATGAAATACCTGAGATCGATTTGGTTATTGTGGATTTGTACCCTTTTGAAGAAACTGTTGCTTCTGGCGCATCCGAACAAGATATTATCGAGAAAATAGATATCGGTGGAATTTCACTGATACGCGCTGCCGCTAAAAACTTTAACGATGTCGTTATTATCTCTTCCAAAAATGATTACAAAGAATTGGAAGAAATACTAGCAAACCAAGAAGGTAATACTTCACTGGAACAACGTAAAGAATTTGCTAAACGTGCATTCAATACATCCTCGCATTACGATACTGCAATCTTCAACTATTTCAATCAAGAAAATCCACTTCAGGTTTTTAAACAATCTGAGCAAAAAGCACAGGTGTTGCGCTATGGTGAAAACCCACACCAAAAAGGCATTTTCTTCGGCGATTTAGATAAGATGTTTGATAAATTAAACGGTAAAGAGTTATCTTACAATAATTTGGTTGACGTTGATGCTGCCGTTGCTTTGATTGATGAGTTCACAGAACCTACATTCGCGATCTTAAAACACACAAATGCTTGTGGAGTTGCCTCCCGTTCAACAATCAAACAAGCTTGGTTAGATGCTTTAGCATGTGATCCTGTTTCAGCTTTCGGTGGAGTCTTAATAACGAATGGTCAAGTTGATGCTGCAACAGCTGAAGAGATCAATAAATTATTCTTCGAAGTGTTGATTGCACCTTCTTATTCTGAAGAAGCCATCGCTATTCTTACCGCAAAGAAAAACAGAATTATTTTGGTTCGTAAAGAGGTTACACTACCAGGACAACAGTTCAAAACTTTATTGAACGGCGTTATTCTTCAAGATAAAGACAATACGATTGAAGGACCTGAACAAATGGTTACGGTAACACAAGTACAGCCTACTGCAGAACAACTGGAGGACCTTTATTTTGCGAACAAAATTGTAAAACACACCAAGTCAAATACAATCGTATTTGCTAAAAATGGTACTTTGTTAGCTTCAGGCGTAGGCCAAACTTCTCGTGTAGATGCATTGAAACAAGCTATTGAGAAGGCAATTTCTTTCGGTTTTGACCTTAAAGGCTGTGCGATGGCATCGGATGCCTTCTTCCCTTTCCCTGATTGTGTGGAAATTGCTTCAGGAGCTGGTATCGCAGCGGTATTGCAACCTGGTGGTTCAATCAAAGACCAGTTATCAATTGACATGGCCAATGAAAAAGGAATCTCCATGGTAACAACAGGTGTTAGACACTTTAAGCACTAGTTGAACTTCAATAATAAATAAAAAAGCTACTTTAGAAAAGTAGCTTTTTTATTTATCTCGCTTCTACAGGAAACTTCGAACGCTTATACTGTTCCATCTCAACGCTGAGTTTGCGAATCGCATAACCAACAATGGCCACATCATCTATCCACCCGCCCACGAGAATAAAATCAGGAATCGCATCAATCGGCGAAACCACATAAAGTATCGTTCCAATAATAATCGATAAATTCCATTTATCCATTTTATACTTCCCCGTAATTGTGTCCTTACACATCGCAATTAATACGTTGAAGTCGTCCATATAGCCCCCTAGATTCCTCGCTTTTGCCTCCGCCTGTACAAATTCAGATTCCGTAATTTTACGATGCCTAAACTGCTCAAACATTCCTTTCGCAATTCTTTTGATTCTATTGTTCATACCTCAAAATTAGGATTACTAGTTTAACAATCCAAATCCTCGCCCTAAACCAAACTCGATTCAAAATCGGATTGCATATCGCAACATAACGAAATCCTTCCCTTCAAACTGACTAAATTTTACCTAGAAACCATATTCATCTGTTACCGATCCCAAAACCACCATCTTTAAAAAGTGATTTACAAAGGCTATCTGAATAAAAAACGAGGTCTGAATATGGATTTTTATTATTTTTACAAATCGCTGTAGCAAAGTGTCAGTCATCTCCGTATAATAGACAACACAAGCGCAATGTGAGTCACAAAAACAGATTTTAATATTACACGGATATGAAAAACTATAGATTATTTAATTTTATTGCTATTGCTTTAGCGGCCCTCTTTCTAACAAGCTGTCTAAAAGATAACGATGACCAGCCAATTCCTGCTGCGTTGCTTACCATGGTCAATGGATACACGGATGCGAATGCAGTTATATATTTCGCAGACGGAGGCTCGCTTCAAAACCCCAATTATCCATTGGGATTCAAAAGTTATGCTCAAATTGGCTTATTTACAGGAGCACGTAGAATTACAGTTTCCGCTGAATATAACACTAAATTAACGGATACAACTGTAACAATCAAAGACAGCACCATATATACATCCTTTTTATTTGGAACTAAATCCAAACCCGTACAGGTGATCACCACAGATCGAATCAATAAAGACATCAAAAATACAGAGTCTGGTTTACGCTTCTTTAATCTTGCTGAAGGTACAGATTTAGTTAGCTTAAAAATAGGCGATCAGGCTTCCCCTTCAGAATGGACAAATAGAGCACAAGAAACACAGAATTCGGCAAGTGCCCATCAGGGATTTATCGCTCAAAAGAGCGGCACATTCACCGTCACAGCTCGTGATAAAGCCGGAAAAACAATCGCAACACGCAGCGACATTAAATTGGTTGAAGGCTATTATTATTCATTAATACTCATAGGCAAGGCTAATGATGAAAAGAAACCATTATATATTGGTTTAGTAGCACAAGCCGCAAATTAAAATACCCATATCTATATACTTTATAACAACGGCCGTCATGTAAACATGATGGCCGTTGTTTTTCATTTTATATTATACTGTAGATCTTAATGATTCTCTTTAGCTGCTACTTTAGTAATCACATAAATATCCTCATTATCTTTTTTCATCTTATACTTCTCACGAGCAATACGTTGCACTTCTTGCGGATTTGATCGAATATCGTTAATTGTTTTAATGATGGCGGCATTTTCCTTCAGATAGAAGGAGCGTTCACTTTCCAAATTTGCTTTCTGCTTTTGATAACTATACTGCGTAGCAAAGTCATTTCGATCAAAAAACAACATCCACACGAGAAAAGCCAAAGCGGCTAACAAATACTTATTTCTTATTAAAGACCACAATCGTTGCATAAGACAAAAATACTATTTAGCTTTTATACTTAGGATATTTTCTTCAAAAGTTGAACATCTTTAATTAAAGATATGGAATAATATATTCAAAGTCATCATATACCTAGAATAATCTTATCTTTAACAGTTCAAAAACGATCATTTCAATGAAATATCCATCGTTAAGACTAAACGCAGTTTTAACGATAAAAAGATATTCCAAATGATCATTAAAGAATAAATCGTTGACATATGAAATACTATCTTATTGCAGGTGAAACTTCAGGGGACTTACATGGTGCCAATCTTATTAAAGCATTAAAAATTGAAGACCCCAATGCGACTTTCCAAATAGTCGGGGGGAATCTAATGCAAGCAGAGGCCGAAAAAAAAGCGTTGATACATACCTCAGAAATGGCTTTTATGGGCTTTATAGAAGTTTTAAAAAATCTGCCAAAGATATCTAGAAATCTCAAACTTGTTAAAAATGATCTATTAAAAGAAAAACCGGACACCGTCATTCTAATAGATTTCCCGGGCTTCAATTTGAAAATTGCTGATTTTGCAAAAAAACATGGAATCAAAACATGCTACTATATTTCCCCTAAAGTGTGGGCCTGGAATCAAGGTCGCGTAAAGAAAATCAAACGGATTGTCGATCATATGTTTTGTATTTTGCCTTTTGAAGTAGATTTTTATAAGAAGTGGCGCATGCCCGCTGATTACGTTGGAAACCCGCTGTTAGATGCGATTTCAACCTATAATTTCAATCCCCAATTTAGAGCACAAAATGGACTTTCAGAAAAACCCCTGATCGCCCTTTTACCAGGAAGCCGGGAAATGGAAATTTCAAAGCTTCTTCCTATCATGGCCGAACTTCCCTTTTTCTTTCCTGTTCATCAATTTGTCATTGCCGGTGCTCCTAATTTTGATGAAGCCTACTACAAGCAGTTTTTTAAAGGTATTGATATTCCCGTGATCTTCGATCAAACCTACGATATTCTCCATAACGCAGAAGCCGCAGTCGTTACAAGTGGGACGGCTACACTTGAAACAGGTATTCTGAAAGTACCTCAAGTTGTCGTTTATAAAGCTAACCCAATATCTGTATGGATAGCCAAATTAGTCATCAAGGTTAAATTTATCTCTCTAGTGAATCTAATTAATAATTTCTTATCAGTAAGGGAATTGATTCAAGACGACTGCACGGCATACGATATTTCATATGAAGTAGGTGAACTTATCAATAACAAAGCTCATCGCGCAAGTGTGATGGAAAACTACGATATTTTGGCCGAAAAACTAGGTTCTCCTGGCGCATCAGAGAAAACTGCCAAATTAATTGTAAAATATCTCGCTAAAATTTAAACTCTTTTACCTTTTATTTGTCAAACTACTAGTTAGTTACAATTAATTAAAAGTTTTATGAAATTTAAATTTATTCTAGGCTTTTTTCTTTGCTTTGCAATGTCCTTCACTGGGAAAGCACAAGAAACACAACATATTTCTAAACTGGAAATTGGCAAAAAGGCAAAAAAAAATATCGATAATAGAGACTCAACTGTCGTCATGCACATCGATACTTTAATCATGAAAGACAATGCTACCCTTTCGTTCTATGGCAAGAAAAATGTTAAGCTAACGATTGGTTATGCTGAAATTGGAAATAAAGCAACCATCTATGGAACCGATGGGAAGAATAACGGTGCAAATTTTGACATCAATGCTAATTTTCAAAAATTAGGCTCCCTTTATATCATTGCAAAGGGAGATGATGCTTTTAATGGCACTAAAACTTTTCCCAATGGGAACGGAGGAAAAATTAAAGTCACTTTAACAGATGGCAGTCTCAAACCGCAAACAACAAACAAAAAAGCGGCGAACTATATCTATGGAGACGTAGCTGCAGGTGGGCGGGCTGTCAATGCAAACACAGACTTGAGAAACATCTATGATCGGATTAAAACTGCTCCCACCGGATTGAGAGGGTTGCCTCAAGGACAAATTTATTCTGGCAGTGCCGGCACTGAGGGTACATTTGAACTAATTTCAACACAATAACGAAATCCTTAACCCATAAAAAAGACGTATTAGAGAATAATACGCCTTTTTTATGGGTTCATTATTATCTACACCCTTTTCTTTTAAGCTCATAGGCCAATACCAACCGCGTCATACGGTCGTACCGTGCTATTCCTTCCTGTTGATTGTTATGTTTCAGGTATTGATTATAAAACAATCCCATCACATCGTCGACCCAACCCGTGTATTGACTCCAAAAATACCTTTCTTTTTCCACGTCTTTCAATACTTTCGCGCTTAATCTTCCCTTGTAATCCTTTCCTAAATCAGGATACATACCCTGCAGTTCGCGCAACATATAAAGCGTGGTCTGTAGATAAGCCGAGTATCGGTAAAAGATTTGTGGATGTTGCTGTAAGCGAACAAAAGCTATAAAATTCGCCTCGTCTTCAAAACCAATTCCCTGTTGATGCGCAAGTTCATGCACTGTTGTAAAAGGTAAAAAGGTGACTGGCATGGCTTTATTAACCTGTGCTTCATGAGTAAATGGATTAAAATAGCCCGAGACACCAAAAAAAGAGACTATCCTGCTATTTATTGGTGATTTTGCCCTAATTTGACCCCTTGACAAGAATTCAGCAAAAGCCGTATCCTGTTGTACCCATGTACTCAAATCCGTTTGAATAGTTTCTTTATGCTCTTCCCATTGGGATGGATCCACATGTTCCCTTAAATTATTTGTACTGTCCAGAAACCCATTCAAAACCACGAGATAATCGGCTAACTTTAAGCTATCAACTTGCAAATTGGCATTGGTACTGATTGGTTCACGATAATAATTCAGGCCCCAAGATAGGTAAAAGAAAAAATAGAGACCCAATAACAAGTTTATGATAAATAGAACCGGACGAAAGGAATTTTTCCATCTTCCTTTCCATAAATTTCCGATGAATTTAGCAATTGAATAAAGTAGCAATCCAACTACTATAGTATAAAATAGATCACCTAAACTAAAAGGAACATAACCAAAAATAAATCTTGGTACATGGCTATAGGAGCGGTAAAAGCCGCGTGCATAAAAGTCCTCAATCCATTGGCTATGTTTCTCAATCAGGGAGAAAATAAAAATTCCAATCAGAAGTAACAGCAGCGTGAAAACAGCTATTTTATCGCGCTTTTCCATTCAAATAAGATATAAAACGATTAACTTTCGTTCTCAAAATAGACCTTGTAATAATTCATGCCTTTATCCTCATCGTAACCCTTCTCAAGATATTCACGTTTACCATGAACATAGATATGAAAATTCTTATCTAGCTTTAAAACAGACTTATAAGAAGATTCCATTTTTTTCACCGCTTTATCTGCTATTTCAAAACTTGCCTGAAATGGAGAGTCAAATTCATCTTCAAAACCAGCTTTAAAGTCCTGAAATAAAGCAATCGCCTGCGGGTTGCCCAATACTTCCTCCTCAAACTCTTCTTGGACAAAAGTTTCCTTTTCCTTAAAGTAATTCATGGATTTGTTCATCAGATCAATCTTGTCCGCTTTCTCCAATTCAAACGTCTCGTCTAATTTTTCCTGAACAAAGTTCTTGTACACTTTCAGGTAATTCCCCGTTTGATTGAAATTATCGTTACGCACGCGAAGCTGCAGAAACTCATCTTTCCAATACACAGCCTCCTGTTGACGGTTTGTCTGATCGAGCACCAGCACCTTATAACCTTCTTCTTCTTCTACATTAACAATAATACAGCCCTTGTCCAGTTTATTGATATTGATCGCCTCCTGCTCATATTCCAACATAAAAGCACCTTGCTCCGGATATACTTTCAGATAAGTCTCTTTATTCTCAGATTTGAAGATACCAATCGCATCATGTTCTTCCCCCTCGATCTGTACATTCTTTAAGGCAACTACATACACCTCTCCAGCCTTAATTTTAGGATGGTTGGATACCTCATAAAGGTGTTTTGAAATTTGTTGGGAAAAATCATGAAATGGAAGCTGCTCCTTAAAATACTGTCTTGCAAAATAGAAAATCTCATTCAGCTCCAACTCTCCATTGGGATGATATAAGCGATATACCTCATTCACCTTTGCAAAAGGACTCATAAAATACTGCATCAGGAGTCCAGGTAACACTTCATCTCCTTCAAGAGATACCGGGGCATCCGACAAAATATAAAATTCATCTTGCGCTTTATTGCCTACACGATGAATAGATAACGCTTCAAAAGTTGCATCTTGGTGAAAAAACATATTTCTTATCTTATAAATTATATATATCTATTGCTATTCTAAAAGTCTGACAATGTGCATTGACAATATCTTTAATTTCAGGAGAATAACCTCCTCCCATACTTACTTGAACAGGGATATTGTGTTTATGGCACATTTTAAAGACCAATTCATCTCTTCGATGACAGGTACTGCTGCTTAAGTTCAATTTACCCAACTTATCTGTTTCCAAAATATCTACCCCAGCCTGGTAGAAAACGAAATCAGGCTCAAATTCCCGAAATACATCAACCAAACTTTCTTCCAATAAAGTGAGGTATTCCATATCCGTAATATGATCTGCTAAGCCAATATCCAAATGGGAACGCTGTTTGACAAAGGGATAGTTTTTCTCACCATGCATTGAAAAGGTAAACACCTGATTATGCCCCTCAAAAATATGGGCGGTACCATTTCCTTGGTGCACATCCAGGTCAATGATGAGGATACGGCTAGCATATTTATACTTCAACAAGTAGCCGGCGGCAGTCGCTTGATCATTCATCAAACAGAAGCCTTCGCCAAAATCATAACCTGCATGATGTGTCCCCCCTGCAATGGTAAAAGCAACACCATATTCAACTGCATATTTAGCACTTCGGATCGTCCCATCAAGGATATATCGCTCCCGATCAACAAGGCTTTGACTTAATGGAAAACCTATTCTACGAACCATCTTGGAATCCAAAGTAAGCTCAAACAACTGCTTTACATACACTGGATCATGGACCAAACAGCATGTTTCAAAACTCGCGAGCTCAGGACTGAAAAAACTTGACTCGTCTGCCAGACCTTCATGTTTTAACTGTAAAGGAATCAACTCGTACTTCAGCATCGGAAATCGATGCCCCTCTTTGACGGAATGGACAAATTCTTGACGAAAAGCTATCTTAAGCACCTTAAAATCTTCTATTACTCATGCGAAGATAAGAAAAAGATCTTTTGGAGTTATATGAGAAAAAGGGCATCTTTGAGAAGAAACAAACAGCAAGCCAATGTTATGTTGCCATAACAGCATACTTGTATTCGATCATAAATTTATATTCTTCAAAATAAATGGAAACAACTAATTTGCCCCAATTGTCTGCCATGGAACAACGTGTACTAGGCTCACTAATCGAAAAATCAAAAGTAACTCCAGAATATTACCCAATGACAATCAACAGCTTACAAGCTGCTTGTAACCAAAAGACTTCCCGCAAACCGGTTGTACAATATACAGAAGAAGATATTATTGCGACATTGGATATATTAAAGAAAAAGGGCTTAATCTCGACAGTTGTTGGCGGTGGATCTCGTGTAACAAAGTACAAACACAATTTTGCCATACAATTTCCACTGGTTCCCTCTGAATTAACCATTGTCTGTTTATTGCTACTCAGAGGACCACTGACCGCCGGCGAAATTAATTCAAACTCCGGAAGACTTTATGAATTTGAATCGTTGGGTGAAATCAATGAACAATTGGAAAAATTGGGACAAGAAGGCTATCTTAAGTCCCTACCTAAACAAATGGGACATAAAGAAGTCCGCTACATCCATTTATTAGGAGAAATCAATCTGGAGGCCTATGAAAATAATGGTCCGGTGAGCAGCTCCTCGAACGACCAGATCTTGCTCGATCGAATTGCACAATTGGAACAGGAAGTTGCAACATTGAAACAGCAATTTCAGGATCTCTGGGATGAATTACATTAATTGCTCATGTCGCAAACAATAGATTCAAAAAACGAAATATCCAAAGCAACCTTGTGGTTGATGACCATCGCCACAGGCTTAGTTGTCGCCAATAATTATTACAATCAACCACTATTGGGCTTGATTGCCAAAGACCTACATATTGACGAGGCTATGGTCAGTAATTCGGCCATGTTAACGCAGATCGGATATGCCTTTGGCCTGTTACTGATCGTTCCCTTAGGGGATATGTTTAAGAGAAAGAAAATGATCTTGATCGATTTCTTTTTCATCATTTTTTCTTTGGTAGGTATGGCCATGTCCACTTCTATCCTATCTATCTTGCTATTCAGCTTTCTGATAGGTTTCACATCTGTTATTCCACAGGTTTTTGTACCCATGGCTGCCGAACTTGCGAGCAAAGAAAAGCAGGCTTCAGCGATTGGTATGGTAATGTCGGGTCTGCTGATCGGTATATTACTCTCTAGGGTTGTAAGCGGGTTTGTTGGCTCCTACTTTGGCTGGCGCGAAATGTATTGGATAGCGTCAGCAATTATGGTCATTACAGCCATCACCATCGCATTCAAGCTACCAGAGGTACTGCCTAATTTTAAAGGTTCTTATAAGGAATTGATGCGATCAGTCTGGAACTTTGCCAGAAAACAACCTGTATTACAGCTGGCTGCATTTCGTGGAGCCATGGGATTTGGGGCTTTTTCTGCATTTTTTACAACGCTTGTTTTCCATCTTGCAGCCCCACCTTTCTTTGATGGCCCCGCAACCGCAGGAGCCTTTGGCCTTGTAGGTGCCTGTGGGGCGCTTGCCGCTGCTTTTGTCAATAAACTAACCATTTATATAGGCAAAGCAAAAATCATCTTGTACGCGATCCTATTGATGTTAATCAGCTGGTTATTATTCGCCCTCTTCGGCAATTACTATTGGGGCCTGATCCTCGGTGTTATTCTTATCGATCTTGGCCTACAGTCGATGCATATCCTAAATCAAAGCGATTTCTATGCGCTAAACCTCGGTGCCAACAACCGACTAAATACCGTATATATGGTCAGCTATTTTATTGGTGGATCAACAGGCACTTTTTTTGCTGCACAAGCATGGCAACACTTCCAATGGCCCGGTGTTATTTTCGTAGGCACATGTTATACGCTGTTGGCATTGTTGGCTCATCTATTATTTGATTATAAATTAAGAAAAAACTGATATGAAATTCGGCCAAGTAGAACATCCCGAGGAAATCGATTTTACCCTTCCTCCTACTACACCAGAAACCTTAACCTTATTACAGCACTTCAAAATAGACAAACCTTTTGAGGTATCTGTAGGTTGTGCAAAATGGAATAAACAAGATTTAAAGGGCTTTTATCCCAGAGGCACAAAAGACGAACTTGCCTATTACTCCACACAGTTTAACAGCATTGAACTCAATGCTACATTCTACAATTCACCTGGCATAGACCAGGTAGAGACCTGGAAAAAGAAAACACCTGCGAACTTCAAGTTCTTCCCAAAAATACCACAATCCATCAGCCATTTCAGCAGACTATTAAATACGGGTGATAAAGTAAAATTATTTACGGACTCCATTGTTCATTTCGATGAAAAACTGGGTATGGCTTTTCTTCAGATGCACGACAATTATAATCCAAAGGACATGGCCCGTTTAAAACTATTTCTTCATGACTGGCCAAAAGAAGTCCCGCTAGCGTTGGAAGTCCGAAATAAAGATTGGTTTTCCAAACCCGAAGTAACAAAAGAACTCTATGCACTGTTGGAGGAAACCAATGTGACCAATGTACTGGTCGATACTGCAGGCCGTAGAGACATGCTCCATATGCGCCTGACCACGCCGATTGCTTTCGTACGGTATGTAGGTGCAAATCATGCAACAGACTATGATCGACTGGATCAATGGATCGATGTTCTGAAACTATGGCGGGAAAATGGATTGCAAAAATTGTATTTCTTTATCCACCAGAATATTGAGGTGGAATCACCGTTACTGGCGACACATTTTATCAAAAAACTGAATACAACATTCGACTTGGATCTAACCTATCCCAACAAAAACACAGGAAATACCTTATTCTAAGACAGGTTATCAGATCCGGTCCCCGATGCACCAATAGAAAAAAAATTGCCCACAAAAAAAGCCGAAGTAGAGAATACTTCGGCTTTTTATATTAAAAATCAAGCTTTAGCTTATTTTTTAGCGTATTTAAAGTTTTTACCGATGAAACGGGCATTACCACCCAATTCTTCTTCGATACGCAACAATTGATTGTATTTAGCCATACGGTCAGAACGTGAAGCAGAACCAGTTTTGATCTGTCCACAGTTCAATGCTACAGCTAAGTCAGCGATAGTCGCATCTTCAGTCTCGCCAGAACGGTGTGACATCACCGAAGTATAACCAGAATTTTGAGCTAAAGTAACCGCATTGATCGTTTCAGTCAATGAACCGATTTGATTTACTTTCACTAAAATTGAATTCGCTGTATGGGTATCAATTCCTTGTTGAAGACGTTTTGTATTTGTAACAAAAAGATCATCACCTACTAATTGAACATGGTCACCGATTTTATCAGTCAATGTTTTCCATCCAGCCCAATCATCTTCAGCCATACCATCTTCGATAGAAATAATAGGGTATTTAGCTGTTAATTCAGCCAAATAGCTTGCTTGTTCTTCACTAGAACGTACAGCACCTTTATCACCTTCAAACTTCGTATAATCGTATTTACCGTCTTTGTAGAACTCAGAAGAAGCACAATCCAACGCTAAACAAACATCTTGACCTGGTTTGTAACCAGCGATTTCAATCGCTTTCAAAACTGTTTCGATAGCATCCTCAGTACCTTCAAAAGTTGGCGCAAAACCACCTTCATCACCTACTGCAGTTGAAAGACCTCTGTCATGTAAGATTTTTTTCAAGGTATGGAAAACCTCAGTACCCCAACGCAAAGCCTCAGAGAATGAAGGCGCACCCACAGGCATGATCATAAATTCCTGAAATGCGATAGGTGCATCAGAGTGTGAACCACCATTGATGATATTCATCATAGGGATAGGCAACGTGTTCGCATTTACACCACCGATATAACGGTATAATGGTTGACGTGACTCTTGAGCAGCAGCTTTCGCTACAGCTAAAGAAACTCCTAAAATAGCATTTGCACCCAAGTTTCCTTTATTTTCGCTACCGTCTAAATCAATCATGATTTTATCGATGGCATTTTGCTCGAAAACATCTACACCTTCTAGTGCTTTTGCAATTTTAGTATTTACATTCTCAACCGCTTTCAAAACACCTTTTCCTAGATATTTTGACTTGTCACCATCACGCAATTCTACTGCTTCGTGAATACCAGTTGAAGCACCTGAAGGAACAGCTGCACGACCAACAAAACCATTTTGTGTAGTAACATCTACCTCAATTGTAGGGTTACCGCGCGAATCCAAAATTTGACGCGCATGAACATCGATAATTAAACTCATCTCTTTATTAGACTATAATTTATTTTCATTACTTAGTGTAGATAAGACACACTCTTGTCTACAGACATTTTTCACAATCAAATATAATAAAAAATGTATTTATTCCCCTATTTATTATGAATAAAATATGCCCCATCGGCATAACTGTTCAAATAAATACAATAAAAAACCCTTCAAGATCTGAAGGGTTTTTTATATAATATTGTACAACTTAGTTTTTGATCATCGCTACAAAATCATCAAACAAGTAGCGCGAGTCATGTGGACCCGGTGATGATTCTGGGTGATATTGCACCGAAAATGCTTTCTGTCCTTTGATACGGATACCTTCGATAGACTGATCGTTCAAATTAACGTGTGTAATTTCGACGTTCTCAGAATTTTGGATATCTTCAGCCACAACCCCAAAACCGTGGTTCTGCGAAGTGATTTCACAACGATTAGCGATAATATTCTTCACTGGGTGATTGATACCACGGTGTCCGTTATGCAATTTGCTTGTGCGGATACCATTTGCCAATGCTAAGATCTGGTGACCTAAACAAATACCAAACATCGGTTTATTAGCATTCAAAATAGCTTTTACCGTATCGATTGCATAATCCATTGGTGCTGGATCGCCAGGGCCATTGGAAATGAAATAACCGTCCGGATTCCATTTCTCCATTTCCTCAAATGTTGTTTTCGCTGGAAAAACCTTCGTATATACATCACGAGCCTCAAAATTGCGTAAGATATTTTTCTTGATTCCTAAGTCCAAAACTGCCACACGTAACGAAGCATTTTCATTACCGAAGAAATAAGGCTCGGCTGTTGTTACTTTTGAAGACAGCTCAAGTCCATCCATTGAAGGAACTTCAGCCAATTGACGTTTTAATTCTTCAACATCCAATGTTTCTGAAGAAATAATCGCATTCATCGCACCTTTATCACGGATATGTCGCACCAATGAACGGGTATCCACATCAGAAATACCAACTAAATTACCCTCTTCAAAGTAGCTTTGGATAGATTCATCAGCCATTTTACGGCTATAGTTGATGTTGTAGTTCTTACAAACTAGTCCCGCAATCTGAATTTGATTTGATTCGGTATCATCCTCATCAATACCATAGTTACCAATATGAGCATTGGTGGTTACCATGATTTGTCCAAAATAAGATGGATCTGTGAAAATCTCTTGATAACCAGTTGTTCCTGTATTGAAACAGATTTCCCCAGTAGTCGTACCAATTTTACCAGCGGCTTTACCGTGATAAACTGTACCATCTTCTAAAACTAAAATTGCAGGCAATTTGCTGTAGTTGGTCATTATCGATGTAATATTATAAAATGTGTATCCTTACTTTTATGAATTTTAAAGCGTTCTTGATTGGATATAAAAAAAGCCCTCAAATGGGCTAAATATCAATTAACAATGCATCATCACGATTGACAAACCGTTTCCTAAGGCACCTACCAATAAAGACTCTACTCTAATTTTCACGGGAGACAAAGTTACGACATATCACTTAAAAGTGAAAACATTTTTTGTTTTTTTATTCTTCAACTAATTCTCTCCTCCAAAACGTTGCAAAGTCTCTCAAAATCAGACCTGTCAATAGCGGAACAAGCATATAAATCAACGGATTCTCTAGCCACGCTTCTCGAAACTCCAAGCGCAACAAGGCAATCAGCGCGGTAGTAAGACCACATCCCGGACAATCATAGCCACTCGCAGCCTTCCAAAGGCAAGGAACAAGAATATGGATATCCGTGAAAAGATATAAGCTTATAGCAATCCCGAAATACCCCAATACCAACGAATAAATCCAATGATATTTAAGGTATTTCAGCAGCATATAAATCATTAATTATTGTTTATAGGACTCTTAATGTAATTGCCATCTGCATCCTTATATTTACCGACAAGAATCATAATCAAATCGATTAAATACCAGATACCACATCCGCCCAAGGTAAGCAGCTGAATAACGGCGGTACCAATTTGCCCCAAATAGAACCGATGTGCTCCAAAAGGGCCTAGAAAAAAGCAAAATAACAATGCCGGCAACCATCTGTCATCCTGAAACGTGTTATTTTGTTGCTGAAAGGGTTGATTGGCATAAAATATAGGCTGTCTTACGCCACAATAGGGACAAACCTCGGCCTTGATATTGATCAACTTGCCGCATTCTACGCAATACTTTTCGTCTTCTGTTTTCATTTAGATTTAATTTGGTAATGGGGCTAAAAACCAGCCTTCCATCCGGGATAAAATAATAGCATGAAATTAACAAAAAAACTTATAAAATGTTCTTTTTTTAGCAACATATAGCATTTAATATAAACAGAAAAGGCGCTTCACCGTATGGAGCGCCTTTTCTATTTATATATTCAACCTTTAGGAGTTGATTGCTTTCCAGATCATATCTTTCAATGGCAATATATTTTTACCTGTCACCGAAGAAATGAAAATATAGGGTACATCTTCCGGTAGCTCCTGCTCCATTTCCTTCTCCAGCTCCTCATCGAGCATATCAGACTTGGTAATAGCCAGCAATTTGGGTTTATCTGCCAATTCCGGATTATATGCAGTCAGTTCATTCAATAGAATCGCGTACTCCTCACGGATCGTTCGATCGGTATCGGCCGGCACCATAAACAGCAAAACTGAATTTCGCTCGATATGCCGCAAGAAACGGTACCCTAATCCCTTTCCTTCTGAAGCGCCTTCGATAATACCCGGAATATCGGCCATAACAAAGGAACGGTTATCCCGGTAGCTCACCATACCCAAATTAGGTACCAGTGTTGTAAAGGGGTAATTCGCGATTTCTGGTTTCGCAGCAGAGACGACTGACAACAACGTTGATTTACCAGCATTTGGGAATCCAACCAACCCAACATCAGCAAGAACCTTCAATTCGAGAATCATCCACTGTTCTTTACCAGGAAGACCAGGTTGAGAAAACCGTGGTGTCTGCTGCGTAGGCGACTTAAAATGCCAGTTGCCCAGCCCGCCTTTTCCTCCCGGAACCAATATTCTGGTTTCACCGTCTTCTGTGATATCGAACAACACCTCTCCCGTCTCTGCATCCTTCGCAATCGTACCCAATGGCACTTCCAAGATCTCATCACGTCCAGTTGCCCCCGTACGCAAAGAACTGCCGCCAGACTCACCGTTTGACGCAATAATATGCTTACGATATTTTAAATGGAGTAACGTCCAGAGATTAGTCGTTCCTTTCAGTATAATATGCCCTCCACGACCGCCGTCACCACCATCGGGTCCACCGGTAGCTGTGTGCTTGTCACGGTGCAAATGAGCCGAACCTGCCCCACCATGTCCAGAACGACAACACACTTTCACATAATCAACAAAATTCGAACCTTGCGCCATTACAATTTATTACAGTCTAAAAAGTACTTATTTTAATTAATAATTATCGATGATATCTGTTAAACTTTTAAAGATAGAATCGATATCACCGATACCATTCACTTTAGAAAGTTTACCTTGTGCCTCATAATACGGCAACACATGAATCGTCTTCGTGAAATATTCATCAATACGCTTCACCAATTTATCAGCATCATCATCCGCACGACCAGAAATTTCCTTACGTTTAGCGATGCGTGCTTTCAATTCATCCTCATTCACATCCAGTGCGATTACTACCGAGATTGAGGTATTGATACCTTCTAAAAAAGCATCCAATGCCTCAGCTTGAGCAACAGTACGAGGAAATCCATCAAAAATAAATCCTTTTGCATCCGGATTTTTCTTTACTTCCTCTTCCAGCATTGCTATCGTAATCGAATCTGGCACTAAATTTCCCTCAGCAATAATCTGGCTCACTTGTTGACCAAGTGGCGTTTGACCTTTAATATGTGCTCTAAAAATATCACCAGTGGAAACATGAACCAATTGATATTTTTCAATAAGCTTTGCAGATTGGGTTCCCTTACCTGCACCCGGAGGGCCAAATATTACAAGGTTTAGCATAGTTTTATTTAAGAAATTAAAACGAGTTAAAAAATAAAAGCCTAATCACAGATGATGACTAGGCTTTTCAGTTGTGCGCTCCAAGGGAGTCGAACCCCTAACCTTCTGATCCGTAGTCAGATGCTCTATCCAATTGAGCTAGGAGCGCAATAAACCATTACGTTTAGAACTCTGTCCCATGTGTTTTGGTGACGCAAATATAGTCAGAATTCGTTTTTTTACAAATTTTTTTTCAAAAAGAAGTTCCCTCCTTCCATCGACTGCCCTGCAATAATGCTTCTAAAAACAAAAAGCCAATCAAATTGACTGGCTTTTATTTGTGCACTCCAAGGGAGTCGAACCCCTAACCTTCTGATCCGTAGTCAGACGCTCTATCCAATTGAGCTAGGAATGCCTCTTTAAACAATACAAAAACTGTATTTGTGCGCACCAAGGGAGTCGAACCCCTAACCTTCTGATTCGTAGTCAGATGCTCTATCCAATTGAGCTAGGAGCGCTAGGCAACCAAAACAAATCCGTTATCCTTTTCCGTTTTGGTGATGCAAATATCGTTATATTTATCGATTTAACAAACATTTTTTCTCTTTTTTAAACTTTATACAACAACATTTCTTTTATCTCGTTGATAATATTATATTTAAAATATCAACTTTTTTTTTTCAGACACGGACAAATGTTAGCATTCATGAGCAAAAGAGAATTAAAACTCAGTAAAATCCGCATCGGAGATATCAGTATCTCTTACTATATTCGCCCAAGCAAATTATACCCCTCTCCGAAAACAGTCATTTTCATCCATGGTTTCCCCTTTAACAAAAACACCTGGAAACAACAACTCCTACAACTCGACGAAGATTATACAGGCATCGCCATTGATGTTCGAGGACATGGCCTAAGTACCAATGGGCATGGTTTTTTCTCCGTCGATGTTTTTGCCAAAGATCTTGTGGAGTTTATTCGTAAACTCGACCTCAATCATGTCATCCTTTGTGGAATCTCTATGGGTGGCTACATCGCCCTCAGGACCTATGAACTGATCGGACAACAGCTCAAAGGTCTTATCCTCTGTGACACGAATTCCCTTTCCGACGACAACAAAGGCAAACAAAAGCGTTTTGATTCCATTCAGGCTTTATTAAAATACGGCAGAAGACCATTTGCCATTGGCTTTATCGCAAACGTGTTTCACGATAAAACAATCCGTGGAAACCCCGAAGCTGTTGAACTCATCAAAAGCTGTATTCGCAGAAATGAAGTCGCCAGCATTTGCGCGACACAACTCGCTCTTGCTTCACGAACAGATACAACCCATTCGTTGAAGACAATTATTATTCCAACACTGATCATAAAAGGTAAACACGACAAGTTGATGAGCGAAGAGCAAACAAATATCCTTATCGAAAATATACCCGACGTCCGCTATATGGAGTTTGAAGAATCCGGGCACCTGCCAAATCTCGAGGAACCCGAAAAATTCAATGCGGTGCTCAATGATTTCCTGCGAAATATACCATTATAACCATCACCTTGGTCGTCAAGTGCGGCATAGAATATAATTCATAAAAAAAGCCACAACAGTGGCTTTTATTTCTTTTTTTCATTAAGATTTCGTTCTACGGATACTAGAACGAAAAATCATCTTTTGACCGAACATCCGCTTCCTCAGCGTATGCATCATCAAAGTTAGGCTCATAACGTTTCTCGATTACTTCCTGATTAGACTTGATGTAATTAACCACATCCGTCAAACCATCAGCGAATTTCTCAAAATCTTCTTTATATAAGAAAATCTTATGCTTAATAAACTGGCCATCCTCAAAGCGCTTCTTGCTTTCTGTGATAGTAATGTAGTAATCGTTCGATCGAGTTGCTTTTACATCAAAAAAATAAGTACGCTTACCTGCTCTCACCTTTTTTGAAAAAACTTCTTCACGTTCTTTGTTTTCAAAATCTCCCATTGGTTGTTATTTAAGTTTAAAGTAATCTTAATCTTTGATAAATATATAATAATTCATTTTAATACACCAAATAATATTAAAAAAAAAGACAATTACGCATAAAAATGGCAGTTCACTTCTATTTATAGCTGGGATAAAAAATAAACAACAAGATTTTTTACCGACGAAATCATTACATTTACCGAAAATATAAGTTGTATTACCTAAAGCAAATATGTAGAATATATTTGTGCCTCTATCTTTGAGTCATAAATAGTAAAAACATTATGGAAAAAGAACCCATCATACCAAACAGCAATAATAGCCGCAATATTGTAGGAGCGATTGTGATCATCGTAGGTATATTCTTATTATTGAATAACCTAAATTTAGGAAGCTGGTTTCCGGATTGGTTATTTGGCTGGCAAACGATATTAATCATCATTGGATTGGTCATCGGTATAAATTCCCAATTTCAGAAAAAATCGGCAATTATCCTACTGATCATAGGCGGAGCAAGCCTTATTTCAAGAATGATGCGCACAGACTTTGGTTCCGTAACCGTCCCAATCATCATCATTTCTCTCGGGATTTACTTTATCATGAGCAAAAGGAAACCTCCGATGGCTCCTCCAACCTTCCCTAATCCGCCGCAAGGCTCTTACGACTGGGATAAGCGAGTCAATGTACCTTCGGAGGGCGCTACAGATAGCAGTCTTGCTGACCAGGAATCAAGACCATTTAACGAACAATACGGTTCAAGCCAACAAGCCTCGCCTAATCAGCAGGCTTTTGGCAACAAAGATAAAGATTCCTTTCACCAGTCATTTGAGGACAACCTCAATCTGAACACCATCTTTGCAGGCCAAAAGAAAGTAATCTATTCCAAACATTTTAGAGGGGGCAATTTGACCAATGTATTTGGAAGTGTAGAGCTGGATTTAACAAAAGCAGATATTCAGCAGCCTATTGTGATCGATACATTCCAATTGTTTGGCAGCGCACGTATTATTATACCTCCGCATTGGACGGTATTTAGCAACGTCGCCTCAATCTTGGGTTCTGTCGATGACCGCCGGTTCCAAACGATTTATAACCCCGATACAGATAAAAAAATCTATATAACAGGCACCTGTATTTTAGGTAATTTAACCATAAAAAATGCTTAATAGATGAAAAGTAAGCTGTTCCTCAGTGTTAAAAGTCGATTAATTGGCATTATCTGCATATCCGTATTTATTGGATATCTTGCATTACAATACCTATTGATGCTTCGTTCTGGTTTTGACCAACAACTCGCATTCAAAGATTCATTCATAAACAGTATTGTTATGATGTTTTGCTGTTATGGCATGTCATCAGCACTCAATTTCTATACCCCACAACCCCGGGAGATTTGGAAAGTACTCATCATCGGTTTAATCATGGGCGCAATAAGCATCGCATTAAGCCGATTCTTGATGAGTTACTTTATCCAATCGACCTTTACCCCTTTGCTGGATTTAACATTACCCTATCGGGGTATCGTTAACTTCCTCATTTTGACTTCTGTTGCCATTATCAATATCGTTTGGAATATTCAGGAAGACAACATCAACAATATCAAGCGGAAGCAGGAATCCGAAAATTTACTTCGGGAAGCCGAACTGTATAATTTAAGACAACAGTTACAACCTCATTTCCTATTCAATAGCCTCAACTCCATTATAGCACTTATTGGTGCCAATCCGGATGAAGCCCGAAACATGACATTCCAACTATCGGACTTTTTAAGAGGAACATTAAGAAAAGAAAACAATCAAATTATCACGCTTGAAGAAGAGCTCGATCACCTTCAACTTTATCTCGATATTGAAAAAGTACGCTTCGGTCATCGACTAAATACATCCATCTCTTCCTCAGAAGAAATTTTCAACAATAGATTACCAGCCATGATTATTCAGCCACTGGTAGAAAATGCGATTAAACACGGCTTATACAATGTAACGGATCAAGTAGAAATTAAAATAAAATGCCATTCGAATGATGGTCAGCTGCTGATTCAGATTACCAACCCCTTCGACAGCGAAGAACAGTCAAAACCGAAAAAAGGCACCGGATTTGGGCTATCGAGCATTCAGCGCAGATTATATCTCCTGTATGGAAGAAATGATCTACTGGAAACTCAAATTCAGGACAACATATTTATTAGCACCCTAAAAATACCTCAATATGATTAAAGTCGTTATTATCGATGATGAACCCCTTGCACGCTCCATTATTGCGGGTTACCTAAAAAATGAAGACGATATATCCATCATGGCAGAATGCGGTGATGGCTTTGAAGCTGTTAAGGCTATCCATGCGCACGAACCGGATTTAATTTTTTTGGACGTACAAATGCCCAAATTGACCGGATTTGAAATGCTTGAACTCGTTGACGATCCTCCTGCAGTCATCTTTACGACCGCTTTTGACGAATACGCCTTGAAAGCTTTCGAAAAGAACGCCCTGGATTATCTATTAAAACCGGTATCACCAACACGATTCAAAAAAGCTTTAGAAAAATTCAGAACAAGCTACTCCGCACCTGAGAAAAAAGTCCAACCCAACTACGAAGTACTTACGGCGCAAGACGAAACAAAAATCGACCGTATTGTTGTAAAAACAGGCACCCAGATCAAGATTATTCCGATTGATACAGTCAAATATCTGGAGTCTTATGATGATTATGTTAAAATTCATACCAAAGATGGCATGTACCTGAAAAATAAAACAATGGCATTTTTTGAAAAATCTTTGGATCCAAATCAATTTGTCCGCATACACCGTTCTTTTATCATTAAAGTGGATCAGTTGGCCAAATTGGAACCTTATGAAAAGGATTCTTATATTGCTGCACTGACATCGGGCGAAAAGCTCAATATCAGTAAATCAGGCTATGCACGATTAAAACAATTGATTGGAATTTAAACATTCCGTAGATTTGTGCCCATCAATAGTTATGAAACATTTTATTACAATAGTATTGCTGGGCATCACATCTTACTCCTTTGCCCAAACGAATCCTGAGGAACAGGTCAACAGAGGAGTTTATAATAGGCTGGAATTTTTTATCAATTCCCAGATGACAGACTCTGCCTATAATTTGGCCAGTAATTCCTTCAAACAACAATTTAGCCTAGCCAAATTCACCCAAGTACTACAGGAGCTCTATCCCCTAGGAAGAGTAAAAAGCTCAACGATAAAAGAATTTGAAAAAGGGCTTGCAACCTATCAGATGGACTTCGACAGCAAATCGTATGAGGTTCTTTTTGCAACAGATACAAGTCTAAAATTCAATACATTAAAATTCACTCCTTTGGCAATAAAGCCTCAAGTGGAAAAAACTATTGTGGTACCTGCCACACAGAAATCAGTCGATAACGACGACCTTTTTGTCGATTCGGTTGCAAATGCCTATTTGAAACAACAAAATACGCAATCACTTGCCATTGGCATTCTAAAAAATGGACAAACCAAAACCTATTTCTACGGTGAGACGGCCAAAGGCAACCAAACTCCGCCTACAAAAACGTCTATTTATGAGATCGGTTCACTGAGCAAAGTTTTTACGGCTATACTTTTGTCAAATCTTGTCGAAGAAGGAACGATAACGTTAGATCAGCCTATAGCGCTATTTCTTCCTGATACACTCAAGAAAAATGAAGAGCTTTCGAAAATAACGTTTCAAATGCTGGCCAATCATACCTCTGGCTTACCTAGGCTTCCTGACAATCTTGACAAAGTCAAAGGATTTAACGAAAACGACCCCTACAAAACATACGACAAAAAAGCACTTTATAATTACCTCGCAAGCTTTAAAAATAAAAAAAATCCAGGTGAAGAATATGAGTACAGCAACCTTGGTTACGCCGTATTAGGAGACATTATATGCAGTATCTATAAAAAAAGTTATGATCAGCTTGTAAAAGATATCATCTGTAAACCACTTGAAATGAGTAATACCTTTCAAGTATTAGACCCTAAGAGAAAAGATACTTTTAAAGTATACAACAAAGAAGGCCAAGAAGTAATTCCTTGGGCGTTTGACGCTTTCGGTCCCGCTGGCGGATTAAAATCGACTCTGGAGGATCTGCTTAAATTTGCGAATGCACAATTCAAGATGCCACAGACTCCCTTGGAAAATGCGATGGCAAATACCCGGTTATTTACATTTTTTCTACCCCCAGACACAGATCTGGGACTCGCATGGCATATGAATTTGATTGACGACCTAACGGTTTATTGGCACAATGGCGGAACTGCTGGAAGCAGCTCCTATCTAGCCTTATCGCCCGACAAAAAAAGTGGCGTAGTCATCTTGTCCAATTCAGCCATCTCTACCGATGACACGGGTAAAGCTATCTTGGATTACCTACTCCGTAAAAAGTAAAGTTCAAAAAACAAGGAATAATGAGCCATATTGAAACAACAATATGGCTTTTTTTGTTGTAATAGCGATGAGTGATCATTAATTTTGAAGATACTATAAAACAAATGGATTCAGAGGAATCAACCGACAACAAGCTAAACAGCATCTATTTACATGAAGATATTTATCACTAAAAAAATTCCACAAAAAGGCATAGATCTATTAAAATCTGCAGGGCACGACATTTCTATACACGATTCAAGTACCCCCCTATCCGAAACGGAGCTTATCAAAGCTAGCCAACAGGCCGACTACGTCCTTAACGGTGGGATGCAAAAGTTTGATGCTAATTTTTTTCAAAACTGCCCCAACCTAAAAGCCCTATCTCTCATGAGCGTCGGCTATGACAATGTGGATATCTCAGCCGCTACACAGCATGGAATACCCGTAAGCAATACACCAGGCATTCTTTCGGGAGCAACAGCAGATGTTGCTTTCCTCTTGATGCTATCGGTATCGCGGAAAGCATTTTTCAACCACAAAAGAATTTTGCAGGGCGAATGGAAAGGTTTTGATCCCACTGCAAACCTAGGCGTCGAGCTCAATAACAAAACACTGGGCATCTATGGACTGGGACGAATTGGCTTTGAATTCGCCAGAAAAGCCAAAGCAGCTTATAACATGGAAATTATCTATTACAATCGGAGCCGTAATGAGGAAGCTGAACAAATTCTTGGCGCACGATATGTTAATTTCGACGATCTGCTCACGCGGAGCGATGTACTTTCAATCCATGCAGCTTTGACTGCGGAGACTAAAAACCGGTTTGACAAAAATACGTTTACGCGCATGAAAAACTCCGCTATATTAGTGAATACTGCTAGGGGCGGATTGGTCAATGAATTGGATCTAACAGAAGCCCTGCAGACTGGCCAATTATGGGGAGCCGGGCTTGATGTAACAGACCCGGAGCCGATGGATCCAAAAAACCCACTCTTAACGATGGAAAATGTTTGTATCCTGCCGCACATCGGCTCTGCCACCGTAGAAACAAGGGATAATATGGCACTTATGGCCGCCAGCAATGTACTGGCAGCAATCAAAGGCGAAAAAATGCCACAAATTATCAATAAAGAAGTATATCAATGAAACGAAGATTTTTTCAGCTTTTAAACAGCTTAAATAAAGCCATCTTACCAAAATACGGTAAGATGGATCCGTTAAAATTAAAAAAGTACCAGCAGGCTATCATTGCCTACAGGTACTTTGTCCTTATACATGCATTGGAAACGAACCAGGACTAAGCTTTTGCAGTTCCTTGGTCACTTGAATTTGAAACAATGCTAATCTGCGTCGGATTGGAAGACAAACTAATATCGTTCCTTTCCAGCTCCAACATAATCTTTTCCTGCATCGAGTTTCGAGCAGCGACATAATGCTCTCTTTTCGTCCAGGCACGAACGGTCAATACCATGGCACTATCTCCCAATTCTTTGATGAAAACAGTTGGCTCCGGAGTTGTCAACACATTCTCATTCGAACGGAGAACCCTTAATATGATATCTTTCGCTTCTTTCACGTTTTTATCATACGAGATACTGATGGTATATTCAAACATCCGTT
This sequence comes from Sphingobacterium sp. 18053, assembly GCF_902706145.1. Taxonomy (NCBI): domain Bacteria; kingdom Pseudomonadati; phylum Bacteroidota; class Sphingobacteriia; order Sphingobacteriales; family Sphingobacteriaceae; genus Sphingobacterium; species Sphingobacterium sp. 18053. Next base: position 29,858 of record NZ_CACSJW010000003.1, read on the forward strand.
GCACAATTTTCGTATAATTTTTGATAACCGAATTAGCCAAGGGGCCATTAGGACTAAAAACACGTACCCCATCATCCCCTATTAAAGTAGAATACAAGATATCAATCCTTTCTACCGTACCTGCGGTACCATTTGCGCTCGAAATTGAATCTCCCACTTCAAAAGGCCTAAACATCAATATGAGCACTCCGCCAGCAAAATTGCTCAAGCTGCCCTGAAGTGCCATACCAACAGCCAATCCAAAAGCAGACAATGCAGCGATAAACGAGGTTGTCTGAATCCCAATCTGGCTGGCTACAGTAAGAAGCAACATCACCCACATGACAATCTTGACGATGCTAGAGATAAAAGCCCGGATCGAAGGATCCACATTTTTCCTTTCAAAACGTTTATGTAATAATCGGTCCACAAAACCAATCACATATTTACCAAGAATCAATAGGATAATCCCCCCTATAATCCCCGGAATAGACTCAATCACAATGTCTGTCAAACGCCCAAATCTCGTTTCTAGGCTATTCAAATTACTTTCCATTTATAAATATATTTTAAAATTTTAGACACAAGGATTGTCCCAACATCGCCCACGCACTATCAAAAGATCAAAATCATTGAAAAATACCACAAAAGAACAAATAAACACCACTATTAAAAGAATATTTAGTGTAATTTTGCTGTATGAATAGAAAAAACACCATTCCTATCATTGATAGTTGTAGTATTGATCTCAACAATAATACAACGATTCATATTGATGATCTAAAAGAATATATCATCAAGCATCAGGATATGGTGTTTCCTCACAAACATAATTTTTTTCATTTTGTACTATTCACTAAAGGCTCAGGGGAACACATTATCGATTTCAATCATTACAACATTGAACCTTATCAAATCTATTTTATGGTACCGGGCCAGGTTCATACCTGGAACTTTACAGGTGACGAAGATGGTTATGTTGTCAATTTTTCCATTGATTACTTTCAGTCTTTTCTCTTACGGACCGATTACCTGGAGCGCTTTAGCTTTTTACAGGGTAAAATTGAACATCTGATATTTGTTTTAGCTGAACAATATCGACCCCAGGCGACGGCTATTCTCGATCAAATCTTATCTGCAAAAGCGGAACGATTACCAGAAGACTATATCCGTACACTTTTATTGCAGTTTATATTATATATATCGATTGCTACAGAAAAGGATCATCAAGAACACAGTACGCCATATAATCACAAAATATTCAATAGTTTTCAGCAATTGGTTGAACAGCAATTCAAGTCTACCAAATTGCCCAGTGTGTACGCAGATCAGTTATTTATTACGCCCAATCATCTGAATGCAATCTGCAAATCCTATATTGGACAATCTGCGGGAGAAATCATCCGGAACCGCATTGTCCTTGAAGCGAAGCGGCTGCTGGTCAATAGAAATTTAAATATTACCGAAATTGCAGATGAGCTGCAATTTAAGGACAACTCATACTTTACTAAATTTTTCAAAAAATCCGCTGGGCTCACACCAGAAGAGTTCAGAAAACAACTATAACTATGGAAGAGGTTAAATACGAATTATCTGAATTTAAAGCCGCATGGCAAGCAAAATGTCCAAGATGCAGAATCGGCCATGTGTACCAAGGGCCTGCATACGGTCTGAAAGTACAAAAAATGAATAGCCATTGCGAATACTGTGGACTTCGTTACGAACGTGAGCCAGGTTATTTTTATGGTGCTATGTATGTTACCTATGCGTTCTCCATCGCCGAAATGGTTACTGCCTGTATGGCAACCTATATCCTAACAGGCAATGATTCTTCTTTTATACTTTATGCAACAGTTGCTATCATGAGCGTTGTTTTAATGTCGCCATTCAACTACCGCTATTCCCGTATCATACTGATGTATTGGTTAACTCCGGGCTTAAGATATGATCCGAATGTCAAAAAAAAGGAAGTTGATGTGAAGGCTTCAGCATAACCTTCATTATCCTTATCTTTATCCTGATGAAGGATATCATTTATTTGGACAACAACGCAACAACTCGAATTTTGGATGAAGTATGGGATACCATGACTCCCTACTTCATCCAAAACTATGCGAACGCATCGAGTGCCTATCACCAAATGGGGCGTGAAGCCAACGCTGCCATCCAACTTGCCAGAGGACAAATAGCTGAAGTGCTGAATTGCTCACCGAAAGAACTATTTTTCAATTCAGGTGCAACAGAAAGTATTAATACCGTAATCTGTGGCATATTTGACAAATATCAATCCAAGGGGAATCATATTATCACCGTTTCAACAGAACACAAGGCTGTCTTAAGTTGCTGTGAACAATTGACGAAAAAAGGAGCACAGATCACCTATCTCCCCGTCGATGCACAAGGAATGATCAATATAGACGACTTGAAAAATGCGATGAGTGCACAGACCATACTCGTTTGCATTATGGCCGCTAATAACGAGACAGGGGTATGTACATCGCTAGCACAAATTGCTACTATTTGTACAGAGAAAGATATCTTGTTCTTCTGTGATGCAACGCAGGCTGTTGGAAAAATCGACATTGATCTACAAAAAATCCCTATCGACCTCTTATGCCTGAGTGCGCATAAACTTCATGGACCAAAGGGAATCGGCGCCTTATACATTCGTCGAAAATCAAAGCCGATTCAAATTACCCCACTAATTGTGGGTGGTGGTCAGGAAGGCGGATTTAGAGGCGGGACATACAACGTGCCAACTATCGTCGGCTTTGGAAAAGCCATGTCTCTGATTAAGCCAACATCTTATAATACGGTCGAACAAAACCGCAATCTATTGGAAGAAATTTTAAGTGCCATTCCTGAAATCATCATTCATGGAAAAAATGTACCCCGCCTACCAAATACCAGTTACATTAGTTTTAAACATATACTGGCCAGCGAAATAATGACTACCTGCCCTGCATTGGCGCTTTCCTCGGGCTCGGCCTGTGTGACCGGATCCAGGGAACCTTCCCATGTTTTAATGGCTATGGGCATTTCCAAAGAAGACGCATTATCGGCCATTCGCTTTAGCTTAAGCATATTTACGACTCAAGAGGATATTATACGTTGTGCCCAATTGATCACAGAAGCCGTTCGTAAAATCCGCGATCAATCCCCCATCTGGCAGCTTTTCAAAGCTGGCCTGATCGATTAATTTATGACATTCTAAAAACTTTATAACAGACGAAATATAACAAGATTGTATGTATCTTTGTGTCATACAAAGGATATTACTATGATTACAGTTACTGACAAAGCCAAATCTCGTATCGAGGAAATCATGAAGGATGAGCAATATGACAGCAATTACTTTGTGCGTGTTGCTGTGGAAAGTGGCGGTTGTTCGGGCTTGAGTTATAAGCTGAACTTCGATAACGAAGAAAAAAAAGGTGATCAATTCTTCGAAGATAAAGGCGTGAAGGTCTGTTTGGATATAAAATCATTTTTATACCTAGCAGGCACAGAATTGGATTATTCCGATGGTTTGGACGGAAAGGGTTTTGAATTCCACAACCCGAATGCGAGCCGGACCTGTGCATGTGGCGAAAGCTTCTCCGTTTAATCAATCAATCGATCCACCATAAACAAAAGAGCCCTGAAATATTTCAGGGCTCTTTTGGTAAGTAACCAAACACTTTTGGTTGCACCAACAAATTATTAGTTTTATAATTAAATATTGACCTACCTTCATTTTGTTGGAATTTTTTTATTTTTTCAACTTTTTAATGGATAAATATTAAAAATCACAACCAAACAGATTAACCAATGATATTTTCATACTTTTGTATGAAATAACTGAATAAAAAAATAAAACCATGCATATCAATCCATGTATGGTATTTCATTTGACTCATATGGAGGGAAGAAAACTTTTAAGTACCGAAGTTGCTATCAGCTTCGTTAAAGATACATTTGTCCAACAACTAAAGAAAGCATTAAATTTAATTCCGATCTCATCACCATTGGTGGTTTTAGACGGCACAGGATTAAACGATGACTTAAATGGAATTGAGCGTCCCGTATCATTTCCGATTAAATCATTGAATGAAAAAAGGGCTGTCGTGGTACATTCATTGGCAAAATGGAAAAGAGTCCGTTTAAAAGAGCTTGAAATGTTACCTGGGGAAGGCATTGTGACAGACATGAAAGCACTGCGTCCTGATGAAGATTACACCCCTATTCACTCGATCTATGTAGACCAATGGGATTGGGAAAAAGTAATCGATAAAGATCAACGTAATTTGGCCTTACTGAAAGAAACCGTATTAAAAATTTACGATGCGTTACGATTTACAGAACAACAGGTTGAAAGCAAATATCCACAGATAAAAGCGATTCTTCCAGAAACCATTACATTCATTTCGGCTGAAGAACTACTGCAAAAATATCCTAATCTAAGTGCAAAGGAACGTGAAAATACAATCACAAAAGAATATGGAGCTGTGTTTTTATATGGTATCGGAGGGGCACTGAGCAATGGTGTTGCACACGATGGACGCGCAGCGGACTACGACGACTGGAGCACTGCCAATGAGGCTGGGCACAAAGGATTGAACGGCGATATTCTCGTATGGAACCCGATCTTAAATTCAGCGTTTGAACTTTCTTCCATGGGAATCCGCGTCGATAAAACAGCCTTGGCACATCAAATGGAAATCAGAAATTGTACTGAAAAATCCAAACTGACTTTCCATAGCATGCTTCTTAATGATCAATTACCGGAATCTATGGGCGGTGGGATCGGACAATCACGTGTCTGTATGTTTATGCTCAAGAAACAACATATTGGAGAAGTCCAAGTCAGTATCTGGGAAGAGGACAAAAAAGAAACGCTAAGACAAGAAGGTATTGATATCTTATAAAACAATACTTATTAAGAATTAATAACGCGGCAACTATACCACGTTTTCCAGTATATCGATACAAATCAGCGCAAGGTAATCATCTTTTATAGACCGATTACCTTGTTTTTTTAGGTATAAAATGCCTAAAAAATTTTCATTCTAGTTTGTTCCTTTCAAGATAGCGGTATTTTGTATTTTTGCTAAATGCAGCTAGAAGCTATTTTAAATAAATTAGGCATTTCATCCTTAAATGAGATGCAAGAAAAAGTAGTGGAATCATATCAAAAAGACCATGATTTCATCTTACTTTCACCCACAGGATCTGGCAAAACCTTGGCCTTTTCATTGCTCATTTTAGAGCAATTGAGGGAAATCGTTCGGGAGGTTCAAGTACTGATTTTAGTGCCAACCCGCGAACTTGCCTTACAGATAGAGCAAGTGCTACGCAAGGTGGCCACAGGTCACAAAGTCACCTGTGCCTATGGCGGTCATAGTACCCATATCGAAAAAAATGAATTCAAGGATGCTCCCGCAATTATTATAGGAACTCCAGGACGTATAAAACAACATATCGAAGAAGGAAATTTTGATCCAACCAGTATCCACACCCTTGTGTTAGATGAATTTGATAAATCGTTGGAACTGGGATTTCAGCATCAAATGGATTTCATTATTCGACATATACCGGCCATCAGATCACGGATATTGACTTCTGCAACAATGATGGATGTGATCCCGCCATTTACACAGATAAAGGAGCCTATTCTTGTTGATTTTCTGAATAACTCACAGAACATACCCCGCATTACAATAAAAAAGGTCGTTGCTCCTGTTCAAAAGAAATTGGAGGCATTGCTAAAACTCATCTGCAAGATCGGGACGAAAAAAATGATTATTTTCTGTAATCATCGCGATGCAGTAGATCACATCAGCGAACTGCTGGACAATCGCAATATTATTCACGACACCTTTCATGGCGGACTTGAACAGCAAGATCGTGAGCTGGCGCTTCTCAAATTCCGTAATCATTCCAACAATGTTTTGATCACGACCGATCTGGCTGCAAGAGGGCTGGATATCCCCGAAGTTGATGCCATTATTCATTACCAGCTGCCGCATAAAGAAGATGGCTTTATTCATCGCAATGGACGTACTGCGCGTATGCAGGCAAAGGGTGATGTCTATGTCATCTTAAAGCCTGAAGAAGCCTATCCCTATATAGCGGAAGAAATACCTGAAGAGGAATTTCCCGAATACTATGATCTTCCGGAAAATTCACCTTTCGCCACACTTTATATCAGTGCTGGACGAAAAGATAAAGTCAATAAAATTGACATCGTAGGTTTTCTCCTGCATTTGGAAGGTGTTGAAAAAGACGACATCGGTATAATAGAAGTGAAAGATAAGGTAGCTTATGTTGCCGTTAAAAGAAAGCTTGCTTCCGTTATTATCAATAAGGCTAGTGGGCAAAAAATCAAAGGGCGTAAAGTAAAAATTGGACGTACCTAGTTCTTTACACTCCAAGAGATCCTCCTTACCTATTTCGCTGGCGAAGGTCAGATCCATCATCAAACTGTGATTCCAATACATAAGGAGACCTGCATTGTCGTTTAAATAAGTTGATATAAAAACCACTCAATGAGTGTTTTTTTTTATAGGAACCTGATTAACTCTTGGTTAATATCATGTTTGATTCTAACAGGGGTATTACAGGGGGTTAGTAGGGGTATAACAGGGGGTTAACAGGGGTATACCCCTATTAACCCCCTGTTAATACCCTGTAAAAAGAGTACTGTCACCCTTTTAATTCCAAACATGGTGTAATCGGAGTTATACGCCTTACCGAAGTCGTTATAAACAAAAGCAAGAAATAAAGGAAATTTATCAGGCGGGTAGTGCCCCCGGGGGATCAATTGTCAGGTAAGCCTTCACACTACCGTGTAAGGCTTACCTGACAATTCTGATTTAAAATTTTTTAGGGTATGTGGGTCCTGTTCAGGTCAAGCGACCCAGGTTAATCCAATTCTTTTAAATACCGGAGATACAACTGCACAGCTTCGCGTTTCTTATCTGTCAAATGGAAATTAAGATGCTGTGTCAGATATTTGGTATAATCAAAGTCCTCAAATTCTGGGAGACCGGCTATCACATCGGTTGCATGTTCAACGCCATATGCTAAAGCTTCATTAAATTGCTCCACAAAAGATTCGGGAAGTTTTTTGTTACTTACCCATAAGGCAAAAGCGAAAGGTAATCCGGTGAAGTTAAACCACTCTTCCCCCAAATCATAAACATAGGGTACTGCATTCTTCTTACCGAAAGTACGATCCCCAATTAGAACATAGGCATCTGGCTCTATAGATTCATCAGTGATCAATTCTACATCCTTTTTCCAATAATTTTTAATCAATACACGTGCTAAACCATTTGACGTGCGCGATTGCTTATCTAAACGTAAAGTTTTTACCTCTTCAATAGGCTTATTGGCAAAAATAAAGACAGAATCGACAGCACCTTCTGTGCCGATACAAAAATCGGTATTAATATAATACTCGGGAAGACTTAATAAGGCAGCTGTCGGTATAATACCGATATCAGCTTGATCATCGATTACTTTCTGTGCACAGGCACTTGGATAATCAACGCTCAAGTCGATTTGCTCCATCACTTTCGATTTACGTATTCCATTCAAAAATGGATAAGTATTGGTATACGATACGGCAGAAACTCTAATTTTATTCATTTATCAATGCTTCTAAGTGTGCGGTATTGTAATGGTCCACAATCTCAAATTGACCATTATCATACAGCAATTTATATAAAGCAGTATTTGTATGCGGGAAATCATCCATATAACGGGCATCGACACCTGTCATTAGACAAAGCATAATCCGTAAAGCACGACCGTGCATACAGACTAATATGTTTTTTTCATCTGTCCGAGCGAGCATATGATCCAAGGCGACTTGTTGACGAGCCATCAATTCATAAGGAGACTCTCCGTTTTCAATACTGACATCCAATTCTCCGTTGCGCCATGCTGCGACCAATTTTTCAAAACCAGTTAGCAACTCTGGTGTCTGTTCTTTTCCTTCATAAACTCCCCAGCTTATTTCATCCAAACCAACAAGCTGTTCCCAAGGTAAATCCAAGTCAAGAAATCCCTGTACAGTTTGATGCGTACGCAATAAAGTGGAGGTATATATCTTATCAAAAGGCACCGTCTTATAGCGATCAAAGAAAGCCTGAGCTTGGGCTATGCCCATCTTATTGAGCGGGGAATTAACACCCCGTCCCTGCACAATACCTTTTAAATTTAGATCAGTCTGTCCGTGTCGTATAAAATAAAATGTCTTTTTCAACGTGCGATATGAGTTATGAATTGACAACAGGTAATGCATAATAGCTTTTCTTTTGATCACCTTGATCAAAAACAAAATCATTATAATCGGTCACCACATTGTAGAGGGTATCTCTTTCTATCGGATGGCGTCCAACATTTTTTATCAGCTCGACAACCTCTTGTGTGGTCATCCCCGGTTTTTGCTCTTCTGCTCCTGCCATGCTATATATTTTTGTCGTATCATCCAGTGTTCCATCGATATCATCGACCCCAAAAGCCAAGGACAACTGGGCCGTATCTCTCGATATCATTGCCCAATAAGCTTTAATATGATCAAAATTATCCATGTAAATTCGAGCGATCGCATAATTCCTTAGGTCTTCGATAACGGATACCTCGGGAATATGGGACATTTGGTTCTCCTTATTTCTAAATTTTAAAGGAATAAAGGTCTGAAAACCGCCAGTCTTATCCTGCAGCTGTCTTAGGCGCTCCATGTGATCTACACGATGCCAAAACTGCTCAATATGACCATACAGCATTGTGGCATTGGTATGCATTCCCAGCTTATGCGCTTGCTCATGAATATCCAACCATTGTTCGGCGGTACATTTATCATGTGCAATCTGTTCTCTGACTTCTGGATGAAAAATTTCTGCTCCCCCACCCGGCATGGAATCCAAGCCGCAAGATTGCAAATACTTCAGGCCATCGTAATGGCTTAATTTTGCCTTCTTAAAAATATAGTAATACTCTACAGGTGTAAGTCCTTTAATATGCAGCTCGGGGCGATGCGCCTTACATTTGCGAAAGAAATCAGCATAAAATTCGAGGTTTTGTTTAGGAACAACCCCTCCAGTGATATGAACTTCAGTAACAGCCTCATTGTCATATTTTTTGACAATATCCATCATGCCGTCAACTTCCATCTCCCAACCTTCTGCTCGTTCTTTTATTAACCTGGAATACGAACAGAACTTACAGTCATAGACACAAACATTAGTCGGCTCAATGTGAAAATTACGATTGAAAAAAGTATGATCTCCATGGCGTTTCTCACGAATATAGTTAGCAAGCACACCAAGATAGCCTAGCTCACCTTTTTCATATAAAAGCACTCCTTCCTCAAAAGTGATACGCTCCTCTCGCAAAACTTTCTCCGCTATATCTCTCCATTCGACAGCTAAGTTTTTGTCGTTTATCAAGAAATTCAATTTATCTATTGCGTTCATTAAATGTATCTCCTATCTTAAATCAAATGTACCGAAAAGGCAACAAAAGTTATAATAAAAAATGTGACAACAACTAATTTGACAAACCTCTTAGAAAAGAAAGCTAATCTGTAAATTGTTGCATCTCGATTAATTTGCGGTATAATCCTTCACGTTGTATCAGCTCACTATGGCTACCTACTTCTACAATCTTTCCGGCTTCAATAACCACTATTATATCCGCATTCTGAATGGTACTTAAGCGGTGGGCAATGACAACCGTTGTTCTATTGTCCATTAATTTATATAATGAGTCCTGTACCAATTTTTCAGATTCGGTATCTAGCGCAGAAGTCGCCTCATCAAGAAGCATGATCGGTGGATTCTTTAAGACTGCCCGTGCGATACAGATCCGCTGGCGTTGGCCACCCGATAATTTACCGCCCCGATCACCAATGTTGGTCTGATAACCATGTTCTGTTTTCAAAATAAATTCATGCGCATTGGCAATCCGTGCAGCGGCTTCAACCTCTTCCTGGCTGGCAGAAAGATTAGCAAATGCTATATTATTGAAAATCGTATCATTAAACAAAATGGACTCCTGATTGACGACACCGATCATGTCCCGTAAAGAATCCTGGTTTAAATCCCGTAAATCAGTACCATCAAACAAAATTTGCCCTCCAGTGACGTCCATAAAGCGTGGAATCAAATCAACCAAAGTTGATTTTCCACCACCTGAAGGCCCTACCAATGCAACGACTTTTCCTTTTTCTATAGTCAAATCGATGTTCTGGAGAATCTCTTTATCTTTGCTGTACGAAAAATTGACCTGGTTAAATACGATATTCCTCTCAAAGCTTTTCACAAGTTTCGCGTCGGCGCGATCTTTCACTTCCGTCTTTTCATCAATAAGCTCCAATACCCTTTCACCTGCAGCAAGACCATTGTGGATACCGCTAAAAGAATCTGTTAACGCCTTTGCCGGACGCATCACCTGCGAAAAAATAGCGATATAGGCGATAAATTCCGGTGCAGTTAACCCCTTGTCACCTGAAAGCACCAAATGACCGCCATATAAAAGAATAATTGCGACCATAATGACACCCAGTAGCTCAGAAACAGGCGAGCTTAACTGTTGTCTTTTAGCCATAGCACGGCCGATATTCGCATAACGTTCGTTCTCATTATGAAATCTGTTCTTAATAAAGGAGACCGCATTGAAAGCTTTGATAATTTTAATCCCAGATAATGCTTCGTCCAAATAAGAAATCATATTTCCATAGGACTCCTGTGCGGCATGCGCCTGACTTTTAAGATTCTTAACGATTCTTGCAATAAAAAATCCAGATATAGGAATAACCAAAAGGGAGAAAAAAGTCAATTTTGGAGAAATATTAAACAGCATCACGATATACGCGATCAATTGCAAAGGTTCCTTAAAAACCACCTGCAATGTCCCTGTAACAGAATACTGAACAACCTGCACATCTGACGCGACTTTAGAAACAATATCTCCTTTTCGTTGCCCCGTAAAATAGCCAACATGCAGATCCATCACATTATCAAACACCGCTCTACGCAATTTGAGCAGGGTATGAATGCGAAAATTCTCCATAATACGCTGACAAAAATAACGAAATAGATTACTGATAAATACAGAGATCACAATAACAATACAGACGTATTTCAATGCACCATAGGCTCCAAACTGGCTATTAGCAACACTGGCATAGTAATTAAACCACGCGAGAATGTCTGTATAAGCCTCTGGCTTTACGGCCTCGGCGGTCTCTTTACCAGCGTTAAAAAGTGTATGGAGTAATGGAGCAAGCAATGCTAAATTCAAGGTGCTAAATATAACCGTGATCAGCGTGCAAATTACATAGGGGATTGCAAATTTCTCAATGGGTTTAGCAAACGATAAGAGCCTAAAATATGTTTTCATTTATTTTGAACTAAGACAAATTACCTTTATACGAAAAGTCATTCGTCGGTCTCTCCTCTACCTTTCAGATTTTTGACGAGGAAATTGAACAAAAATAACAAATTAATCAAGAAAAGCACATATCCTGGTAAGGGACTATAAAATTGTTGCATCTCAAGACTAAAGCATCCAGCTTGTTTTGCTTGAAAAATCGATAAAAAAATCTCCTTTTAATAGATAATTCCCTAATTTAGCCTTATTCAAATACCAAATTTATTAAAATAAAATGCAAATAGACGTTGCCAAAAGATTGCAGCACACTGAAGAATATTATTTCTCCAAAAAATTAAGGGAAATAGATGAGTTAAACAAACAGGGTGCGCGTGTAATCAACCTAGGAATTGGAAGTCCAGACTTGCCCCCACACCCGGAGGTGATCGAGACATTAAATACGAATGCCCAACTTCCAAATGTGCATGGCTATCAAAATTATAAAGGCGCCCCCGCCCTACGACAAGCCGTTGCAGATTGGTATCAACGTTATTATAACGCGACTTTTAATCCAAATACAGAAATATTACCCTTAATAGGGTCAAAAGAGGGTATTGTGCACATCTGTATGACCTATCTACAGGAAGGAGACCAAGCGCTTATACCCAATCCTGGCTACCCAGCTTATGCTGCTGCAGTGAGATTGAGTGGTGCTGAAGCGATTACCTATAATCTTACACAAGAGAAAAATTGGCTTATCGATCTAAATGAGCTCAAAAAACAAGACTTGTCAAAGGTTAAACTGATGTGGATAAACTATCCTCATATGCCAACAGGTGCCTCGGCACCCGATGCATTTTATCAAGAGCTGATTCAATTTGCCAAAGAGTATAATATCCTGATTTGCCACGATAATCCGTATAGCTTTATTTTGACAGATACGCCAAGAAGCATTATGAGTATCCCTGGCGCGAAAGATGTGGCCATTGAATTGAATTCGCTGAGCAAGTCTTCCAATATGGCGGGATGGCGAATTGGTGTGCTCGTGGGTGCCGAAGAACGTATAAACCAAGTACTCCGTTTCAAAAGCAACATGGACTCAGGTATGTTTTTACCTGTTCAGCTGGCTGCGGCAAAAGCCTTACAACTTGATGCCTCCTGGTATGCTGATCTAAACAAAATTTACGCTGAAAGACGTCAACAGGTGTATGAAATTATGGATTTACTGGACTGTTCTTATCAAAAGGACCAAGTAGGTCTATTTGTATGGGCACGCATCCCTGAAAAATATAAGGATGGTTATGCGCTAAGCGATGCTGTTTTGGACAAATCACGGGTATTTATTACACCGGGTGGAATTTTCGGAGACAAAGGCGATCAATATATACGCATCAGTCTCTGTGCAACAGTAGAGGTGCTCAAAGAATCAATCCAGCGCATTAAAGATAATTTCTAAGACATTCGATATCTCGACAGCTTAATCGCTTTGAAATTATCGATAGAATAATTGATCGACAAACAACCAGGGTATAAAGTGTTCGGTGTATAACATTTGAACAAAAATACGCTTAATATAATTGTTTACATATGAACATTGCCATTGTAGGCGTAGGCTTGATCGGCGGCTCAGTTGCCATTCGCCTAAAAGAAACAAAATTCTGCGACAAAATAATCGGTGTAGATAAGAGTCAAAAGAACTTAGATAAAGCGATGCATATCGGCTTCATTGACGAAACAGCAAGCTTAGAAGATGCGATTAAGAGCTGTAAAGTATTGGTGCTCACAATTCCTGTCGATGCCATTTTACATGTTGTTCCTCAAATCTTGGATCTGGTTACAGATCAGGTCGTCATTGACATGGGATCGACAAAAACAAATATTCTCAACAAAATCAAGGATCACCCTAACCGGGGGCGTTACGTTGCAGCCCATCCCATGGCCGGAACCGAGTATTCGGGGCCTGAGGCTGCAATACCGGGCTTATTCAAAGGCAAGATGATGGTGTATGTCGAAGCATTTAAAACTGATGAGGATGCTTTCGAGATCGCGGATGCCATCACCGACCAATTGGAGATGCGCAGCTGTTTTATGAATGCGGACGAACATGATGTACACACTGCTTATGTATCACACATCTCTCACCTGACCTCTTTCGCCCTCGCCTTAACGGTATTGGAAAAAGAGAAATCTCAGGGACGTATCTTTGAGCTAGCGGGCTCGGGATTTGAATCTACAGTACGTCTGGCCAAAAGTTCGCCCGATATGTGGACACCTATTTTCAAGCAAAATCGCGAAAATGTACTCGAAGTACTCGAAGAACATATCAAGCAGCTTCAATCCCTGCACGATTCTATTGCCACAGAGGATTATGACAAATTGCACAAACTTATTACCCGTTCCAATAAGATAAAAAGGATCATTAAGTAAAGGGTGCTCTAGTTAGAGCAGCAGGTATAAAAGTCCACCTTTTGGTGGACTTTTTTTATTCATCTTCCAATTCATTGAATTTATCCAAGTCGGCTTTTGCACCTATAGGATCACCCAATTTTTCGCGAATTGCTGCCCGGTAAGAATACAGATCAGAATAATATGGATTCAAATCGATCGCTTTCGAGTAATCTGCCAGTGCGCCTGGTAAATCCTCCAACTTTTCATTCAAATCGGCCCGTAATGAATACACATAAAAATCTTCCGGATTGAGCGTAACAAGGCGGTCAAAATCCAATAATGCTTCCTCAAAATTTCCCAATCGCTCAAACAAAGATGCCCTTTCTTCGTATACGATCGATGAATCACGATCTATTTCCTCCGCTTTGGCATAGTCTTCCAGGGCACTTTGGTAATTACGATAGGATTCAAACACTTTAGCGCGAAATATATAGGCGGCAGAACGATTCTCATCAAGAGCAATAGCCTGATTGAAATCAGACAATGCCAACTCAAAACAGGTCAATTTCAGGTACAAACTTCCTCTAAAAACAAACAGATTGCTATCCTTATTGTCGGATTCCGCAATAGCAGCAGAATAAAGACCGATTGCTTTTAGATAGCTATAGCAATGAACATATTCAAGTCCCAATGAATTTATTTCGTCAGTACTCAGCTGCTTTGGCTTCGATTCCAGCTCTTGAATAACCAAATTATCGGCCTCAAAGTAAGTGAGTTCAGCTTGATTCTCCGCCCATTCCAATACACTATGGTAATTAAAATCCAGTCTCTTGGCAATCTGATAATCATAGAAAGCACCTTCGTCTTCATCGATGAGTCGATAAACTAAACAACGGCTCGCATAAAAAAATGGCTCCTCTTTATACTGTTCGATTGCGCTTGTAAATGTTGCAATAGCTTGGTCATAGGCTGCTATTTTAAAATAATAAAGACCTAAATAGCTATAGGCAAGTGCATGATGAGTCAAAGCAATCGCCTGCTCAAGTAAAGCGACAGGATTGCCATCGCCACCGATTCCGACATTAAATCCTTCCAACGTAGATTTAAGCCCGCTCTGTTGGATCGTATCTAGCCAATCAGCGGAAAAAGATAAGCTCGCTTCCGGAAAAAATGATGAAATAGGTAAAAAAGAAAACTTAGCAAGAAGTACGGGTACTGGCAGTGTAAAATCTGATTCCACAAAAGTATTGTTTTGTAGAATGACAGCTAGATTTGAAAACATATGCTTCATACCCAAAACTAAGCTAAATTTCATTACAAAAGAAATCTAACGGTAGATCAAGTACCCTATTCGGGTATTCTTATCAACTAATTTCACCTGTCAGGTATAAGTATTTATAGCGGACAATATCCCTCGAATTTGTAAATTTGATTAATTTTTCCTTTTTGAAAACATAATTGGAAACCTTCTCTTCCATCAAACGCAGGAATTCAACAAATTCAGCAAAAAAGTCTTGACGTTCTCCTGGTGTAAACTGGCTGTTTTTTACAATCCAAAAGAATTGCTCTTCATTTACATGGAAAGATACCTCATTTTTCTTTTCTTTTCGAAAAATAAAGATTGGGTCATTTTCTTGGTTAATAAATAAAGCAAAGCCCGTATTTCCACCATCCAAATTAACAACAAAAGCAGAAAAATGGACAGTACCGATCTGTAAATTTTCCAGACAAATTAATTTATGCAACATCAGGTTGACAATTAGATCACCTAAAATTATTAAGTTTTTATTAAAAAACAAAAAAAGGCCCACAAAATAATTGTGGGCCTTTTGTATTCGACGTAAATCTAATTAGAATGTAAATTTCACAGATGCATTCCAAGTTCTACCCTGTCCGATCAAAACAAAATTGGAAGTGTCAATACCATTCCAAGTATTGTTCACATCTGTCACCAAGTTACTCGAAGTAGCTTCCGAAATATAGAACTTATTCAACACATTGTTCATGTTGACACGGAAACTCATACTGTTCTTGTCACTTACTTTGACATTGTAAGAAAGACCGGCATCCAAAAGATTAAAAGACGGTAATTTCATATAGCGTCCATAAGTTTGGCCATCTATTACTTCTCTACGATAATTCGATGCATACAAACGCTCATAATATCTGTAGTTTGCGTCAACAGACAAACCCTTAAACACTTTATATTTAGCACCAAATCCATAAGAAGTTTGCGCTGCGTTACCAACATGTTCACCGGTTAAATTAACCTGAGAACGTCCCAATTCGACGCGGTTATCGTTACGTATAACAGAGTTTACTGCGCCATCGTATTTCCAGTCACCTATCGATAAAAACCCTGTTAGGCTTAATTTTTCGATTGGGCGGGCCTCAAAATCAACTTCTACCCCTCTATGCACCTGTTTTACACCGTAATTTGTTGTATATAAATAGGCACCTTCGACCAAAATACCAGGATCATTTGTTGGATTGTATTTTTTCACATCATCTGCCGTCGCTAAACTCGAACTACCCGTAACACGGTTTTCCCAAGTTGTGCGGTAAACATTCACATTCACATCCAAGAATCGAGAAGCAAATTTATAACCAGCCTCTAAACCAAGGATTTTTTCATTTTCAGCATTTTCATTAATATCATTTGCAAAATTCATGAAAATATTGTTTTGATAAGGCTGACGAGAATAGTACCCCGCATTACCAAAAACACTATGATGTCCCAATGTATAACTTACACCACCCTTCGTATTGTAGCCAAAGTTGTTCACGTCTTTAGAATCCTCATTACCTGGTGTGTATTGAAAATAATCAGAACGTTTGTTTTGTTGTTCGGAAACCGATCCTTGGAAAAACGCTGTAAAGCCATTTTTCGCATATTCCAATTGACCGAACAGACCTCCGTAACGGATGTATTGATTGTAATCCCAAGCTAAGCGATCTTCACGCGAATCAGGTTTACTTGAGAAAGCTTTCCAAGGGTTTGTTGAGTACGTATTGGTAACCAATGGCTTATTAGGGAAATTAACATTACCGCCTAATACAACACCATTTGTATTTCCAAGTGGATCTGTCAATTTACGATAGTGTGTACCTTTATAATCCCTTACATCAAAACCGACATTGAAATTCAAGGATTCTGAAAGTTTACGATTATAGTTAGAAACTATACCAAACCATTGGTGATTGTTCACATCAGCAGCTAAATATTTGCCTGTATTGTATTTATCGCTTCGCAAGGATTGGCCACCCCCAGCAGCTAACGATGCGTAAACGACAGTTGACAACGATGATTTATCATCGATCGTCCAGTCCCAGTTCAAGTTGGCTACTGGCTTATGATAAAAGTTCTTTTGTGCATTCATCATCACGCCGTTTGCATCCTTATAATTGTCGTTATAACGTCTGCCATTAGCGAGATAGTTAGACAATTTTGAGGTATACCCCTGGTTGTGCCACTGTGGAGCACCCGTTAACATAAAGTTCAGGTTGTGCTTTTCATTCGCTTTATATCCAACAGACAAGAAATAACTTTGTCCAGCACCTTCTGTATGGTCCATATAACCGTTACCTGACCACTGTGTAAACATAGCCGAAACAGCAAAGCCGTTTTTCATCAGACCGGTATTGTAACCTACCGTTGCCTTCATAAACATATCGTTACCAACAGTGGTACGAACAAAACCACCCTCTTTCATTGCAGTGGATTGTGTCACGTAGTTCACGGTACCCCCGACAGATGAAATCGCTAATTTAGATGATCCCAAACCACGTTGAATCTGCACTAAAGAGGCAATATCTGTAAGTCCCGACCAATTTGACCAATATACACTTCCATTGTCCATACCATTGATAGGCTGACCGTTCAACAAAAATGCTGTATTAGACTGATCAAAACCACGGGTTGTCATAGAAGACTCACCAAAACCTTTTGCCTGACCAGTGATATAAACCGAAGGGGTATTAGCTAATGCTGAAGTAATATCCTGTGCTCCTACCCTTTCTTCCAAATCCTGCTTACGGATCGTCGAAACGGCAATCGGTGTCTTTCTTCCTGCCGCAATATCGATAACCCCATGACCGACAACAACAACCTCATCCAAATTTGTTGAAGATCCAGCCGTAAAAATTGGATTGATATTCAACGATTCCCCCGATTTCAGCATGATGTTTTCGAAAACAACAGGCGTTTCGCCAATGTAAGTTACCTCTACTTTGTAGGGGCCTCCTTCTTGAAGATTTGAAATTTGAAATTTTCCTTGGGCATCGGCTGAGCCACTTACTACTTGTCCACTTGGGATGTGGGTAATTTTAATGGTTGCTCCTTTAACCGTTTGTCCAGTAGCTTCTTTGACAACTCCTGAAACCGAACCAGTATTTGCTGTTTGACCTTGAACGGCACTATAACTAGCAAAAACAAGGGCAAAAAAAAGTAAAGACTTTTTCATGTTAGATGTGATTGTTTTGTTTTTGTGCCGCAAAATTAGGAATTGATTGTCTTTTTAACTAATTTTAACAATACCAATATGATGCAGTATCTCTATATAGAAAGAATAAATTTTAATCTTCCACAGAAAAACAGCAAATTTCAGCAAAAAGAGGCAATAAAAATACAGCATACATAAAATAAATACAACACATCCATCCTATTCATGAAAAAACATCAAAAATAATCAGAATAATATTTTGTCTGTTTTGAATAAATCAAAATTTATCAATTTTACGATTTTTATGAATTGCATACAAGATTTTATAGCTTATCCTCATGAGGTGCTAAAAATTATTTCTTTCAATCCGTCGTTTCCACCTACCTCCTTTTCTTCCCACAACAGCTGAAATAAGCCTATAAATAATTAACTTTAACTAATTTAAAAAATATGTTATCCATAGAACAAGCTTATACAGGCATTCTTGAACCGGAATTAATCGCTGAAATAGCGGAAAACGCGCATATAAAAACGTTCCGTGAAGGCGATCTCATCATTGATACCAATCAATATATCAAGGCGATGCCTCTCCTCTTGGATGGGGCAATAAAAATTGTCCGGGAGGATGAAGATAAAGGCGAATTATTGCTCTACTATCTGGAAAAAGGTCAAACCTGTACAATGTCAATAGCCTGTTGTCTCGGGAATAAAAAAAGTGAAATTCGTGCGCTCGCAGAAAAAACAACGACTGTAGCCATGATTCCAAATGAGCTTGTCAACCTTTGGATGGGAAAATACCCTTCCTGGCGAAATTTCATCATATCAAGCTATTCAAGCCGTATGGACGAAATGTTACAAGCTGTTGATAGTCTAGCTTTTTCCAATATGGAAGAACGCATCATCAACTATTTGAAAGCCAAAGTGAAGCTGAATGACGACCGAATACTCACCCTTACGCATCAGGATATCGCTTCCGATTTAAATACATCCCGAGTCGTTGTCTCCCGAATTTTAAAAAAACTGGAACAGGAAGATAAAATAGTGCTGCTTCGCAACGAGATTAGGGTATTGGTAGAATGAGTAAAACATTTGTATCTTTAGCTATACGTAAATTTTGATAGCTATTAATGTAATTTTTAGATGAAGATAGAAAAAATAGGATTTATAGGATTAGGAAACATGGGGTACCCCATGGCTAAAAATCTAGAAAAAGCAGGATTCCCCCTTTCTGTTTACAATAGAAACAAGGCTAAAGCAGTAGGCTTTGAAGAGCAATCAATTATCAGAGAAGATATAGGTGAATTAGTCGATCATAGCGACACTATATTCTCCATGCTCACCAATGATGAAGCAGTCAGCGAAGTATATGAAAAAATCCTCCAAAGGGAGATCAAGGGCAAATTATTTGTCGATATGAGTACAATATCTCGTGAACGCTGTATTTCAATAGCCACTAAGCTAAAAGAAAAAGGCGCTGCTTTTATAGATGCTCCTGTTGCCGGCAGTACCAAACCAGCGACTGAGGGTACACTTATTATTATGGTGGGTGGTGATCCCGAAGATCTTCATCGCGCCCAACCATACCTCGAGCAGATGGGAAAATCGATCAAACATCTCGGCGAAAATGGCCAGGGAATTGCCGCTAAACTTGCGATCAACTATTTCCTTTCCACCATCTATCAAGGTCTCGCGGAGACGATCTTATTTTCAGATAAACTGGGAATTCAACGAAGCGATATGCTCGAAATCATCAACGATAGTGCCAGCGGCAGTGGGGCAACAAAAGTGAAAACACCATTATTGGTGGAAGAAAACTACAGTCCTGCATTCGCGCTAGACCTTATGCTGAAAGATATTCGACTGGCTCAACAAGCCGGTGCTGACTATCCCCTCCTCAAGACCTTACTCGAAACCTACGGGAAAGCACACGATCAAGGTCTCGGACAGCTCGATGTTATTGGTATCATTGAATCCATCAAGTCGTAGCTTCAGGTTGGCGACAGTGAAAAAAATGTACATTGAAAATTATATTTAGTTGAGATGGACTCCAAATTAGGTTCATTTCTGAACACACAAAATAATGAGTGGAACAAATTCTTTACAGATGAAAACAGTTATGACACTATTGATGCTTACTATGGTCACCATGACTACGCAGGCCCAACAATTAAAACAGGTTTCTTACCAGGATGGTGAACAAAAACTCAACGGCATGGTAACCGCCAATAGGGCAAAAAAAGGCCCTGCTGTCTTAATTCTTCCGGCATGGAAGGGAATTGACAACGAAGCGAAACAAGCTGCATTGCTTCTTGAAAAAGAAGGTTACATCGCTTTCATTGCCGACATCTACGGTGAAGGAAATATTCCCTCGGACAACACCGCAGCTTCGAAAATTGCCGGCCACTACAAGACAGACTATAAAGCTTATCAGCATCGCATAATGCTCGCATTGGAACAACTGAAAAAAGAGGGCGCTGATCCGACGAAAATTGCTATCATCGGCTATTGTTTTGGAGGTTCAGGAGCATTAGAAGCGGCGAGAGCCGGCTTCCCCGTCAATGCAGTGATCAGTATCCATGGAGGCCTATCCAAAGCTGCCGACAGACCCAATGGTTCAATCAAAACAAAAGTACTCATTGAGCACCCAGCAGCCGATAAAAGTGTATCAAAAGAAGATTACGATGGGTTGGTCAAGGAATTAAATGAAGGAAAAGCAGACTGGCAAATAATCACTTACGCAAATTCTGGACACACATTTACGAATCCCGAGTCACCCGAATATAACCCCGTAATGGCTAAACGTGCCTGGGAGCACACCTTATTATTTTTGAAAGAAGTATTAAATTAAATAGCAAAGTCAACAACAGCAATATCGACCCAAATGAATTATAACGTGAAACTGCACATTTATCCGATTATCGTTCAGTTGTTAATATTGCTGTTGTATAGTCCCATCGCCATATCACAAACAGTAAAATCGCTAACCATAGCTAGTCCTTCGCAAGCAATATTGTTTGTCACCAATGAGTCCGATAAATCGACCGATTTTATCATGCGTCTACACGAAAAAAATGCTGCTGAGATTTTCAAACAGGTACCTTTTAGCACAACAAAGTTATTGGTCACAAAAACTGATGCAAAAAAACTTACATTCATCGTTAAAAATCACCAGTGGACCATCGACGTATTGTCATTGAAGCAACGTCATGCCATGATCTTGTTTGATGGATTAGCAAAACCCAAGATCATATACGATAGTAATACCTATCTGGCAGCAGCCAAACCGATATTAAACACCAGCACACCAATTGCGTCAAAGAAAGCTTCGGCACAATATAATGCCTCACATTTCTTTGACTCAATCGCACAAGTTCAATTTATTCCATCCGGGCAATATGCAGCGGCTGTTATCGCAAATCCCGCTCTTCCTCTTTATTACAGTCAGCGTAAGAATATATGTGACGGCACTTATGTAATGCAGCAGTTTTCGGACGAAAATGAGGTGCAATCCGGTGCAATTATGACGACTGTATATGAAGAAGGCAAAGAGATCACATCGAACAATCTTTCCGGGGGAAATAATTATTACAACAAAAGATGCTATAATCAATTCGGACTTATCGACTCCATACAGTACCTTCAAAATAGTAAGTGGAGCAGCAGTACAATTTACCGGTATCTCCCAAATGCCATTGTTTCCTACGATCCTACATTTGAATCGGCGATGATTTATCACTTGAACAATAAACTCCAGGTTATAAAAAATGAATCCATTCATTTTGTATATCAACGGAGAGACTGGACCATTTACAGTTATGATCAACAGAATCGAATTACTGAAGAGATTTCGGGCAGAAATGATCAAAGAGAAAGTCGCGTCCGCTATCAGTATGATAGTCCGGAAACAAGTGACTACTCACTACGCCAAACCTTCGATCAAAGCGATCGACTGACAGCCGAAATCAAGCGATCGTACCGAGCCAACGAAACGATTGATGAGTTTTATTATGAGGGTGTATTACAACAAAAATCTATTGTAAAAGATCTCGGAAACTGTACCTACGAAAGCTTGATATATAACAAGGAGGGAAAGTTAACAGCAAAATACATACAGGCAAAGAAAACCAACTAAACGAACAGAAAAACTGCACTAAGCTCAGACAATAAGATTCTTGATTTTGATAAAAAATATTCGACGAAACACGGTAAAAAACACATTTCTGCACTAATTTTGATAGCGATACATAAACGTCAAATTGAGAAAAAGAAAACTGATCAGTCAACACCATCCCATACTCTATTTTATTGCAGTATGGGCGAGAAGAGTGCAGCGCAAAGCCGTTTGGCTATTTGATAATAAGAAATACAGCACAGCTAAATCAGCTGAAAAACTTCCCTTTCGTATTAAAAAGCATCAGTCTGTCTTATTAAAAAAATTGGGCGAAAATAATATGCAACTGCAGATTAACAAAGTTACCAACCTGAAAATTGCAGCAGCACAGATTAATAGCATTCTGATCAGACCGAAGGAAACCTTTTCATTTTGTAAACTCGTTGGACTACCCACTGTAAAAAAAGGATATCTGCCCGGCATGGAGTTATCCTTTGGTGAAGCAAGAGCGGGTATTGGCGGTGGAATCTGTCAAATATCCAACCTCATCCATTGGCTTGTTATCCATAGTCCACTCACCGTCAATGAACGTTATCACCACTCTTTTGACCCTTTTCCTGACGATGGCCGTGTTTTGCCATTCGGTAGTGGAGCTACCGTCTTTTATAACTATCGTGATTATCAATTCACCAACAACACGCCTTACACCTTTCAAATAAATCTCTGGTTCACAGACAAATGTTTAGAAGGTGAATTGAGGATCGATCAAGAACTGGATTTTGCGTATCATGTCTTTGAAAAAGAACATCAATTTCTTAAAATAGACAATCAGTTCTTTCGTAAAAATGAGATTTGGCGCGAGAAGTTTTTAAAGTTTCAGGGTGGAAAAGTTTTAGAGACAGAGCTCTTGACCAAAAATTTTGCCCGCGTCACCTATGTTCCTACTGCGTATATTGAAATTAGTGCCGATCAAAATACGGCCGATTAATTCAACAAGCTAAGTGATCGAAAAATGACTGATATGAAAAGTCCTCTTTTTTGTTTAAGTTTGGTCTGGCTTTGGGGGTATTCTGTATAGAATTGAGATAGTCCCTTTGAACCTGATTCGGTTTATACCGGCGTAGGGAAAAGCAAAAATCCACTGTACAGCATACTCCTTTACTGCACAGGCTATCGCTCTTCTTCCCTCCAAGGCCACAAAGTACATCTTAGCATATGTAAAAAGAATGGAAGATTCAATTATCAATTTATTAGAGCAGCTGAGGGTTGAAAAACCCCTTGTACACAACATCACAAACCTAGTCGTGATGAACAATACTGCCAACGCACTTTTAGCCTTAGGAGCGTCCCCTGTGATGGTACACAGTCCATTAGAAGTACGCGAGGTTGTCGATATTGCACAAGCTCTTGTCATTAATATCGGCACCTTGAGTGAAGAAACAGCCGAAGCTATGCTGGTTGCTACCGAACATGCCAATACCATTGGACGGCCATGGGTACTTGATCCTGTTGGTGCTGGAATATCAGCATTCCGCAATGATTTATTATCCAATCTACTGGATCTTAAACCAACAGTTATTCGTGGAAATGCATCAGAAATCATGACGCTGTACAACTTCAACCAACCGAACACAAAAGGAGTCGACAGCACGACAGCAAGTAAAGATGCCCTCCGATTTGGCCAATTATTACAAGAACAAACCGGCTCCATTATCTGTATTTCTGGAGAAGTAGACTATATCCTTTCACAGCAATACCGGGTTGAAGTTTTTAATGGCAACCCTCTAATGACACAGGTAACAGGACTTGGCTGTAGCGCTACTGCACTTATTGGCGCATTTTTAGGTGTTACAGACCAATATTTTGAAGCAGCTGTTGCCGGTGTGTCCATTTTGAGCTTGGCGGGAGAACTCGCTGCCCAAACAGCAGCTGGCCCGGGTACCCTGCAATTGAATCTCTATGATGAACTCTATCAGCTCAATGCAGAACGTCTAAAATCAAAGCTCAAGATCAAACGCTATGCGCATTAATCCGCTTTTCCCCTACCCTCTATATTTGGTGATTTCTGAGCGAGACTGTTATCCTCAAAATTGGCTCAGTGTCGCCGAAGAGGCCATTATTGGTGGAGTCGATCTTATACAACTGCGCGAAAAAGCTGACGATCCGGCTACATTTTTGGATAAAGCCTTGCGCTTGAAAAAACTGACCGATCATTATGGTATTCCGCTCGTGATCAATGATGTTGTAGCAATCGCTGCCCAAATCGAGGCATGGGGAGTACATGTGGGTCAAAATGATTTCCAGCCGCTCGCTATTCGTGAAAAATATGGCGATAAATTAACTATTGGCTGGTCAATAGAAGACATGCAACAACTGGAAAGTCAACAAATGTACGCCGTTGACCACCTTGGTGTAAGTCCCATTTTTTCAACGAAAACAAAGGTGGATACGGTTACTGAATGGGGAATTGCGGGTTTAAAACAACTTCGGAGTAGGACGGAAAAACCATTGATCGCAATCGGAAGGATGAACTTACAAACTGTAGAAGAGACCTGGAATGCAGGTGCAGACTCCATTGCAGTCGTTTCGGCCATATGCCAAAGTCAAGATCCCAGAGCTGCCAGTGCACAACTAAAAGAACTATTAAAATGACAAAAGATAAAAAATACCGCGTCCCCACTGTACTCAGCATTGCAGGTTTCGACGGTAGTGGTGGTGCAGGTATACAAGCAGACACCAAAACGATATCTGCATTAGGATGTTATGCCATGAATGTCTTAACTGCCCTACCCGTACAGAATACACAAGGTGTAAGAAATATTTATGAAATTCCTACGAACGCTGTCCGAGACCAATTAGATGCTATTTTTGACGACATCTATCCCGATGCAATCAAAATAGGGATGGTACACAACATTGAACTTGTGGAGCTTATTAGCAGCTATTTAAAAGAATATAAGGGACCTATTGTTTTTGATCCAGTCATGGTATCGACCAGCGGGCACAAGCTCATTCACGATGATACAATTCAGGCCTGCATAGAACTTCTTTTTCCTTTAGCAACGCTGATTACACCAAATTTAGATGAGGTAAGTGTTTTAGTAGACGAAGTTATTGACAATGTCGAGAAAATGGAAAAAGCGGGAAATAGCTTGTTGGCCAAGGGGTGTCAATCCGTACTGATTAAAGGCGGGCATCTCCAAAGCCAAGAGTTAACATCCCTGTTGTTCCAGCAGAAGAATCCAATAATTGAATTCAAATCACAAAAAATTAACAGCAAAAATACACATGGCTCCGGTTGTTCGCTTTCTTCAGCAATTGCGAGCCATTTGGCACAAGGCGTTGGCCTCGTTAGCGCAGTAGACTTCGCATTGGCCTATATACACGCAGCAATAGCTGGTAGCAAAGACCTCGTCATTGGCAAAGGAAATGGGCCATTAAATCACTTCCACAATCCGATTAAACTTATTCAATATGAACTGGACTGATCATGCCTGGGATTCAATAACATCAATTTATTCAGATATACTTGCTATGCCGTTTATTGTTCAGCTTAGTAATGGCAGTCTTCCCCTGGATAAATTTCAATTTTACATGCAGCAGGATGCTTTCTATTTAGAAGAATTTGGCCGCGTCCTTGCTTTTATAGGTGCTAAAAGCACGGATAATCAACAAGCATTGGACTATTTCGAATTTGGTCGCAATGCGCTTCTTGTTGAACGGGCACTACACGAAAATTACTTTCGGGAATTTGGTTTAAGTCCTGCCGACAATGGCAACAAGATCGAACCAACCTGCCATCATTATGTCCATTTTCTTAAAAGTGTAGCCGCTTTCGAGAGCGTTGAGGTCGCTATGGCGGCAACACTCCCCTGTTTTTGGATTTATAAGGAGGTCGGAGATCACATTGTATCGACAGCAAATACACAAGGAAATCCCTATTCCAAATGGATAGAAACCTATAGCGGTGAAGATTTTGCACAGGGCGTTATCAAAGCGAAAAACTACGTTGACAAAATTGCAGCAGAAACTACTGCAACAAAACGGGAGAAGATGCGACAAGTATTTATAACAGCTTCCCAATTAGAGTATCAATTCTGGTTAGCAGCCTACAAACGAAGGGTATGGTAAACAAACTATTGTCCGATACCGAACAGTTGATGTTCAAAAATGAGCATTAACGAAAATAGCACTCAGGAACAAAACTAGTGTTAATCAGTATTTTAAACGGATTTAAAGTTTTGGCATTACTATTATACTATAGGTGGCAGTTAACAATAGAGCCTGTGCATAAGCACATAAGAAACGATAAAAAGGGAAATTAAAATGAAACTTTCAGTAACAATAAATTTAAACTAATAACAGAAAATAATGAAAAGAATCTTAACCATTGCCTTTATTTCATTTTTATATGTAGCTCAGGCACAAGAACGCGAAACGCGCAAGATCACTGCTCCAGATGGCATTTCATCGGCAACTTCACTACGTGTGGATTACATTCATTCAAATCGAAATGAAGTTGTTGTTGAAGCAAACAACCCTGAACATTTATCCCTTATCGAAACGACCGTAAAAAACGGTACATTGTACGTACAGTATAAAAGAAATACGCAAATTAGAAATGCGAGAAACAATCGTGTAATTGTTTATTCAAGTAAGATACCAACACGTTTCTCAGCATCTTCTAGCAGTTCAATTCATACCGATGAAACTATTAAGGCCGATAAAATTTCTGTTGACGTATCTTCTTCAGCAAGCATATCTCTTAAAAAATTAATTGCGGATGATATAAGCCTTTCAACCAGTTCTTCGAGTAATTTAACAACGGATGTGAGCAGTAAAAATTTGCAGGTATCTGCAAGTAGTTCGTCCAGCCAAGACATTTCAGGAAGTGCTTCAAATTTAAATTTGAACACCAACTCATCGGCATCGGTTGATATGAGCCGTTTCTCAACGACAAATGCCCAAATACAAGCGAATTCATCTGCAAATGTAACGCTCAGCGTGAAAGAAAACTTACAGGGAAAGGTTTCTACATCTGCAAGAATTGCGTTAAAAAATCAACCAAAAAATGTCCAAGTTGACAAATCAACTAGCGGCAGAGTAGTACTATAATTTTTAGTGTGGTCTTTAATAAAGACTGTTTGTTTATGTTTAATGTTTAGTTAGCTTAAAGGTGATACATACCCCAGTATCACCTTTGCTTTTATCCCCCTTTTTGCTCACACTTCTCCTTCTCCTTCTCCTTCTCCTTCTCCTTCTCCTTCTCCTTCTCCTTCTCCTTCTAAATTTACACATTAATCACCTCAAAAAGCAGTATCAGGAAATTAGTGAGATCGATAGCAACACCAGATTTCTACTCAAAAAAAACTATTTTAGGTCTCGGTTTCACGACATTTTTTGTATATTAATATTCATATAAATGACAAACTTTCGGCGTAATGGATAATTTTTTAGCGACTTGTATAAAGCAATTTCAATATTATAAATCATTGGGTGATAAAACATTTACACAACTAAGCACTGAACAACTCTTTTGGCATCCAAATGATTCAAGCAATAGCATTGCATTAATTGTAAAACATTTAGGCGGAAATATGCTTTCCCGTTGGACGGATTTTCTCAGCACAGATGGTGAAAAAGAAAATAGGAACCGGGATCAGGAATTTGAGAACAGCTGGACAGATCGCGATGAGCTTATTACCTATTGGAATGCTGGATGGGCTTGTCTATTTCAAGCAATTGAATCTCTCGGAGAAGAAGATCTCGTTAAAATCATCTATATCCGTAATCAAGGACATACTGTCATGGAAGCGATCTTGCGGCAACTCGCACATTATCCTTACCACATCGGGCAGATTGTCTATATCGGAAAAATATGTTTGGATGATAAATGGTCCACCTTATCGATACCCAAAGGTCATTCAGCTTCCTATAATAAGGAGAAATTCAGCCACGAAAAACAGCAACAACATTTCACCTCCGAGTTTCTAAAAGGGAATCAGGAGAATATGTATTAAATAAGCTTTTACACTCCATTAGCACAGTAATTACTTGAATGAAAGCATTGGATTTTAACCTATTTTTCGCAAACTTTTAAGTATATTTGTCATACATACAACTATTCTTTTTTAGTTGATTTCATTGGTAAGTACATTGTTTTAAGACTATGAAAAATTCGATTAAGATCATTAACAATTACGAGTATAAAAAGTTATTTCTACCTGATGTTTCTGAGCACAATTTATTCAATGAGAATAAAATTCAAGTCTATCGAATTGAAAATTACCTACGCAGTATCCTGATGCCTGTCATCCCCTATCGTACAACGTTTAATTTTCTCATTTTTGTAACGAAGGGATCCCTGACCCAACATCTCGAAAGCGCATCTTATACATTAACTGAAAATCAAGTCATTAATATCAAACAAGGCAATATCACGGCCACGCTGGCAATTTCTGATGATGTAGAAGGTTTTTTTGTGGTCTATGAAAATGAAATTGTGACTGATATTGAACTCGGTATAAACGATATCAAATTTTTCAATTCCCATCCATTTACCACACTAAAAGTACATGTAGCGCATTGGATCCAGCAAATGTTGATATTATTGGAAGAAGAACTTTTTACTGAGGGCCGTGTGATGGAAGTCTGCATTGCAATGATGCAGTGTATCTTATTAAAGGTGATAAAATCGGATATTGAAACAAAGGCCCCGATGAGCCGACAGCTAGATATTGCTTTCCGTTTTCGCGAATATGTACAAAAATTCCATATCGATCATAAAAACGTATTATTCTATGCCAATTTATTGCATATCTCTGAAAACTACCTCAATAAATGTGTTAAAGAAGCGACGAATAAACCACCGAAGCAATGGATTAGCGAAATAAGTATTTTACATAGCCAGATTCTGCTGCAGGATGCTACGAGAGATATTGCCGGTATAGCCTTTGAATTGAAATTTCAATCGCCCTCGTATTTCACTAGACTATTCAAAAAAATCACTGGGTATTCACCCAGTGACTATCGAAAACATAAGTTTATGGCGGACTAATGTTTTTTATTGTAAGGTAGATTCCAGATTAAATCTACGGCTAAATAATGAACCCCAAAATCTACTTTGTCATAGCCTTTAATTAAGTCGTTCATATAACCCAGATCCAATCGCAAAGGTGTTTTTGGAATATCTGTCATGTAATAGAAACCCAGACGGGTCTCTTTATAAGCAAAGCTAGACCATGTACTAACAGGTTCGTAGAGCTTACTTATTGCAAAAAGCCCTTCTGCGCTCAAAGCCAATTCTTGCTTATTTTTAGCCGAAATTTTAAAATTTAGCTGCGACTTCAAGCGGGTCCTAAATTGAAAATTCTCTTCGGCTTTCTGAAAATCAGCTGTAAAGAACTTTCGAAACTCTTGCCTTAACGTATTTTTCCATTTCAAACGATCATTCAGGGTAAATGTATACGCATATCGTCCATATAACCTAAATTCTTGCTCGACACCTTCATTATGGTAGGGTGCCGCCTCATCATAAACGTTTTGGCGACGATAGCTCAATGCATAGCTATATTGTTGATTCTTGGCAAATTTATGATAGACCTCATGGTTTAACACCCAAATGGCCTGCTTATGAAATGGATTTGAATCGTCGGGCGTACTTTTAGTTCCCAAACCGATGTAGGTTAGTGCCTCTTTGGTTCCCGCACTATCTAGTTTGCGGCGTAAGCCTAGAACGGACCAAGATGCGGTCCTTGCTTTTCCTAATCCCGGCGGACTGACTTGCGCGTAGGCAGTATTTACATGAATTCCCAATAAGAGCATTATTGGGAATAGTTTTATTAAACGAAATTTAAACATAGATAAAATTTTAGTTCACAAAAAAGGACTAGGAAGTCCCTTCGGCTGATGAAAATTTATTCACCAACCATTTATCAATAAGTTTGACCGGTTGCATCGCCCACATCGCAAAAACAAATGGGAAAGTCAATGTTGTCCAGCCGTGATGAATCAAAAAGTGATCAAAATATGTGGCGATAATTACAGCAATTAATACATATACGCCATCACGAACACGTGGGCCGCTCAAGGCGATTCCAACCAAAACTGCATTGAAGCTAAAGATGCCATTATTGGTCATGTCTGCAGATTCATGGCCATGGTGGGAAATATAAACACTGATGATAACAGCAGCGAAACCGTAAAGTGCTCCCATGGGATTGCTCAGGAAAACCCCGATGAAAAAGATCAATCCAGCAATTAAACTACCCTGAAAAATAACCTGACCAAAGGCATGGCCTTCAATTAAGAAGTCATCCATTTCCTGAATATCAACAAAATGCTCGGGTACCGTCCTTAAGGCCAATTCTGGAATACTCAATACATACAATGCGATCCAGGTAATTAAAATAAAAGGAAATGTAAATACGGGCAGATTCTTCTTTAATGCAAACCCCATCAAGATGGTGGTCAACGCAGATCCGACGATTAAAGCTCCCCATACCCAGACGTTTGTCTGAAAATAGAAAACCAAAGCTATACCATAAAGCGTAGCATTAAATCCGAAGAGTCCATCATTGATATGATCCTCATCAAATTTCATCAACTTGGCAGTCAATACCCCGACGATATTGGCGAGGATTCCCGCAAAGCCCATTAGTGCCGAATCATAAATAATGGCGCCTATAAATAAAATACCCGTCCAAATGTTACCCTGTAACATAATTTGCCCAAATCCTTTAAAAAAAGCTTTTATAAAAGCTAGGATGTTATTTTTCATTGGAATATAATTAGTTGTTATTCAAAAATATGTTGTCCCATAATGCGCTCTGCATTTCTTTAAAAAGAAGATAAAGCTGTTCGGCACCGTAACCTAAAACGCGAACCATAAAACCGTCATGTTGCAATTCACTAATACCAAACGCGACGTCTTTGGTTTCTCCGTATTGTTCATGGAAAGTCTCGATCCAGTCACTTGGATTCAAGCCGGCACTATTAAGGTAGATCAAAGTCCCCTGGTGCGTATAGCCTTCCAAAATACCCAAACCTTGTATAGGCATACGATCTGGCTGCAGCAATACATTATCTTTCACAACAAGCCTACCATTGACATAACATTCTGTCAGATTTTGAAAGTGATTGTACATAAACTCTTCACCAGACATTTTCCGACCACAAGTCACGATTTCACTAAGCAATAAGTGACAATTAGAGGCAAGATGTACAATGTTATGGCTCAAAAAATGAGACGAATGTTGTGGTACTACAGGATGGGGCACATAAGAAAAAACAGCATTTTCACCAATATTCACTTCCATAGTTTGGGAAGAATGGCCTTTCATATGAAACAAACGCTGGTAAGCTTGCGTTTGTAACTGCAACTTAGCCCCCGGAGCAATATCAACTTGAATACGATGGTCATCTCCATCCAACAAACCAGGCGATGAACTCATAATCATCAAGTACGCTGCGTTGTCTTTTTGATATTGTCCAACTGGAACGATACGAAACGGTTGTGTCGCATATGCATCTTTTAAAAAGGATTTTCCCTCGCGATGTGCTATTTTAATATCTAAAGAACAGATCATAGTTAACGTAGTAAATTAGGTTCCTCAATATCTTGAAGGAGTGCGTATTTTTTAATCCAGCCTACAATCTCTTCCAAACCATCTCCAGTTTTTAGATTTGAAAACAAGAATGGAGAACCTTTACGCATTTTACGTGCATCATGCTCCATTACTTCTAAGCTTGCGCCTACATAGGGTGCCAAATCTTTCTTATTGATCAATAGAAGATCTGATCTTGTAATTGCCGGACCACCTTTACGAGGCATTTTTTCACCTTCGGCAACATCAATTACGAAAATGGTGATATCGGCGAGATCCGGGCTATAGGTAGAAGTCAGGTTATCACCACCACTTTCAATCAAAATCAACTCTAAATCCGGAAAGCGGCTTGCCAGTTCCTCCACAGCTTCCAAGTTCATACTCGCATCTTCCCGTATCGCCGTATGTGGGCAACCGCCCGTTTCTACACCGATAATCCGTTCACGGGGCAGCAAACTATTTTTGGCCATATATTCCGCATCTTCCTTGGTATAGATATCATTCGTAATTACTGCAAGATCAATTTCATTCATCAAACGCCTGCTCAATCTTTCCAATAATGCTGTTTTACCAGATCCTACAGGACCACCAACCCCTATTTTAACATATTTTCTGTTTTCCATTGTAATTGTTTTTTAAGAAATATAAACTCTAGAATATAATCGTTCGTGTTGCATGCAACGGATGTCAAATCCAATGTTGCATAAGCCCACTAAATTCCGTTCAACTGCTAAGGTCTCCTTGCAGAGATCAAGTATATCGTCATGTAAACCAAAAAGTATATCTTGGCCATCCAATTGCCCTAATGGCACAAGTTTAACAGCATTGGTCACCATCGTAATAGCGGCATTATAATAAAAGCCGTGTAACGCTTCTTCCAAAGGAATTTCCAAAAGTGACGCCAACATGCCATACATCAAACAGTAATGACTATCTACTTCCTTCTTTTGGATTAATTCACCCCAGGACAGCATAAAATCCTGCTGTTGATACCGACTGAATATTTTATAAATACGCACGCCCAGTTTTTTACTAGCATCGCGAATTTCTCTTGGACTTTTTAATGCTGTACATTCTTGATCTAGGGCGATCAATGCATCCATGTCCTGCGAAGAAGTTGCATCATAGGCCAGTTTCATCAAAGCAGCATCATTGTACTTCAGATTATACCAGAGGTTATGACGCACGTATTTGTCCGCCGTGGCCTTATCATAGACTAAGCCCTGTTGCACATAGGTTTCCAGTCCATTTGAATGGGTAAACCCACCAATTGGCAATGTAGGATCTGCTAGATGAAGTAACTTGCCTAGAAATGTATTTTTCATTGACATTATTTTTTATTGTAAGTATATATCTTCAAGGACCAATCAGCTCCTTGCGTAATCTTCTCTATCATTGGGTATTAAAGCTGTCCAAGTTTTTCCTTTGATTCTTATTTTTTCCATTAAGGCATCAATGAGCCCGCTACGCTCGGTTATTGGACAGAAAGGATCTTCAATCTTCGTTCATAGCTGCTGGCGCTTGCGAATTAATGAAGGCTTTATCGCTGATTAATAGCGGTATATTCTTCGTCGAAAACTTCATCTTCTGATGATGTTTTGGGTCGACATTTGCATTGAACTGACGTAAAAGTTGGCGCTCGCAACGTTGCGGGTCAAACCCCTGTTTTGCTAACCACTCGTACATTGACCTTTCATAAGGCATAAGCAATTCATTTGCCTCCACAAATAGAGGCAAATGTTTGTTTCCAATTTCACTACTTACAAAAGCGGTTCGAAGGAAATCAATTGCCATGACACGGATGACTTCACAAGGTTTGATCGTTACCACAACAATTTTCTCTTCATCTTCGTACAAGATATCGCCATCCTGCAAACTGGATGTATTACCCAACAATTTGACGGCAATATCCATTCCCTCCGCTGTACGTAAACGTTGAATACGTTTGGTCGACTCATACCATTCAATAGCGAGCGAATCAAGACGCTTATTGATCTGCTCACCCTGAATATTCCTTGTGATTTCCGTGATTATCATTTTTTAATTTTTAATAAATAGATTTTTAGATAAGCCTAAACCTACAGTTGATCCATTGATTCCCGTAATAACTTCATGATCATTGGGAATAGCAGCATCTTTACTATTTTTCTTTTTATAAGACAATTCTGCCACTTTAGCTTTTAATGCCCAACCTTTTCCCAAGGCAATACCCACAAGCGGGTACACTCTGAATAGATAGCCATTGTATTTACCATCGACCATAGTACCACCGGTAACAACATGTTGATCGCCCCACAAATAATGAACATCAACCTGGCCAATTAACATGAAATGCTCACTCAGAGGCCAAGTATTACTATAGAAAGGTCCTATTTCATGCGAATGATCTGTGAAATCCAGTGCTTTATCCTTAGCAGAATTGAATCCATAGTTTAGCCCCGCATTCATGTTGTCGGTAAAAAAATAGGCAGCACCCACCGGAGCGGCACTAAATTGATGCCCAGCTGTTGTTTCGTGGTAATTCAGTGACCCATAAACCATGATACCCCCCTTTTGCGCATAGGCCGATTGTATCGTAAAGCATGCTATTGCTATACAACAGCCTAAAAATGTCTTCAAATTTTTCATTAGCGTAAATCGTATTTTAGCAGTAATGAAGCATCATGAGCAGTCATTATTCCCTCTCTTTATGCGCTTTTGATAAGCTCATGATGATTTCATCAACATATTGTTTTTCATAGTTTATGGCGTGATATCGGATCACGCCATAAAAAAGTAGTATAGGGTTAAAACAAGAAGTATCGTTGTCCCAACGAAACTGTATCAACCGGTTTTGATCGCAG
This sequence comes from Sphingobacterium sp. 18053, assembly GCF_902706145.1. Taxonomy (NCBI): domain Bacteria; kingdom Pseudomonadati; phylum Bacteroidota; class Sphingobacteriia; order Sphingobacteriales; family Sphingobacteriaceae; genus Sphingobacterium; species Sphingobacterium sp. 18053. The sequence goes on from NZ_CACSJW010000003.1 coordinate 64,587, forward strand.
AATCTCACCGTCAAGACTTACCTCATAATTCTCTGGATTGACGATAATTTCAGGTGTAGCATCATTGTGGATCATATCTTTTTTGGAGATATTCCGACAATTTTCTACAGCAAGTAAGGTTCTTTCCAATTTATACTCTTCTTTAATTCCTTTTTCCAATGAAATTTTAGAGACAAAGTCAAAACAAGTTTGGTGAACAGCTTTACCTAAACCACCGAACATTGTTCTTAAAATAATTGGCTGTGGCGTAGGAATAGAAGCATTCGCATCACCCATTTTTGAAGCGATAATCATCCCGCCCTTAATAATCATTTCTGGTTTTGCGCCAAATAAAGCAGGACGCCAGATCACCATATCGGCAATTTTACCGGGCTCGATTGAACCAACATATTTGGAAATACCATGAGCAATTGCTGGATTGATCGTGTATTTCGCTACATAGCGACGTGCACGGAAATTATCGTTGTCCTTGCCTTCGTCTTCAGGTAATGGGCCTACTTGTTTCTTCATTTTGTCTGCAGTCTGCCAAGTCCGTGTGATGACTTCACCTACACGTCCCATTGCCTGCGAATCCGAGCTCATGATACTGAATACACCGCGATCTTGCAGTACATCCTCAGCAGCAATCGTTTCTGGACGGATACGAGAGTCAGCAAAAGCTACGTCTTCCGGAATTTCTTTACTCAAGTGGTGACAAACCATCAGCATATCCAAATGCTCGTCAATCGTATTTTTAGTGAATGGACGTGTCGGATTTGTCGATGCTGGCAAAACATTTGGATACATCGCCGATTTGATGATATCTGGAGCGTGACCACCACCAGCACCTTCTGTATGGAATGTATGGATGACACGTCCATTGATAGCTTGAATAGTATCTTCTAGGAAACCCGCTTCATTCAATGTATCTGTATGGATTGCAACTTGCACATCGTATTGATCTGCGACAGTCAAAGCTCTGTCGATTGTTGCTGGTGTAGCACCCCAATCTTCGTGGATTTTAACGCCTAACGCGCCGGCTTCAATTTGCTCCACAATAGGTTGTTCAGTACCTACGTTTCCTTTACCAAAGAAACCGAAGTTCATTGGAAGGTCTTCAACAGCTTGCAACATGCGGCGTAAATTCCATTTACCCGGTGTTACTGTAGTTGCATTTGTTCCATCCGCTGGACCTGTACCACCACCAATCATTGTTGTAACACCGCTATACAAGGCCGTTTCAACTTGTGTTGGGCTGATATAGTGAATATGGGTATCAATACCACCTGGAGTTAAGATATATCCTGATCCACCATGTACCTCCGTAGAAGCACCGATAATCATATTTGGTGTAATATTGTCCATTGTATCCGGATTTCCAGCACGACCAACACCTACGATTTTACCATCCTTAATACCAATATCACCTTTCACGATACCCCAGTGGTCAATGACGATCGCATCAGTGATCACCATATCCAATGTACCTTCATCACGTGTATGAACTGAAGATTGGCACATCCCGTCACGGACAGTCTTACCACCGCCAAATTTGGCTTCATCGCCGTAGTAAGCGTAGTCTTTTTCGACTTCAATAATGATATCTGTATCTCCTAAACGGATTTTATCTCCACTTGTAGGGCCAAAGATGGCGCTATAATTTAATTTGCTAACTTTTAAACTCATGATACTTTGTTTTTAAAGCCTTGTTCTTTTACTTTTTTCATTGCATTTGCTTTCGCAACTTCGGTTTCGGTATCTCCATTTGCCAAATCATTGTGGCCATAGATCCTTCTTGCACCCGCATACGGAACCAATTCGACGTCTTTTGATTCACCTGGCTCAAAACGAACCGCTGTACTGGCGATAATATTCAACCGTTTGCCAAATGCCTTTTCACGATCAAACTCCATCATTTTGTTCACCTCAAAGAAATGAAAATGTGAACCTACCTGAATTGGTCTATCACCTGTATTTGTCACAGTGATAGTTGTAACTTCTCTACCTTCATTACAGATAACATAGCCATCTACAATAAAAAATTCTCCTGGGATCATAGATTATATTTTAACAATTAGCGAATCGGGTTATGAACAGTAACCAGTTTTGTACCATCTGGAAATGTAGCTTCAATCTGTACATCATGAATCATTTCAGGCACACCTTCCATGACATCTTCACGTGTCAACAACGTTGCACCATACTGCATTAAATCAGCAACAGTACGTCCGTCACGAGCAGCTTCCAAAAGTTCACTACTGATCAATGCAATAGACTCCGGATAGTTTAATTTAAGTCCTCTAGCTTTACGTTTTTTCGCTAGTTCGCCGGCAAGATGAAGCAATAGCTTCTCTGTCTCTCTAGGTAATAAATGCATATAAATATTATTTAAATTGTTGTTATTCGAATTAAAACAAGTCACGGTGAGTACAAGTCACGACAAGGCCATACGACTTAAAAAAATCGTTCAAAATCGTGCTTAAAAGGACAGATTATACTCCTACGCAGCGCAAGGTCTGTCTCTTATCAACCGTTGTAAGAAATGGAAATTTTTATCCCAGAAACGGGATCTTTAAACTTTGGAAAAGAATATATTTTGGCGGCAGGATCAATCGATCCATATAAGGCCTTCTGTTATTCTGAATTTTGAGACGTACAGGATAACAGAATACAAAAAGACAAATTGAAAGCACTCCCCAATAGAGCAGCTTGCTCCATTCATCTTTGAGGTCCATCTGTTCGGTGATATCATAGACATCACGATCTTTAACCGCAGCGACCAAATTCTCCCGCTCGGAATTTTCCGAACCTTTTTCTACATGAGTATGGAAAGCCGCCAGGCTTATCCGGAAAACGGGTAAACTTTGGACAGTAGAATGCGTCGGTATAGCTATTCCTTTCATGAGCAGGGTGCTCAAAAGAAAAACTAAAAAGACTAAACTATACCTCATTCTTGTGTTCACAATTCTATTATTTGTTGTTCAAATTTACGACCAAAGCGGGCTACTTGACTAGCACAAATCTTGAATTAAGTAGTCCAAATTTGTTGAAAAAGCCCGCTTTGGAGATTTTAGATCAATATTTCAAATTTAAAAAGAGTAACCAACTGATACCATGATATTTCTCGGCGCACCAGCAAAGGCTCTCGTGTAGTCAAAACCACCTAAAAAATAATATTTATCGAATACATTGTTCAGGTTTACGGCCATTTTCATAGCACCAATGTGGTAATATGCCGCTGCATTAACAGTTGTATAAGATGGCCATTGTCCCCAGAGTGCATTTCCATCGCTATCCTTTCCGATGCTATTGTCCATCCGCTTACGGTCTACATAATAAACACCGGCACCAAAACCTAAGCCTTTTAAGGTACTATTTGAAAACACATATTTTAACCAGGCACTCGCCATATTTTTGGGTGCTCCTGGCAGGGACTGTCCTATTTCAGAAGGAACCGAGGATGATTTCACCTCCGTATTATTATAGGTATAATTGGCCATAACCTGGAACTCCCGTGTCAACTGCCCACGCACATCGAGTTCAACACCCTGCGATAGCGCTTTGCCAGATTGTCTATACTCCGGCAGCCCTGAATCATTGATAGTCCCTGTGGCAATGAGCATATTCTGTCGTTCAATCCGGAATAAGGATAGATCAACTTGCAATTGTTCCTTAAAGAAACCCGTCTTCACCCCTGTTTCCACCTGGAAACTCCGCTCGGCATCAAAGGGTTTATCGGCACCATAATCTTTATAGTTCTGAATAAAATTGGCGCCTACAGGCACAAACCCTTGTGAATAACTTGCAAAATAGTTAATCTGCTTATTAATTCCATAGGTTACACCAAAACGAGGTAATAAGGCATTTTGTGTCGCATGAAAACGATTTTGTCCATCAAGTGTTTCAGAAGAATAGTGTTCATGACGTAGACCTACAATAAGTTTCAATCGGTCGTCAATGCTGATTTGATCCTGAATATATTTACCCGTTGTTTTATAAGGGCTCAAAAAAGGATAAGCGACTCCTGTACGCCATACATAATTCGTCAGATCATGAGTCGTATAGGTAGGATTGTTTAAATCAAAAGTCAAAGGAACAACTTTACCATCTATAGTTTGCTGCCTAGCCTCCCGCAATTGGTTTTCTTTGTCGCCCCGATATTGGGCAAAATCAATCCCAGCAACCAAATGATGATCAACTCTATCGCCCAAAAGATCCCACTTGACGTAACCGACAACATTATCGGTATAATCACGCCCATGGCGATCAAAAAAGCGCATATTCATAATGGTATTATGTGGTGCATCAGCAAACGTGTTCATTGTCCGGTGTTCATTGACATCTTCCTGATAGATGGATTTCATGTAACTCAGATTCAAACTAACATGTTCTGCCAGACGCTGAGACAAACGAGCGCTTAATGAAAAAGTCTTGGAATTATAAAAATCAGAAGGTTGGCTCAACGTAAATGATCTTGGCAACGCATAAAAGTTATTTTCCTTAATCCCCATTCCCCGATCAAGATAACCGTTGAACTGATTATATACCATGTCAATATCAACCACCGTGCCTTCAGCTGGTTTGAAGGTGAAGGAAGGAGCAATCATCATTCGTTTCTGACGATTTACGTCACGGAAAGTCTTCGTATCTTCATAACCCGCATTAAAACGATATAAAATACGCTTGGCACTATCCAATGGTCCACCGAGATCTACAGTAGTTCGCATCGTTTCAAAACTACCGCCAGCAAAATTCACATGCCCCTTAAAATCTTCCAAAGGCTTCTTTGTCGTCATATTAATTGTACCACCCGGCACAATATCCCCAAACAAAGATGCCCCAGGCCCTTTCAAAACCTCGATATTTTCAAGATTGATCGTTAATGGCGAATTATAATAACTGTTACCATACCCATACCCCGAGCGTAAACCATTGACAAGCCGTACACCCGTTTCATAACCGCTTTTGAAACCGCGGATAACAACATCATCATAGGAAGATGCTTCTGTCACACCAGCCAGGTCCTGTACCAGCGCTCCAGTAGTAAAAGCCTGTTTATCTTCGATAAATTCCTTACTGAGTACAGCGACAGATTGCGGTAGATCCTTTAATTTTCCTGCAAATTTTCCCCCCAGCTCCATATTATTTGTCAGATATGAATTGTTGCGTCTACCCGTAACCAATACTTCATCCAATGTATTATCACCGGCTACCATAAGCAATCGAACTCCTTTTTTTGCATTCCAGTTGGCCGTGTTCAAATCCAGCAATACAGGCTTATACCCAATTGCAGCTGCACGTAGCTGTACAGGAAAAGAAGTTATTCCGGTAAAACTAAATTCGCCCTGAGCATTAGAACTTGTCTGTTGTTGTCGATCTGCCAGTGTCAATGTAACCCCTGAGATTGGATTACCGTTTTCATCCTGGATCTTACCAAATAGTGCCACACCTTGTTGTGCATACACCGCTCCCGGTACGGAAGCACTTGTCAATAAAGCGAAAGCTAGCGCTTTCATTACGTTGTTCATTCGAATAAATTATATATTTTTTGGCTTATCCACTTTTAGGGTTAAGCAATACGATCAACGAATAATTCCATGTGTATGGTTGGAAAATTCGATTCATTACAAAAGTCTTTCAACTGAAATCCCTGTTTTCCCCAAAACTCATAGGCTCCAGTCAGGAATGGGTGGGTATGTAAATAAAGCCTTTCGATACCTTTCTCCTTAGCGACCGCTGTCAAGCCCTTAAATAAGGCAGTTCCTAAACCTGACCTACGATAGCTTGGGTCGACAAAAAGACGGGCTACTTCCACTGTTTTCCTTCTGTCAATATCCAAATGCGGGAAACGGTAGTCATAAGCCAGCATGCCAACGACGCCAATCAGTTTACCCTGCTGATCTTTTGCCTGCAAGAATGCACCAGTTTCAGCCTCAAGATACACGGCTGAAAAAGCCAGTAGATCTTTGGGAAGTTTATGTGCATCCAACATCGGGAACAACTGTTTCCGAAATTCTATGACATAAGGTAATACGACATCAATATCTTCTTTTTCAACACGAGATATGCTGATATTTTTCAAATGGGGTTGCGTAGGAAAACGTCGCTTGCTCATCTGTTGATTTTCAACCAATATATTGCCGCTGTCTTTGATGGTATTCATATCGTTATAGCTATTTTAAAATATTTGCACAGTAAACTGAGCATCTCACTTGCAAACCATGATCTTTCATAAATGCACCTACTCAGGCAGCTTCATAATGGCGTATTCATTTCAATTTTGGTCTCCGCGTTATGCGCTGAACCCGCAATGGTGTCAAATGCCCTATCCGCACCCAGCATCGGAACAAACATCCATTTCTTTTGATTTTCCAAACTGATCAAAGGAAGTTGATAGGTCTGTTCCAATAATTCCCGTACTTGCTCTTGCTCCAGACCGTGCAGATCCACGAGCCTATTGTCCTTCATCAGATAAAACTGATCACCAAAAAGGTACGCCATGTTGGGGTCATGCATCACACATAACACGGTTGTCCCCTCTTTGACCAGCTCCTTGGCTGTCTGCAGAACCGCAATCTGATATTTCAGATCCAAATGATTGGTGGGTTCATCAAGCAATAATAAATCAGGTTGTTGTACCAACACGCGACAAAGTAATACCAATTGTCGCTCTCCTCCAGACAATGAGGTATAGGGTTTGTCCTTTAAATGTGTGAGGTTAAATCTATCCAAGATCTGTTCAACGGCCTCGAAGTCTTCCTTACTTGGTGAAAAACGAGAAAATGAGGCTCGTCCCGTCAGAATAACATCAACAACGCTAAAAGGAAATGTGGTCTGATGGAACTGGTTCAGAAAACCCAACTTCAATGAATTGGCCCGACCAACCTTCCAATCGCGACGTTCTGTTTCACCGATAAGAACTGATCCATTATATTTTTTTTCCAGCCCTGCAATAATATTAAACAGAGTCGATTTACCACTTCCATTTCGACCAAGAATAACAGAAAGCTTTCCTTCCGGAAACGACATGTTTACATCATTTAAAATGACGTCCTTACCGTAGGCAAAAGAAAGGTTTTTGATATGAATCGAATTATTCATGAATTCCAGTTGATTTCGTTACGGCGCATCAGGTAGATAAACAAGGGAGCACCAATAATCATCGTAAAAACACCGATCGGAATTTCAAATGGCATAACAGCCCTAGAAAAATCATCGATAAGTAATAGGAAAGTACCCCCAATACTGATATTTGCCCACACAATAATATTGTTATTGGGTCCAAAGATCATGCGGCTGATATGTGGTACAATTAATCCGAACAGACTAATCACCCCGACAGCTGCCACAGCTGATGCCGTAATCATTGTCGCCACAGCAATGAAGACCAATTTCAATATTTTCGGGTTAACGCCAACAGCAATTGCTTCTTGATCGCCAAGGGCGAGAAGATTCAGCTTCCAGCGCAAAAGGATCAGGATCCCCAATCCTATTGTGATCGGCAGGAACGCATGCTGTACTTTCGACCATGATGCCGTATGCAGATTCCCCATTGTCCATTGCACAATAGCTTGTAATTTATAGGGATCACTAATGTATTGTAACAGGGTTAACATCGCTGTAAATACACCGGAAATAACCATTCCAGCCAACACCATCCCAATAATCGAGGTTTTCAAGCCGGCATTTGAAACAAAATAGGTCAAACCTACAGCACATACACCGAACAGAAATGCCGATAGATTGACGGACAATAAAGGGAACAACATGGCCAATGCAGCCCCAAAAGCAGATCCCGAAGAAATACCCAATGTAAAGGGATCAACGATTGGATTCCTAAAAATGGCCTGCAAAATTCCACCGGAAGAAGCTAATGCTGCTCCGACCATAAAGGTCAACAGAATCCGTGGTAAACGTACCTGCCACAATATCGTATCCATGTTATCTTTCAATACCGCATTATGGTCTCCGATATAAATTCCCACTTCCGATCCAATGCGTTGGCAGAGCTCGACAAAACCAATGTTCTGACTTGATCCTACAAGTAAGGAAAGCAATAAAACCAACAGCGGTAAAACAACTAGCAGAAACAGCTTTTTTAATTGATGTATCATTGAAGTAGTCCTGCTTTACCGTATAGTTTTTCAAAAGCTATGGTCATATCCTGATCAAGCTGTTGTTTCGTATAATCCGAAAAACACCAATGTCTAATCTGTTTGGCAAAAAGCATAAATTTGACGGTATGTGGATCGAATGGGAACGACGGTGACATCACAAATACCTGTTTATTTCTCACTGCAGGTAATGCCGCGAGTTCCTTCAGATTATATACGTCTGCCAATTTAGAATTCCAAAGAATAATGAGGTCCGGATTCCATTTATAAATCGTTTCTGCACCGACATTTGGGGCTTCCATTTCCAACGGGCAGGCATTCGCTGCGCCCGAAAGACGGATCGCCATATCAATCAAACTACCTCGACCGGATGTCGAAAGCACTCTACCTTTAGACCAGGCATAATAAACCTTCTTCTGTATTTGATCCTTGGGAGCAGTCATTTTTTTGATCTCCGCCGAAACAAATTGAACAATTTCTTCCGCTCGCGCTTGCTTTCCGAGTAAGGCTCCCATCCCTATCAGTTCATTAAAAATACTTTTTTCATCCTGCGAAGAAAAAGTAAACACGGGAATTCCAAGATCCTCTAATTGGGAAATATTATCCTGATCGGTATTGAACGTCAAAACAAGATCAGGGTTCAAGCCCACTATGCTTTCCACATTATTTGCCTGGCCTGCGAAGGTAGGCGTTGCCAGTTCTTTTTTTGCAATTCTTTGATCCAATTTGGATAAAAAGCTATAGGTATCTTCGAGCTGATAAACCTGCTCAGGAATACCGACAAGACTATTTTCAGCACCCAACATATACACTTCATCAACAAGCGAAGGGAATAGTACAACCACACGCTTTGCCACATGCGCCAACACAACTTCCTTCCCTCTACTATCGACTGCTTTCACTTGACTGTTGAGCGTGCCGGATTGCCGATTTTGGCAGGCACTCAATATACCAGAGCATACCAAAAGCAATACAACTATAATTCGATTCACTTTCATTTAATTATCTTTTCGAACTTGTTCACCCAAACTGATATGCCCGTTTATTCTCTTTAAATCTGGATTCTTCTTATTTTTAGCCTGCAAACGAATCAAATCTTCGGATAACAGTAAGGCTTCCTCCAACTGAATCGACGTTCCATATTTTACCAAAATCTGCTCGTAAAGCCTTCCATCATAAGGGAGACGAAGAGATTCTTTGTCTGCCACCTTGAATATTGGCAGGTGTCTGTTTCCGATGAAATAACCGAAATCTGCAAGCTGAACCAAATCCGTTGGATTAAATCTTATCGTCAACGAAGGCTTGACAACCAAGATCGCTTGCAGCGTCTCCTGATGAAATAAACCATCACCATGGTGCCATTCCGCTCCTTGGTCCAATTGCATAAGAATTGCTTTTCCGTTTATTGTATTGCGCGTCAGGCGTCTTTTATGGACTTCATACCACTCAAGATGCACTTGATCGACGTCGCTAAGGGCAAACTCCTTGTTTGCGACAATTTTATCTATTGGTATGGGCAGCTTATTCATTTTTGTAAACTTATCTTCATCACACATTAACAGCACTTTTTGACTTTGTTTTCAGTGCTATTTATTTCCTCAAAAAACAGCACTATTGCATCAACATTGAACAGGATAACAATAAAACATGGATCATTATTATCCTATTCATTTTATCTGTTGTTCATTATTTTACTTCAAGCGCTTTATATTGATCTTTTTTTGCCTGAACTCTTTCTTTCAACCAATCACACCAAGTATCAAGGCCGTCACCATTTAATGTACTGATTGTAATAACTTCCAAGTTGGGATTTACCTCGCGCGCATCTTTCGTTACCGCATCCACGGAGAAAGGTACATATGGTAATAAATCCGCTTTGGAAACCAACATCAATTCGCTTGTTAAAAACATACGTGGGTATTTTTTTGGTTTATCATCCCCTTCTGTTGTCGCCAATAAGGTTACGCGGTAATCTTCACCCAAATCAAATGCCGATGGACACAATAAGTTCCCAACGTTCTCGATAAACAACAGATCTATTCCTTCAATATCGATATGATCCAGGGCTTGTAAGATCATTTGTGCCTCAATATGACACATTCCTCCAGTGACAATCTGCAAGGCATTGATGCCCACATCGCGCATACGTACCGCATCGCGTTCAGTTTCCGGATCACCCACTAAAACAGCGATATTCAAATCTTCCGACAAACGTTTTCCCGTCTCTTGCATCAAGGTTGTTTTGCCCGAACCCGGAGAAGAGCATACATTGATCACACAGACATCTTTCAGTCTATCGCGGATGGCTTTTGCGACAAAATCATTTGCTTTTAATAAATGTAGTGTTGTATTTTCACATTGAACCGAACCTACACGGTTACCTAAACTTTTAGGATTTGGAGTATTGTCTGACATGATAAACGATTTTTAGTCTTGTTTAAAAATTACTTTTGATATATAGAGTTCATTTCCCTGAACAATTGTACTGGAGGGTTGCCCGCAGTCACAGACAAATCGATGAAAATGAACAGGGAAATTTTTCTGGCAATGTTCACAGTATGCAATGATATCGTTTACAACGACCTCCATTTCCATATCCTGGTATTGCGTATTTTCAGCAATAAAAGCATCAAATGCATTTTGGATCAATACAGGCTGAACGTTGGATAACAATCCTGCTGTAACTTGAATTTTTTGAATATCATCTACCCTAGCCTCATAATGCGAGGTCAACGTATCAAAAATATCCTTTACTATACTTAGCTCGTGCATTGGTATATTTTAAGAAATAAATAAATTTAGAAAAGAAATGGCAGATTTCTTTGCCTGTCTGATGTGAAGAAAAGCTTACGCCTTAGCATGGAATTTTGATTTGCTCAAACAGCAAAAATCGAGCTATGGGTATAGGCTCAAGATCTAAGGTATGTTCATACCGATAGTCTTTCTGCAATGGGGATGGCAGTAGTTCATGCCAAAGCAAATCAACAGTAACCAACCAACGATCCATTAACCAATCTTGTGCTACTTCTACGTCCATTTCCGCAACAATGGATTGAAGCGATGGGTAGAGTGAACAAAAGTGGCTATGATCTTTTGGAAAATGGGTTATGCGTGAATCTCCCGCGTGTTCTGAAGGACTTTTTGAAGATAAATACGAGGATTTAAAACTATCACTTTTCAGTACAAGACTGTTTGCATTTAAAATTTTAAATGATAATAACAGTGCTGCAAACAGAAAAATAAAGTGCTTCCACATAGCTTTAACCTAACAAAGTATCAAAGATTCCTTTGAAACCAATACAAAGTTACTACCGATCAAAGAAGAAAAAGTAGCACAAATCTTGAATTTTATTTCACAAAATAGGAAACACCCAAAGAAAATTCCATAATTCTATATATATTAAATTAAAATTTGGTTAAAGTGAGATTAAAATGATATTAGAAGCAAAAATTGGGTGTTTTTTTGTCGCAGCTAAACATGATAGAAGATATTTTCTCATATAGCAAAATCATAAGAAGCCAGCCTCGATAGGAGACTGGCTTCTTGAAAGACTTAATATTTATTCATTAGCGATGCAAATCGAAGCGATCCAACTCCATCACTTTATTCCATGCCTTCACAAAATCTTGTACAAATTTTTCGTTTGCATCGGAACTGCCATATATTTCGGCAACGGCTCTTAATTCAGCATTAGAACCAAAAACAAGGTCTGCGCGTCCTGCTTCCCATTTTTTAACACCAGTTTTACGATCTGATCCTTCAAAAACTTCCCGATCCCGAGAGATTGCTTTCCAAGCCGTTCCCATATCCAATAGATTAACAAAAAAGTCATTGGTCAGTTGCCCAGGTCGGTCAGTCATTACGCCTAGTTGGGAACCATCAAAATTGGCTTGAAGGGCACGCATCCCGCCAATAAGAACAGTCAATTCAGGAACCGATAAGGTCAGCAACTGTGCCCTATCAATCAATAACGATTCCGTAGACACGGTATAAGCGCCTTTGCGATAGTTTCTAAATCCATCCGCAATTGGCTCAAGATAGCCCATGGATTCCACATCCGTTTGCTCCTGTGTAGCATCCATACGCCCAGGGTGGAACGGTACTTTGATATCATGCCCAGCAGCACGAGCTGCCTGCTCTATCGCAGCAACACCGCCCAAGACAATTAAGTCTGCCAAAGAGATCTTTTTACCGCCCTGTTGTTTTCCATTAAAATCCTGCTGAATCTGCTCAAGCGCGGTAAGAACTTTTTGTAATTGCGCCGGATTATTGACTTGCCAATACCGCTGCGGAGCCAAACGTATTCTAGCGCCATTTGCACCACCTCTCATATCCGACCCACGGAATGTAGACGCTGAAGCCCAGGCTGTCGTTACGAGCTCGGCAGTGCTAAGTCCAGCGTTCAATAGGGCGGATTTCAATATACTAATGTCATCCGTATCGACCAAAACATGATCGACAGCAGGAATAGGATCTTGCCACAATAATTCCTCAGCAGGAACTTCGGCCCCCAAATAACGCTCTCTTGGTCCCAAATCACGGTGTGTTAATTTAAACCAGGCGCGAGAAAATGCATCAGCAAACGCATCTTGATTTTCGTAAAATTTACGCGAGATCTTTTCATAGATTGGATCAAAACGCAACGATAAATCGGTCGTCAGCATCGTTGGCCTGCGCTTTTTATTGGGATCAAAGGGATCTGGAACATTCGAATCGGCTCCTTTGGCGACCCATTGGTGTGCTCCTGCAGGGCTTTTTGTCAATTCCCATTCATGCTCAAAAAGATTCTTAAAAAAGAGGTTGGTCCATTCTGTCGGTTTTTGAGTCCAGATAACCTCCAATCCGCTCGTAATCGCATCAGCACCTACTCCACTGCCGTAAGTACTTTTCCAACCTAATCCTTGTTGTTCTATACCGGCAGCTTCAGGCTCTTTTCCGACATTGTCGGCAGGTCCAGCACCGTGAGTTTTTCCAAAAGTATGCCCACCTGCAATCAAAGCGACAGTTTCCTCATCATCCATAGCCATCCGACCAAAAGTATCTCGTATATCTTTTGCAGCGGCGATAGGATCAGGATTTCCATCCGGTCCTTCTGGATTAACATAAATTAATCCCATCTGTACCGCTGCCAACGGTTTTTCAAGATCACGGGAGTGTTGCTTACCATCTGCATTATCATCTGCAGACAAAACACCATGTGCTTCAACTACACCTTCTGAACCATGTGCATAACGAATGTCACCGCCTAACCATGTTGTTTCAGAGCCCCAATATACGTCCAATTCTGGTTCAAAAGCATCCACACGACCACCGGAATAACCAAAAGTTTTGAAGCCCATAGACTCCAAAGCGACGTTACCGGTTAAGATCAATAAATCTGCCCAGGAGATATTTTTACCATATTTTTGTTTGATAGGCCACAACAGGCGACGAGCTTTATCTAAACTCACATTATCAGGCCAGCTATTCAAGGGTGCAAAACGTTGCTGACCAGACCCAGCTCCGCCTCGACCATCACTTACCCGATAGGTACCCGCACTATGCCAAGCCATCCGGATGAATAATGGGCCATAATGACCAAAATCTGCCGGCCACCAATCCTGTGAATCGGTCATCAATGCATGCAAATCTTTTTTTACAGCTTCTAAATCCAACTGCTTAAATGCTTCTGCATAATCAAAGCCTTCGTCCATCGGATTTGACTTGCTCGCATGTTGTCTCAACAGATCTACACGAAGTCTATTTGGCCACCAATCCTGATTCTGAGTTCCCCCTCCCGCAACGGCGTTGCGCATAGTACCATTGTGAAATGGGCATTTGCTAATGTCTTTTTCGTTGTTGTCCATATGAAAAGAAAGTTTATTTATATAATACCTTAAGTGATCAAATTGTTTGACTTCCACTTTCATAAAATTACACAAATGCACTCCCACTTGTACATCGAATGATTCGATACACTATAATCAAAATCTATACACACCATTATCAAGTATATAAAAACTTGAAAATCATCTTTTAGCGAGACTCCAGAAAACGCGGATTTTTAGCATTGCTAAAACAAAAGCCATTCTTTTATTATTCTACAATTAGGTTGTATCAAAAAATATTGGCCATGAGTGAACTTTCTACATTTTTGGTGAGTGCTTTTATAGGAGTGAGTTTGGCGGCAGCCACTGGCTTCCGGATTTTCATGCCCTTATTTTTATTGAGTCTTGGCTGTCGGCTGGAACTGTTCCAAGTTGGCAATGAATTAGCCTGGGCGGGTTCACCTCTTGTTTTAGCAGCAACAAGTATAGCTATGATTTTGGAAATAGCGGGGTATTACATCCCTTTTATAGACAATATATTGGACAGCCTATCCATCCCCTTAGCAACCATAGCCGGTACTTTACTTTTCGCTATACAGTTTACAGATATTTCTCCTTTTTTCCGCTGGGCTATGGCCATAATAGCCGGTGGCGGTACTGCAGCAACCATTAGCACGGCCCTGGCAGGCACCCGAGCCGCCTCTTCGATCGGAACGGCCGGTTTTGGTAATTTTATGATTTCGACAATGGAAACAATCGGTTCTACAATTTTAACCATACTCGCCATATTTGTGCCTTTTATGGCTATAATCGTTGTTATAGGCTTGTTTTATTTCTTCTGGCGATTTGGCAGAGAACAACTAAATAAAAAACTTAAAAGAACTTAATAGCTGCCAAACCATTGAATCTAATGAAACAGGTCCTCCTATATTTAAAAAAATTAAAACTTTATCACAATAAAGAGATTATGCTGATAACATATGCGCCTGTTTCATTTGATCTTTTAGTATAAAACAAAAAAGGACAGCAAATTTCCATGCTGCCCTCTTTGTTTTCAGATCTTATCCTGACTTGCGTTTACTTCCCTTGTTAATCAATGATAACTTCTTGTGGCCGTATTACCTTTTCAAGATCTTTTGGAAGAATGACGGTCAATACCCCATCCTCGAAGCTCGCATGCACATTATCCGTAAGCACTTGTTCATTTAATTGGAATTCACGTTCAAATGCCATTCCATCGTACTCTTTATAAATATAATCTATGGCATTGTCCTGAGCATTCTCTGTACATGAAATTTTTAGTATTCCGTCATTTATACTGACTTGGAATTGTTCCTTCTTACGGCCAGCAGCAAAAAGCTGTACTTCATAGAATTCTTGATTCTCTACAATATTTACAGGAACAGATTGCTGTCCGCCACCACTGTGTGCGGCTTCACCTTCAAAAAAATGTTGTTGAAATTTTTCAAAACGGTCTTTAAAATGTTGTCCGCAAAATTTGTTATGATTTGAATATCCTCTGGTATAATGATCTCTTTTAAACATGTCTTTAATTTTTAATATTGAATAATACGTTGAACTGATACATGACGAAAGCTTCGTCTTTGCAATTTTTTAAGCTTAATAAACGGGAACTATCGTTGCTTTCCTAGCACGTTTTTGTCCTTGTAATGGTACGATAGCGACCACTGTGTTGTAATGACGGTGAACGTTCGGATATACCGGAGTCCTATCCATTTTGAATGCTTGTCTATCTCTCCTACGCATTCTTGCTGCTGCGAAGCTTCCTATTCCGAAGAGAACTGTCCCAAACAATAAGAGTTTAAAGATCGTCCCAATAATCAAGGTTGCTAATCCCGCTATTGCCGTAAGCACAATCAGGCGTGGCAATATAAATCGAAGTTTATTTTTCATTTGAATACATCTTTTTTGTAAAATGGTTGCTGGCTTCCTCCATTTTCATCTGATTGAAAACGACATTCTCCTTGACCATTCGTATTTTGTAATTAATTATTATTCTGTCCAACATCCATTCTGACAGAACATCGCGTTCTGCTATTTCCTTAGCATCAGGATACCGGCATAAAAAAAGGCGCCTTTATAGAAGAAGACGCCCAACAACAGTTTTTACTTTAAAATTTTTATTCTTTTTTTAGAATCCACATCGTCCTCCAAAACGACGCTTCCATTCTTCCCGCAAACGCTCCCTTTCCTCATCGGAAAGATCTTCTCCTTTTTCCATCTGACGCGGAAAACCTTTTCGAAATCTCCCCCCTCCAGGTTTACCAAAACCCCTACCGAATAGAATTCTTGACAAAATAAAGAGTCCCAATGCCTGCCAATAGGTAATTGTTTTTAAATTGAAAATATCAACCATTAATGTATTCCATAAATATTGTAGTAAGGCTACCAACAAAAAAACACCAATGATAATAGCGACAAACATAAAAGCGAATTTACCCTTCCGCTGTCTATTCATTCTTCCATTCATAGCTTAATCCTTTTAAAATTTTAATTCTTCATACAAACTTCGCAACCGTACCCGCAGGTGCTTCACGGCATACCCTTTTCGACTGATAATCGTCTTTAGGTTCTCATTTTCCATAATGGCAATTTCTTGAAGTGTTTTCTCTTCCAGCTCATTCAGCACAAAAACTCGACGTTGCTTCTCCGGCAATTCCTCTAATGCTTTCATCAGCTCATCCCAAAAAATATCCTTAAATAATTTTAGCTCGGGATTATTGGAGTCGTCGGCCAAAAGGAACTGACGAATAGGAAAAGTACTTTCACTATCATCATCACCTGCTATCATATCGTCAAGTGATTCACTTTTCTTTTTCCGATAACTATCGGTAATCTTATTTCGCGTGACAGCATAGAGCCATGCTCCCGCATTCTCCAGTTCGTCCATATTGGTCAAACGGCTAAATTGATACCAGACCTCCTGTAAGATATCTTCTGCATCCTCCGTTTTCTTTACTTTTCCCTTAACAAAACGTAGCAGCTGACTTCCATAAGTCTTAACGATATCCGTAAATGATCTGGAATTTTTTTCTGCCATATGATTTTGGTATGCAATGTCCATAGCAGCATAGACGAACTAGTCGAACTTTTACTTTAAATTATTTTCATGGATCTACTTTCTTACTGACTTCCACCGCATGAACAACATGACACATTCCTTTTCGTCTTCTTTCGTATACGCTTTGTTCGCATAAATATACTAGATAATCAGCTAATAGGCTATGCTTTCTATACACTTTATGCAACATAAAAAAGTAGTTCCATGGTTTAAGACTTCCGGCGCTGCTGAATGACCTTACCTTTATCGGTAATAAAAATATAATGGTATGCTGGAAAACGCTGAATCAATTTTTTTCCTTCTTTCTCGCCCAGTACCATGATTGAGGTACTAAGTGCATTTGCGATTTCCGCTGAGGGTCCATAAATCGTCACTGAAGTTAACCCTGTAGCTGGATAACCTGTCACCGGATTTATAATATGTGAATAACGTTTTCCATTGATCTCCGCATATTTCTCATAGCTGCCCGAAGTTGCTACGGCCATTTCATTCAAACGAAGAACTTTGACCATTCGATGGGGTTTGAACGGATTATTTACGCCCACTTTCCATGCATCGTTCTGGGGTGGGCTTCCCCAAGCCGACAGATCACCAGAAGCATTCACTATACCTGCTTCAATCCCTTTTGCTTTCATTATTTCCCTGCCCCTATCTGCTGCATACCCCTTCCCAATAGAACCGAAACCGATCTTCATACCCGGTAACTCCAGAAAAATTGTCGAAGCCGCACTATCGAGGCGAATGTGTTGATAACCAACTTTCTCGACAGACCTTTTAATCACTTCTTCCGAGGGCATCGTGGTCATGCTGCCTTCAAATAGCCAAACTTTATCTAAGGCAACAATACTGATATCAAAAGCACCACCTGAATTTTGAGCATATTGGATTGCACGTTGTGTTAGTTCAAACACTTCTCTATCCACCTTAACTGGCTTAATCCCTGCATTGCGGTTCACCGCTGCTATTTGGGTTTGCGGACGCCATTCTGAAATCAGGTTTTCTATTCGATCTATTTCGGAGATGACTTCATCGATATGCTGATTTGTAATCGAGCTATCCCGATCTACCAAGCTAATTTCGAAAACAGAGCCCATAAGGGTAACCTGCCGCTTTACCAAGACCTGCGCAATCCCCGAAGTAATGGATACAAAGCAGAGTATTAAAAGCAGGCCACATTGTTTATTGTTCTTCATGAGATTGATCTGAAAAAGGGATTAAAAAGTCGATGCGTACCAAAAGCAGTCTTTATCGATGGGATATGCTATTGTACCACCAATTTACTAATAACAATCGGTTAAGATCTGTCCATTTTCTTTGTAGACTGCAATAGTTTTGCCGACATGTCGCAAAAGTAGCTCATTTAAAGTATATTCAACATCATGCTGCATACGCAATGCTCCACAAAGCAATATATAACCTCCTTTATCAAGCAATTCGACAAAATATAGCGCATCCCGACGAATCAAATCCATGACATATTGTGCATTTTCCTCGCGTGAAAAAGCCAGTTCAAGCTGTTTCAGATGTCCCAGCTTTATCTGCTCATCAGCAAAATCTATATAGTGTGCTGTCATTTCATTTCGATGGCGAAAACCAGCATACAGACGCAAAGGAGTCATACTTTCATTCGCTGAAATCATGCCTAGAAAAGGCGCTACCCCTGTACCATTCGCAATTAAAGCAACTGCATTTGCGGCTTTCGGAAAATGAAAACTTGGATTAACCATGACTCGTGCCTGCAGGGTTTGATTCGGTTCCAATCGATACAGGAAGCTTGAACCGAATCCATTAGGAAACAATTTCACCACAAGCTGAACCATCCCGTCTTTGTAACCTATCGAATAAAAACGTTCACGTTGATCTTGCGCGGGATAGATTGCCAATAAATCGCCCGATTGCATTTTAATTTTACCTGAAGGTTTCAGTACTAAAGTAAAGGTAGTATTACTAGCTGAAACTGTAGACTTCGCTATCACCTTAAATTTCGTCAATCCGACGACTTTAGCACTATAAATAGCCGGTGCAGAAGCTAATGCAATATTGGTCTGAGCAGACCACTGATGTATCCATGAAATAAGCTCATCGACATTCTTATCATTAACTGTATGTAAATCTGTTAGTCGAGAAGCCCATGCTTGTTTTTCTAATAAATGATCAATTTCGCACGCATAGGCACAAAAGTCGGGATAGGCTTTTGAACCAAAGCCCAGCACCGAAAATTGTACGTCTTGTTCTTGTGGATGGCTGTTGAGCTTATGTTCAAATTGAAGTGCATTGGATGGTGCAGTTCCTAGCCCGTATGTTGAGGTAAACACAAGCAAGTGTTTTGCCTTTGGAAAGCATTGATATTGATTCATTCCGAGCAGCAACGATTTTTGCCCATCCGCTAAGAGCTGTTTATGGATCTGATTGGCGAAAAACAGCGTGCTTCCATTTTCCGTTCCGAAAAGAATAACAATCTCTGCTTCTTCAGGTTTATATTTATTCTTGATTTTAGTACGCGTGCGCTTGAATGTGATTGCAAAGCCCGTGTAAATAAAGAACACAATATTCAAAGATGCGAGCCCCAATATAATGGCCCATATGATATTGGTTTTGCCCGTATGGAGGTCCAAAGAAAACTGTTCGGCCAATGCTGTAAAGGGATACTTTACTTCTTTATGCAAGCTTCCATTCAACTGATTTATGGTCAATTCCCGATCGCGAAGCTTCAATATAAAAAACTCATCAGGATCGTCTTCCATAAACGGAAACTCCAACGTCTTCAAATCGACAAGTTTTGTATTTTGGAATATTGAAAATTTTGCTACCTCCAATTGGATATCTTCCTTCATCTTATTGGGATATTCAATTGTTTGGTTCGGCTTTTTTAAGATTTCAATACGCACCAGAAATAAATATGTACCTGTTAGGGCCAATATCAAAATTGGTATCAAAAATAGACGTCCTGAAACAACATGGAAATACTGGGCAAAAAAGTCCCGGTTGATTTTGGCAAAGAAATGTCGAACGCCCTGTTGACGCTTGACAATCAGAATAATTCCTGAAATAGTAATAAGAAACAACAGAAATGAAACCACACCAATAATCACCCGACCGGTCACTTTAAGAAAGAGTGAGCGGTGTAAAGCTGTAACCCATTGAACAAATTGGGACTTATTCAATTGGGGACCAAGCAGACGCCCCGTATTCGGATCGATATAACCTTTCACAGTGTTGCCATCTGCGTCTATGGCATCAATGCTCACGAATTGATTGTGATCTACCGAGATCGCTATGATTTCAGGATAAACCTTGCGCAAAGCTGTTACTGACTGCGCAAGGTTTAACGTTTCAATATGTTCAACCCGATAAGGCGGAATTTTTTCGTTGACGGCGTCAATGGCCAATATTACGCCAGTTATCGATAATAAAAGTAAAAAGATAGAAGAAACAATAGCTAAGGCTAAATGTGCATACCTCCAAATAGATACCAGCATTTTTACCCCTTTTCTTATTGTACTTTATTTAACTTAACAAGTTTGATATATCCCTTGCCATTAGCTTTTTCAGTGATAGCTTCCTTTGTCAAAGGAATTTCAACATCAGCAGTATGGTATTTTTGTTCCTCTACAGCAGATTCAAAACGGAGTTTATACCCTTTGTTAAACTTCGTTTCATCAATATCCAATGTCCGCATGGCACGGTCACCGCCACCAACTGACGCACCCGTCACCGCATTTAGCTTTTCTTTGGTTTTATTTTGGAACTTGTACCATTCCTTGATCGTATTATACCATTGTTTATCAGATCCCAATACGGCGAGTGTTTTTTCGTAAGCTCCACTAGGATTAATCAGTGAAATCACCACGTAGGCTTTCTCACCTTCATAGGCATTCATTTGGATCATACACTTATATTTAGCTGCCTGTGCGAAAGAGCTTAGGGCTGCCATCGAAAATAAAAGAGTGGCTATCGTTGTTTTAACTATGTTATTCATCTTCAATTGAATCTAATTTTATTTCAAAAAGTCAAGCTGCACATTGGATTTAGACAAGAAATCGTTTTCTTTCGCCAAATCATAAGCCGTTTCATCGAATTCTGTTTTCAATTCCTTTTTTGCACCAAGGGAAACCAATGTTTTTAGCAAGGAATCGTCTTTTGCTATGAGAGCTGCCTTATGTAGTGCCGTCGTTCCCTCTTTATCCTGTGCGTTAATATCTGCTCCAAGTTCGCTGGCTTTCTGAATAAGCTTCACATTCTCTTTCGCTACTGCCAAATGATACAATGTGCTACCATTTTTTTGTGGAGCAACAACGTCCAATCCATTCGTCTTAAGTATCGCTAATTTTTCTTTAAACTCATCCCCTTGTGAAGTATTTCCCTGCCCACCGGGTCTGCCGCCCTGAGGCAATTCCTTGTAAGAATTAAACCAGTAAAAGGCCAAGTTATTACCTTCCTTATCCAATAGCTTGATATCGGCTCCATCTTTAATCAACAATGCCACTATTTCGGGAGCCCCATTCGCTACAGCCTTGGTCAATGCAGATTCGCCTTTTTCATTTACTGCATTTACGTTCTTCGCTTTAGCAAGTAGCAGCTCGACCAATTTAGCATCCTTACCGCTAGCAGCCACCATAAGCGCTGTATTTCCATCGTTGTCCGCTTTTGCAACATCTACACCTTTATCCAAAAAATAATTGATCACGGCCATATCTGGTCTGCGAACTAAAGCATGCAGCACTGTCGCTCCTTCTTTATTTACAGCCTTGGGATCCAATTTGAACTTTTCAACCAAATAGGTATAAACCGACAAACCATTCGATGCTTGTCTGGAACCCTGAGTCGCAAAAAACAACGCATTATTGGTTGGTTTTACGCCACGGGCGATGAATTTCTCCATGAGCTCGATATTTCCAAGTTTAGCCGCATAATCCGTCACTGTGCGGCCCGACTCGTCTTTATCTTGAATAGATAATCCTTTTTTAATGAAATAATCTGTCAATGCAAGGTCCTTGTCTGCAGACGCTGCAAGCATCATTAATGTAGCACCACCTTCATATTTTTGCTTGGGATTCACACCCGCTTTAAACAAAGCATCATATACGGCAGTATTTGTATTTCCTGTCGAAGCTGCATAAGCAATAATTGGGTAACCATGGCTATCTTGGTAATTGACATCCGATCCTTTTGCAATTAAAAACTCGACAAGCTCCGCATTTCCACTTGACGCTGCCCAGTGTAAATAACTACGGCTATGATGCGTCTTCTTCGTTACACTATTCCCTTCTTGTTCGATCATAAACTTGACAACATCCGTCGGAGCGCCATTTAATATCGCCATTGTGACTGGATCAAAGGATGCCGCATTAGGCTGAGAAGGGCTATTTCCTTTACTGATTTCTTCTTTAACAATTGTCAAGGTAGGTTTACCTTTCCAAAACTCGCCGTTCATTAACGAGTTTGTTTGCGCCTGTGCATAAGTTGCAGCGAATAATAAAGCTGCTAAAAGTGTCTTTTTCATCCTTTTATTTGTCTTTTGAAGTTGATGAAGTAACATGGCCTATTCATTCCCTACTCAATTATTCGGCAAATTGAGCTACAGTCATACGATAACTTGGGTCGAAATACATCGTGCTGGTTTCATCAGAATATAAGTGTAAATGCGTATATTTTAAGAACAAGGGAGCTTTCCGAATTCGATTTTGTACAACAATTTCTGCATACAGACAAGTCCATGTTTAAAATAGAATAACTACTTTATTTAAATTAATTCTAAATTAATGCAAATCTAAAAAATATTCCCAAACCACAAAAATTAATCGTGCTAATTTTCATTGGTCAACTGCCCTTAAAGCCTTTCGGTCTCATCCGAACAAAATCGGAAAGAAGATTGTTAAACTTGCAAATGCACTAAAATTATCTTAGTTTACTTAAAATAAAGAGGTATAATGAGCAAGGTAGCATCCAATTTTTATACAATCAGCGCGACGACTGAAAATGAACATAAAATTTTCTATCGTTTGTATGTACCCGACGACAATCAGATAGTGGCGACAATACTCCTGGTACATGGCATGCAGGAGCATAGTGGTCGGTATGAAGAATTGGCTAATTATCTGACTACACAGAATTTTGCGGTTTTAACCTACGATCAAATGGGCCATGGAAAGACAGCTCTAGATGCAGATCAATTGGGGTATTTTAAACAGCATGGGGCTAACGAACAACTCATTGATGACGCCATTACAATGAGTAATTTCTTGAGAAAAACATATCCCCAACTGCCTCAATTTATTTTAGGGCATTCCATGGGATCCTTTGTAACACGCTGCGTGTTACAGAAAAAAGGAATACAATTTAAGGGAGCCATCATCGTGGGGACAGGCCAACGTCAAAAAGGTTCCACAGCTTTTCGCCTTTTACTCACTTTTCTCAATAGTATTGCCCCAAAAAGAAGAAGTAAATTGATCAACCGTATTTTTGACAGGCGCAACAATGCTCGATTTAAGAACGAGCCCAACCAAAATAACAGCAATTGGTTAAGCGTAAGCAAGACAAACCGTATTTCATTTTTGGAAGATCCCCTTTGTGGGGGGTTGTTTACCAACAATGGATTTCATACCGTGTTAGACCTTTCCTTGCAAGCGACAGATATCGAAGCTACCAAGAATATCCCAAAAAATCTTCCAATTGTATTTATCAGCGGACAGGATGATCCAATTGGAGATTTTGGAATGGGCGTTGAAAAGAGCGTAGCGCAGTTAAGTGCACAGGGGCAGACCGATATAACCATTAAATTATATCCAGGCATGCGGCATGAAATTTTAAATGAAGACTGCAAAATGGAGGTATTCCAGTTCATCAGTACCTGGCTTCATCGCCATTTAGTTTAGTTTCCGGCTGTAATATTTCCGAATAGGCTCATCTAAATATTTAAAGACCAATAAAGCTACAAAAATCAACGACAGCATTCCAATTATAATAATCACAGCCATTTGCTTATTCGATGGGTGATGGAGCTCCACATAGCTCATAAAAATCCAGATAAATGGATAATGAATGATATAGAGCGGATAGGAAATATCACCTAAGAACTTGCATAACTTCTTGACCCCTCCAAAAACAGGTAGTCCTCCTATCCCCAGCATGAGCAATAAAGGAAAATAAAAGATAACGACAATAGGATCGATGTACTTACCATAAACATCAGAAAACGGAATGAAAAATACGACAGCAAGCAGACCAAGAACACTGAAAAAAGAAAGCTTGTTCGAAATAGTCCAGTTCGACCTAAAAATAAGTAGTCCCATTGAAAATGAAAACCATAAACGGATTCCCCCAGCCCAAAAGTTATCTGCCCCAAAACCTACAGCTAAATAGCCGGAACGAAATGATTCAGCACATAGCGCTGCCGCACCGAGGAGCACTATTCCCCAAAGAACCTTTTTTGGAATGCGTACCAGTATCAAAGCATAGGCTATATTGGCGATATATTCCCAAAATAGCGACCATGTAGGTGGGTTTAAATGAAAAAGATTAAAATATCGCTCTGGTACAGCTGGGTATGGGATCAAGGTTATCCCACTAATAAACATCCCTATCTTCTGTAAGACGGAAAATGAGCCGGCCAAATTACTGAATGGGTCGTAAATAAATGCCAATAAACCAATTAACGTACCGATTATAACCAATGGATGCAATCTTAACAAACGCAAGAGGAAGAATCGTTTTAGACCAATTGTGACCAGCTTCTGATCATAAGCATAGGCAATTACAAAACCCGATAAAGAAAAGAAGAAATCAACGGCTAAATAGCTATGTGGAATAAAACTATTGCGATAATCCGGTTGTGCAATTTCCATAAAGTGAAACAGTACGACTGCAATTGCAGCCACCCCACGCATGGCGTCAAGAAGTTCAAAATGTTTCTTCGTTTGATGTATCATATTTTTTATGGACAGCGAAAATCCAGATCCACAAAAGTAGACCATCCGCTGCTAGCTATTGAAAATTCTATTTAAAATTAAATGTTGGGGCCCGTTGCACTGCAACACTACTGGTTGCCCCTTCAATTTTGGGCCAGTCCTTATCCCAGACAATCTGATCCAAAAATAGCATCCTACGATTTCCCCCCGTCGCAACACGAGGCCGCTTTGGGTCCATGCCATGATAGAGTATCCAATCTTTTTCCTTATCGTCTGTAATAATGCGCGAAGTATGACCTGTCCCCACAAATTGATCATTTCCCTTTAACAACAACGTTCCACTCCCCCGCTGTGTAAGATTACGCCCCTCTTGATCGATATAAGGTCCCTTCAGCTTGCGAGAGCGACCCACAAGAACATGATAACTGCTTTTTTCTCCTTCACAACAGGAGCCTTTGGATCCGATAAAGTAGTAATATCCTTTCCGTTTATGGATCACGACAGCTTCAAAATCCCCAGCAGCAACTTTAAATTTTTTATTTAAATCGGGTACCGCAGTCCCATTTTCATCGAGTTCAACACCATATGTTCCCTGCGTATTCGCATCACTAAAACTACCCCAGAATAGATAATTCTGCCCATTTTCTGTAAAAAAATAAGGGTCTATTGAATTAGGTACATCGATCTCCTTGCTATCAAAAAGTTTACCTTGATCGATAAAGGGGCCTTCCGGTCTATCTGCTAGGGCTACACCAATACCGGGGTTGGGGTCTCCCCATGTTGAATAAGCATAATATAAGATATACTTACCATTTAACCGCACCACATCTGGTGCCCAGATTCCCCCCTCGGCTTTCCAGCTCGGTTTTGAGCTGAAGGCCGTTCCAATCCAGGTCCAATGAGCAAGATCAGCCGATTGTAGAATAGACACCAAACGCTGTCCCTTTCCGTCGCCCCAATTGTCGGCTGTCCCGTATGCGTAGAACATTTTGCTCTGAGGATCTCTAACGACTGTAGGATCAGCAAGTATAGGCTCAAAAACCGGATTGCTGTAGGTCTTATGCTGAGCCGTAGCATTTGTTATTTGACCCGACTGCTTAACTGAACCTGGAGAGCTTCCGCAGGAGCTCAACAAGTTCAGTACGACAACTCCGCCGATCCAATATCTGAACAACATTGCATTCAACATCTTATTATTTTTTTATATTATTTTCTTCATCACAGGAAAAGCTATTTTGCTTTTCCCAATTTCTCTTCCAACATTTTGATAAAATAGCCCCCAACAACGGATCTTGCTTTAAATCCAGCTCTCTTAGGACGGTCTGTATACGTCCAATCCGACATGGGAACACGGTCTGTTGTTTCGTTCATAAAATGGTAGACTGGCTTTAAAAATGCCTCAAAGGTAGGCTTGTCATTTGCCATGGTCGCCGTCCAAATAATCCAATCGGTTTTGGTATAAGGCTGACGATTGTCCAGGGGAAGTCCGTATTTATTTTGTTTGCCGAGATAGTATTTAATTTCAGTTTCACGAATAGAGGGGTCAAAAATATCCATCTTAAGCAATTTATCCCAGACCATATTATACTTTTGGCTCCAGGTTCCGGTTTTATCAAAAGTCAACTTATAGTGATCCCCATCTTCAGCCATCTCTTTCCATTTCATAGCCATTGCTTTTGCTTCGGTCAGATACTTTTTCGCCGTAGCCTCTTCACCAAGCATTTGGGCTAGATAACCGTAAGATGCAATACCTAAAATAGCTTTAATTGATAAATTGGCATTATGCGCAAAATGGCCCGCGAAATCATCTGTGCACAACTGATTTTCAGGGTCAAGACCTTTATCTACTAAATAATCTACCCAGGTAGACAACACTTTCCAATGTTTTTTGGCATAAGCTGCATTTCCTTCGACCTTCGCTAAAGCATAAGTTAATATCAACATATTTCCCGATTCTTCGACAGGCATATCTCCACCGTAAGTTTGGCCATTCGCCAAAGGATAGGTCCCAACATCATGCGCAGCAAAAGGTTTTGTCCACTTATTGCTTTCACTATAATAAAAAATGGCGTTCATTAGTGCTTTTGCCAGTTCCGGATTATAGTAAAGGAAAATCGGAGCCGAAGGATAGGTTACATCAACAGTTCCTATCGACCCATTGCTATCATTTTCTTTAGACAGTAAAAGTAGATCGCCATTGGGTGCTTTTACAAGTTTATGAGCGGCGATTGCCTGCCTATAGGCCAAGGCACACAATGCAGCATAGTCCTCACCTCCGTTGCGCAAAGCTGTACCCCATAATTCGGCATCAAATTTATCAGCAGCCTTTTTGAGAGCAGTATACTCTTTGTCGGCCAGTTCAAATTGTTTCTCAATGGAACTATTTCCATTGGTATTCCAATAAGGTCGTAAATTTTGTCCAAAATATTGGATGGAGTACAGGTCATCATACCCCAACAAGATCTTATCCTGGTAGCTTGATGAGACATCAAAAGTTTGCATCAGCGCCAATTGTTGTCCTCCATTTGAAGAAGAGCTATTTTCACTCTTCAGAAAATTAGACCGTAATTGATGGCTACTTCCGACCGCGGACTTTGTCTTTGATTTTGCACCAGCCATATAGAAATACCCCCAATCTATCCGTAGGTCGTCACCTTTCCTTCCTAGAACCTGCTGGTTTTTGCTTCCTGTCTTTACAAACTGGAGATTTCCTGAGACAAAGGAACTGCTTGCAGCATCTTGAAGTGGAGAATTCAGTGCCCAATTTGGTGCTGCCTCCAAATAAAGTTGTACCTGGTGTTTCTTGCCATCCTTCACATGGACCGTATAGGAAAGATAATTTACGGGTCTAGCCATTAAGTCCAATTTATCCAGAAACATGGGCGCAGTAAATGTAATATTTAAATCGACCGGCCCGCAGTTAAACGAATAATGTGTTTGTGTTGCCTGCACATTGGAAGTGATCTGCTTCGCTTCATTGTCGAATTGAATACTACCTTCTTTTTCTGTAAAGAGTCCAAAATCAAAATATCCATTTGCTACCCTATTATAGCAATAACCCGCGAGTATATTTTTTCCTTTCTTCAATGTTTTTACGACATGATCGGGCAGCTTGACCCGACTATTTTTACCTGTCAAATTGCCTGTATTAGTAACCTCAATACCGTTGACGTACAAAATAGCGTCATCGTCATGTGTAAATTCGATATATACGGATTTGCCCGTAAGATCCTCACTCAGTTCAACTTCCCTTCTAACCCAAATTTTAGGCTCCTGCCAATCAGTCTCCACATTGGGTTCTTTATCCTTGGTACCGAATGGCGCTGCCCCCGTCTTCCATTGCCGTGCATCAAATGAAGGTTTCATCCAGTCCGAGGCGGGTTCATTGACAACATAACTTCCGGTCCAAGCCGCATGTTCACCCATCCGTGCCAACGGCAAGAGTTCAGCTTCTTCTTTACCTAAGAAGCGATAGGATTTCCCATCCACTTTAAGGACGCCCAATAAGGGGAAGGATTTTCCGGTCCAATGGCGTACAACATCCGCATTCAATTCGTTGCTATAGGACCAGGCACTTGTATTGGGGTCAATTGTTACTAAAGGATAGGCAGGCGCGCGAAGATCATTCTTAAGGACTTGTTTTTGTGCAAACGACGATACCGATTGACATACAATAGCCGTTGCAATTAGTAATTTTAATTTCATTGATTTCGTATAAAATAGGTTTAGGTTGACGGGTATACTTTCAGCGATAAATTTAGGCCGCAACCCGAGTTGCGGCCATATCGCTATCAATTATTTGGTAGGTGCATTATAAAGCGCCTGATGTGCAGCTTTCAATTCTGCTTCAGGCATTTTGACAACTTTACGATCATAGGTCATCAAACCATTTGTTTCTACTTCCACATCTGTTGTCTGTGTATAAACAGCGGCAGACAATCCCATAGGAATTAGACGTGTCAAGTCATGGATAAGGCGTTTATAGCGCTCCAATAATTCCGTTTTATTTTTAAAACTTTGGTATCCCCAGTTGTCTTTTTGTTGCCAGGAGTGCCCATCGATCGGTAATCCCAGACCACCAAACTCACCCAATGCAAGCACTTGTTTGGCGCCAAATAAATTTGGATCAGGCATGGCTGCATCGGGATAATTGTGGATATCCAAGATATGTCCAGTTTCCATAAAGTTACCACCGCTGGCACTATTTACGAGTCTTGAAGGGTCATTGGCCATTGTCCATTCCGTTATTTCCTTCGTTTTGAATTGCCCCCAAGCCTCATTAAACGGAACCCAGATGACAATACTTGGGTAATTATGCAACACTTCCATAATGGTTTTCCACTCTTTTCTGTAGTACCCCTCAGATTCCTGCGAACGTACTTTATCCCTATTTCCTCCTGAAATCTTTCCCGGTTGCATATCCCAATGGTTTCCGCCAAGATCGCCGCTAGGCATATCTTGCCAGACAAGCATACCTATACTATCGCAGTAACGGTACCAGCGCGCCGGTTCTACTTTGATATGTTTACGGATCATATTGAATCCCATTTCCTTTGTTTTGACAACATCAAACTTCAGCGCTTCATCCGTTGGTGCTGTATGTAGACCATCTGGCCACCAGCCTTGATCCAATGGACCATATTGGAAGGTAAACTTATTGTTTAGCATTAAACGTTGAACGCCATTTTCGTCTTTCTGCATGGCTATTTTCCGCATGGCAAAATAGCTTTTCGCCTGATCTACGACTTTTCCTTTTCGAATCAGCTGAATTTCTAGATCATAGAGCTTAGGGTTGCTTGGGGACCATGGCTCCAGATTAGGTACCGAAAGATCGAAAGATGTATTCGGTTGTCCTGTTTGTTCTTTAATAACCTTTCCGCCATCTAATGCACGCACCTTTATTTCGTCACCGGCTTGACTTCCTTCTACGGAAGCCTGAAAGGCCAAGACTCCATCGTCCAAACGCGGAGTCTGTTTGGTACTCGCGATGTAAGTTTGGGGGACACTTTCTAACCAAACGGTCTGCCAAATTCCCGTTACTGGTGTATACCATATACCATTCGGCTTGTTCACCTGTTTACCCCGTGGTTGTGGACCATCATCAGTCGGATCCCATACCCGAATAGCTATTTCCTGTTTTGCTCCTTTCTTTAGGAAGCTTGTCACATCCATCGAAAATGGATCAAAACCACCTTCATGTCTTCCGACCAATTGGTTATTTACATACACATCACATTGCCAATCTACGGCACCGAAATGCAACAGGACCTTATTTTTATTGACAGACTTGTCCAATGTTATAGTATTATTATACCATAACGCTTTATCTTTCCCGACCTCTTTACCAACACCGGACAATGCCGATTCAATAGCAAAAGGAACAAGGATATTTCCGTCCCATTGACGAGGAATCTCTTTAGTACCTACTGGAGTGACAGCATATTTCCATAGTCCATTTAAATTCTGCCAGTTATTGGCTCTGGTTAATTGTGGTCTAGGATATTCAGGATGTGGCTTTTGTGCCGTTACTTTCTCGCCCCAAGGGGTTAATATATGTGACCCTGCGGGTTTCCAATCCTGAGCAAAGTTCAATTGTGCTGCCATCATCAAACTGGCAAAAAGTAAGGTTTTCTTCATCATAAAAAATCGTTAAGTCATTTATTTATATATCGTATTTACATTATTTCACAGTTGGAAAAGCAGCAATGCGCAAACGTGCTGCTCCCATGGGAATCAGTTCAACTTCCTGCACCTCACCCTTGCTTTCCACCGGACTCAGGGGCAATACGCCCGTTAGTCCATTTTCATCAATTTTCCATCCATCAATACGTTTCGCTTTCACAAGAATCGAAATAGGTACTGCTTCTGCGTCGAAAGGAAATGCATCTTTAGGCCATGGCCGTTTGACCACTTTTAGTTGGTCAACAGCTTGTAGCTGATTTTGTACAAGTCCGTAATTCCAGTCACTTGCAGGAAGGATTTCATAGGATGGCCATTTTGATGGATCTGCAGTCTCCTGCCATTTAGAATCCCCAATTGCCGAAGCCTTACTATCCTTTTTCACATAATTCTCTTTGATTTTGAGTGCATAGGTCAATGGTCCACGCTGGATACTAACTGAATTTTTATTGGCAGCCCATGTTTTCAGATCTATGGTCATCGGTAAGGAGAGTTCGACCTTGTCGCCGTCTTTCCATTTCCGTTCAATCCGAATATATTTTGCTCCAGCTTCTATAGCCTGACTTTTACCATTAACCGTTACTTTGGCTTGTTTCGCCCAGGCAGGTATACGGAGATAAAAGGGAAAATCAACTGTTTTACCCTGTGTTCCTATTTCAAATCGCAGCGATTCTTCAAACGGATAATTGGATTCTTGTCTGATCTGAATGGATTGATTGTTTCCGACTTTGATTTCAGCTTTTGATGCGGCATAAAGTACTGCCGCAACACCATTATCATTCGTTGCCATATACAGATGCTCCGCATAATATGGCCAGCCCTGACTGTGATTATGTTGACAACAACGTGAACTGAAGGGGTTCATCATTAAAAATGCCCCATTATTATCAATCCCAGGAGCATGATTATGGCTATCGCTGATAGTCATATTAGGGCTCGTGATATAGCGTAATGCTTTAAAATCGGCTGTCACAGCGGCTGGATAGGTATTAAAAGCAACTTCTTCCGCATGATCCGCCCAAAAAGGATCGCCTGTTATCCCGAGAAGGATTTCATTGGAAGCCATCTGCTCCACCATTCCACAGGTTTCCACTCCCTGACGGGGATCGGTATATCCCGGACGTGCATTTTCATCGGCACCGAACATGCCGCCCGGAACCTGACCAAATACTTGTCTGACAAAATGAAAATTATCGTAGGTTGCATTAAGATCTGCAGTCGACTGGCTTTTCAGATAATAGGTTGCTGGCTCTCTAAAACACTGCGCTACGTTGACATTATGCCAATTGGGCAAATCATCTTTCTGCTGCCAATTGGCTGTATTCCGATGGATTTTATCCGCTAAATCCATCAACCATTCATTACCTTGTGTTCTGTTATAGAGCCAATATACGGATAGCAAATTGTCACCACCACGACTGTTTTCCCAATAATCCTTGAGAAAAAAACTATCCGGCAAATTGGCCTGCCATTTAAAATAATTGGTCATCAACGTTAAAACACGTTGGTCACCGCTATATTCATAATAGGATTGCAAACACCATAGCATCAACATATTCCCCCAAAGATCAGGTTTGTTATTACGCAGGATCAATGGTCCAAAGTATCCATCAGGACGCTGGCTTTTTAGCGCAGCCTCTAACCAGATTTTTGACTCTGCTATTATCTTAGGATCTTTCAAGATGTAGCCCAAATTAGCGTAGCCTTTTAACCAATAAGGAACTTCTTCCCAGCCATAATCTCCTTTCCCATCCGTACTTAACCAAGCATTATTTTTTTTGGACAACCAGGCACTAATTTCTCCCAAATGACCTGTAAGACCATCTTTTTGCAACTCGAGATACTTTCCTAACCAGCCTTCGGGCACGATACTACCCACCGGCAATTTCAGCAAGACATTTTGTTTTAACGGAGCCCTATTGTTTATATATTGTGAGTTCTTACCCGTTAAGGGCAATTGGTTTACGGAAGTCGCTATTCCGGATTGCGCCGACGCAGCTAAACCAACCCCCATTAATAGGCTTAAAAAGCTAATTCTTTTAATCATTGTTATTTCAATTTCTTAGGTGAACTATCGTATAGCGCCTCGGTGATACCGCTTATCTTCAAGCCCACACGCGCATACACTGCAGCGCTCTTGGTCAAAATATCTTTGATATCAAGTTCCAAGTCGACATGGCCCGAACTAATTCCAGTTTTTTCCATCTTATAGGTATATTGGCCCAAATCCACGAATTTTGTATCATTGACCAATAAAGTCGCAAAATCAATCGTTCTTGAAGCATCTATCGTCTTGACGTCAAAAGAAGCTTTTAGCATATTCCCTTGGACATCATAAGTAATATTACTCATGGTATAATAAGGTTTAACTGGGTACTCGATACTTGTATTCCCCCGCACATCAACCAGCACTGTATCCGCACTATTCAACCAGGGGCCATTTCCGCTGGTTGCTACCAATTTGTACTTCCCATCAAACAGCTTTGCAGCAAATGAACCGTCCTGCGTCACATACACATTAATAGCAGATCGAAGCGGAAAACCATCTTGCCATAGTTGAAGTGAAACGGACTGGTTTGATCCTCTTACTCCTAGAGGTTCTGAATTGTAGGTTACACGACCGTTCAGTGTACTTTTAGGGGCATCATAATTATCTTTGCTACAAGCGAAAACACCTACGATCAAACACAAACTGACTATTAATTTACAAAAAAAAGTTTTCATAAGGATAATGCTATTGATAAGGATTTCGGACTAACTTCGGATTGTTATTAATCCAATCTTGATCGATGAAATTATAATAGTTCTGATATTTAAAATTTCGTGGATAGAGTGTATGACTCGATTTCTGTTTCTCAAAAATCCACTTACCATCATTAGGATCCCCCGGAGCATATATTTTGTATGGAAATAGGGCATAGTGTACCGCATTGTAATTATCAGCGCTTCCGTTCCAGATTTCATGGGCAATTCGCAAACGCTTCAGATCCCAATAACGATGATCTTCGAAGGCAAATTCAACCCGACGTTCCTGAATAATATCATTCAAGGAAATGGTCGTCAATGCCTGTATCCCCGCACGCTCCCTAATCTTATTGACATATCCCGTCAACTCGGCTTGTGGTTTACCAAGCTCTAGGCCTGCCTCTGCAGCGATCAACAAAAATTCAGCATAACGGAAGCGCACAAACCAAATATCCGACCCACGCCCACGAGTAGAGGCATCTTTATTTTCGTCGATAAATTTCCTGATATTAAATCCAGTTTTGTTGACATACATATCGTTGGAAGTCGTAGGTCCATCTTTGCTTGTAATAATTCCTCCGAATTTGGAATCTGAAGTACCGGGTATTGCAGTCATCGTCTTCCAAACACCTCCTTCTTTATATCTAACGCCTGCTTGGTAAGTGATTTTGGTACCAGCAAAATCAGCACCAGAGTAAATTACAGTACCATACAAACGCGCGTCCTTATGGGCGAATATCTCTTCGGGATTGTTATAGTAAATGTAATCTCCCGTAGCAGTCTTCGTTTTCAATGCTCCATTTCGATCATCTGTATATTCAAATGCTTCCACCAAATTTAAAACAGGCGTAACAAAATTGGCATCAATATCTCCACGGACGGATGAGGCAATGTTATTGTTGGTGAAAAAATGTGTTTCACCTGGATACGCATAATCCTTAGCCCAAATAACTTCATTGCTACTTGATTTTGAACTTACAGCAAGATAGAAGTTCTTTCCTTTATCGGCATTTCCATTATAGAGGGCATAAGGGCTATTGTTGATAATATCCAATGCTGATTCGTAAGCAATCTCGTAATATTTATTGGCGTCCGCCGCAGGGATTCCCACCTCGTTACCTGCTGTTTTGACGTCTGGCGTTTTATAGTTATACTTCGCTATTGAGGCGGCGTACAGACTTGCCCGCGCCTTAAGTGCCAAAGCTGTCCATTTATTAGCTCTAGCTGAATTTATGGTTTTCTCTGTACCGAGCATTTTAGCGGCTTCGGTACATTCGTTAATCACGTAATTATAACTCTCTGCTTCTGTTGATCGCGGTGTCTGCAACTCTGCTGGATCCATGCCGCCAGTATAATCATAGATCTTATCACCCACCAAAGGAACTCCGCCCAAACGCTTGATCATATTAAAGTAGGTCCAAGCACGAATAAATCTGGCCTCGCCTTCGATGCTCTTTTTATTATTTTCGTCCAATGATGATTGACGAACACCTACGATAAATTGATTCAGATTGCGAATCAGTTCATAATCGTACATACGCCAAAAGTCATTCGGAAATTCCTGCATCGTATTGGGGCCACCGCTTGAAAATCCGGCCTCATCTAACATCGCAAAAGATCCATTGTCTCCAAATTGCTGTCCCCAGCTAATCCGCCCATAATAATTCGCTAGAACAGATTTTATCATATTCTGATCCGAAAATATCTGATCGTCAGTAAAAATAGCCTGTGATTCCCGTTCCAAAAATTTATTGCAGCTTGAAAATATACATACGAGACATACACCCAATAAAATAACTTTCTTATTTATCATCTTATTAAAAAGTTAAGGTAACACCCACATTTATAACTCGGTTTGTTGGGTACTGAACGCCCGAATCACTTGTGATTTCTGGATCGATCTTCATATCACCCAAATTATCTATGCTAAACAGATTCTGCATCATGGTATATATCCTCAATTTCTGAATTCCTCGAGGTTTCATCCATTTCTCCGGTAAAGTATATCCGATCTGCAGGTTTCTTAATTTCAAATAGTTGACATTGGTAAGCCAGAAGTCGCTATGCCAATAATTACTATGATCTCTATTTCCTTTAATTAATGTAGGGTACTTTCCTGGGATCAATGCACTATTTGGATCCGTAATATCGCTCAGCATCCACTGGTTTTCCATATAGTATTGCGGATTGTTGCCACCATCATGGAAAGGGAAAACAGCTTCATAACTGGGATTAAAAGAAGCAAAAGCTGCTCCGGTGAAATCCATTGCCAAATCAAATCCCTTAAATTGGCCGCCAAGGTTAATTCCGTAATTGAAATAAGGAAGACCGCCTTGTCGATATCCGATTGGCCGTTCATCCAGCTCATTGATCACTTTATCGCCATTAATATCTTCATACTTAATATCACCCGGCCGTAATGATGAGTTACCTTTACGGTCATTGTCTATATCATAATTAGCAATTTCTTCCCACGACTGGAATTGTCCAATGGAATGTAATCCCCAATTGAGAAAGGCATAACGATCATAGATCGATTTTCGATATTGATCCAAAGAGTTTCCAAAACGTGGTTTATATTGTTCGCCGTCAGTTTGCCGTGCGAAAGTGAAATTACCGCCTACGAAATAGTTAAATCCATTGACGCTACTCCGCCACATTAATGATCCATCGATACCTTGATGAATATCCGAATTCAGATTTTCATAAGGTAAACTAAAGCCTACTTCATTCGGTATCAATACATCTTCTCGCTTGGCAGGCAGCCCTGTTCTTTTTCGACGGAAGACATCTACCGAACCTGTTAATTTACCTTTTAGTGTGCTAAAGTCCAAACCAACATTTAGCATATGGGCCTGAATCCAAGAAAGCGTTTTAACGGGAAGGCCACGTGCTTGAGAACCGATAACATACTTCCCGTCAATTGTTGAGCCGACGATATTTTGATAGCCATCACGGACTGGTTTTCGGAAATAATTATATCCACTTAGATAACCAAAAGCAAAATATTCCCAGGCATCCAAATTATCATCGCCCAATACACCGTAAGATCCCCTTAACTTCACATCGTCAAATACCTTTCTCATACCTTCAGACCAGAACTTTTCAGATGAAACACGCCAGCCTGCAGATACCGAAGGAAAAAATCCCCATCGGCTTCCTGGCGCGAATTTCCATGAACCGTCATAGCGTGAAGAAAGCTCCAAAAGATACTTCTGGTCATAATCATAATTGACCCTGCCTGCAAAACCGGCTCTCGCCTGGGTATTTACCCCGGTATCATTGTAGGTATCCATCGTCTGAAAATAGATCAAACTCAAGGCATTAGAGGCTGGACGATCGTGTACATAAACATCTGGATTATCCCTTTTTATGGACTCAGCAGCAAGCACAGCATTGATTCCATGTTTACCGAATCGCTTGTTATAATTTAAGGTAAATTGGGTTGAGATTTCTTCAACCTGCGAAATAGATCTCTCCCGCCAAGGGTTGTCCATGCTAAAAGTTACCGGGTACGTATCTGTCTTCTCATCGTAGCCATATAGTTTATAGGTAAACTCCTGATTATCCATCCATTTATTGGCCAGATAATAGCCTACTGTTCCCTTAGCGATCAAATCATTTGTGATCTTATATTCCGCATTAAAATTTAACTGCATCACCCGCCATTTTTCCTGATAAGTACCGGACAGATCATAATTCAGCATCGCAAAGTTAGTTTCCGCATTGGGCGATGTCTGCATTGGATATAAAGGATTGTCGTTGGCAAAAGGCCGTGCAGTGGGCAGGTTGCGATATATCGCAAATAAAGCCTGCCAAGTATCGTCAGCACCAGGTACGCCTGGTTGTTTGCGCTGTTCGATCCGCCCATTCAAATTGGCACCAATCTTTAATCGTTTTGATACATTCGCGTCAATATTCATCTGCACATTGGTACGATTGAAGCCGCCGTAATTACGGATGATGGACTGCTGGTCCAGATGCCCTACACTCAGGTAATAATTAATTTTTTCGGACCCACCACTGACATTACCCGAGATATAAGTTTGTGGGCTAGTTTTGAGAATATAATCATACCAATCAAAAGGACGATATCCCTTCTCGGTACCTTGTTGCCATTTTTCGAAATCTGCCAACGTATATTGTGGATGTTCAGTTCCGAGAATAGCATCAGACTGAATATAGCTTTTGATATAAGTACTGGCATCGGCTGGCTTGGGAAAACGAAACATACTCTGCCAGCCATAATATGAATTGATATTAAAGGTATTATTATCGCCACGCTTCCCCTTCTTTGTCGTCACCACAACAACACCGTTGGCAGCACGCACACCATAAATAGCAGCCGAGGCATCCTTTAATACCGAAACCGATTCAATATCATTGAAATCTAAATTATTGAACTGCCCTTCATCCTTTTGAACACCGTCGATCACATATAAGGGAGTCCCCATATTGCGGATACTAATTCCTGTTGGAGCTCCCGGACGCCCATCCGACATCCGGCTGTTAACACCGGCGATCTTCCCTACTAAGGCACCAGACGTTGTTGTAGCAACAGATCTGGAGATATCCTGGGAAGAAATTGCGGTGATTGCACCGGTAACGGATTCTTTCTTCTGCGTACCGTAACCTACAACGACCACTTCATCAATGCGCGAATTTTCATCTTCCAAAGTGATTGCCAAGTCAGCAATTGCCGTCACTTCTTTGGAAAGGTAGCCTACAGATCTTACGGTCAAAAGTTCACCGGCATTGACACCTGTCAGGTTAAAATTACCTTTCGCATCTGTTGAGACTGCAATATTGGGTTTGGATTTCAATGCGACCGTCGCTCCTACAATAGGATTGCCATCCTTATCCTTAACAACCCCTTTTATTGCTTTTTGCAACTCGATCCCCTCTGAAGAAACTGGAATTAAATTAGCTC
The DNA here is from genome assembly GCF_902706145.1 of Sphingobacterium sp. 18053. NCBI lineage: Bacteria > Pseudomonadati > Bacteroidota > Sphingobacteriia > Sphingobacteriales > Sphingobacteriaceae > Sphingobacterium > Sphingobacterium sp. 18053. The sequence continues at coordinate 102,831 of NZ_CACSJW010000003.1, forward strand.
CCTTTGCTAAGGGGATAAAACTGCTCGCACAGCAGAGCAATGTAGCAGATATTGGCAGACATTTAAGACCCTTAAACATACCTAGATTGATTAGTTTGTATAATTGATTTGTCCAAAATTAAGGTATATTCAATCGTACAGACTTTCGTTTTTTCTCAAAAAACTGCCTATTTGTATCAAATAAATAAAATAGACCTAAAACGTTTTAAAGTCTATTAAAAAGAGAAAGCACACCTCTTTTCAGTGGTGTACTTTCAAACCAATCATTATTAAATATGTATTATTTTACCGAAAAACGATACAGGGATTTCGTTTGATAAACTTGCCCGGGGCTTAGTACGGTTGTTGGAAAATTGGGCTGATTTGGTGCATCCGGAAAATGCTGCGGTTCAAGACAAAAAGCTGTGCGAAAGGAGTCTTTTTTCCCGTTCTTCAATTGCACCTGCTCGTTCATGAAATTACCACTGTAAAATTGTATTCCAGGTTCTGCGGTCAGAATATCCATAACAATACCCGATTTATCTCCAATCACGTGGGCTGCTTTGTACCACTCGCTATCTTTCTCCTTGCTTAAAACAAAGTTGTGATCATAGCCCTTTCCAAAGCTCAGTTGCTGATCATTGACATTAATATCTTTTCCTATTGGTTTCAAGCTAGTAAAATCAAAAGCTGTTCCCTTTACCGGTGCTAATTGCCCTGTTGGTATGAGTGTACTATCAACTGGTGTGTATTCATTAGCAAACAATTGAAGCTGATGATCCAGAATTGTACCGCTTCCCTCACCATTTAAATTAAAGTAAGCATGGTTGGTCAAATTGATCACCGTCTTTTTATCGGAAGTAGCACGATAGGCAATCATCAATTCATTATTATCGTTAAGCGTATAGGTCACTTCCATTTGGATGTTGCCTGGAAAACCCTCGTGTCCATCAGGTAAAGTGTAAGCAAAAGTAAGAGACGATTTATCTGACGATTTTAATGTCCAATTGGCAAAATGCACACCTTTAAAACCTCCATGTAATGTATTAGGACCGTTATTTACCGCCAATGTATAGGTTTTATCATCCAACTTAAATTTTCCCTTAGCGATCCGATTACCAAAAGGCCCTACAATAGTACCAAAAAATGGTTCTTTGGGATTATTATAATCAGCCGCTTTAGAAAAGCCCAAAACAACATCGCATAACTCCCCCTTATTGTCAGGTACCCATAATCCCACTAAACGTGCACCAAAATTGGTGAAATAAGCTTGTACGCCATTTTTATTGCTCAGTTCATATAGATAAGCCTGTTTTTGATCAATAGTTCCGCTGAACTGTACGGTATCCATGAAGGCCGATAAAGAATCTGCTTTTGAAGTTTTAGAACCCGTCGATTGCTGACAAGACACACAAAATGCCAGCATTGCAGAAAGACCAAGCAAGGTCAATTTTCCTCTCATTCGTAATATTTTAAATGGTTTATAATCTTTGTTTAGATAGAACTTACGTCCTTTTCTAGATTTTTTATAATTTTAACGCTTACAATATATAAGCTAAAGTCTTAATTTTTTCAGAAATTTTAAGATTAAATTGTTTCATTTTAGCACTATTTTGTATCAATAACCAAATGATCATGATCAACCTAAAGCCTTTACGTCTACTATTTTTTCTGTTGCTCCCCTCGTTGCTCCATGCGCAGCCCTATTATTTCAATCATTATCAAATCAATGAAGGATTGTCTAACAATGCTGTCATTTGTAGCATGCAAGATAGTCAGGGTTTTCTTTGGTTCGGTACAAAAGATGGATTAAATCGTTTTGATGGTAATAATTTCAAACATTTTGATGCGTCAAAATCTGGAAAAAATAGCCTGGGGGGCAATAATATCATCTCATTGAAAGAAGATTTTCGAAAGAGAATTTGGATTGGTACAGATCAGGGAATCTATTGTTACAACCCCGTCGATGAACAATTTAGACTGCTGAGCAAACAATTTGAAAATGCGGACGTCCCCGTTATTATTACCGATCAACGCAAAAGGATCTGGTTTATATCAAATGGAATGCTCTATTGCCATGATTTAGTTAGTCATGCAATTCAACAATTTACAAAATCAGATCTCTATATTACGTCCATCAGCTGCACAAAAAATGGAGCTGTATTTTTTGGAACTCCTGAAGGCAAAATCTTCCAAATAGGTGCTTCCGGAAAACCCGTACTTATGCTTGACTTTCAAGCAAAATATGGTGCTAAGGATTGGTTTAGTATTGAGAAAATAATGGAAAACCGCGACGGAGATTTATTGATTGGTACTTCAAAAACTGGTGTTTATAGCTATCACTTTCAAGATAAATCCCTCAAGTCCATACTTGGTCCAGATCAACTACATCAATTTCTCTATGTCAGAGATATTATACAGCCAAATGATCATGAATATTGGTTTGCAACGGAGTCTGGCCTCTTCATTTATCAAATTGCTAGCCGACGTTACATCAACATTCAGAAAGAACAAGAAAACCCTTGGGGTATATCTGACAATGCCATTTATAACATCCTACAGGACAAGGATGAGGGTATTTGGCTGGGAACCTATTTTGGTGGGATCAACTATTATCATAAGAACAATAGTATAATCGAAAAATTCCTCCCACAAGATCGCCCCGGGAGCCTAAAAGGCTCTGTTGTACGCATTATAAAAAAAGATATCGACCAGAATATATGGATAGGCACCGAAAACGGAGGCCTATCTAAACTGGACCCTAATTCTGGTAATATCCAGAACTTTTCCGATAAGCGGGGGAATCTAGCAAACAATAATATCCATGGCGTTCTTCCCATTGGAGATAAACTGCTGATCGGTACCTTCGTCAATGGTCTGGACATATTTTCGCCAAAGCTTCAAAAAGTCATTTATCACATCGATCGCAATAACAATACAAACCCTTCTGATCTACAAAGCAATTTTCTATTTTATCTCTATAAAACTCGAAAAGGAGACATTATAGCTGCTTCAACTCGTGGCTTGTACCGGTTTAACTTTGAAAAAAAGTCTTTTCACCTCATTAATAATGTCCCTGAATACATGTTTTACACGACTATTTTGGAAGATAAAGAGGGGAATATCTGGGTAGGTACATGGCGCGATGGGTTATTTTGCTATAATCCTACAACAAAGTATTTCAAGCATTTTACCCATAGCCAGAACGATCCCAATTCCTTGCCTAACAATAGGGTCAATAGTCTATTTGAGGATTCAAAAAATCAAATTTGGATCGCCACTGAAGGTGGAATGGCTAAGAAGAAATCAAATCAGGACAGTTTTGAAAACATTGGCCTAGAAGAAGGAATGCCCAGTAACGTAACGCTCGCATTTTTAGAAGACAAACAACAGAATCTCTGGGTAAGTACCTCTAAAGGGCTGGTGCGCTATCATCTGCCCAATGGCAGAAAACGGATCTTCAACTTGGAGTCAGGCCTACCGACGATTCAGTTCAATTACAATTCATCTTTTGATGACGACAATGGGAACTTCTATTTCGGTACCATCAATGGACTTATACGTTTCAACCCCGAAAAGCTGAACCAGATCAACTATAAAAATCAAATTCCAATTTACATTACTAATTTTTACATCAACAATAGAGCGATCAATCAATATACCGATGCAAATATTCTGTCCAAATCAATTCTGTTCACGGATAAAATCAAACTGAAACACGACGAATCATCCTTCAGTCTCGATTTCGCGGCATTACACTATCAAGCCCCCCATTCAATTCATTATAGTTATAAAATGGACGGCCTTGACGACAGTTGGATAGACATTACAAGCAACCAACGTGCTTACTTCACCAAACTTGCGCCTGGGAACTATGTTTTTACCGTAAAAGCGGAGGATCCAAATGGTAACACAATACCCACCTTTGCTAGTCTTAAAATCACGATTCTTCCTCCTATATGGGCAAGTATACCGGCTTTTGTTTGCTACGCACTAATCCTTGTGGGGCTCATTGTATTTGTTATTCATCATTTCAATGAAAAGATCAAACAACGCAATCGACAACACCTTCTAACCGTACAAAATCTACGTGAGCAAGAACTCTACCGCTCAAAAATCAATTTTTACACCGATGTTGCCCATGAAATACGCACACCGTTGACATTGATCAAAGCCCCCTTAGAGAAGCTTATGGATAAGGTAGATCACAATCCTGTAACAGACAAGCTGTTATTGACCATGCAGAACAATACGGAGAAGTTGATTGCGCTTAGTAACCAATTACTGGATTTTAGGCAGGTCGAAACGGAAGGATTCAAATTACACTTTGAGTCAGAAAACATAAGCCAAACGGTTCAGGAAATCATCAACAATTTTACGGTCACACTCCAGGCGCAGGGAAAGCAGATTGTGTCGCACATTATGCCAGATATTATAGGTCAGGTCGATATCGACGCTTTCGACAAGATTTGTTACAACTTATTGAATAATGCGCTTAAATATTCCTCATCCTATATTGAAGTGAATTTGAATATGGATAAACAGAAAAATATCTTTATATTGACCGTGAAAAACGACGGAGCTTTAATTCCTTCAGAAGAAAGGGAAAGAATTTTTGAACCATTCAATCGTTTAAAGCAAAATAAGAATGTTCCTGGAAGTGGTCTAGGCTTGGCATTGACAAGATCCCTAACCTTAAAACACCAAGGTACCTTGTTATATAGTACAAACGACCTCCAATTGAACGTATTTAGCTTGACGTTACCTTTGAACCACAATACAAACCCATAATTATGAATGCCAAATCCAATTTATTATTAGTAGATGATCATACCGAACTGCTTGAATTTATTGCGGATGATCTCAATGAAGATTATCAGATAACAACGAGTTCTAATGGAAGAGAAGCCCTAGATTTATTAGCCTCTGAATATTTCGATCTGATCGTAAGTGATGTAATGATGCCAGAAATGGATGGTTTTGAGCTCTGTCAAAAAATTAAGGAAGATATCGCTTATGCACATATTCCAGTTATACTTTTGACGGCAAAAAATAGTATTGAATCAAAAATTCAGGGTTTAGAATTTGGTGCCGACGCTTACATTGAAAAACCTTTTTCGCCCGCTTTTTTAAGAGCACAAATAGCGAGTTTATTAAAGAATAGAGTTAAGGTCAAGGAATTTTTCATTAAAAATCCGATGTCGCAAATCCAACAGATCGGGCAAAATCAAAGTGAACAAGAGTTCTTGCTGAGGATTGAAGAAATCATTATGCAACATCTCGATGATCCCCAGTTTAATGTCGATAGAATGGCCGATATTCTCTGTATGAGCAGACCTACACTCTATCGCAAAATCAATGTGGTATCCAGCCTATCACCCAATGAACTGATTAATTTAACTCGGCTCAGAAAAGCAGCAGAACTGCTTATTCAAAAACAATATAAAGTTTACGAAATTTCTAATTTATTGGGCTATAGTTCGGCAACTCATTTCTCACGTAATTTTCAAAAGCAGTTTGGCCAAAGTCCTACCGAATTTCAGGACGCTCAAACTGCTTTATCTAAATCTTGAACAAGCAAATAATCATATCTGAATAAAAATAGGTGTCCGTCCACGCGTGCACCTATTTTGTTGGTTCAACTTGCGCAAGTGTTGCATACTGTGCTGCATAAGTGAACATGAACATTCCTTCCAAATCATTCTTACCTTTGTCATTTGCCCAGCCTCCAAGCAAGTCATTCGGCAGAAATCCATCTTTCAAGAAGTGGGTATAGCCATAATCCAAGTTATCCTGAAAAGATTTTGCATACATTCCAGCCTTGCTGTAATTCGGAGATATAGTGGTATACCCTCTTAACAACACGCCGTTAAACCAATTATTAAAACCATCTGTCGCATAGGTATAGTGCTCAGGAATCTGCTGCCCTAACTTTCCAAAATAAGTAAAAGTCGCATCGGCCAGTTTCTTGCCATCTTCTAAATAGCTTTTTGCTTTCGTAACACGATATAAGTCTGCTGCTCCGGAAATCATCGTGCCACTATTATAGGAAAATGCTGTTCCAACCGCTTTTCTGAGCTCAGTATTTTTTCGATATTGTACACCATTGACCGTTTCATAAGCTATCGAACAATCTGGAAAGCAATCACCCATCATATCCGCATAAACACCTTTTTCATTAAGAAGATACACCTTTTGCCAGTCATAAATCCTTTTAGCATAACGGAGATAAAAATCGCTCTTCTTCTCTTTTTTAGAAATACGGGTTAATTTATCTTTCTGATCAATGGAATGCGCAACGATTTGGTCTCCTTTCTTTTTATAGATTTCATACAATGCAACAAGCGGACTAATAATTGGTGCATTGCTACAGGCATGCTTAGTTACATATCCTGGACCCCAAGGAATTCCGCCATGCTCTTTCCCTTTCTCATCCAAAGTACAATCCCAACCATCAAGAACATAAGCAGTAAGGTATTCAGCTTCTTGCAAATAACGTTCTTGCCCAGTCAAGTGATAGGCTTCCAATAATTCCCGTACCAACCACATCTGATCATCATAGACATTCAAAACTCCCGTTACATTTGCTTTTCCTTTTTCTCGGACGCGATCGACAGCATACACCGTCCATTCTTTATGTTGTGTAAAAGATGTTAGCGTAAATGTCCCTAAATAATAAGCTGCATTTGCATGAAGCTTAACCAATAAATCCACATAGCGGGAATAATACTTTCCGTAAAGCTCGGTATTACCTGCCTTTTGTTGCTTTTTCAAGCCGCTCAACACAGCATTTACAGCTTCTATGGAAGCAGAGTACATCCATACACTCGCTTTTTCTTCGGATCGAACCTGCGTAAATGGATTATAAAAACGATGCATTTTGAAATCTTCACCAGAAAAATAGACTTCCATTGACCGATCAATCAATTGGATCGCCCGTAAAAGATTCTGTTGGCTTTTATTTTGATCATGTACTGATCTTTGGCTATGCAATTCTTGCGCACACACCTGTTTTACACAGAGGGGTGATACTGACAGAGAAATTAGAGAGAGTGCCCAAAAAGGCCGGATGGAAAAGAATTTGATCATGATACGGTTTTAAATTGATTAAGTAGTCTTTCATGCGCTTTGGTAGAGCGTGATAACCGAGGTTGAAGATAAGCATTTTTTGGACAAAAAAAATCGCATTTTTTGAAATGCGATTAAACTCTTTGCCCTTTTGCTTAGTTAACCAAGAACTTTCTCGGTCAACTAAGCTGCCACTGGCTGACGATGACGATTCACAAATTGCTTTTTCAACAGATACAATTTGTAGTGGTCGTACAAACCAATGATTAAAAGAACAAAACAAACCACGTAAAATGTCTTATTCGATAAATAGGTGAATGAAATACCGCTCACAAGCCCTCCCATGACATAGGCTCCCACGATACTCAGCAGTAAATGGAATTTGTCGACCAACGCCTTATTGCTTCGGTTGGACTCCTTCGTGAACATCGAAATCAATATTGCCAAATCTGTCGTTAGTCCTGTCAAATGTGTCGTTTTCACAACAGAATTGGATATGCTCGCTGTTAAACCATTTTGTAATCCCATTGCAAACAGCAATGCACCGACAAGTATCTCTGTTTCTTTCAAAGAATCTTCATAAAATACATCAAGATATATCCCGACAAATAATATACTCAGTATTTCCAATGCCAAGGGAATGGAATGTGTCAAATAGGAGCTAAAACGTCCTTTACCATGAATGATGATAAGATTCGAAAGCATACTCCCTACTAGAAAAAGTAAAATCCAAAATAGCACTACTGCACCTTGATACCAATTTCCTTTCGCAATCTCTTGCGCAAAAACAGCATAATAACCTGTTACATTGGATGTAAACGAGAAAAAGACAATGACAGATGCGACATTGACCATTCCCGCAGAGAATGCAGTTATTCCCCCTAATTTGATATTATCTTGAATCGTTCTATGATTGCTATATTTTCTCAGCATACTTTTCCTTTCCTCCTTTTTTCAGCACAATTCGTGCAATTCCTTTCGTCTGCATATCCAAGTTAAGATGCAGTATCAATTGGTTTTTATTTAATTTTTGTATGACAAAGCTCTCTATAAGCTCATCATTTTTCCGAAGCTCAAGGATATGGCCTCGTCCCTTCAAAAACCAATTGTATTGTTTGTCCTCGTGATGGGCAATAAAATTTTTGTCACCCATTTTTTCAAAATGCCATAATCCATCCTGCAAGGGTGGAAGGTGAGCGATTGCAGCATCTTTTATTCCCTCATGGATAACCGCCTGTTTTTTGAACGTTGGAGACTTATCCACTTTCTCAAAGTACCAACCTTGCTCTTCCCACTCCCCTTCTAAAAGCCGCTCGGGGTTTTCATAAAACATAACCATTGAACTAGCTCCTAAAAGCAAAAATGACAACAAGACGAAGTTGAACCTCGCCAATATTTTTCTCTTAATAATTAACATCCCATTTCTTGTTAAAAAATAAATCCGCCAAGACATTTCCTCCTGTTTTGTTTGTCCCAGGTCTTGCTACAATCGAGACATTCTTCTGTTTACTTTTACTCAAGTCAAGCAAAGCCTGTCCGACGTCGAAAAAATGCCGTGTTCTTTTTTCAAATTCATAATCTGTGGGAACTTTGACTTCATCAATCCGAGCTCCGCGCAAATAATGTTGTAAATAATTGAGATTGTCAGAGCCGATGATATCTGTATAGATATTTAGCTTACGATTTTCATAACGATGACAGATCATCTGGCAGGCCTTCAAAAAGTCCTCCGATTGAAGATTACTGAGTTGGTCATCCAATGTGATTCCCAATAGTTCGCTGATCGATGTACTGCTCTTATTACCATAGACAAGAATGATATCAAGTTCTTCGGCTGTCGATCGCTCTATACTATGAATCACAAAAAAAAGCGAATCAATCGTAAAATCACTTGGAATCAATACACGTATTGCCTTTGCCATATACAATTATTTTTATACAAAATTAACAGGTCGTCATGGCAACCGAATGAATCTGGAATTAACTTTCTATTAGAATTTTAAGACTTATATTAAAATGAGATTAAAAAAAAGATGCAGATTAAAATGGGATTAAAATTTAGTTCCAGCTTTGTAATATAATTCCGCTAGTGCCTTTCTGTAGTCCGTAACAAGCTTCTCTTGCTTGATACGCATTTCGATCAGCTTGTTTTCCCTACTATTAACAACAAACAAGGTTGATTCACCCAGTTCAAACTTATTTAATTCCCCCCGAAGAAGCAGTTCCTGATTACTTATATTGATCGATTGAAGTTCAATCTGTTTACTGTAAGCATTTAAATCATTATATTTTTTAACGACTTCATTGTAAATATTTCTCTCGGTCGCAAGCTGTTCAAATCGTAGCTGATCTTGCTTAATCCGGACCTCTTTAAGCTTCCCACGTTCGGCGCGAATAAAAAGTGGAAATGCAAATTCAAAACCTACTTTATAATTATGCCAATTAAAATCATACTGCGGTGGTACAAAGTCATTAAAACCGTAACGGCTAGAAATGAGCGCGCCCGACACATTAAATTTAGGTTTAAGCATTTCTTTTCGATAACGTTCTTCAAATAGAAGTTGTTGATTTTTACTCGCCAACTTTATCATTTCGGGATGAGCAATTTTTGCCGAATCAAGTAGCGCCTCGATCACACTATTATCTGGCAAAATAACAGGATCTTCGAGCTTATGCGGTATGGCATGATCGGGAAGTTCTACTGGAAATTGTTGATCATTCCACAGATGATTGGACAATACAATTTTCGCGTTTTTAAGTTCAACCTCATACTTTGAAAGTTCTATCCGCCGTTCTTTTACAACGACCGAAGCTTCGATGGAATCAATTACAGGTTTATCTCCCAGCGTCGTCTGCTCACTGATTGCTTTAAACCGTTGATCAGCCAATTTTACACCCTCCAATAAAAGCTGATACTGTTGATAGGCAAAATACCAATTCCAGTAATCTGAAAGTGCCTGAAACCAAATGGCATTTATTTGTTTTATCTTTTCGCCTTCTAGGTAGCTGATCATAGCCTTTGCCTGCTGCAACGTATTTCTTCTGCTATCGACAATTAAACCTTGCCCCAATGGAATACTTAAACCGATTGCGGAAAGCCCTGCATTATTTGTTCGGGATTGCGGGTTTGTATAATCACCAACATTTCGATCATAAGCAATTTTCAGATCTGCGCCAGCTAACCAAAGTGGAATTTTCAACTCACTATTCCACTGATTGTAATAATCCGTCTTGCCAAAATGCTTATTTTTAAAACTGGAATTTAGCGTCGGATCAAACTTTCCTAACGCCTGTGTTACCTGGGCTTTTGCAGTTTCACTCAGCAGATTCACTTGTTTAACGATGGGATGATTGGCCATTAAAAGCTCTTCCATGTCATCCACGGTAAAAGTATTCGTTGCTCCATACTCCTTTTCCTGAGCCGAAAGATAAGGAGAGAAAAAAAAGCAAAACACGATAAAAATAAAATTCAATTTATTCATATAACAATTACTTTTTCTCCCTTTCTTTTGGTTCTCTTTCCAAACTCGGCGGAAAGCCATTCAACTGTCGCCATATCTCATACCATAATGGGACTTTATTTAAAATAACCCTTCCATAAGCACCTGAGCCTTGATTTAACTGAACAGGCCAGGGCTCATCTCCTTCCGGAACAGGATCTGTTGCGCGTATCAAAATCCTAAATCGGCCATTCGTACTACTCACTTTATCGATGACTGAAACTTTTCCAGCAAAGGTACCGACCGCGACAGACGGCCATCCGGAAAATTGGATCGATGGCCAGCCATCAAATTGTAGCCTTACATCACTTTCCGGCTCAATCAGTGGAACATCCATTGCGTTTACATAAAGCTCTACGGCAAGCAGTGGTTTCTTAGGCTGTAATGTCGCAACGGACTCACCCTCCTTCATATTTTCACCAATTCCTGCCTTAAAGGTTTTTACAATAAAACCATCTTGTGGGGCCCTCACGACATATAACCCTCGTCGGACATCAATATTGGATATCTCATTTCTCAGTTTGGCGATATCCCCTTGTACTGAGGCTTTGGAGGAAAAGGCGGAACTTAAATCAGACTGTGCTTTCGCCAATGATTCATTATACTTTGCGCGGATGTTGTTTAATTCGATACTGGCATTCGTTAATGATTGTCTTGAATTTGACAATTTGTTATCTGCACTTACAACTTTAGCTCGATCATTTTGCAGATTTAAGCGCCTTGTTTCAATATCCGTTAACGAAAATAAGCCGTCACGATACCCCTCTTCGTACCGTTTAAGCCGCTTTTCACTGGTCTCAAAAAAGCTCATGACAGCGACCAATTCTGCACTATCTATTTTTACCAGATTTTGAGATTGGATCACCTTATTTTTAGCTGACGCAAGCTGAAATTCCAAACCATTCCGTAAAGCCTGAATCTGTGCTTCAGTGGCTTTCATCTTTTGATTAGCGGCATCTTCTCCACTTCTTTTGGCATGCAATTGTTCTTCTAATCGCAAGGGTAGCATTGGATCAAAATAAGATTGTGCAGTCTCTGAAAGGACCAAAATTGTGTCACCTTTATTCACTTCCTGCCCTTCGGTAACCGCCCAGTATTCAATGCGACCACCAATCTGATTTTGGATGGTCTGCGGTCTGTCTTGTGGACGTAAAGCGGTAACCGTTCCTACTCCAGGAATTGTCTGCCTCCATGGGAGAAAAAGTGCTAGTACAAAAACAATCCCAGAAAACACAAGAATTCGCCCCAAGACGAGGGATCCCCGCTCTTTCAATAACTTACCAACTGCATCATGGGAAAGATCTCTCCAAGAGAGCGTTTTCTGACTCGAACGATCCTTATTAATCAACATAAACTGCAGCGTCCTCCTCCAACGCAAGATCCGTTACAGCCGCCAATTTGACAACTCCAGTAAGCATATCAAAAATCGTATTCAAATTTGTCATCAGTTTTTCAATGGCATAACCAATTTGAACGATGACAACTTCGGCAGCAACAAATTGACCAAAAGTCATTTGCCGCTCAACAACAAAATAAGATCCAAGCAAGAGCATCGCTCCAAACAACAGGGTGCGAAGTAGGACAGAACCAATAAAAAAGCGCTTTAAAACCTTAAAATGATCGTTTCTCGCCCCTAAATACTTACTGACAATATAATCTGTTGTCTTTGTCACTTCGTTCATTTTCATCTCATCAGCACGATAATGGTCAATTTGTCCGGCAACAGCTTCCAAATAGGCTACCGTCTCATATTTGTATTCAGACTCTTCAATACTTGTTTTCAACCCTCTTTTATAGTATAAAACAAGTATCGTAATAACAGAAAAAATGACAATAAGGCCAAAGGCCAGAAATGCAGGATGATAAAATGATAATAAGACCACGCTAAAGAAAATTGTCACCACTGCGGCGATGATATCGATCAAAAGTTTGATAATTCCCTTTTGAATAATGATAACATCAAAAAATCGGTTGACCAACTCCACAAGATTTTTTCCAAGTAACTCTTTAGGTTTAATTCTCGGCAGGCGATAAGAAAATTCAACCGCCGATTTTAGAAAGATTTTCTGCTCTAAATACTCGACTAAGGTCAATTGTCCGATCAATAATACCCCGCCCACAATCACGCCAAATAACACAAAAGCAATTAAGATATAGGTAGAGCTATACATCGCTCCATTGCTTAAAAAATTAAAGATAGCTGTTATCCCTATTGGAATAGTCAAACTAAAAATACCGATGACGATGGCATAAATAAATATATAATTGATCGTTTTTCGTTCAGTATGTAATAAGCTAGCCAACCGTTGTAAAGGTGATGGTCCGCCTTGTATATGCCCCATAAAAATAGATAGAAGATAAGTTATAAATAATGAATTTCAGCTAAAAACAACAGTAAAAACTCCGATCGATCATTCTATTAGTCCGATTTCTCTGTTTCTAATACTTGGTTGTTCCTTAAATGAAATTGTAGAAGGAATTTGACTCTCGACTTTACGGAGTGCATTAGCGACATTAAAAAAATTACGTGTTTTCTTTTTATAGGTATAATCACGTGGTATTATGACCTCATTCACAGACTGTCCTTTGAGGTAATGCTGCAAATAATGACTATTATCGGTACCCAAAATATCCGCAAAAATACTGAGCCTACGGTTTTTATAGCGCTGATAGATTCCGCTACAGGCTTTTAAAAAAGATTCAGATTGAAGTGTTTCCAGTTGATCTTCCAATCCAATTCCGAGTAATTCACTCGCAGAAGTGCTGCTTTTATTGCCATACACAAGGATAATATCGATAGAATCAGCCATTGACTCTTCAATACTTTGACGCACAAAATGGAGTGAGTCAACTGTAAAATCACTAGGTATTAATATACGCGTTGTTTTAGCCATGCTTTTTTTTAGCAAAGTTAAAACGCAGTTATGGCAACGGAATGAATCTAAAATTAGCTTTCCATTAGAAAGCGAGCAACAGTATTAAAATGAGATTAGAAATACGATCAAAATTAAAACTACATTAGAATCGAAGGTAAGTGGGTAGTTCAATTTCTACAGTGGTTCCTTCACTCACAACAGAATTGACCTTCAATGTCCCACCATGCAACTTAATAATATTTCTAGCCAAGGGGAGTCCTATACCATAGCCGTCTATCCCACTCGTATTGGACGCTCTAAAATAAGGATCGTAGATATGATCCAAGTCACTGGAAGGTATTCCAATACCTTTGTCTTTTATTAGAATAAAGACTTTATTGTCCAATGCCCCTAAAGCAATATAAGCGGTTCTATCGGATGAATACTTACACGCGTTGCTGATAATATTGGATAGCGCAAGCTGTAGCAAAATTGCATTTCCATTCACCTTGAGTCGCATACTATCATCTGGTAACAAACTGAAATCTGTAATAATCTTAAATTTGTCATTGATGGCCTTAACAGTCAGCTCGGCGTCCATCACGATCTGATCAATACGAACGGGGCTAAATGCAGTCGCATTATTAACAAAACCTGTACGCGCCAACAGTAAAAGTGCTTTTGTTTTCTTTTCCAAATGCTCTGCCGACTCAATAATCTTAAATAATGTTCGCTGGTACTCCTCTGTTGTTCGTTCTTTGGATAAAGCAAGATCTGCCTGTCCTATGATGGATGTCAATGGCGTATTTAGCTCATGTGATGCATTGCTGATAAAGTTCTTTTGTGTTTCGAAAGAAGTTTCCAAGCGCGTCAACATCCGGTTAAATGTAAGTGCCAGACCATGAAGCTCACCTTTATATTTATCCTCATCCAATCGCTTATAAAGATTTTCCGAACCAATCTCTTGCACCTCTTTCATCATGGTTAATATTGGCTTTAAGAACGAACGTTTCATAAAAACCGAAACAACGAAAATAAAGAGAATTCCCAAAATCAGACTTACAATAAGCAGATTACGAAGGTAGGCCAAATGGTGTGTATAAAAGTAATTTTCAGCTGAAGCGCCCACAATATACTTTCGACCATTTTGCGAAAAATATTTAGTTGAATAGAATTGATTACCCGACTTGAAATTTGAGCTTCCTTTTTTATTGATTTTATCCCAAAGTTCTTTATGAAATCCCTGGCTTCTTAAAATAGCACCATTGCTATCAAATTCTACTAAAAATTCATGCTGATTATTTAGATTTTCAATAAAATCAAGGCTCCACTGATCAGCCTGGGAGGCGGATTTACTATTCAGAAATTTTTCGGCAGCAATATTTCGCCGCAGATCCAGCCGTTTATAAAAATCTGTAAAAGCAAAATTCGTAACGGAATAAAAAATAAAGCCAACAAAACAACTCACATAAATGACCAGAATTGCAATGAGATAAATAAGCTTTCGATTATAATTGTGCATTTTTAAATATTCAGTCTTCTATTTTTAGAACATATCCCATACCAATAACCGTGTGGATCGCTTTTTTGCTCGTTATTTTTTCAATCTTTTTTCTCAAATAATTCACATAAACATCGACAACATTTGATCCAATATCGAAATTTATTCCCCATATTTTGTCCAAAAGCTCCGTTCTCTCAAATACCTTTTTGGGGCTCTGAATAAACAACAAGAGCAAACGATACTCTGTACTTGTCAGATTGAGTTCCTGCCCCTCACAGTAGGCTACTTTTTTATAATCATCGATACTTAGAAAACCATAACTAAATGTGTCTTTCGATGGCTGTAACTCACGTTGTGTTGCCTGTACGATAGACTGTTGCCTGCGGATCAATGAACGTATCCGAGCCTTCAATTCAATTAGCTTAAAGGGCTTGGAAAGATAGTCATCGGCACCATTATCGAGTCCGAGCACCACATTCTCCGGAGTACCAAGTGCGGTCAGCATCATAACAGGTAAATCGGTATACCCCCACTGTCTGATCTGCTTACAAATATCCAGACCATTAGTTCCCGGCAAAAGAATGTCCAATAGCACAAGAGAGACATCTTGCTTCGCCAAAAGCTGTTCCAGACCTTCCGAACGTCCCAGATGAATGACCCTATAGCCATCCTCGCCTAAGCCTTGTACGATCAAATCAGCAACATCCTGTTCATCTTCAACCAAAATAATTTTTTGCTCCTCCATATTCGTCATGATGTGTAGCTCTCTGTAATGAACTACGATCCAAACCATAAAAATAACGTTTTGACACAAGAGACACAAATCCCATTTTTGCCAAAATCTACACGAAAAGAATCTTGCTCTATTTTTCAAAAGCGAAAGCGCTGTGTTCATCGATCGTGAAACAGCGCTTTCGCCATACTAATTAATTGGTTCAGCTATAATTTTACTTTACCCATCAACGGGTCTGTCTTACTTGATGTACCAGTCTCTATATGTCCAGCATAGCGTAATTTGACCGCATGATCTTCTGAACTCGTTATTTCAATATCATACCAACCTTCGCTTTTGCTACAATCTATTTCAATCAAAGCAGGATCATCCTTGCGCATTGTCTTAGCATGGAAAAGATCATAGGAACAGTCTTTAAGAAGTAAGCCCCAATTTAGCGACTCAGACTGTACACAAAGAATAGGCTTTCCAGCAACTACTTTCGTATATACATCAATTGCAGGAATATGTGACTTTGCGCCTTCAATCGCACGATAGAAACCATTAGGACCATGCAATGCAAATGATATGTACTCTCCTACAATTTTATCGAGTTCCCATTCATACGTTAATTGATCCCCTTCTCGTACCGTAAAATTCCAAACTTTCCCCGCCGCATGGCCATCATACGCCACATAGGAAATAACATAATAAGCCATGCCCGCTCCCGCTTTAGCTGTATTGAGCCTTCTTTCCAAGGTTGAGCTGATGGAAAGCATCGTTGGTGTATGCTGTACTTTTAGCTGCAATTCATAAGGTAAAGCACAAGCATCCTTCCATCCCTGCTCTTGCATCTGCATAGCTGCATGATACTGACCTGTCGATTTGATTTCCTCCAGTTTTTGGCTGTCGATTTTCACAAAACCTGTTGGGAGCTTTTTATTCCTGGCGGAGAATATACGTTCAACATACTCATCTCTATCCACCGGATTAAGCCTTGTTTTGGAAATTTTATCTACAGGACGAAAAGAAGTTGTTAAGTCGCCACAGACCATTCTTCGCCATTGACTGATGTTTTCTTCTCGTACCACCTTACCCGTTTTCTTCTCCAAAAAATGTTCTAAAAATTGAAGACAGGAGGTGTGGTCGAAAACTTCGGAATTGACCCACCCACCCTTAGACCAGGGTGAAGCTATCACCATTGGTACTCGATAGCCCAAACCAATAGGACTTTCAAAACTTACATTCTTACTATTTCTCCTTTTTCGCTCCTGTTCTAGCGTAACATATTCATCCGAAGTGTCGATTTCTGACACGGCACCCTGATCTTTGTTCGTGCTCAATGGCGGAACAAAAGGAGCTATATGATCAAAATATCCATCATTTTCGTCATAAGTTAAGATGAAAATCGTCTTTTTCCAAACCTCAGGGTCTTTGGTCAATATATCGAGGACTTCGGATACGTACCATGCCCCATACCAAGGTGAGCCCGGATGATCCGAGAAACGACAAGGTGCCACTAACCATGACACTGTAGGTAATTGGCGATCTTCAACATCTTTTCTAAACTGATAAAAAACATCCCCCGCAGGCACCTCAACTTCCTGCCGCTTTCCACCTTCTTTATAACTTAATTTATCAAGTTTGTGAAAGTTGGGATCAGCTAGATTAGTCACAAAAGCATTACGATGAATATCTTTTTCAAATTGGGATAGCTTTTCAAAATTTTCGGGGGTATAATGAATGACATCTCTTTTCAAATCCTCCAATTCCGCTTTGGCTTTGTGCAGCAATTCTTCGTTTGGATTTGTTTCCAAAAATTTATGCAGCTCATTTACCCGTTCTTTCATCCACTGATAATGTGCCAAATGATATCTTACACCATATTGTTGGTGAAACTCCAGGTTGTTATCTGTAAAATTGGCCAACCAATCTTCCTCTTCTCCTTTAAAGCCTACTGGTAAACTTAGTTCATTTTGATAAACTTTCCACGAGACCCCTGCTTTTTGCAGTCGTTCAGGATAGGTTTTCCATTTGACATCCTTGTAGTTGATCTGACCATTGTCTACATGCGCAACAGATTCGGGATTACGGGGTTCTTCACGCACTGTACCAGTCCAAAAATATGATCGATTAGCGCTCGTTCCCGTCAGTGAAGAACAAAAATGCTGGTCGCAAACCGTAAATGCATCTGCAAAAGCATAATAAAAAGGAATATCTGCACGATTATAATAACCCATTGTTAAAGGCATGGCCTTATATTCTGAATTACCAGAGCTCTTTGCTTCCAACCAATTATCCATTTTCCCGTCATGACGAGCCGCAACCATATCACGCCAGCCATGCGGAAGCGACCCCATCCAAGTCGATTTACTATTGACGATATCTAAATGGAAAGGTGCAAAATATGCACCTTCCTTATTTCCTTGTATCCATACAGGTAGACCATTCGGTAATTTCATCGCGCGGGGATCGTTAAAGCCACGTACGCCCTTCAAAGTTCCAAAACAATGGTCAAACGATCTATTTTCCTGCATCAAAAAGACAACATGTTCGGCATCCAAAAAAGTTGATCCTTTTGGAGCTTCAATCGCCAAGGCTTTTTGTATTGATTCAGGCAGCCAGTTTATAGCGACTGTACTCCCAGCCAGCATGGCTGCTTTTTTTAAAAATACCCTCCTTGAATCCATTATTTTAACCACCAAGTCTGTAAATTAATATTGTCATTTCCGCCAAATTGTGATTTGATCGCATCAGATACATTCGTAGTATTATTATTGTACTCATCTTGAGGATACATCCAGCGATAGGCTGTTTTCACATTCGCAGATTTACGGAAACTCGGATATCCTGTGCGCAAATGATCAAAATAAGCCGAGTATCCCCCCTGATGAAATGAGCGTAGGTATTTCTGCATCAAGATACGTTCTAGCTTTTGCTCATTGGAGCTAGCTCCGTCAAGACTTACCGAATTTTGTTCAAGATATTTGGCCGCTTGTGCTTCATTTGTATAAGTTCCTAAATTTTTCGCATACTTTTCATAAAATTTGAACGATGCCTGTACTCCTTTGGTATACGTTGCATTGAGATCGCCCGTTATCCAACCTTTCAAAATGGCTTCAGCCAAAATAAACTGCATCTCCGAACAGCCCAATAAGACCAATGGCTCAGCTGTGGGATCTTGATAAAATCGTTCGTGGACTTTCGATAATTTACCTAATACAGCTTTTGCATTCACCTGTGCGTAAGGAACAATCGGATCACCGCCTTCATAAGCCGTAAAGTCATTAATCGCTTTACCCGCTTCTTTACCCAGTCTTGTTTGTGTAGCGACGGCAAATAACCGCGGATCTTTCAAGTCCTGCAATCGTTGGATAAATGTTGAATCCATATACATTCCCGATCCATAACCACTTGAGTTAAACTCCGGATAACGATTACCCTCTTGATTCAAAAAGACGAGTTGCCCATCTTCAGCACCACTAACATCAGTGATTCTAGACTCATTGGTAAATATTTTTGAAAATTCTGTTGCTGCATTAAATGGGAGATCAGTCGTTTTCTTCGAAAGCGTCAATAATACTTTTAGGCGAAATGAATTGACTAACTTGTTCCAATTGCCACTATTTCCACCATAAATAATATCCCCATTTATGGTGTTATTGTTCTTCTTCAGAATAATACTTGCTTCCTCAAGCTCCTTCAATACACCCACCAAAACGTCTTTCTGTGTATCGTATTTCGGTGCAAAAATTGCCGAATTTTCACCCTTTGCTGCTTCTGAATAGGGGACATCACCAAACGTTAAGGTAAGATTATAAAAATAATACGCACGGAAAAATTTTGCTAATGCCAAATAACTTTCAGCGCCAATACGTTCAGCTTCTTCAGTCATCTTGGTAATATTGCGAAGATTACCATATTGCTCAAAGCTTCCTCGTTGCCAATTATAAATTTGATTCGCATTTTCACCATCCGTTTGCACAATCATTTTCAAGGCATATAGTGGTGAGGTACCGTGCCAGGTCCGAAAAGCATCCCATTCTACCTTCGTCAATAAAGCTTGCGGGTGGGTTGTTGTCGCTTCATTTGGATTAACATTTACTTCAGTCAATTTCTGACAAGAAGTCATGATTGAAAGAGAAAATAATCCAAGAAATATATGTTTATTAAATAATTTCATCGTACTACTTTATTAAAACTTAAAATCTAGAGAAAAACCGATATATCGTGTGGAAGGATCCTGAAGATTACCATCATTTCCAACGCCAAAATCAGGATCGATATAAGGTACTTTCTTCCACATGGCTAAATTATAGCCAAATAGTGATGCATTTAAGGCCGTAAGCTGTTTTAATTTAAACACCTTATTGACATCATAACCTACCGAAAGTCTACGTAGTTTTACAAATGATCGATCAAATACATTGGCAAACAGTTTACTTTCAGACTCTGTAACTCTGGCCTGGTAAGGATAATTTTGACTCCAAGCCTGCCAATCAACAGCTTTTGTATTACTTGTATACGTTCGGGTATCTGAAGTAATATTACCGTTCACGTCGCGGGTAAGCTCACCTCCTGTTACGATCACCCCATCTGGCACAAAAACTGGTTTCCCTGCATCGTATTGTTCCTGACGATATAAGACCGAAGAAGGATGCTTTCCACCCCACCACATTTTTTCTATGGTTGTCGAATTCATCACGCCGCCAATAGATCCGTCGAAATCAAGATTTACCTGAAATCCCTTAAATTTGAACTGGTTTGCAAAACCAAATTGCCAGTCCGGTTGAAAGTAACCTAAATACTGTGGAAATGGATTTTTGGTCGGCATACCCGTATTCGGATTCAAGATAACCTTACCATCAGCCGATTTTTCCCAAACAGTACCATAATAGCTGTCTGCACGATCACCTTTTTTAAGATTACCGTATTTCGCTTGGTTATTGTAAATTTCTTCCAAACGCTGAATTGCATGAGACCAGTTTACAGTAGACGTCCACGAAAATTGTTCATTTTTAATTATATTTCCTGTCAAAGAAATCTCCAATCCCTTTGTACGGTATTTATTTCCATTTACTTTACGCGACGTAAAAGCGGATGCTTGAGAAATACTCAAATCGATAATCTGATTTTTATCAACAACATTATAGTACGTTACATCAGCCGAAAGCCTATTTTTAAAGAAAGCCATAGAAGCACCAATTTCTAAAGAAATGGACTGCTGCGGAAGGATATCAGGATTAATAATACCTGCAGGATAGGTTACTGATGGCATCGAACCATAGGTAACATCTTTTTTATAAGTCGCAGCAATGCTATAAGGATCCAGATCAGAAGATACCGATGCCCAGGAACTGTACAATTTAACAAAGTCAATTTGCGCTGGCAGTTTAAAATAATCGGAGATAACACTACTTAGTGAAACCGATGGATAAAAGAATGACTGATTTGCCTTTGATAATGTGGATGACCAGTCATTTCTTCCTGAAAAATTCAGATAGGTCGACTTAAACACATTTAAATTTACCGACGCATAAGCACTTCGGATTATTTTTTCAGTTGTTGTATTTGTTGCCTTAACTGGGCCTTGGGTATTGCCTAAGTTATAGACAAATGGTACAACTAAACCATCTGTAGTTTGATAAAGCTCACGATAATCTCTTTTGAAAGTGGAAGATCCCGCATTAACGGTTACACCGAAATTATCAGACAACTGCTTAATATAAGTTGCTAAGACGTCCGCATCAAAATTGAGCTGTTTGCTATCCCAGTTTTTATAATCCCCATTCCGTGAATCGCCATAATTCATGTAAGACTTAGGACTCTGCATGTCCTGGAATAGATTTTTTTGTCTTGCTGCAGCACGACCTTTGATGGTAAATTCAGGTGAAATACGCCAAGTTAAAGCAGTCTGCCCGGCCAAAATATCTTGATCGTATACTTGGTTCAACTCATTAGCTGCAAAATAAGGGTTGTTGTACCAAGCATAGTTATAGTTTGCTTGACGATAGCCTTCCTGTCCCGGAATATAGAGGTGATCCTTTAATTCCTGTCCATTTACATCATTTCCCATCCACAACAAAATCGTATACATATGATTTTTAGGCCCATATCCATACCTTGGATAATTTGGAGATTTCACTTTATTATAGGATAAGTTAAGATCTAATTGTACCTCAGGAGTAAAACGGTAAGAGGTATTCAAATTTAATCCACCTGTAGAAAGCTTTGTATTGGGCACCTGACCTTTTTGATAGGCATATTTTCCTGTTCCAAATATGCTTACCTTTTCCGAACGATACGATAATGTCGCATTATTTTCGGTAATCAGTCCAGTTCCAAGGAAATCCTCTAAATTGTTATGTGCGACCCAATCAATCGGCACTCTTTCGTAACGTGACTTATCGTTATACTTGGTTCCACTCACATCACCCCACCAAGGAATCACTTCACCAGTTTGCTTATCACGAATCGGACTGTTCCATTGTGCAACCTTTATTCCGGAGTTCAATTTGGGACCCCATGTCATATCTCCATCTGAAATCCCCCCATCAGCACCATCCCAAAACTCATATTTACCGTTGGATCCACTTCCGAACTCCTTCTGCGATTCAGGAAAAACCGTAAATCCTGCAGAAAACATATTACTGGTTCCAACCGAAAACTCCAGCCTATCGCTTTTTGCACTTTTGGTTGTAATTAAGATCGCTCCATTTTTACCGCGTGATCCATATAAAGATGAAGCGGCTGTTCCTTTCAGCACATTGATATTCTCTATGTTTTGACTGGACATGTCGTAAAAATCAGATTCTACAGGAATACCATCTACGACAATAAGTGGGGTCTTACCACGCAATTGAAAAGATGGTGCCTGAAAAATCCCCGTTGGATTATTAACGATCAGACCAGATACTTGTCCCGTTAGCGCTGTACCAATATTCATTGTTTTAGACTCTTTAAGTACGTCTAATTTAACTTCTTGGGTAGCGTAACCAATTTGCTTCTTTTGTTGCTTGATACCAATTGCCGTGACAACAACCTCATCCAACTTTGAATCATCCTTTTCCAAAACCACCACAAGATCCCCATCTGTAGCAGTTATTGTAGCTGTTTTGTATCCTAAAGAAGAAACACGGATTTGGTCGCCAACCTGACCTTTCAGATTGAATTTACCATTAAACTCTGTACGCGTACTCTGTTTGCTGGTTTCATTGATGATCGTGCCGCCGTCAATAGGTTTGCCGTCCTGATCCTTAACAATCCCTTTAATAATAGCTTGATCGGCAATTTCGAGCTTGGTAGTTTCATTCGCAAAGTTTGCCCATACGCTATCGACATGTGCCGCATTCAGCAACGCAATAGCTAAGGTCACCTGAGCTGTTTTCCTAAATTGAGGTAGTTTAATAGGTTTCATTATTTTGAATTTTGCCCAAAAAAATGAAACCTATATTACTAGAAGATGAGTAGTATATTAACAATGCAATCTTAAAGATTGCTTAACTTAACATTAACATCGTTCACGCTGCAATGTCTTATACATCAACCTGCATATTGAGCTTCCGCGTGCTTCGTCGAACCGCATAGATGACTATAATGAAAATAATCCAATCTATCGCCGCGCTCGCTACGTAAATGCTGTGTACACCAAAATATTTTGGCGCAATAATTAAGATAGGAATATAAAATACAACCTGCCGCAATACACTGATAAAAGTCGCAGGCTTGGCATGATCAATGGAAGGAAACCACACCATCGCCATAAAAATAAATGGAAGAACCAATAAAACACTCATGTAAATTCTGAAATCCATTAGCTGCTGTATTGAAAAAATCGCTCCTGGTATCAGGATAGATATCACAGCAACGGGATGCAGCATCACCAGCAACCAGAACGGAAGCAGAATCAGCAGCCCAGTAATGGCAAATAAACGGTACGAATTGATACTTCTCGTATACTGCCCAGCACCATAGTTCATCCCTGTTACAGGCTGCAAAGCCCGCATAAGCCCCCATAGTGGGGTATTTAATAAAATATAAAGCCGATTGACTGCCGTAAAAAACGTAATATCCATATCATTTCCGTAATTGGCCAATGCGTTGAAGACAACAATATTCTGGATTACAATCATGACCATCATAACAAACCCGGGCATTCCTAACGAAAAAGTTTCTTTTAAAATCGATAAATCCCAAGATAAAGACCAAAACTTTGTTTTGAACGAAGCCTTTCCCCCGGCGTAATACCATACACCTAAAAATGTGTAGATGATCATCGATATATTGGTTGCCCAAGCTGCTCCTGAAACACCCCAACCAAAGTGTTCTATAAAAACCGGTTTAAGTAAGACATCAACAAGCAACCCTATTGCAATCATCCAGGCCGCAGTTTTCATACGACCCTCTGCACGAATAATCATATTGAGGGCCAAACCATAAATCCAGAAAAAACTACCCAATATGGTTGCTCGAAAGTAATCCACCCCAAGAGCCAATATCTCACCTCGACCGCCCATCATGTAAACCAATTTGTCGGCAAATACATAGCAAGGGAGCGTAATTATAAGAGAGAAAATAATAGTCAAAAAATGCACCGTACCAAATGACCTATGTAATTTCTCCTGTTGATCCCCACCTATCCAAATACTAATTGCCGCCCCCATACCTGTTCCGATCAGGGTACCAAAACCTTGTGCAAATTGGGCTAAAGGATAGGTTACACCGACAGCTGCCAACGCTGTATTGTTAATCAGATGACCAACAAAAATACCATCTAGAAAATTGTTCAGACCATACAGGACCATTGCAATCACGGCAGGCCACGACATCTGCCACATCACTCTACTTAACTTACCGTTTAAGATCAGTTGTTTCTGTTTCTCCATAACCTATCATAAACGTTAGGCCTGGATTTCTTCACTCTCACTACGGCGATCTGTAGCAGATTTATCTTCAGCAACTCCAGCTTTCCAATACGAATAAGCATAAAGCTCCTCTCTTCCCCAACCGAGATCCTTACGCAAATAATTGCGAATCTCCTTAACTGTCGAAAATTCAGCAGCTACATAAGCAAATTTATCCTCTACGGGCAAGGATCTGATCTTCACCAAATCCGCCAAAAAGCTCCCTTCCTGTGGCGTATCATTATGTAACCAGATAAAATCAATAGCAGCCTTAGTCTTCAATTGCTGTATATCTTCGCTACCATGTACTTCAATCATACAGATTCCCTTTGCCGAAGGTGGCAAATCTTCTAAGATTGCCCCCAGAACAGGAATTGCAGTTGCATCCCCAACAAGGAGATAGTTAGCTGCAACTTCATATAGAGACGTCTTCCCTGCTTTCATCAGAATCCCAAGCACATCACCAGGTTTTGCAGCCATAGCCCAAGCTGAAGCTGGCCCCTCATCACCATGGGCAACAAAATCAATCCATACCTCATTTCTATCAAGGTTGATACCGCGATGTGTATAAGTTCGAACTGTTGGCCTAATCGCTTCATCCATCGGCTTCCACTGCCCTCGTTCATAATCAAATTCTGGAAAATAAATGCGATCTACATGCTTTGGCGGAATCAAGATCTTGTTATTGACTCCGACGGTCGTATTAGCGATTTGATCCACACCATCACCAGTCAAATAAACACGAATATAATGTGGCGTCAGGTATTCTTTTCTACTTACAGTCAGGGCGAGCTGTATTACTTTCATTTCAGTTTTTCCCATGATTTTCTAATTACGTACATATTTGATCAAAAGATTTCTATTAAGAATCTTTCTAAACAAAGGTAATTATTCGACTTTTATCAAACCCGATTCATGCGCTATTAAAACTTCCGTAAGAAGGAATAAAAGGTCCGTAAAGTGTGAAAAAAGCTATTCCACATTACAAGGTATTTTTTAGCTTACTCGGTGGGATTCCAAATTTACGTTTAAAGGCCTCCGAAAAATGGCGTTGATTTTTGTAACCAGCCAAATCAGAAACTTCACCGATTGTTCGATCTTCATCTAGGATCAGTTTCTTGGCATGTTCCATTTTTGCGTCATGCCAAAAACCAAAAACAGTCGTACCAAAGAGCTCCTTAAAACCTTTTTTCAATGTGAATTCATTGGTACCCACCAGATGCGCGAGATTGACCAGTGTACTATTGGTATCCATATTTTTTAAAAGAAACTCACGAACGGCATATATCTTATCGATATCGGCTTGTTTTAACGAAACTGCTACAAAATCTTCTTCCTGAAACTGTTCCAATTGAAGAAGCAAGAGCTCCATAATCTTTGCTTCCAGGAAAATTTTCTTAAAAATTCCCTTTCGTTGACAATTAATTATCTCGTTGATAATTTGATACATATCATGGGTAATCCGTCTATGCATATTGGTCAGCAATCCCGATTTACCACGGTCAATGGCATTACGAAAATCTGCAAAGAATTTAGAATCGTCGGGTAAGAATCTTTTAAAAAATTCGGGCGATAAGTTTATTTCACATAACTGAAACTCCTGATTCCCCCAATCCATTTGACCACACATTGAATTTCCGTAAATAATATTATGCTGGTAGGTCTCGAAATTTACACCGGATGGCATCATTTCGCCACTCGCCTGACTATTACCCTTTAAAGCAAAGTGCATTTCAACTGTTTCAAAATCACTTTCAAAACGAAACCGCATCCGTTTAAATAATTGTGCATGACCGTAACCAATATGAATACCATCGAAGAAAACCTCCTTGTAAAAACCTTTCCCAAAAGTAGTATCTAAATGTGTTACAGATTCATAAATTCCCGTATCGACAGAAAAGCAGGTACTTGGGTAAGTCCGCTCCAATAATAAATTGGGTGAATCAATATCATATAATCTTAGTGCCATTTTTAATTCCTTTTAGGATTCAAATAGTCTTACGCACATTAGGCAATATATCTTAGCAGAAATATTCCCTTCGACGGACATTTTACTCCTTTATGCAGACCCCATAACAATAGAATGCCTGCTATCTTTGACTAAAGTATGAAATCATTTAGAATCATTCTTAATTATTTTAAAAATAATTCACTATGGATACAAATAGAAATCAGGATATGGCAGACAACTTTCCACTCATCCAGGATAGCATTTATAATAACATCAAGATTGCCAATCCAAATGCAACGAAACATGATATTATTTTAGCCGCAGAAAAAGCGAAAGTCTTAGATTTCGCCTGGGAATTTCCAAAGGGGCTCGACACATGGATTGATGATAGCAGATATCCTTTATCCAGCATACAACAACAACAAATCCAACTGGCCCGTAAATTTTTAAGGGCATTGTCGTGATGACAATGCCCTCCTTATGCTATGCCGTGCAGCGTGCTGCGGTGGCATAACTATTTAATCACCTCAGTTAACTATAACCAGCCCTTTACGAGATCGTTATGTTTCCTGACCCATTCTTTTGCCGTAATTGCTTTGTTCTGGCTTCCCTGCATTTGTGACAACAAATCAGCCATTGTTGATTCATCAAAGTGGACTTTCGAGAAAAATCGGGCTAGCTCCGGCTGCTCAATGTTAAAGTCTCCCCGTGCAAAAATTTTAATTTGCTCGGCATCACCCAATGTCTTTTTGGGGTCATCCAAAAACTTCAATTTCATTTTAGCAAACATCCAATGCGGTTGCCAGCCAGCTACCACAATCCAACGTTTTGCTTTGATCGCGTTTTGCAATTCCGTGATCATAGCGACGGTAGATGAGTTCACATGCTTATAATCGAGGCTATAATCTTTGATCACCTGATCCACCGCACGTGTTATTCCAGCCCCCTTTTCTATACCAATGATCCTTCTATCAAACTCTTTTTCATGTTTTTTCAACTCTTCAATTCCATCAATTGTTACGTAATCCGGTACAACAAGTCCATTTCGCGCATGGTTATAACTCGTTCCAAGCTCTTCAATATTTGGGAATTTAGCCACTTTACTTCCATGGGTCAATGGCAGCCAGACATCCATATATAGATCTGTATCGCCATTGTTCATGGAGGCTAAGATCATATCTGGCGTAGCCCGCTGGATAACAACATGATACCCCTTTTCTTCCATAATAACTTTTGCGACCTCTGTCATTGCGACTCCTTCGGCCCAGCCATCGACCATACCGATATGAATAATATTTTTATTCCGGCCTGTGGTGCATGAAGCAAGCAATAACACCATCAGACACAACACCATACTTTTTATTTTCCTCATACTATGCTTTCTTTTTTACAAAGCCCTGCGTGATCCGATCCAAAATAATAGCGAGAATCACAACGGACAAACCGCTTTCAAAACCAAGACCAATATCCAAGTTGTTGATACCCTCAAGCACTTTTTCTCCCAAGCCACCAGCAGCAATCATTCCGGCAATAACAACCATCGATAGAGACAGTAATATGGTCTGATTGATCCCCGCTAAGATTGTTTTTGTAGCCAAGGGCAGCTCTACTTTAAATAAGATCTGACTATTGGTAGCTCCAAATGAACGCGCAGCTTCCACAATATCTTTTGGAACCGCATCAATCCCTAGAGTCGTCAAACGGACAGCAGGTGGCATAGCGAAAATAATGGTAGCAAAAGCTCCCGGGACTTTACCGATACTAAAAAATAACACCGCTGGAATCAAGTAAACAAAGGCAGGCATCGTCTGCATTAAATCAAGTAAGGGCCGAATGATTTTCGCTGCTAGTTTATTCTTCGCGGCCCACACGCCCAAAGGAACTGATATAACCAATGCTGTCAGTGTAGCTACCAATACCAGGGCCAAAGTCTCCATCGTTGCAATCCAAAATCCCATCAGATAGATCAATGTTAATCCCACCAATGTTGTCAATGCAACCCCTTTCCCAGATTTCCACCAGGCTAAACCTGTAAATAATGCGATGATAATAAAAAAAGGTATTGTTGTTAGCACCCATTCCAGTCCAATAATGGATGCATTCCCCGTATTTTTTATCAAGTTAAAAAATGGTTCTAAATGATCTGTCAGCCAATTGACGGCTACAGCAATGTATTGTCCTATATCGATTACTTTATTCATTTCTACTGATTATTTGCTTTCTCTTTTAATTCAATAATTTCTTCTTCATTATACTTAGTCGCTTCGATAATCAATGATGTCTGTGTTACGATCCCCAACAAACGATTATGTTCATTCACCACAGCGATTGGCGACCGGATCTCCGATATCAAGGGCAACATTTCTTCAACGGTCACCTCTTTTGATACAGTTGGAACGGTCGTATGTATAATGGATTCTACGGTAGGTTCCCTACGCTTTGCAGATTGAATGACTTCACTCATATGAACGAAACCAAGAAAAGTCTCATGAGCATCAACTACAGGGAGAATCTCAATTCCTGTCGACCGCATTTTACGTAGAGCCCCCTCAGGGCCATCTTTTTTGAAACGTACAACAGTAGGTTTCTCAAACATCAGTGAACCTGCCGAAATGATGGACTTGCGATCAACTTTTTCAACAAAGGCTTTAACATAGTCACTTGCTGGATTTGTCAAGATATCTTCCGCAGTACCGATCTGTTCGATGACACCATCTTTCATAATAGCAATACGATCGCCCAATTTGATTGCTTCATCGAGATCATGGGTAATAAAAACGATCGTTTTTTGTAAATTATCCTGCAACTCCAATAACTGATCTTGCATTTCTGTTTTAATCAGGGGATCTAGTGCTGAAAATGCCTCATCCATCAGTAATACTTCGGGATCATTGGCAAGTGCCCGAGCCAGTCCAACCCGCTGTTGCATACCACCAGATAACTGAGACGGTAACTGTTGCTCAAATCCGCTCAGTCCTACTACATCAAGTGCTTTCTGAGCTTTAGACTCCCGTTTTTCCCGTTCTTCCCCTCTTAGTTCTAAACCAAAAGCGGCATTGCTCAATACGGTGTGATGTGGCAACAGACCAAACTTCTGAAAGACCATACTCATTTCTGTCCTACGGACTTCAAGAAGATCTTTATTATTTTTCCCTGTAATATCCTCTCCATTGATAAATACCTTTCCTGATGTGGGTTCGTTCAATCGATTAAGACAACGGAGCAGGGTAGATTTCCCACTGCCTGATAGTCCCATTATAACAAAGAATTCACCCTCGAAGATTTCAAAATTAGCTTTGTTGATTCCGATCGTGCAATCTGTCTTTGCCAAGATCTCCTTTTTGGAGAAACCCTCATTTAGTAATTTCAAAGCTTGCTTCTTCTGTTTTCCGAAAACAAGTACCAAGTCTTCAACTTTTACTTTTACCTTGCTAGTTTTATCCATTCTTTAATTTTTTTAAACATAAATAAACCATAAGGGCATGAGTAACCCACTAAGGCCATACGCCTACGCTATTTTCTTACAAATAAAAATATCCCTACAGTTGAGTTCGTTTGATCGAAATCTTACTCGTACAGTTCAATCAACTTATTAACTAACATACTTTACTCTCGGTTCGGTAAGAGCAATGATGAAAAAGAAACTAATCTTTTAAAGACGAAATGCTCCATTCAAAAAGCATCTCCAAAATATACTTCAACAAGTATAACGAACAACCTAGGCTGTGCCAACGGCACAAAGCCATAGCGGAATAAACTCACGCCATTCTGTCTTTTGACAGTACAAAGGTACGAAAAATAAATTTAACGTCTTTTTCGGACCATATAAACCTATTTTACAACAACTTATAAAAATAAAAATGAGATCTGATTTTTTGAAGATAAAATCAGTAAACTTAGTAGCTAAACCAGCCGGTCTCGCAGCCCATATTGTACACATAATCCCTTTACCTTTTCCGCAAATGCCTGTCGATAATAGCTGGAAAGTTTACCGTCCGGACCAAACAATCGTTGGTATTTTTCCACGAGCTGTGGATAGTGTTTTTCAACCGCACGCATAACCAAAGTCCGATTATCACCAGGGTCAGAACCATATAATGCCAAGGTATCTCTCCGTTTTGTTTTGTTAAGAATGGATTTAGCAATTACACGCTGCATACGGAACTTTACGTTTAATGAAAATCTATCTTATAAAAACAGATTTTAACATCCTAAGTTAGTTCAAAATTACGACTAAGAGACAAAAAATAACTCCATAAAATTATTCGTTTAAATAAATTTCACAAAACTCCTTTCGGCTACATATTCCCTCAATTTGGCGATTTTTATTAGACGCGCTTTATGGAAGTTTGTATTACAAATACAAAGAAATATGACACAAAATACGCAAAGTAAAATCTGGTTTATCACGGGCAGTTCGCGCGGATTCGGGAAAATCTGGACAGAGGCAGCATTACAGCGGGGAGACAAAGTAATTGCTACCGCACGAAGACTCTCTTCCATCGCCTATCTCAATGAGAAATATGGAGACAACGTATTGACACTGGAATTGGACGTTACCGACACCGAAAAAGTAAAAACTGTTGTACAACAGGCATATGATCACTTTGGCCAGTTAGACATTGTCCTTAACAATGCAGGTTACTCTCTGGTTGGAACTATTGAGGAAGCTAGCATGGACGATATTCGAAAACAATACGAAACAAATATCCTTGGACCGGTAGCTGTCATTCAAGCTGTTTTACCATTATTACGTCAGCAAGGACATGGCCACATCTTAGGGACATCAAGTAGCCTAGGCCACGTTACACTGCCTGTAATCGGATACTATTGTTCCTCAAAATGGGCATTTGAAGCAATACACGAAAGTTTAGCGCTTGAGGTCAAAGCGTTTGGCATCAGAGTAACCATCATAGAA
The DNA here is from genome assembly GCF_902706145.1 of Sphingobacterium sp. 18053. Taxonomy (NCBI): domain Bacteria; kingdom Pseudomonadati; phylum Bacteroidota; class Sphingobacteriia; order Sphingobacteriales; family Sphingobacteriaceae; genus Sphingobacterium; species Sphingobacterium sp. 18053. Next base: position 134,221 of record NZ_CACSJW010000003.1, read on the forward strand.
CCCGGAGCCTATGCCACCGAATTTGGAAGTCAGGAATCACTACAATTTGCTGAAACATTAGATCCTTACCAAGATTTTAAAGCCCAATTTTTTACTGATTTAGGAAAAATGGAGAAAGGTGATCCGAATGCGACTCCAGCTGCAATCTTCAGTATTGTTGACACAGAAAATCCTCCCTTGCGGTTTAATCTAGGAAATGGAAACCTATCTTGGGTAAGTAGTGTATATGCCGAAAGGATTGCCACATGGAAAGAATGGGATACTGTTTCAGCACAAGCTCAAGGCGTTTCCAAGTAATCCCTATGTCAATAATTCATTCTCGTTTACATTATCGACTATTGTAAACGAGAATTATGTAAATTCAAAAATGAAAAAAGAACAAAAAGCTCTCCCAAAGATGGAATCCCTATCGGATATTCACCGTGCTTTTGGCCTTCCAACACCGGCCCACCCCTTGGTCAGCATGGTGAATGGCAGCACTCATCAGGTTATGCTCAACAATATTCCTCAACCGCATGTATTGAATTTTTACAAAATATCCTACAAACCGAGTGTTAAAGGAAAACTCATCTATGGACAAGGTTACTATGACTTTGACGAAGGTGGACTTCTGTTTGCCGCTCCAAATCAAATTATAGGAAACCACGGCGCAAATGAAGGCGAAGTATGCTCACAATATACCCTTTTGATACATCCTGATTTCTTTTGGGGATATCCCCTAGCAAAAAAAATAAAACAATACGGCTTTTTTTCTTATACCACAAATGAAGCCTTACATTTATCCGAAAAAGAAAAAGACCGAATTATTTCCATCTTCCGACACATCGATGAAGAATTAACTAGCCGAATCGATGACTTTAGTCAAGATGTGATTATTTCCCACATTGAATTACTTTTAAATTATGCCAACCGATTTTATAAAAGACAGTTTATCACACGAAAAGCGATTAACACGAACTTAATAGCCAAACTTGAGGAAATATTGGAAGCATATTTCTCTAACAATATTTCTACTAAACAAGGCATTCCAACGGTACAGTATCTTGCTGAACGCCTACACATTTCAGCCAGTTATTTAAGCGATATGCTCCGTTTGCAGACCGGTGAAAATACGCAACATTTCATCCATGATAAAATAATTGACAAAGCAAAAGAGAAATTATCCATCACAAACCTATCCGTAAGCGAAGTTGCTTACGACTTGGGCTTTGGCCATCCCCAATCATTTAACAAGTTATTCAAAGCGAAGACAAATATGTCTCCTTTGGCCTTCCGAAAATCTTTTCCCCAACCAAATAAGTAGGTAAATACGAGAAAAATAGGTGATATAGCACAAATAATTGCAAATATTTCATTTTCAATACCTAATAAAGGCATTTATTCCTTACCTTTATCCTATTGAAACAAAACTCAACCCCAGCCATGTTTATCGGCGCAGTCAAATGGTTCGACAATAACAAAGGATTTGGTACTCTTGCGTTACCTTCCGGAGAAGAACTCTTTGTGCATATACGCAGGTTTAAAGTTCCTCCAGAACATATTATTCAACCTGGAGAAGTTATTGTTGGCGACAAGAAACCCGACCCTAAAAGGAGCGGTTATCTCGCTCAGAACTGCAGGATTCTCAAAAGGCCCGAAGATTGGAAATTCGTCATCTCGCTCCTCGACAAAGAACACACCGTACTCCTCCCCGACAGCCACGGTCGAGAACAAAAGCATAACTTAACCTCATTAACAGCAAGACAACTTTTAAGAACCCAGCCCAGAGAACATATTGTGGCCATGCTGACCGCTAATTTTGATGTTCATTTTGATAGCTCAATTTTCATTTCCTATGCCGAATTGATCGACAAAAGCATTACTGGTGTTTTTGAGAAAGAAACCGCTTACGAGATACTTTCCAAAGTGTTCGATTACTTTGGGAAACATGTCTCGCATCAAATCCTATTTCGCGTATGGAAGGAAAGCATGTTTAGGTATATTGGCTATCCGGCAGAAGGCGACTACGAAATTCCTGAGCTTGTATTTAATCTGAATGCCACAGAAATCAATTGTGAGGATCTTGCCAGAATTAGCACCTACAGTTATGGAAAATCCTTTTGTACTGATTTTGTAAATGCACTATTTGACGATCTAGAAACAATGGATAAGCAAGATATCGAGCCGCTGCTTCCATATATCGAGTTCTTAGAGAATGAGGCGTCTATCGAAAAAATACAGACGTTGCTGCAAGAATAGCTTAAACTATTTAATCTCGTAAAATTAGCATGCAATCCGCCCTAATATAAATAAGCGAGATCAGACAAAGAATCTAAACTATTGATTATCCTTCGTATGATAATAATTCAATATCTACGAAGGATAAGTTCTTCACCTAAAATTCTCTTAGTGCGCTATAATTAAGAATGATTGATACCCATTCCACCGTCCAAAACAAAATCAGCGCCAGTGATGTAAGATGCATGATCACCACTCAGATAAACAACCATTTTAGCGACGTCTTCAGCTGTACCTATCTTTTTGAGTGGAGATTCTGCTGCCAACTTATTCCAAATATTTTCGACAGTCTGCTGGTCATAATTCTTGTTGAGAACATCCGTCCTAGTCGGACCCGGACTCACGGTGTTTACACGAATTTTACGGTCTGCAAGCTCCATTGCTGCTGTTTTGGCAAAGGAATTAACGGCCGCTTTACTCGCTTGATAAATCGAACTCGCTGGCATATTTAAGGTAGCTACATTAGAAGAAAGAATAACGACAGACGCACCATCGCGAAGAAGTGGAATAAACCTGCTCAATGTAAAATATGAGCCTTTTAAATTGATATCCATTACTGCATCAAAATTCGCTTCTGATGCTTCATCAATAAAACCTCCTTCACCTGTAATACCGGCGTTGATAAATAGGACATCTATATATCCAAACCGATCTTTTATTTCTTGAGCAAGTTTTTCAATATCCTGTAGTATAGCCTGATCCGCCACGTAGGCTGTTGCTCCTATCCGCTCAGCGGCTTGATCAATAGCTTGTTTTCTTCTTCCTGTAATAATAACTTGTGCCCCATTTTCCCTAAACTCCTTCGCTGTTGCAAAACCAATTCCACTATTCCCTCCTGTAACTAAGACGACTTTGTTTTCTAAATTTTTCATTGTTCTATTTTTTGACAAATATATCGGGTATTTGATATACATTTGATACCAGTATAATAGAGTATACCAAAATTACCATGGAAAGAAATCAAGTAGAAGAACTAAGGGCATTACAAGACACCCTGTATTTTATAGGTGGAAAATGGCGTATTCCCATTATCAATTCATTATGCAACGGTAATAAACGGTTTCGAGAAATTGAACGAAGTATCCCTGGGATCACCACTCGTATGCTGTCCAAAGAATTGAAAGATATGGAACTCAACAAGCTTGTTAGCAGAAAAGTCTATCCGGACAGTCCTGTGCTAATTGAATACCTACCGACTGCCTATTGCCGGACATTTGGTAATATCATCCAAGAAATGATTAACTGGGGCCGAGAGCACAGAAAGGTGATTATTGAAGAATCTGTAGAATAGACTGTTAAGATCTATTCTACAGATTTAAATCGAAGTGCAGTAAGACTGACTTTATCACCATCCCCTTCCACTAACGAAACAGTAATTTTGTAGCGCCCCGGAGCCTTAAATTTCATCCATCCCCAAGGGTACCAGTTATACACAGAAGAGGCCGCTTGCTGATTCTGTACGATCTCCCCAGCCGAGTTTTCGATCTTCCACACCACTCTCCCCTGCCCCGTATAATTGAGATCAATTTGATAATAGCCTGGCTTAACAATGTCTATAGCATACGTTAATTTACTTTGATCAGTCCATTGCCCTACTTGAACCACATGCTTCCATTCACCGAATTTTTCCATCCATGATTTTCCAGTTTTATTACATCCTTCAACTTCAGCAAAATCAACAGGCACAATTGTCTCCATCGCCGGATCAACACCTAACATCATATCAATAGCTGGTATCTCCTCCATAACAACTTCAATGACAGAAACCAATGGATCGGGAGCTACACCTGGCATATTGATTTTTAACCATTTTCCATCGAACGTGTAATTCAAGGACTTTTTGCCGTTGGAAGTTAAAAGGCTAATCGACTTTATCCCTTTTGTTAGGCCCGGAACAAACAACTTTCCATTGGCCGGCCAATGATAGACCAACAACGAAATCTTACGCCCCTGTACAGTAGCATCTCCCCAGGGTAAGGCATGCCCCCAAGGTGACGCCTGTGCGCCATAAACGGTCTCAGGATATTTCCGGATCCAGGCACCCGCACCGCGCAACGCTAAACTCGCTGGTTCTGGAATAGTCCCGTCTGGCTTGGGGCCGACATTTAACATATAAGTCCCACCTCGACCAACCGTCGACAATGTACGCAATAGGATCTCGCGAGCACTCTTCCAATTATTGTCGTACCAAGCATATCCCCAAGAATCGTTGGTTACATCCACTGCTTCCCAAAGACCTGGAACATTCTGCCGCGGTACTTCCATATCTCCTAAAGTAGAATAATCCCCGAGCCCGTGCCCAACTCGCCCTGACACAAATGCTCCGGGTTGATTTTTATGAACCAATTCAACAAGTTTTTGTGCATATTTCTTGTCCATTCCCCCAGGAGTATCGAACCAGACCAATTCTATCGGTCCATACTCAGTTGTAATCTGATTCACCTCAGGATAACATTTCTCCCAAAAATAATCATCAAATGTTTTCGGCTGACCAGCTGCATTCACCTTGGGGCCTCCATTTCCGCCAGGATAGGTCCAATCCTGATTTTGCGAATAATAGAACCCAAAACCAATTCCCCCCTCTTTACATGCTTTTGCGAGCTCAATCATTGGATCACGCTTAAAATCAGTAGCCTCAACAATATTAAAAGAATTCACCTTAGAATGAAACATCGAAAATCCATCGTGATGTTTACTTGTAATCACGATGTAACGCATTCCAGCATCTTTTGCAAGCTGCACAATAGCTTTAGCATCAAAATGATCTGGACGGAAAGAACCCGCAGCGGCCATATAGTCCGCAACAGGGATATTGGCCATACTCTTGTTCATGAGCCACTCCCCTATGCCATAAAACGTTTTTCCCTTCCAGGTATTTGCTAGCTGCGAATAGATTCCCCAATGGATAAACATCGCATATTTGCCTTCACGGAACAGTTTCCCTCTATTTTGGGCGATCGGTTTATTTCCCCCTTCACCATTCCACATTTGTTCCATCTGTTGCGCTGAAACCTGGTTCACAGTCAGCCCCGTCAGTGCTAGACAAAACAATATCTTTTTAACAGCTATTTTTAACATCTTAAACCTTGGGCAGATTATAACCATTATGATAAACTTTCGCTAGGTACTGGTCTGCATCCTTATCATTGAAACTGCGCTTTTGTTTGTCCCAGAACAATTTCTTTTTGGCCCGATAAGCAATATTTCCCATTTGTGAGAATATCGCGATATGTGCCCCAGCTTCTATCGGAGCATGTAAACCCTCAACGGATTTCTTTCTAACTGCTTCTACAAAATTAACCATATGCTTGTCCAATCCATTATCCTGTGAACGTTGAAAAGAGACAGCATCCATTCGCCCTTTCTCCGGGATAACTTCCCAGCCCTCGCGATTGACGACCAAGGTACCATTATTGCCAATGAAAGCAACTCCGTGAGTCTTTTCGTAAGGCCCCAAATCTATCCCTGTTGCCTGCTCCCATTGAACATTAAATCCATCAAACTCATATACCGTTGTTAAACTATCTGGAGTTTCAGCGGCATCGTCAGGATAAGCAAATTTACCGCCAGCAGCCATAACCGAAACAGGATCTGATACTTTCATTCCAATTAGCGCATAATCCAACATATGTACACCCCAATCGGTCATCAAGCCACCCGCATAATCCCAATACCATCTAAAATTGAAGTGAAAACGATTGGGATTAAACGCACGTTTTGGTGCTGGCCCTAGCCATTTATCATAATGTACTCCCGCAGGAACAGGAGCGTCAGCCTGAACCGGAATACTCTTCATCCAACCTTGATAAGCCCAAGCCTTAACAAGACGTATTTTCCCCAATTTTCCGCTATGAACAAAATCCATCGCATCTCTGAAATGTTGTTGGCTACGTTGCCACTGCCCAACCTGTACAACGCGCTTATGCTTCTTAGCAGCTGCAACCATAATTTCGCATTCCCGAATGGAGTTTCCAATCGGTTTTTCGACATATACATCTTTTCCGGCCGCAACAGCATCAACCATTTGCATACAATGCCAATGATCAGGTGTAGCGACAATAACAACATCAACGTCATTTGCTTTTAGGAGGTCTTTATAATCGATGTAAGTCTTCACATTAATATTGCGTTTCTTTAATTCCTCAGCTCGATTCCCCAAAACATTTTCATCGACATCACATAATGCCGTACACTGCACTCCTGGTACCTTCAAGATGGCGTTCAGATTGGACCAGCCCATTCCGTTTGTACCGATCAGCCCTACACGAACCGTATCAGCTTGAAAACCGAATACTTTCGTCTGTGCAAAAAGTGCTGATGCAGCCAATAGACTCGTATTTCGTATAAATTCTTTTCTCTTCATTGTTTAGTTTGGTTTATATTGATATTGTGTATTCATTACTAGGAAGACGATTATCTTGGGATCCCCCCTAGCGAGATTACTAATATAACATTTAGTCTTTAGGATGAAGAATATTAATCCAAACAAAATAGCTGAAATATAACACTTTGAATGCTGTAGATAATTTCTATATTTGTTAAAAACAAGCATAAAACCATGGGCCGAAGAACTTGTCTTTCTCCTCCAGCAAAATAATATAGCGCAATGTCAAACGAATAATGGCGTCCGATCAGGAGCAAATTCGGATGATATAAGGATTAACTATTTATTTAGCTTTTAAATTTCCCTTTTGGGAAAGACATTTTTTTATGAAAAAATCATATTTAGTACTTCATACCGCAGTACTGCTCGCAGGCTTCACCGGTGTTTTCGGCAAGCTAATTACCCTCAATCAAATACCACTCGTCTGGTTTCGGGTTTTACTCTCAACAATCATCTTATTCCTCGTTCTCAAATTATTCAAAATTGAGCGTTTAAAATCCACTAAAGATGTGTTTAAAATTGCGAAAGTCGGCCTATTAATCACCATCCACTGGATATTTTTTTATGGTAGCATCAAGTTTTCCAACATTTCCATTGGCGTGGTTTGCTATTGCCTAACCAGTTTTTTTACCGCTGTATTAGAGCCAATCATCAACAAGAAAAGATTTAGCGCAGCGCAGCTCATGTTAAGTATGCTGACATTGATCGGAATCAGTTTAATCTTTCATTTTGATAGCTCTTATCAACTTGGGATTATTTTGGGTGTAATTTCAACTATTTTTGCGGCTTTATATACCATTTACAACGAGCGACTAGTCAAACAATATGATAGTAAATTGCTCAATTTTTATCAGATGCTTAGTGGCACCATTGTATTGGGACTCGGACTGCCCATTTTCTATTATCTATTTCCCACCGAACGTTTTATACCGAGCTTTTCTGATGGGGTCTATTTAATCTTGCTGGCTTTATTTTGTACGGTTGGCCTCTATGTTCTTTTTGCTGAATCACTCAAGAAGCTATCTGCATTTACGGTCAATTTGAGTTTCAATCTCGAGCCCATCTATTCGATTATCATTGCTTTTTTATTCTTCAACGAAGGCAAACAAGTCAATGCTTCCTTCTATGTTGGACTCGCTCTTGTACTCGTTTCTGTTCTTCTCCAAACGATGCGCTCTATCAGAAAAAAAACTTAATAGTACCTTATTCCATAGGCAAAAATCGCATTGATTGCCTATGGAACCTCTATTTTAACATTAAGAAAAGAATTAATTTTCATCACATTTCTTAGGCAGATGGTGCCTTTGGCAGACTCGCAATATGTTGTCCGGCTTTCATGCCGGAGAAAATACATCCCCCCAAAAATGTACCTTCCAGTGCCCGATAGCCGTGCATCCCGCCACCACCAAATCCAGCCACCTCACCCACAGCATACAAGCCCTTTATCACCTCGTCATCCTTTGTTAGCACTTGTGCTTGGAGATTCGTTTTAAGACCACCTAAGGTTTTCCGGGTCAGTACATGGAGACGTACCGCAATAAGCGGTCCATTTTCCTGCGCCAGGATTTTATGAAGGGCTGCCACTCGGCCTAATTTATCACCACGGTAATTCCGTGTATTCCGGATGTAATTTACTTGCGTGTCCTTTGAAAACTTATTATCTACTTCCCGGTCACGCGCTTCAATTTGTGATTTAATTGCTTCATAGTCCAATAGATCCTCCCCTGTCAAACGATTCATACCGGCTACCAGATCCTTTAGATTGTCCGAAACAATAAAATCAGATCCTTTTTCCTTAAAAGCCTCAACGGGCCCGGGCGCATTTTTCCCAAAAATGCGCTTCAAAAATAAGCTGTAATCCTTGTTGGTAATATCTGGATTCTGTTCTGAACCCGAAAGAGCAAACTCTTTTTTGATAATCTTCTGCGTCAAAATAAACCAGGAATAAGAAAAGCCTGTCTCTTGCAGGTGCTTGAGTGTACCCAAGGTATCAAATCCAGGCAAATAAGGAGCAGGAAGTCTGTTGCCGCGGGCATCAAACCACAATGAAGAGGGCCCAGGCAAGATACGGATGCCGTGGTTAGGCCATATTGGATTCCAATTTTCAATCCCTTCCGTATAATGCCACATGCGATCGCGGTTTATCATATGAGCCCCAACCTCTTCCGCAATTCCGAACATTTTTCCATCGACATAGGCGGGAACACCTGAAATCATTTGTGCCGGCGCTTTCCCTAATCGTTCAGGCCAATTTTCACGTACCAATTGATGATTTGCGCCGATCCCTCCAGAAGCAATAACGACCTGATCTGCATAATATTCAAACGCTGCAAGAATAGTTCTGTTGGTTGCAACACCCCTAGCTTTGTTATCATCTTCCAAAACATCGCCCGCAATTCCAATGACCGTGCCATCTTGCGTTAGCAATTTTGTCACGCGATGTCGAAAACGAAACTGCAGAAGACCTTTTTCCTGCGCAGCATAAGCTTTATCCACAAAAGGTTTCACAACTCCGGTTCCGGTCCCCCAACTGACATGAAATCTAGGCACAGAATTACCATGCCCCGAGGCCGAACCATCACCGCGCTCTGCCCAACCGACCATAAACATCAACTTTATGCCAAGCTTAGCAATGTAGGCCGACTTTTCTTCCGTTGCAAATTTCAAGTAGGCCTCAGCCCATTGTCGTGGCCAATAATCCTCCTCGCGGTCAAATCCGGCAGTCCCCATCCAATCCTGTCGGGCTAGTTCATAAGAATCCTTGATACCCATGAGACGTTGTTGCGGCGAATTGATAAGAAAAAGTCCCCCGAAGGACCAATAGGCCTGCCCCCCTAGATTTTCTTCCGTTTCCTGATCTACAAGAAGCACTTTCTTACCAGCATTGGTGACTTCCATTGCTGTCGTAAGTCCTGCCAAGCCAGCTCCAATGATAATCACGTCAGGTTTAAATTGTTCTACTTTTTGCATCGTTATCCTTTTGCTCAACTGCTTATTCCAATAAAAATGGTATTGATCGCCTTCGAAAAGACTTACTGCATGACATAAATTTACTAGTTTATACAGGAATGAGCAAGAAAAACTTAGCTATAACTGTTCAAGCTTTCCCTAAAAAAACACCTAATGATATATCATAAAAATAATAGAATAACCTAATTTAAATTATTTTAATAATAAAAATAAGGGTTATAACTTTGTGCTATCAATCATTAAAATAATAATAAGCGCCATTTCGAACAGATTTATTTGGTAAAAAAGGCGCATTAGCGTAATAAATAATTTTAATAGGAAACATAAAAAAATAAAAAAATGGAATACAGAAAATTAGGAAAAACAGATTTAGAATTATCAGCAATTACTTATGGAGCTTTCGCCATTGGTGGCAACATGTGGGGCGGAAATGAAAAGAAAGATTCTATTGATTCTGTAAAAGCATCGATCGACAATGGTGTCACTACATTGGATACAGCCCCTTTTTATGGATTTGGTTTAAGTGAAGAAATGATCGGTGCGGCAATTCAGGGTTACGATCGGACCAAAATACAGCTATTGACCAAATTTGGTTTGGTATGGGACAGTAGTAACCAAGGAAAAGGTGAATTTTTCTTTGATGCAGAAGAAGCTGGTAAAACTATTCCAGTTTATAAATATTCGTCAAAAACTAGTGTAATTCATGAAGTAGAGAATAGCCTAAAACGCTTACGCACGGACTACATCGATCTACTTCAGATTCACTGGCCAGATAGCACGACCCCGATTTCGGAAACGATGGAAGCCTTGGATCTTCTTTTACAACAAGGTAAGATCCGTGCCGCCGGCGTCAGCAATTATAGTGTCGATCAAGTTTCAGAAGCACGGAAGAACCTCAACATTGCGAGTAATCAAGTTGGTTACAGTATGTTGAACCGAGGTATCGAACAGGACCTTGTTCCTTACGCAAAGGAAAATGATCTAGGGATCATTGTATATAGCCCTATGGAGCGCGGTTTATTAACCGGTAAATATTTTAACACAGGTAAATTAAAAGAAAGCGATCACCGCAATGGTTATTTCCAACAATTTGATCTGGCCAAGGTAAAGACCTTCTTGGATACCATCAGTCCAATTGCCACTAACAAAGGTGTAACGCTTTCTCAATTGGTATTACGCTGGACCAGTCTACAGCCTGCGATCACTGTGGTTTTAGCAGGTGCCCGAAATGCAGAGCAGGCCATAGCAAATGCTCAAGCCATCGATATCACGCTTACCGTCGAAGAACTATCATTTATCGATCTTGCATTGGCGAAAATTTAATATTCAGACCTGAAAATATTTATTCAATTGCCAGTACTTCCTACGGGCGTACTGGCATTAAGAACATTACAAGGGTATGTCCTCAAATAAAATACTGCACATAGGTTACCACAGTCATCACATGGTATGATCTAGCTTATGGTAAGAGCGACGAAAACATTATTGCCTTATTGTCGAAAAGTCATCGATAATCTTCATTAATACAACAGCCTCCTCAATCGGAGATGGATTAGGCCCGATGCCGCTGAAATAATCTACTGTGCGCGAAATCATTGGCAATTGAATATTTTCAGGATGATCAAATAGGAATTCCTTCTCGCCATCTCTTGTTTTGATAACAACTGAATTTCCAAAAATAGAAAAAGTAATATGCCCGAGGCTTCCTACAATTTCAACCTTATCTACTTGGTTTTCTTTGGCAACATTAAAACTCCAAGTTCCATTAAAGACAAGCTGATTTTCAAACAAAATGGTCCCTGTTGTCTGATCAGCTACAGCACTTTCTTTATCTTGAATCAAGCTAAAACCATGATATGAAACCGGCATTCCAAAAAAATAGATCATCAAATCCAATTGATGTGGGGCTAAATCAAAGAAATAACCTCCCCCCGAAACGGCAGGGTCAGTACGCCAATCTCCGGCACCTTTAGTCACCAAGTCGGGGGTTCTGCTTTGCCATAAACGCAATTGGACTGTCCTTAATTCGCCAATTTCACCACTTTCAACAAGTTCTTTAACTTTTAGAAACAAAGGCAATTGCCGCCTATAATGTGCAACAACCAACTTTCCGTCACTTTCTTTTACTTCCTGCAATAATGTTTCTGCTTCTATCGCATTTAACGTAACGGGCTTTTCAACATAAACAAACTTCCCTTTACGCAAGGCAGATAGCGCATATGCGAGATGAGAAGATGGTGGCGTTGCAACATAAATTGCATTGAGATCGATATTATCGAGCAAATCGTCCGCATCTGAATACCACAAGGGGACTTGATGTCGAGTAGCATAATCAGCAGCTTTCACCGCATCTCTTCGCATTACAGCCAATAGCTGACTATTATTTATCCGATTAAACGCTGGTCCGCTTTTTTTTTCCGTGACATCACCACAGCCGATGATACCCCATACAATTTTAGGATTATCCATAAGTATATTCAAATTATCGTTAAAATTCTGACCAATAATCCCGATATCTGGCCAGAATTACAGTATATACATCGAAGTACTGGTCTGATTTCTTAGGGCTTTTCACGGCCCACAAATCGGTTTTTACCCAAAAGAAAACCCATTGCTTTTTCAATATTTTTTCTTCGACTATCCGCCGTTTTTAAGGAAGAAATATAGCGGATAATTTCCTTTTGCTTCGATGGAGACAATCCATCGAATACCTGCAGAGCTTCCTTATTTAGTGCAAATGCTGCTTCGAGTTCGGGGTGGGGTAAAATAGTCCGGTCTTCAGGATCAAAAGCGATTGTTACGGCTAAGGTCTCCCCGATTCGTTTCGGCGAATTCGACAATATAACCGTATTAATGTACAGTCTCCACTCCCCCTTAAACCGCAGCAACGTCTGAACATAATCCTTTTCATTCACTTTTCCTTTCACAGGAATATATCCTTTGTTTATTCCTGCATCCTTGAATAGGTTTTCCAGAATATCCGTAGGAACATAAACAAAAGGATTGATACCAATAATTTCCAATTGTGCTTCGAAGGCAAACATGATATGATCAATTAGGTGACTAATTATGCTTCAGAATAGTATCTATATGCGTCAATTCATCCGCCGTAAAGTCCAGCCTGTCCAGGGCCTTGAGCGAATCAACCAGCTGTTCACTATTTCTTGCCCCCACCAAAACTGAGCTTACGCGTTCATCTTTCAACAACCATGCAATTGCCATTTGCGCCAATGTTTGACCTCTTTGTATCGCAAGATTATTCAACCGGTCGATCTTCTCCATTAATTCTGCAGTGATCATTTCACTTTTCAAAAAATGCTCTTTCGAAGCGCGTGAATCTGCCGGAATACCCCCGAGGTATTTGTTGGTCAGCAGTCCCTGTGCCAAAGGAGAGAAAGCGATCGCTCCGATTCCTTCTGCCTGCAGCACATCCAAAAGTCCCTCCTCAGGTGTCCGCACCAGCATCGAATACTTAGGCTGATGAATAAGGCATGGTGTCCCCATTGCACGCAATAACGCTGCAGCTTTCTGAGCAAGATCAGGAGGATAATTGGACAAACCTACATAGCAGGCCTTTCCTTGATGAACAATATCTCGCAATGCTGCCATTGTCTCTTCCAACGGTGTATTCGGATCCGGTCGATGATGGTAAAATATATCCACATAATCGAGCTTCATCCGTTTTAAGCTCTGATGTAAGCTGGCCATCAAATATTTACGACTTCCCCAATCACCATAAGGACCTGGCCACATGGTATATCCTGCTTTGGTAGAAATAAGTAGTTCATCACGATAGCCCACAAAATCGGCATGCAATATATTCCCAAAGTTTTCTTCTGCACTTCCTGGGGGCGGTCCATAATTATTGGCAAGGTCAAAATGGGTAATCCCACGATCGAAAGCCGTAATTAAAGTGTTCCGAAATACAGCTTGAATATCAGTTTCACCAAAATTTTGCCAAAGCCCCAATGAGATGGCAGGTAAGAAAACACCGCTCTTCCCGCAGCGTCTATAGGGCATATGTTGATATCGATTTGGATTGAATGTCACGTTACAAAGTTTATACCTGCAAAATACAAAACTATTTCCAACAGTGCAGCGTATTTCCCGATTTCGCCTTCTTTCGCAAACCTCCTTTTAACATCATATCATTTAACAGCAGGTCATGTTTTAACACCCTATCGATTAACAACAGATCATGTTAACCTTAGGAAAACAGGCTTCAATGAATAATTCTTTTTGCATAGAAACGTATTTATATTGCATATAAAAAGCAATTTATCTAAGTTTGATGATATCCAAAAATTAAGGCAATTAATTAGACATAACATGATCAGCAGGTTTTTCAGAAAATTTTATTTACATATTGTCATCTGGACTATACTAATGCTGTTACCCTTTATAACTTACCTCTACCAACCCGATAAAATCGCGGATTTCAAAGCATATTCAGCATTATCGCATTTAGTAAATATCGTATTCCTGGCTGCTAATTTTTACTTGCATTGCTATGTTGTTGCACCTACCTATTTTTTCGGTCGCAGAAAGATTTTTGTGCTATTAATCGCACTTGGATTTGCCACATACGTGGTGCTCAACTACATCATAGTCTATTTCAATCCAGATGGAGAACTTGCCCATTTGACCAAAGAGAATATTCTTTTTGTGCGTTTGGTGATTGGCCCCGGTATCATTTATTCCCTTTGTATGATTACTTCATCCATGATCTTTCTCTATGATGAACAAGCCCGACAAAAGGAGCTCAACAAACAGATCGCGCTTGAAAAAACAACGGCAGAACTAACGATGTTAAAACTTCAGATCAGCCCGCATTTCCTATTCAATACACTTAATAATATCCGTTGGCTCATTCGTAAACAATCACCAGATTCAGAAGACACTATTGTTAAGTTATCCGAAATGCTACGCTATATACTTTACGAAGTAGACGGCCCCAAAGTCGAACTTTTTAAAGAGATCGACCATATGCGCAATTTTATTGCCTTACAGACCCTTCGTCTTCCTATTAAAGGAAATGTAGCACTTGATATTGAAAATACGGTCAAAAACAGAATGATCCCCCCATTACTCTTCATACATTTTGTGGAAAATGCATTCAAGTATGGTGTGGATAGCAAAACAGCTCCACAGATACAGTTTCAATTTCAGGAAACTCCAGGTGGCATTATCTTTATATCCCGCAATAGAATCTTACAACATACAGAACCACGCCCAAACGAAGGGATAGGACTGACCAATGTACGCAGACGATTACAATTATTGTATCCCAATCGACATGACCTCAAAATCAGAAAAACCGACGTTGGAGATTTCGAAGTAACCCTCAAACTGATGACCGATGAAGATTAAATGTATACTTATTGATGATGAACCCTTCGCGCTCAATATCCTCGAAGACGACTTGTTAAATTTTGAGCAAATCGAAGTAACAGGTAAATTTAATGCGACGGCCGAAGCGGAAGAGTATTTAAGAGATCACGCTATCGATCTGATTTTTCTGGATATTGAAATGCCCGATCAATTGGGCACGCAGTTTATTCGCGAACTCGCTCCCCGCCCCCTAGTTATCTTCACCACGGCCTATCACCAATATGCTGTCGAAGGTTTCGAACTAAATGCCATTGATTATCTGCTTAAGCCGATCTCAAAAGAACGACTCGCTGCTGCAGTCCGAAAAGTGGAAGAGGGCATGCTGCTCCGTGCAAAGCAGACTCCTGAACAAGACCATATTATGGTCAATGTAGAATACAAAAAGACGAAAATTTTTCTTCACGAAATCAGTTACATAGAAGGTTTGAAAGACTATGTTAAAATATACCTGGTAGACCGTGAATCACCGCTTCTTACACGTAGCAATTTACGTGGAATGGAAAAAATATTACCGATCGCAGACTTTTTACGTATACATAATTCCTTTATTGTCAATAAAAATCGTATTGGGCAGGTGTCTCAAAACAAACTTACTTTACCCGAAGCCGCCCTTCCTATTGGTAAAAAATATATCAAAAATATCGAACAGTTTATATAATGTACCGAATCGTATCGTTATAATTATCCATTCGTCTACACATTCGCCACTTCGGTCTACAGATGATTGCATAGCTAAAAAATCCTTTTCAAATTTGTGTACTATCATACAGCCTAATCCGCATAGAAGATAGTATAGCAAAGAAACAATGAAAAGAATTATAGCAATAGCGCTAATGGCAACTGCGGTTGCTTCTGTACACGCTCAAGCCCCTGCAGGCGGCCGTCCTGCTTTCACCATGTCTGAAGGCCAGATATCGGGTCAGATTGTAGACGGTGAGGGGAAACCTATTTCGCAAGCTTCCGTGAATTTATTGAAGGTCGTCAAAGACCAAACTACAGGTAAAGAAAGGGAAATTCTCGTAAAAAGTACCAGTTCATCGGAAAATGGAAAATTCAATTTCCCTGGTATTTCACCAAAAGAAAAATGGAAGCTAAAAATTAGCTCTGTCGGGTATACGTCAATCGATCTTGCTGTAGACTATAGCGATAGCAAAACAGCAGCTAAAGATCTTGGAGCGATCAAACTGGACAATGACACGCGTAAACTCGATGAAGTCACTGTTACGGGCCGCAAAGCACTACTCGAAATGGACATCGACAAAAAAGTCTTCAATGTAGAGAAAAATATCGTTGCAGCTGGAGGTACCGCCATCGATGTACTCCGAAATATGCCTTCTGTACAAGTAGATATCGACGGAAACGTAAAACTGAGAAATGCAGCCCCTACAATTTTTGTCGATGGAAAACCTACAACACTCACCCCCGACCAGATTCCTGCCGATGTGATCGATAAAATCGAAATTATCACAAATCCTTCCGCCAAATATGATGCTTCGGGAAGTATGGCCGGTATCCTCAACATTATTCTGAAGAAAAATAAGAAAGCTGGATACAATGGTATGGTCACCTTAGGTGGAGACCGCTTTGGTGGAACCAACTTTATGGGTAGTTTAAATCTGCGTCAAAATAAATTCAACATCTCACTGACGGGAATGAATATGCGCATGCGGACCAACACCGAGGGCGACAGCCACCGTACCAGTACAATTAATGGCATAGAATCAACAGTAGATCAAGATATTGAAGGCAAAACAAAAGGTATGATTACCTTTGGCCGACTCGGCGTAGATTACGACTTAAGTCCCAAAACAACGCTATCTGTAGCCGGCGTATTGGTTCAGGGTAAATTTAAGCCAAATGAGAACTCGTCGATCTTAACCACCTCTAGCAACATCGAATCACGCAGCGATCGGATTTCCGAATCTGAAAGAAGCTTTAAGCCACGCGGGTTGCAGGCAGGTCTTGTTCAAAAATTCAAAACTGAAGGCGAAGAATTATCTGTCGATTTCAATTATTTTGGCGGTAACAACACATCCAATGGTTTATACACCACCAATTACCGCAATGCAAGCAGGGAAATCAGCGGAACTCAAATCCAAAAAAACATCGGTTCCGGTGACAATAAGTTCATGACTGTGCAGGCAGATTATGTCAAACCATTCAAAAATGGCATGAAACTCGAAACTGGTGTGCGTGCACAGATCAATAAACTCAAAAATCTCAATAATAATTCCTTAAAAGCAGTGGACAAAGATGATTTTGAGAATATCACCGCAGCTTCAGCGAACTATAACAATAAGAACAGCGTCTATGCAGCCTATGCCTCAATTGGAGGAAACCTCAAAGACTGGGTATCCTATAAAGTTGGGCTGCGCGCAGAAAGCTCAACTTACGACGGTGAACTTTTGAATACAAACGAAAAGTTCCACAACAAGTATCCCCTTAGCTTATTTCCTTCTTTGTTCTTGAGCAAAAAGCTAACCGAAAAAGACCAAATACAGATGAGCGTAACCCGTCGTGTCAACCGCCCGAACTTCTTTCAGCTCATCCCATTTGTTGATTACACGGACAGCTTGAATATTACACGCGGTAACCCTGACCTTGTTCCTGAATTCACAACATCCGGCGAACTTTCCTACAGCCGTACACATGGAAAAGGTACATTTTTGGCAACGGTATACTATAAACGCACAAACAATCTAATTACACGTTACCTGACACAGGAAGTCAATCCAGTCACGAACAAAATGGATTTCATTAATACCTATATCAATGCAAATTCCAGCAAGAATTATGGGGCAGAATTTACTTATACCAATAATCTCAAAAAATGGTGGGATCTGACTGCAGACCTTAACTTCTATAATTCCAAAATTGAGGTGGATGAGAAAACGCCTTCGGAAGGTATGTGGACAGTATTTGGAAAATTGAACAATACATTCAACTTACAGAAAAACTGGAATCTACAGCTAGCGTTTGAATATCAAGGCAAAACAAATATGCCAGTTACGCAGGGTCAAACATTCGGTCCACCAATGAACCAGGCGCAAAGCTCTTCACAAGGCTATATCAAACCATTCTATGGTATCGACTTTGCCATTAAGAAAAGCTTCTTGAAAAATCAGGCTGCCTCAGCAACATTGGCAATCAATGATATCTTCCGAACACGTGGCAATACCATTGTTTCATCGGGTGAAGGATTCTCTCAAACCTATTATCGACTGTCGAATCCACAGTTGATCAAATTGAATCTTTCCTACCGTTTTGGAAAAATGGATATGAATATGTTTAAGAAAAACAAAAACCAGAATTCAATGGAAGGCATACAAATGCAATAACATGTGGATCATATCACAATCAAAAGCGGGTATTTCTTGTAGGAAATACCCGCTTTTTTATTAAACAGGGTCAAAGACTAGACGACTGTATTGGATATATTCTTCTTTTCAAGTATTTCAACAATTTCCAGTAGATCATCAATCACATAATCGGGATTTGCCGATCTGAGTTGAGCCGCATCATGTGCGCCTGTTGTTATGCCAATACTCAAAGCGCAACCCGCTTGTTGCCCCTCCTGTATGTCAATAATAGAATCACCAATTTTAACGACGAAACCCGGATCCGTAATTTCAAATTTTTGCATGGCCAGATGAATCATATCTGGATAAGGTCTGTTTCGAGGTACATCAGAAGCAGTAATTAACGCATCTACATCTTTGCCAACTTTCCAATTAAGCTTCTCCAAAAGTGACTCGGCTGTCTTACGATCATAGCCCGTATTGAGCACACGCAAGATACCCCGCTCTTTCAAGATCGCAAAAAGTTCTTCCGCATTCGAATTAGGGTAAATTTCCTCGACTTCATAAGCATGTTCCAAGTCTTTCAAAAACAAAGTAAACATCCGTTGAGCCAATTCATCATCATCAACATCCAAACTATTTTTGAGTACAGTCTTGATTGCCTGTAACTTCTCCTTACCTGCAGCGTGGGCCAATACCTCTGTTAATGTCAGTTCGTATCCCCCTACCGTATTTATAGCATTTCTAAGTGTCTTATAAACAATATTATTTTCGTTTACTGTCGTACCTGCCATATCAAATACGACCATATTGATGGCTTCTTTCATTCTATTCAATCTAAAAGTTTAGCAAAAATAAAAAAATGTTAAATAAAACTAAACAAAACCATGTTAATTTATTGCTATGCTTTAGTTAAGAAAACTACTTTAACGCACCACAAAATAATAGGTCCAGGCGATCAGCAAGATTTGAAACGGAATACGAAACCACAAATAGTTTGGACCCGCGCCATCAAAAGTAGCCGTCTCGTAATTGATACGCCTTAAGTTTGCCCGAATATTTGTAGGTAATACCAGTAGAAAGAAGACAATTAAAAGGATTCCCGTTGTGCGGCTCACCTGCGGGACAAATAGCCCAATAGCAGCTATGAATTCCATTAAACCGGTTCCATAGATCATTTCTTTTTTAAATGGAACAAAGTCGGGCAGCATCAACATCATTCCTTTGGTATAAAGTAGGTGTCCCAATGCAGTGAACAACAGCATCACCGCCAATCCAACTTTACCCGCTAAAAGAATATCCATCTCCCCCTTCAACAGCAATAGGATGAGATTGGATATAATGCAAACGACAATTAAAACAAAAAATGGTTTCATCTTTTTTATAACAAAAATAGGTGCCCTTCCTTTTGTTATCAATGAACATTTGTTAATAAATTTCTTTCCTGATCCGGCTTAACGATTGCGGTCTAATACCAATATAAGAAGCCAGATATTTTAAGGGAATGTTGCGAATCAGTTCGGGTTGCTCACGCATCAATTTGATATACCTGGTTTTTGCCGAATCTTCAAGTAGTGTCAGTTCCCGTTTCATTTTTTTTAGAAAAATGTCCTCAACCGCTTTCCGACCAATGAGGTTACCAACCGTTGTTGTTTGATATACCGTATGGAGATCCTCAAACGATATCCGCCATAAAATACAATCTGTTATTGCCTCGAGATGATACGATGAAGGCTGCTGCGTCAAGAAGGAATCGTACCCACTTACAAAAGAGTTTTCGAAAGCAAATCCAAAAGTAAAATCATAGTCCAGTTTTGGGATATTGAAACGTACAATTCCTTTTTCAATAAAAGATAAATACTGTTCAGTTTTTCCGATTTCCAAAATCAATGACTTTTTTGGAAACTCCATCTTAACAAGCTTAGCGGAAAATACTTCCCAGTCCATATCATTCATGACAACGAGCGATTCAAAATATTCTTTGATCTTGTCCATGATTCCTATTTTTTAAGAGCAAGATAAAAACTTCTGTTCAAATACATCGTAATGATTATTTACTATTTAATCGATTATTTATTTCAATAAACATACGACCTATTTTATCAAAAAATATTAACTTAAATACTATAAACTTTAATCATGAATATTCTTAACGAAAACGGCCCAGAACGGTGGCCTGCCTTTAGAAAATTAGGTTTTCGATTTTCCTTTATTTTCATTTTGTCGTTTATTCTTGTTTTTAATAACGGCACTTATCCTTTATATGGATATATCAGCACCCCTCTTACCCATTTTATGCAAAGGTTGACTCCCTGGTTTGCAGAAAATATATTGGGCTATTCTTACGACCACAGCATCTTCATCAACGGAAGTGGAGATACCTCCTATGCCTGGGTATCCCTATTGATCCTACTCCTATTGGCATTAGTTGGGGCAGCTTTATGGTCCATATTGGATCGAAGAAGAGCCAGCTACACAAGCCTTTTCTATTGGTTAACCACAGGAATACGCTATTATGTTGCTTTTATGCTTATTAACTATGGACTGTACAAAGTCTTCTATATGCAAATGCAACCGCCGAGGTTAACACAACTTCTCCAGCCATTGGGCGAGTATTCTCCTATGGGGCTGGCATGGACCTATATCGGTTACTCTCAAGGCTACAATATACTTATTGGTTCAGTAGAAATATTATCGGGCTTATTGCTTTTCAGAAAAACGGTAGTTGCTGGTGCACTTATTACAGTTGCAACAAGTATTAATATTATGGCCGTTAATTATTTTTATGATGTTCCTGTTAAAATGGTCTCCACAGCACTCCTGCTATTTTCCATATTTCTACTGCTTCCCTACTTAAAAGCATTGTTCGCAATTTTTATTTCAGGAAAACCTGTACAGTTACTCCCGATCCAACAACCCCTATTCAACAAAAGCTGGAAAAGAAAAAGCTTGTTTATCGCCAAATTGGCCGTGTTACTTCTCTTTATGGTGCAACAGGGCATGGGCATATTAAGTACAAAAAAAATGATAGCTGAGTACCTAACGAAGTCACCACTATATGGAATCTACCGTATTGAACAAGCGGGAACACAAGGCAAATCAATCCCCGAAAATTGGCGACTTATTGTTTTCGAAATTGATAACAACAAGGTCTTAATACGCAACACAGACTATACCCCACAAAGGGAGAGCGTTGTTATTGATGCAGCGGGAAAAAAAATTACCCTAAACAATTATCAATTTGATTATCAGATCAACCCTGACGGAAATATTCTTCTGACAAAAACCTTTAATGACCATACAGCGCACATTAAACTTATTAAACAAGACGTGCAAGCCTTCGAATTAATACAGCGCAAGTTTCATTGGGTACAGGAATATCCCTATAACCGCTAAATAACAATCGTAAAACTAAATAAAACAAATCGTACACTTAACACCTCCCCAGACCAAAATAACTATGTTTAATGCTGCAAACATAACAACATGCGACGACGAGGTAGAGCATCTCGGTTTTTTATATCGAATGCGAAATATCAGGGTACACACCTACCATATGCTCAAAAGCAAAGAGGTGGTGACCCTTATCTTAATACATTCGAGCGGAGGTAGCCGTGAGATTGATCAGGGGCAACATAATATCATGGGTTATCAAATTCATCTAATGTTCCCCGGTCAGTCGAGTTCTTTCCATTTTTTCAAAGAAACCGCTGTTTATCATTTTAGAATTCCCTGGCAAAATTTCAAAAAATTATGTCACACGCTTTCAATCAACATAAAACTCCTTAAAGATTATCCGATACTTCAGGTCACGCCATATAAATTTGAAACGCTCCGCTATGAATTCGATAAGATCCGTAATGAACTCTATCGCTATCAGCCACCATTATCACTCATTTTATCACGTTTGGCAACTAGCTTACTAGAGATTAACCACTCCTTAATCAAACACATCGATAATTTAGCACCATACGCTTATCCAGCCATCCTGAATCGCTTTCTTGAATTAGTAGAACTTCATTATAAACAAGAACACCATGTCGCTTATTACGCAAATTTACTGAATATAACTACAAAAAATCTTTGGATGCAAACACAGCAATACATGGAGACTAGCCCCCTCAAACTGATTCATAATCGTTTATTAAAGGAAGCTATGCACCTGCTGAGTTTGGGGGCCAATCCAATCAAGACTACACTGATTGAATTGGGTTTTGAGGACTCCGCTACTTTCTCTCATTTCTTCAAAAAACAGACAAATATGTCACCTTCAGCATATCAAAAGAAACATTTACCGCATAAAAAAACATAAAAAAGGCTCCTACGTGATATACATGGAGCCAATATTTATTAAGAAAACCGCATTATAACTATCTTTTCTTCAACGTGATATTATCCAAAGATGCGTTTCCCTTTCCTACATTGGTAAATCCGATCCGAACAATTTTTTTATTCGGATTGATCTCCTTGCCAGTAACAAAATCAAGCTCCTGCTTGCCCCCTTTTTTTCCTAAATCAGGTATTAACGTCTTTAAATTCGACAACTTTCCTGTTACGACAGCGACATCATCGACTTCTACCTGGACTTTCTCTCCTTTACTCCAATAAACAAGTTTGAAGTCTTGTTGGGGATCCAAATAAACATATTGCTCTATTTTTTGACCCGGCGCAAGTACCACCGCTTTACTCCCCTTTTCTCCGCGCCCTTCTTCGATAACCGCTGCTCCCTCCCAAGGTGCAAGGCCAGACTTACTCTCAAAATCTGGATTAGGCAATTCATTACCATCTTTTAAAGGCCAGTTATACGCCCGAATATAATCGACCTCCATATTGACTCCGCCTTCAGATCCATAGGCTCCAAGAAATACGTTCAAAAAGTGGTTGGGTGAATAAATCTGATTTTTATTCGTATACGCTTTGATCAGGTCTCCATTGATATAATGTTTAATACTTGTAGGTGTCCACAATACCCCATGTGTTACCCATTGTCCGACATGTTCATACCCCTCCGCAATATGTGTAGCAAGATTACGTTGAAATACCCCTTTTTGATCAACATGTCCATGTATCACAAACTGAGCTGTAATATATTCGAAAACGTCGATTTCGAAAAGCTGTCCCTTGGGGCGAATGCCTTTAATTCCGTCGACTTCGGATCCTTCTTGAAGATAATAACGAATATCTGGTCCAGGTGAATCAAACCAAAAAGCGGTATTTGTTCCCTTGGGACTACCCTGTCGGTTACGTCTTACCTTAACTTCAAAGTACCCACCTTTGCTGTTGTCTAGTAAATTTTCATTGGACTTCCAATCGTAGGTTTGGATGGATGAAATCTTCTGGTTGCCACCCGCTGTAAAAATCCGTTTGGGAATAGTATCATTGACATACAAATTGATCGCTGATCCATTTAAAGTATAAGCGGGTTGTGGCAAACGATCATGCAACATTTCATCCTTGGATTTTGCATTCAGATAGTTCAAGGATGAAAAATAGTTGGTCGTCCATTTATTCCGATTAAGTAATTGATCGTTAAATTCATCCTGCCAATAGACTTCCATACCAACAGGAACTGCTCTTGAACTTGGATTCTTTTGCTCTTCATCGAGTTCAGTATTATCCAGCTGCCATCTCTTGCTCGTATACACTTTTCCATTTGCCAAGGATTTTCCTGTAGCAGATTCTATCCAGATATAATAGGTCGTTTCAGGATCTACCTGCTGAATATAATAACGTTTGACACCTTCTGCCAATAT
Organism: Sphingobacterium sp. 18053; assembly: GCF_902706145.1. Lineage (NCBI taxonomy): Bacteria > Pseudomonadati > Bacteroidota > Sphingobacteriia > Sphingobacteriales > Sphingobacteriaceae > Sphingobacterium > Sphingobacterium sp. 18053. The sequence continues at coordinate 158,295 of NZ_CACSJW010000003.1, forward strand.
CGCATTGGCTGTCTGCGGTTTCTTATTCGTTTTTGCCCAAAAGACTTTCGATCCGGACATGCTCGGTTGATTATCCTTCATGTCTACACGGATCCAGCTCCGGGTACCCAATAGCTGTAATGGTACATTTGACCTTGTCATTTGAGCCGATAGCCCTAGCACTGACAATACCTGAATACCTGCAAGAAATAGATATTTTTTCACAATTTTCTTATTTTATAAACGAACAAACTATAGTCAATCTGCTTACGAACAGACTATAACCTTACGATAATAACGAGAATTATCAGCATTGACAACTCTGATCAAAACGCAACCGTTTGTTCAATTTAGCTATTCCGAAAAATAATAGACCCGCTAAGGTTTCAACCGAAGCTTGACTAAAAAAAATCTCCACAGGACGACTTGTGGAGATTTTTTCGGTTAATTTAAGGTGATACTGATTGCCTGCTGGCTCAAAATTGGTTTTTGAATGAGTTGACCATCTTGCTGTTTCACGATAAGAAACTCTTGTTTGCCTTTCCGGGATACCTCAATATCAAACACCCGGTCAAAAGCCTTTATACGTCTAAGCCGCATATACTTCCATTCCTTTGGCAAACTGGGACTTATACTAAACTTTCGAAAACCAGTGGGTACAATATGAAATAATCCTTCTGTTATGACCCGGCAATACAAGGCACTTTCGGCACTTAAATGCCTTTGTCCACCTTCAGGCCAGGCCTCAACCGGATAGGGTACATGATCCCCCAAAAGACGCATTGAAGAGTAATACTTAAAATAAGGCAGCGCCCTTTCGGTTGCTCCCGTCATAAAAAATCCCTTAAAAGCATATAAGGTTGCCCGATCCCAAAATACCTTATCTCCGGATTGTGTGAGTATACCGTTGTTTGTCCAGAGATATTTTGATAATAATGCATCAACTGTTCCAGCACTCCGCTCGGTGATCCCCATGGTCATAGGCAAACATATCCAAGCCCTTAAGATGGTATTGCCATCGTAATAACGGTAGGTGGAGTAGCCTTGCACATCAGCACCAAAATAACGCACAATCGAATGACGGAGTTCTTCAGCCCGTCGTCTGTATTGCAGAGAAAGATCCTCCTTTCCCAATTCATGAGCAAGGTCTGCCGCACTCTGAAAGGCTCCATAGGCGATACTGTTCGTCGACAGATTAATTTTACCTGCCGGTGCTCTCCCCTCCAGTTCATCACTATCCGATCGATAAACTCCTTCACTTGTCTTTTGCCGTTCCAGGTACTCAAAACACCAGTGGATCAATGGCCATAATTCGACAGCAATATCTTTCTTTCCCAATGCCAACGCATACCGGGATGCTCCATAGGCAATCATAGCCATGTCCCCTCTATCTTTAGCACCATTCCAATAACTATCGCCCTCCGCCACTATTGAGCTCGGAATTGGTTTATAATCCGAATTCATAAAACGGGCAAAATGGCGAAAAGAGTTTATAGCGCTTTCATTGCCGTTGTGATTGCCCAAGAAAGGAAAGAAAGGATTGGCATATTCAGCCTGATCATTTGCCCAAATAGCAGCATAGTAGCTTAAGCCCCCTGGACCGTGCATCAGTCCGCCCTTCGTATCATAAATACTTTCAGTTGCACGAATCTTAGCAAAAGCAAATGCTGTATTGATCGTATCATTAGGGGTTTCCAGCATTAGATCGTCGGCTAAACTTTTCACAAAATCCTCCCTTTTCTGTAATTCATAAGACGGAGAATACTGATAAACAGGTGTTGAAATTTTCTTCCCTTCATACACAATATCAAACAGATAACTCTGCTTTGGCTCAAGATTTGGCACCAGACTATCTCTTACCAAGGCCTGTACAACATATTGTCCATAAACACTTTTCGCAGGGTCGGACAGGAATTTCGAATACTTGTTAATCAGATCGATTCGCAGGGGTTTATTCCCCGTATTGACCAACTTAACGCGTTCAATCAAAACAGGTTTATCGACAGATGGGAATAACGTTCGCTGTACTTCCAGTGCTGAATTCGTCGTTGAATAAACAGCTAATTTTCCGTCAAGTACAAAACGTTGCGGATACTCATCGACCGCTACGCCATCTACTTTTATCAATAAAGACTTAGTATCCTGAAAAGGTACTGTTAAACTTGCATGTGTATTGTTGGGAACTGTCCGCAACATGGGAAATACAATCTTTTTGTCCAATAACAGACGACCTTCGCGAACACCGTAGTAAACGACCGCAGCGGATTGTAAACCGGCCATTTCAATATGATCTTCGTGATTCTCACCCTGCTTAACCTTCCATTCAATCCTATTCCCATTTAATAGTGCCCATTTTTTTGAATTTTGAGCTAACGTCAAATTCCACTGCAACAGGCTCATGGCAATGATGCCCAAATAATATAATTTAATTTTCATGACGATCTATAATTGAGTTGCTACGGTATATTGCCTATCGCGGCCAATCTTCACCTCGATATAGCTGTAAGTAAAACCATTTTTCTGACCAATATGACTTTTCTGCTTGATACCATTAACGTAAAGATAAGGGTGACTTCCCGGAAAACCAGCCTGCCAGTACTGCGTCGCCTCTCCTCCTGAGTACGACAAAGTAGTTCCCGATATCCCCTGTTGATTCACCGTATACATTGCTCGACCAATCTTCACATTCGACACTTTAACCCGCTCAATATCCTGAGGAAGGTGGGAACAAGTTTCTAAAGAATTACCTTTTGCCCCAGGATTAATCCCAATCATATCTTGCACAACGTTGCTTATCAGCACAAAAGAAACTTCGGGGTAATCACCATTGGTACCCGTCAATGTAGCCATGGCATGCACCGTATTAATTTTTGATATAATATATTTCAGCCATTTCCAACCTCGTTCGTTCTGTCCATATTTGAAAAACAATTCGGGAACATAAGTGATTGCTTCGATATTTTCGGGTAGTCCTTCTTTTGAGCCAAGTTGTGCATCGATATAATCCAAATAATTCAGATGTCTATTTGATCGCTGGTCCGTAATTTCTTTTAAGGGGAGAAACCAAGAATTTTCTTTCCCCCATCCAGACACGGGCAGATTATTTTTATCGTAGCCTCGATTATACAGTTCTTTATTGTTTTTTACCCCCCATTCTGTATTAAAATAGTTCCACAATACTTTTGCCTTCTTGTTGTAGGCCTGAGCTTGGGAGCGTTTACCCGTTAATCGTAAAAGTTTAGCGAAGGCCAAATAAGCCTGATACTGACTTCCAATACCGTCACCGGCCTCAATTAAAGTTTGGTCACGGTGTTCATTGTAGGTAGCCGTACCTTTGAAAATATTGCCCGAACCTTCGCTTTCGGCCACGCCGTTTGGTTTTTTAATATCATGCAATGCTACAAAATCACTTACCGCTTTTGTGTTGAATAACAACAAAGCCGCATCATTAAGATACCGTTGATCCTTGGTCCAGTCATAGAGCTGCGCATTCTTTTCAACCAACTCAAACACTGCCGGTATCTCACGGACAAAGTCATCGTCATTTCTGTAGTCTAACGTATAAGGGCTCCCATCAAAATTGATCGCCCACAGAGGAAACCACTTTCGTTCCTTCGTAGCACTTGCCGCGAAAGCCCGAAGCATCGTAAAATTCTCTTCTTCCAAACCCAACAGATGCGCTCCCACCGCTTGGTGACAGAAATCACGCGAATAGAAGGCTGTTCGTAAAGGATATCCCGCCCAATAAGCCGGTTGATACGAAGCAATGTCTGCAGATTGATTTTTCTTGTAAACATTGACTGGTCCCCGCGTTCCGGTAACAACAAAAGATCGTGCTTTCTGCTTAGCCCAGTCGAAGACCTCCTGGAGTTCCTTTTGGTCCGTATCGATTGAAATATCTTGCTTCTGCGCAAAAACACTGACAGAAAGCATAGTCTGTACTGCAAATAATAAAAAGGTTTTCATAAGGAGTAGCAATTTAATAAACCAAGGATCTGCATAGGACAGACCCTTGGAGGTTGGTTGATTAGTCGTAACTTGGATTCTGTTTCAACAATGCATTTCGTTGAATCTCACTGCGTGGAATTGGAAGTAAGTAATGCTGAGGAAAGAACTTCCGCTCCTGAAGCACCTCAATTTTATAACTTTTCTTCTTCGTTTGGTCGTCCCGTACAATGATTATTTTTCGTGCCGGTTTGTTTTCAGTCTGTTCAGCAATTTTCCAACGTCTTACATCAAAAAAACGATGATCTTCAAAGGCAAGTTCTATGCGTCGTTCCTGCTGTATCTTTCCCAAAAGCGCGGCACCCGTGCTCGTAATTGCAGGAAGTACGCCTACCTTCCCACCACGTGCACGCTCTCTAATCTTATTGATGTACGTGCGAGCTACCTCTTCATTACCCAATTGATACTGGGTTTCCGCATAATTTAGATATATCTCACCCAGACGCATATAAATCCAAGGTTGTGCACTTTTATCATTCCACGGATTACGCAAACTTTCATCCATAAACTTACGGATCGTATAATGGGTCTTCGATGCATTCCAATCATCAATACCGAATTCGCTATCCTTACCACTATTAGCCCGGTTTCCTGTTGAGGATACATAAAACTCAATCTCTCTACCCCTAAACTGCTGACCATCACAAACAATAGAGGCATAGAATCTAGGCTCACGATTTTCCCAAGGTTTGCCATCCGCATAGGCCTGTGCAGAAGGCATAGAACCATCTTCCATCTCATAGGCATCGACCATGTCCTGAAGCACACAGGTTCTTGACCAACCTGTAAAACCATTCGGAGAATCGGACCAGTCAAAAGAATGTCCAAATTCAGTATTGAACTGCTTCATAAAGATGATCTCTTTACTCTTATTACTTGTAAAAAGCTGTTTGTAATTTGCATCAAGCTGGTATTGATTGAGGTCCAGCACAGCCTTTGCCGCATCAGCAGCTTTTTGCCATTTCGCCTTATCATTGGATGGATTCCAATATGGACTTGCAGCATACAATGTTACCCGTGACTTCAGTGCCAATGCTGCACCTTTAGTTGCCCTACCAAAATCCTTTCCTTCGTAACTGAGGGGGAGCAACCCAGCAGCTTTATCCAATTCTTTCACAATAAAGTCTATACATTCATCGTAGGAATTACGCGGCACCATCATATCGCTGTTCAGATCGAAAGTTTTTGTGATCAACGGAACACCTCCAAAACGCGAGACAAGATCCGCATAAAAGAATGCGCGAAGAAAGATCATCTCGCCATTCAACCGATCGACTTGCCCTTTGTCGGCTTTCAACTTATCAATATTATCAAAGAAGATATTGCAGTTCTTAATCGCTTCATAATAAGCATTCCATGTAGAGTAGTCCCCAAACTGGTCTGCCGTCACTTCTCCCCTGTTGTATAAATAAGGGTTTCCCGAATTGAAATTATGATAAGCCTCGTCCGAAATATACCTTAAACCAAGATTTCCAAAACCGTCCTGTATTTCTGTATAACGTTTATTTACATACGTTTCGGTCAGTTTCAGATCCGAGAATATAGCATCTCCGGTAAAGGAATCCAACGGTTTAACATCCAAATAATTTGAACAGGATGTCAAACAGCTTGCAAAAAAGATCGTTATATATAATTTTATCTTTGTATTCATCTGTCAATAAATTTTCTTTAAAAACTCAAATTCACCCCTGCACTATAAATCCGTTGTTGTGGATAGTACATACCACCTGCATTTGTTCCTTCAGGATCCTGTATCTTGATCTGATCGATCGAAAACAAATTAAATCCACTAATGAATACCCGTAAGTTTTTCATTTTGATTTTTTCCAGCACTTTAGGCGACAATGAATACGCCAACTCCACATTTTTCAGTCTTAAAAAAGAGGCATTCTTTAACCAGAATGTCGAATTCATGCTATTGAATGTATCGTCACGGTCGAAGGCTCTTGGATACAGGGCATTAGGTGTCTCTGTTTCAGAAATCCATCTGTTCTCAAAATAAGTTACATCTCTGTTGTAACTCCCGGGTTTAATGATCTGTTTTGCACGTCCCTGTCCTGACCACAGGATATTTAAATCAAAATTTTTCCATTTGGCACCCATTGTTATACCATAGGTAATTTCAGGAATCGGACTTTCATAGATACGGACCATATCATTGCTGGTAATTTTTCCATCGCCATCCACATCCATATACTTGATATCCCCTGGCATCGTATTCAGCAAATGTGGTGAGGCATCAATCTCAGCCTGATTTTGATAGATACCGTCTGTCTTATACACCAGCCATGAGTCTATACTATGGTCTGTCCGACGCTGCCATTCCGGCGTATTTTGTGCTTCGTCAAAAAAATGAATCTTATTACGTACAAAAGTGAAATTTCCACCTACCGAATAGCTAAAATCATTGATCTTATTGCGATAAAGCAAACTACTTTCCACCCCTCTGTTTGATATTTCACCAATATTTTGGTCAGGCAGCGTTAATCCTGTATAGCGTGGTACAGAAGCTTGTTTGGGTGTTAGGATGTCCGTACGCATCGAATAAAAATACTGCAAGTCAAAACTCAAGGTATTCTTGAAGAAAACAGACTCAAAGCCGACGTTTTTCGTATCCACTTTTTCCCAAGTAATGTTCGGGTTAGCCAATCTTCCGACGGTAAAACCCTTTGTTCTTTTGGGATCAAGACCAAACATGGCACCATCTCCAAGAACATAGGTACTGATATATTGAAAAGGATCCACCCGGTCGTTTCCTAGCTTGCCCCAGGAAGCCTTGATTTTCAACTCATTGATAAAAGGCACATTTTCCTTGAAAAAATTCTCCTGAGAAATACGCCAGCCTGCCGATACCCCTGGGAACCAACCCCAACGTGCATTGCTGATAAAGTTTTGTGAACCATCTCTTCGCACTGTAATATCAGCCAGGTACTTATCCTTAAAACCATAACTTACACGACCAAAATAATTCTGCCTTGCCGAAATCGTTGCTTTTCCGTCATTATTTTTTTGATTGTCACTTCCCGCAAATAGGTAATCTACGGCATCGCTTAAGAAGTCTCTCCGATACGCCGAAAACCAATCACCTCTGTTCTTGCTCTGCTCATAAGCAATGAAAGCATTGACACTATGTGAGCCGAATTTCTTATCGTATCCGATTTTAAAATTCCAGGTCTCAGTACGTATATCATCGTTTCTTTCAGTAAGGTTGATATTTGCATCGCCCGTTGTCTCACGGATATTATCGTAATTCTTTGTTGCAGGATTATAACGATAAGCATCCCACATATCATTCAGCTTCTTTTCATGTCTATATTGTGAATCAAATGCTGCATAACCAGAAAAACTTAATCCATCTAATAACCAAGGTGTTTTGAGATCAAAACCTGCTTTTGTATTGACAAAATTATCCTTTACACGCTGATAGCCGGTCTTGCCCGAAGCCAGAATCGTTAAATTGTTACCCCACGAAAGACCTGGACCAGGTAATCCATTGGGATAATAGTCAGGCAAAAAAGGATAGGCATGGAACGCTTCCCAAAAGAAGGTTCCCATATCGTAGTTTGAATTATTCCGATTTTCCTGTCTGGTGGCTACCTCAACTAATACCGAAAGGTCTTTGGTTACTTTAGCATCCAAGTTGGTACGAAATTGAACCGTCCTAAAATTTAGATCTGTATTTCTAAATCCTGGCTTTTGATAAAGGTATCCTCCAGAAACATAATAACGCACTTTTTCGTCTCCGCCACGAAGTGACAAGGAATGTTGCGTTTGTGGAGAAGATTTAAATACGGACTTCATCCAATCGGTATTGGCATACAATAAGGGATCAATCGTTCCATCCAGATATTTCCCCTTGATATCTTTATACTTTTCAGCACGCCCAAAATGTGCATTGATTTCATCATCATACACCATAAATTGATAAGAATCCATCAGCTTTGGTGTTCGTGTATGTTCGGAGAAACCGTAACTACCATCATAGGTGATCGTAGGTTTATCACCATTACCGCGTTTCGTAGTTACCAAAATAACCCCATTCGCAGCTTGGGCACCATATATTGCCGCCGAAGCATCTTTTAAGACTGAAATTGTCTCGATATCGCTTGGATTTAGCCGTTCTATTCCTCCGCGATTGGCCACACCATCAATGACATACAAAGGACTGTTGTTCCCCAAAGATCCCTTGCCGCGGATATAGATCTGCGATTGATCATTTCCAGGTTCACCTGAGCGATTATTTGCCACTACACCCGGCATTCTTCCTGCTAGGGAATTGGACAAATTCGGCGCAGGAGATCGCTGCAGCTCGCTTCCTGAAACCTGGCTCACCGAGCCGGTCAATGTTGCTTTCTTCTGTGTTCCGTACCCAATGACCACAACCTCTTCAAGCTGTGCGAGATCTTCCTGGAGAACGACATCAATAGCCTGCCGCTGATAGGCAATCTCTTGCGAAAGGTATCCCAAATAAGAAAATTGTAAAATACTATTTTCTTTTTCAACAACAAGCGAAAATTGGCCGTCGCTATTCGACTGCGTCATTTTATCCGTACCTTTTATACGTACCGATACTCCTGCCAAAAGCTTTCCTTGCTGGTCTTTGATTGTACCGGAGGCGATTCTGTCCTGAACCTTCGCTATGGAACGAATAATAATACGGTTTTCGCTGACCATATCCATTTCTAAGGATTCTTTGGCCAAAATAGGCGACAAAAGATCGATCCATTTTTTATTGCGGACGTCAACATGTTTTATTTTAATCGCATTGATCGTATTATCGTTGTAGATAAAATTGATCTTGGTCTGCTCTTCAATTGAAGTCAATAGGTTTTTGAGTCGGATCTCTTCAAAACGTAAAGAAACTGTCTTCTGCGCTTTCGACTCTTTTGCAAATCCAGTGGCAACACATGCAAATAAGAAAATGATTACAAACTTGGCCATTAACAACCATTTTAGATAATACGAGATAGGCACATGATAAAGAACATGTGATTTTTTTTTCATAATTTTGGTATTTAAGAAATAATCGATTGGCATCCTACTTTCCTAGGGTCCGATGCCATTGGTTAAAACATTGGGTATTGCTCACTATGAGGGATACCCTTTTTTTATATTACTTTACATAAAGCGTATCATTTTGGGTATAATAATTTAGTTTAGTACCTGTACGCTTGATGACATTCAAGACTTCTTCACAGGTTGTTTCGTCAAATATACCGGTGATGGGCTCTTTTGCGAGCTGCTCATTTTCGACTACAATGGGTTTACCGAACCAACGCTCCATCTTCTTCGCAACCACTTCAAAACCTTCGCCATTGAAAACCAATCTATTTTTCATCCAAAGTGTTTCAGTAACTTCGGCATCAACGAGGTCAAGCTTTGCAAAGGTCACTTTTGGTTGCAGGACAACATGCTTGCTCCGATGATCATTCGTTGATACAGGTTGATTGATCACAGACACCTTATTACCCGGCAAGAGTTCATACAACTTCTCCTGCTTATTGTCCATAACCTTCAGTCGTACTTTCCCTTCGATCAGGGAGGTCGTCGTCATGTTCTCATCCGGAAGCGCACGAAGGTTAAATTTTGTACCTAAAACCTGTACCTCTGCGTAGGCAGTTTTGATCTTCAAGGGTAGATTGGGATTCTTGGCAATAGCAAAATACCCTTCACCAACCAATTCCAATACGCGATCAGTTTTACCAAATCCAGCCTTCAATCGCAATACACTTTCATTGTTAAGCCATACCTCCGAGCCATCGCTCAATTTGATCGATTTACGCTCGCCCTTTCCTGTAGCAATCGTCTGCCATTCCGTATCTTCAGCTACCTTTTTATCATTTTTGATAAACCAAAAGGACAATACTCCAAAAACTATAAATAGGCTAGCGGCAATGGATAGTAGCTTAACTTTATGGCGACCTATAAATGGACGGGCGGTTATATCCTCGACAGCAGTAAGTTCTATTGGTCTTGACTTTTCATAGCTTATTTCAGCTTCTAGATCTTCTTCCCCATGCTTCTGCTCTAAATAGGCCAATAATTCCCTCTTACTTTTGTCGGCACGTAGCAAGTCATCCAGCGCGATTCTCTCCTCTGCTGTGAGCTCTCCCGCTAGTAACTTAGCCGCTAAAAATAAAAAGTATTGTTCCTCAGATGAAAACATGTGCATTCGGTCTATTTGGAGTAGAGACACCAAAAGAAACCAAAACCCCCAATAGAAAAATTATTTTTTTTCTTTAATACAGGACCACAGCTTTTCTAAAGCAATTTGAATGTGTCTGTCTACCGTTTTCTTGGATATCCCCATCATTTCCGCAGTTTCCAAATACGTTTTTCTTTCCTCTTTCACCAGTTTAAAAGCCTCCTTAGTTTTGGGCGGAAGCCCTTCGACAGCCCGTTGAATACGCTGTATGCTTTCTGTAGATATTAAAATCTGTTCCGGGGTATTTTTATCGATCAACGTGTCCTGATATTCCGTTCCGTCAGTGAGTATGACCTGACGGATGCGTAGGAGGTTAAGGCATTTGTTTTTTATTGCCCGAAGCAAATAGCCCTCGACGTTTGCGATGTTCATTAGATCAGGACCCAGGTACCAAATTTTCCAGAGGACTTCGGAAACCACATCTTCGGCTAGTTGCTTATCCTTGATAAAAGAAATAGCATTACTCTTCAAAACCCCATAATTGGCCACGAAATAAGCCTTAAACGAGCTTTCATCTCGATCAATGGCAATATTCTTCTTATTTTCCGCAGATAAGGGTTTCAAATACATTGGTTACGTTGCAATTCGCAGCACAAGTTAAACAAATTCATTCCAAGAATGCAAAAAAAATCGAAAGCTCCGTGCCGGGGCTTGCTCATCAAGTACACAAACTACATGTTCAAATCGTGTATAAAAAATGGATCAGACAACTCGAATTTTCCGCGCCAACGCGTTCTGCAGCATTAGTAAAGTCAAGAAAAAAGCCGCTTGGAAAATCCAAAACGGCTTGATATATAGCGTAAAAAAAGTTTCCACTCAGATTATTCATGCAAAACCAAAATCGCTTTAACTGATCGGTTCAAAACTTCATTCACCGTACTACTTGCAAATAAACGGTAAATCATATTATGGTTGCGTTTGACCAAACACAGAATATCGGTCTGATTGTTTTCAACAAAATCAACGATCGCATGTGATGGGCGTGTATCATCCTCATCCACATAATTAAAGTTGATATCTACGTTAGGAAGCAACTGACGCATTTTTTTCTCCCCATTGCGCACTAGCTTTTCGTCCAAATCCCTTTCTGAGACGTGTAGAATTTCCAACTTCTTGGGGTCCGAAAGTTTTAAAATACGATTGAGTGCCTTGACATCACGAACAGACAATTTTGTTGTTTTATAATCCGTTGCCAATGTAATGACCGGAATAGCGGACAGATTACTTTCAGGAGGTACAATCAAGGTTGGAATACGCAATTTTGTCACAGCCATACTCGCATTACTACCGACAATTTCTTTAATGCCTGTCGCCCCGGTAATTCCCATCACCAAAAAAGAAACATCTGTATATTCAACATACTTTGTGACTACATTACGCAGATAACCTACTTCAACAACGGTTCGCACTTTGAGGTCATTGTATTTATTTTCCTGGACCACCTGATCAGTCCATTCTTGCAAAGCAGCACGTTTTCTAGCGTAATAATCTTCTATAAAGATCGCGTTATAAGTACTGTTGTTGATCCCTTCTGTCGGGTGTATGGCATGTACAACAGCAACTTCCATATTCAAACGAGAAGCCAAAGACAAGGCGTAACGCAAAGCATGACTTGCATTGATTGAAAAATCGGAGGCAACAAGAATTTGTTTCATTTTTTAAGTTTTTAATATTAACCTGTCAATAGCCATGTGTACAAATGCAATGGATGACAAAAACATTTAGATAACAATCAACTAAATAAAAAGATGGAAGAATACAAATAGTAATAATGCCAAGCCAATTGACACGGGTAAAGTAAGTACCCAAGCAAGACCGATGCTTTTGAGTGTCCCTTTATTCAGATTGCTCTTTCCTCCGGAAGCGACCATTGAACCGGCAATACCACTTGAAAGCACATGCGTTGTACTAACAGGCAAACCCAATACGGTACTGATACCAATTGTCGAAGCGGCAACAATCTCGCTTGAGGCCCCTTGAGCATAACTCAAATGTTCATTTCCTATTTTTTCACCAATCGTTACTACAATACGTTTCCAACCGATCATTGTCCCAAGACCTAAGGCGATTGAAATAGTTAAGATCACCCAGATCGGTGCAAAGTCCGTAAGATGTTTCAACTCGCTCAACTTACGATTGAGCTCCAGTCGATTTTCAGTATTGATATCGATCTGTTTATTGCTCTCTAATGCAGCAATGGATTTGACTAAACCTTCAACCTCTTTTCTGAATTTAAAAGTCCCGGCTTTATCCGTTACACTTTTATCCATCAAATGCAGCTTGACTTGCTCAATCTCCTGGTTGACTTGCACAAACATCGTTCCCTGAGCGACATTACTGGAAGCAATTGTCTGTAACACGATTTCCGTTTGATCGAGCGTTTTAATGACAGCCGCATCTGGTACGGAATGGTTTATTGCAAAACGAGCAGGCAGAAATGCAATTAAGATCAACATAAACAGTCCTACTCCTTTTTGTCCATCGTTGCTACCGTGAAAAAAACTGACCAATGTACAGGTCAGTATAAGAATACCGCGTACTAACAAGGGAGGTCTGTCATCTTCCCCCTGTGGGATGTGAAAAAGTGCTTTATAACGGACGACATGCTTTAAAAAGAGCATCAATAACACCGCTAGACCAAAACCAATCAAAGGTGAGAGAATCAAAGAAAGACCAATTTCCTCGGCCTTATGCCAATTGACACCACTGCCACCATAATACCAGGTGAAGCCTATACCCGCCCCGATAAGGGCACCAATCAAGGTATGTGAACTCGAACAAGGAATACCAAAATACCAAGTCCCCAAATTCCAGATAATAGCCGCTAATAATACAGAAAGGACCAAACAAGCGCCTACCGAAACCGGTAGTGCCATTAAAGTATCTAGAGGCACCAATTTAAGTATTCCCATAGCCACTGCGATCCCACCTGCAAAAACACCTAGAAAATTCCAAAAGCCAGACCAAGGAATGGCTACAATTGGTTTAAGTGCTTTGGTATAAATTACCGTTGCAACGGCATTCGCGGTATCATGAAATCCATTGACAAATTCAAAGGCCACAACGGCAAATAAACAAAGGGAAAAAACAATAAGAAGTCCAGTACTAAGATCGGTTTCCCCTAAGAGAGGAATCATGTTGCAGAAAATTTGCATATTATTCTTTCATAAGATTTATGGTTGTCCTTGCTGAGTTTTTCTTACTTGTTGAGTTTTCCTTAAGGAAAACTACCGCAGGAACAATCGCTTCATTCAGCTCAAAAATAATTTTCAGATGTTAACTTTTGATAAAGGATATATTACGTTATACAACACGAAAGAAAAACTTAAAACACTGTTAACGAATCTTATTCCGCCGCTATTTTATTTCCTACAAATTCTCTTAATTTATGGGGAGCTAACACGGACTTTATAGGGACCTCATTCGGACTTCATTCGGATGAAAGCGAATAAAGAACGAATAAGTTCCGTAGAAATAACGATTAAAAAACGGATCAAAAGTAAATTTGATCGCTAGTTTTTACCCACAAAATATAGACAAACCAAAATCCCGTATAAGACCAACCGTAAAGTAAGAGCCATATTAGACCTTTTGTAAACTTTTTTCAGGAATGGACATAGCCTATCTGCGAAATACCAAGCAGAGGATTCGAGAGAATTTTAGTCCCCCATTTACAGCGAAAACAGTACGATTTACCGATTCAAATCCACAGTCCACCGAAAAACACAAACTTTTTAGAATTAAACCCATTACTTTAGACAAAAGTAAATTTAACACCGAATTAATTATGCCTAAAACTTATTCATTAAACTGTTCCTTGACGAACTATTCTCCCTTACAGCGGATTACATTTAGTACGCTACCTTTTCTTATCGCCATTTATTGTGTGTTCTTTGCACAGCATACAAAAGCGCAATCTTTAGACTGGTCTACAAAAGATATTGTATTTAAGAGTGAGGGTATTAACTTGGCAGGAACCATGCTTCAGCCTCGAAGCGCCCATGCTGCCATTGTCCTCATACATGGTTCTGGACAAGAGAAAAGAATGATGGAGTTTGCCTCATATTTAGCCAAAAACGGTATTGCCGTATTTACTTATGACAAGCGCGGAGTAGGAAAATCTGAGGGGACCTATGCTGGCCCTGAGGTCGGTACCAATAATATCGATTCTGCCAACCTCCACCTCCTCGCTAAAGATGCACAAGCAGCGGTAAAAGTATTCCATCAGCAGCTAGGGAAAACGAACATTCCTATGGGGCTATTGGGATTCAGCCAAGCGGGATGGATCATTCCTTTAGCTACTAACCAAAATCCTTTGGTCGACTTTTTTGTATTGTACAGTGGAGCAGTTATCCCTGCCCGTGAGCAGCTCCGCTTCCAGTTCTTTACAAATGGAAAAAAAGATTTTTGGGATAAACATACGGAAGCCGAGGCCCGACAACATGTAGCGAATGATCCAGATCGCTATCAATTTACAAATACCGATCCGATGACATCACTTAAAACGATAACAGCTCCAGGACTCTGGCTTTTTGGATCCAAAGATATCCAAATACCTGTAGGCTTATCGATTGAACATGTCAATGCGCTGAAAGCACAAGGAAAGCCCTTCGAATATTGCTTATTTCCTTTATTAGATCACAATACAAGCCTTTCGGCATCGCGTGAACCAAGTGCTATTGCATTGAATTGGATTAAAAATCAACGTAAAAAAAAGTCATAAAAAACGTCTTTTGACAACGGCTCATTAGCATAAAATCAAGCATTAAAAAGGCCTAAGTAAAAAACTTAGGCCTTTCTTCAATCAATTGAAATGTTTAACTCGCTAGGTTCATTCAAATCCGCATGAAGCACTTTAATAATTGTTTATAGCTAAAATGGTATTGAAACAAAAAGGCTAATGTTTAGGCCATGTTAAAATAGATAGACAAAAAAAAGCACTATAGTACCGTTTGCGACAATAGCTAAAATGTAAAAAACACCCTTTAATTATCTATATTTTTAAATAAAAATCACTCTTTTTCCTCACGGACGAGAAAATCATAAGAGTACCAGAATTTCAGGTGCCCATGGGAATTAAGGCCTCCTAGACTATAGCTAATGGGATAATCAAAGCTATTCTGTTGCAGTTCAAGTTCATTTTTATAATCAATGACAAGTTTTTTAATTTCGTCCAGGCCTGTTGCGCGTCTAATAAAACTTGTTTGACGTCCACCACGCAGATAGACCAGTATGTCGGACCCTTTTAATACCGTTTCGTCGGTTTTCGTCAAAAATTGATTGTACAGCAATTTTTCCAATACGTTTTTAAGATCACCACGTGGAAAATCACTTTCTCCCATCATAATCGAGTGTGTACCGTAGTTGACTGATGAAACATAGTAGGGATTATATCCTGTATTTTTTAACTTCCCAAGTGCATCCTTATTAAAAGCCTTTTCATAGTCTTTCAGATCCGCATGGAGACTAAATGTAATATGTTCTCGACGCAACAACAGGCTATTAGCTCTTTTTATCGTGGTGGAATCATGGTGACGGACCAATTTGAGTACACTATCTACGTCAGGGCTATTATTAAGATGGTAACGTATCGCCCTATAATCGAAAAATGCCCCTACCGACGATTGCTTCAAAACAGCCGGTTCCCCCTTGCTTTTCTTCGCGAAAGCTCGCACAGCATCAAATCCAGGAATGACATGAATAGGAGATAAAGTCGGCTGTGTAGAAGAAATTGTGCTTTTGAAAGGTTTATAATAATTACGAAGGGAAGTTAGTTTTAGTTGCGGTGTGGTATCTTTTAATCCCCAAACTGTCCCCAAATAGAAGTTTTTATCTGTAGTACCATCCACGTAAATCTGGCTAACCGAAAACCCGACGGAACGCCCTTCAAATTGATACCTTTTAGCCATTGTTCCACCACCGACCTCCGTAGAGTCAAAGTCAATATCTTCTTTGTCACAGCTGGACAAAAAACAAATGCTTAGTAACAACAGGAAAAGATATTTCATAATTTAAAAAATTAATCGTCAGCTCTGGTGCAGCACTTCGATCTCATCTACCCGTCGGACAATGGCCTTTAGATTCTTCTCAAAGATATACAAAATTCCTAATCCAACATACATAAAAATAAGAATTACAATACGATACAAAGTCAAAGGAATATAATTAACGATCCATTCCGAAGAAACCAACCCGATGATCAAAACCATAATCGGTATCGTTAAACCAAGATAATTGCGATAAACGCAGTATTTGCTCCCTCTAGGTCGATGCCGCAATAAGTATACTGGAATATAAAAAACGAGTGTACCGATCATCCCTAATTTTAATCCCGTCCAAAAAGCATCTGCATCGAGCGGCACAAAATAATAGAACAATGTGAAATAGACGATATAAATTGCACTATGCCAATGCTTGACGAATTGTAAAAAATCAGCAGGAAATTTATTGATCTGTTTACGTTGCAGATTTAATTCATAGCTAGCTGCAATGCTTCCAAAACCCGCCGCTCCAAAACTGGCATAAGCGAGATCAATGGCTCGATTGAAATATATACCGGCATCTGAAGACATGAGTTCTTCTACCTTACAAGCAAAGTGATCCAAAATTTCAAGTTGAACATCAACATAACGATATCCTTTAGAACGAATAAAATCCATCAGAACACCTAATTCCGCTTTGGTCAATTTCTTTTCTGTCATGATACAATTGGTTTAGTGTTCAAGATAACCTGCAACTTCTCCACAAAGGTCAACGCATCTTTCATTTTACTTACCTGAGCTTTTTTTCCCTTCACTGTCAGGGCGTAATATTTTCTTGCTCTTCCATCGACTACTTCTATTGCTGTATCCAGGAGTCCTTCCGCTTCTAGCTTATGTAATGCAGGATAGAGCGCCCCCTCAGTCAGGATAAACTCTCCTTCGGTTAAGAGTTTTACCTGTTGAGTCATTTCATAGCCATACATTCTTTTCGTTCCAGACAATAGCTTTAGAATAATCGTTTGTAAAGTGCCTTTTAATAACTTCGTATCTTTCATTCGTTCATCTTAAACAATTAATTAAATATACCTAATTTTCTTATATATACAAAAAATATAAAAAATTATGATACAGCAGCTTGCATTTTAACCCTCGCCATTAGTTATGGTCCTTGCACTGCCTTTTGACTGGACTGCTTCTGCACTGCTTTTGCAATTAACCGATCAAATTCCTATGAATCGCCAAGTGTTTACCTAGTGAACCAGGTAGACACTAGGTCTCAGGTAGGTGTTTACTAGGAACAAGATCGAACAATGGCAATGGCAAGAGCGAACAATGGCAATGGCAGGGATAAAGCGAAAAAGCCGCTAGAGCTGGGAACTCCAAACGGCTTTGCACTAACAATTATATATAGAATGATATGATTATCCCGCTTTCAGGAGATCAATAATAAGGCGATCTCTATTTTCATTCAATGAGGGATAAAATTGATTTAAATCAACCAATATGATTGGCATCCCCTTATTTTCGGGTTTATACAAGACATTATCTACCAAGTCCCGACAGAAAACTAACGATTCATCATCCGTGAATACTTCTCTTGACCTTTTGAGGAAACTATTAAAAAAACGTCTTGGATTGTTGATAATTTTAAGATGTTCTTGATTTGGAAAAACTGTACTGGAGAGATCTAGCCCTCGAGAAAATATAACGTCCTTCAATTCCGCATGACCAAAATTTACTAAGGGAGTCTTTAATGGTTTGGCTTTTTTGAGAATAAAAAGATTGGTGGAGTATAAATCTTCTGTAAAAGGAATTCCATAAAACCATGAAGAACTGATCTTTCCTTTAAAAACCACATGAACCAAATTCGTCCCGTCGAAAGTTGTTTTGTCAAATGTATTGTAAAGGAAGGAAGACTTTTCAATTTTTAAATTTCCAATAATGGCTTTCGAAAAATCATTCGCTTCGAATGTACTTTCCATCCAAAGCCCAGATTCCTGAAAAACAACAGACTGAAAGTTACAGTCTACAAAGGTACAGCGAATGAACTTACAATCACGAAACATGGAGTTCATGAAGCTTTTCCCTTTTATCGTACAATCGATAAATGAACAATTTTTTAAAACTTTGTGATTGAATTCAAAACTTTCAATCTCACTTTGTTGGAATATTTTATTAGTCAGTGCCATGCTAAAAATGATTAATAGGCTAAAATTTCATAGTAGTTGCATTGCAAATGGATCTTTAACGGCCAAAATCTCCATTTATACAATGATGACAACGGGAAAGACAAAACGTCCTAAAGAAATTTTGACTTTTTTTATTTTTTTTACCCTAGCCTAAAAACAGCCAAGACCTATAAGATCTCCTAGCAAACTGACTATGGGAATACGCTAGTCAGCGATTCTTATAACTGGCCAATAGGCACAAAAAAAGCCGCAAGAACGGGGAGTCCTTTACGGCTTACTACCTATGAAAAACATTCACCTTAAGTATAAGGCACTATCTACTATGACAATTAAAATTAAAATGGTGCACATAAATCTACTGCACAATGAATTAGCGAATTAAAATCGGTTCATTCCCCACTTCAAAAAAGCTCCAATCTATGTTCTTGGCATTTCTTGGAACCAAATATAAAGTGCTCGGTCAGAGATTCAACCCACCGTTTACAATTCGCCAAAAATGATTTACGATTCGTCTGTTGTACTATTTTAATCGGCCGGTTAATCAGCCCTTTACTGCTAAAAGAAAAAAAAGTATATTGGTGAACACAATTAAAACTGTTTATGAAATTGATAAAAAATATTTTGGCGGTGCTCGTACCGCTTACCTTATTCAGTGGCACAGCCTTTTCCCAAACCAAAGAGGAGCTTAAAAAAAAATATGAAAACAGCATACCAATTCCTATTATGTATTGGACTCTGCCCTCAATGATTTCCATTCTATTTCCATTGATATTATTGTACAAGATGACATCCCCGACCACTATTCATTTTACATTTCACCCTTTAATATATCCCTAAACAATATGCCTTTATATTGTGGTATTCAATCTGCCGGTGGCGGTATCAGTGTTAAGACTGGTAAAGAAGAAGATATCAAATTTAATGGCATCTTTTCGCGTTGGTTTGAACGGACAAAAAAGGCTTTAAAAACTACAGGATATTATGCCAGTTCAGATGCGGAGGGTGATTTTATCAGTGTCCGCAATACCGTAGGCTGGCACAAAGGTTCTTATCGCATCACACTAAAAAAAGAAGGCTATATCGCTGGCAAAGCCGTTCCAGATGATATTAACCCTAAAGAAACCTATTTCAGCTGGGGCGATTATGAACATTCCTGGGTCACTATGTATGTCGAAGATTTAAGCACAAAAAAAGTGGTCAATGTAGGGTCCCTAGCCTTCCCGGGTAAAAAGATCCAGATGAAAAAGCACATCACTTCGTTCTTGGAACAATACAAGTATTTTATTGATTTCGCCCAAAGACCGCGGGACCTCGAAGGGTTGAATGTCATCCGATACGACAAATTGCCTAAAGTAACCGTTGTTCAAAAAAATCTACGCATCAATGGTAAATTGGTCAAGCTTGAAAACGTGCCGACTTACCATAACCGTACACATAATCCCGAACAAAGTAAAGTAGCCGGTGAAATCCCTATTCTATCCAAGGATAGTTATAATGCTGCAACTGGTGAACTTACACTAGAAACGGGCGTGTTTGTAAAATGGCCGGAGAAAAAAGACGTTAAGTAAAAAGAACCTTTTTAATTAAGTCCAAAACTGACAATAAACGAGTTTTCTTCTTTTGCGATCCTATCTGACTTATTCTTAAAAGGCTCTCCAATGGCAGCAGCAGCATATAACACCTTTGGTCGTCCGTTTTTATCGAATAATATAAACGGACGTTCCAAATGGGCCAGCACTGTTTTGTGTTGTCCGTCAACCTTTAATTCGCGTAGTGATACCAAAGGGTGATGGGCAGCAGGCCAATGCAGGCCATCTGCCGACGTAATCAGTGCCAAGGCGCCAAACTGTGCAACCAGTTTACCGGAGTGTGCCTTTTGACCAATTTAGGGAAGCAAAGGTTTCAATCGTCTTTATTAGAAAGAGAAAATTATGCAAAAGCCAATAGATAAACCCATAAAACAGCAAACTGTAACAGCGAACAAAAATAGGTTCAGGAAGACTTTTATAGCGGTTCTTTTCGGTACAAGCTCTCTTTCTGGGCTTGTTTATGGACAACGGACCACAAAAATCATCGCTAATCCTTTGGCATTGGAATATCGTTTTATGCCCGAAAGTCCCAGTAGACGGGAAGCAGCAGATCCCATCATCGAGCTTTTCAACGACCAATATTATTTATTTGCGTCAAAGTCCGGTGGATATTGGCGCTCCTCAGATTTAAAAGACTGGCTGTATATCCCTTGCAAAAGTATTGGCAGCATTGAAGCTTATGCACCTACTGTATTAAATTACAATGGTGCACTTTACTTTTTGGCTTCGGGTGGAAAACCTCAAATTTATAAAACAACCAATCCTGATCAGGATCAGTGGGAACCCATACCGACCAAATTTACCATTGGCATGACAGATCCAGCCTTCTTCAAGGACGATACTGGTAAAGTCTATCTGTATTGGGGATGTTCAAACGTTGATCCCATCATGGGGGTGGAAGTAGATCATAACGATGGTTTCAAACCCATTGGTACTCCGCAAGTATTGATTCAACATCGTGAAAAACAATATGGCTGGGAAGTACAAGGCGAGCATAACGAACTGGGAACTCCAGGTTGGAACGAGGGGGCAACAATGATTAAACACAAAGGGGTATACTATCTCCAATACGCATCTCCGGGCACGCAATTCAGAAGTTATGCCGATGGTGTTTATACTGCCAATTCACCTTTGGGACCGTTTCGCTATGAAGCCAATAGTCCTTTTTCTTATAAACCAGGTGGTTTTATTGCAGGCGCAGGTCATGGACATACCTTCCAGGACAAGCTGGGCAACTATTGGCATGTAGCGACCATGAAAATTTCGGTGCGAGACTGGTTTGAACGACGTATCGGCCTTTTTCCAGCATTTTTTGACAAGGAAGGTCAGCTTTACGCGCAAACGGTATATACCGATCTCCCCTTTCAGATCCCCAATACCAAAGTCGATATCGAGAAGCAGGATCTTTCTCTACCATACAACCTTTTATCTCAAAACAAGCCCATTCAGGTATCCAGTGAACTGGATAAATTCCCTAAAATTTACGCTAACGATGAACGGATAGAAAGCTGGTGGTCGGCAGCTTCGGGCGCTATCGGTGAATATATACAGATTGACCTCGAAAAGAACATGTCCATCCGTGCCCTACAGGTGAATTTCGCCGATCAAGATTTCCAGCTTAAAGCACCCCAGTCTTATTGCTATCAATATGTGATCGAATACTCCAGCGATGGCAAAAAATGGCTCCCACTGATAGACCAAAGCAAAAACAAAAAAGATCACCCGCATGAATTATTTAACCTCGATCGCAAAGTCAACGCTCGTTATGTCCGCCTGACCAATAAGAAAGAGATTCCTGGTAAATTTTCGCTTTATGATTTTCGAATATTCGGTCATGGTTTGGCGCAAAAACCGCAGGGAATCAACACCTTGACAGGGAAACGCAATACGAAAGATCGTCGCCAGATTACACTGCATTGGCTGGCATCGCCGAACACCAAAGGCTATATTCTCCGTTGGGGCATTAAATCCGATAAATTATACAATGCAATCGTGGTCTATGAAAACAAATTTGACGGCCGTAGTTTCAACAGCGATCAGGACTACTATTTTTCGGTGGAGGCTTTTAATGAAAATGGTCATTCAGAACAGCGCAAAAAATTGCTCCATATTGAATAACGTATAGCATGGCTTATCCCATTGCGTAAACGACGACAAACCTGATCCGAAAAGACACATATGGTGAACTCTTGTCAATCAGATAAAGTCGCACACAAAATAACACGTAAGTCAAGTCAAAAAAAAGTCTTCTCATCATTGTGATGAGAAGGCTCTTTAAAAAATTGAAATCTTGATCCGAAACGTTCACCGAACGACTTACTTAATGACAAACCAAGTTTGACTTTTTGCCGGTATATTGACCTCAAAGATCGCTTCGGAGGCTGCATTTAATGGCATTGTCCTACTGTTTTGATCTTGCTCAACCACTTGTACATTTCCTGTCAGTCCGGTATAGTACAAGTTGACCTTAATTTTTCGTTTTATCGCTTCGTCCAATGGATTATAGATCATTAGTAATCCTTTTTCTTTCCCCGCCGGATTCACGTGCAAAATAGCATCATAATCCATCCCGTCAGGACGTCTCACATGGATAATATCACTGTCCAAAACTTCGCGGTGTTTCTTGTAAAAATTCACCCATTTGGCCACTACGTTTTTCGTCTCTGGCGAGTCATAAAGCTGTGGTCCACGATAACAAGCCTGTACACCTGCACCAAACAAGTTGGCTAGCCGTTGCTCGTAATGTGGCAGGTGATCCTTCAAAGGCTCGATCGTCGCCTCTTTGCCTCCACCTTGATATTCTACCAAAGGGACAAACATCCAGCCCATAGACGGCGCCTTTGCCCAGGTACCATCAAAAATATTCTGTCTTTCCACAATCTCCTGTTGTGCCCTCGGTAAGGACCAGTTTGCCTCACGGTAGCCCATCCCGACTTTGTTGCCGCCATTCAAGAAATACATATCTGGAATATTCAGGTAGATTCCCTTTTCACGGCACCATTTGTAAAAATCAGTGATCCGTTTAAACTGATTCCATTGCGAGTCTTTTTCATTATGATGCCCGGGGTGATCGGTGGAATAGCACCAATCTCCAGGATAGGATCCATCGTGCTCAAATACGCCCAATCCCGAACTTTCATACAGGTTATACAGCTTTTTGAAGTAAGCCTGCCCCCATTCACTCTCAATACAGGGTGAGCTTCCAAAGCGAGGATGCATGCCTTCAGGTAGCACAATGTCATTTTTTGCATCAATATGCCGACTGGCAAGGAGCGAATAGCCTCCAAGTTCAATTCCTTTGCTATGTGCATAGTCAGCAAGCTCTTTCATGCGTTTAATATTCTCCGGAGAATCATCTTCGGCATTGAATCCAGACCAAAAGGTCATAATCACCATTTCAAAACCAACTTCCGCTGCTTGATCAATTGCCTTTTTCACCGACTCGTTATCCGAACTCCGTACATGCATCAATATCGGATTTTCAGTTGCCCATGGCGCCATAGAGCGCAGCATTTTTCGGTATCCAAGGCTCTTACGTTCGCGTTCCCAGCTATCGTTCAACAGCTCCCAAACCCGATAACTTGCAAATTTCCCACCGGCAGCAACCTGTTGCTCAGGTCCCATTTTAGGTGCAACTTCCAACAGACATGGTGTCTCCCGGTCGTAGTGGACCTGTGTGGTATATAGCGGGTCTTTTTTCCACTCCAGACTCGAGGAATAAACGACTTCCTCGCTCATACCGCCAAATGTATAATCTGTTTCCACGGTGATATTAGGGTATAACCAACGGCTTCTATGATCCACCGAACTTTCGGGCTCAAATACAGCCAATTGCTCACTCTTAAAGCTATTAACCACAATTTCCCGGTCCGACTGATTCTGCACGGTAATCCACTTACTAAAGATCGGCATGTCATCATAAAGATCATAATGAACCTGTACCGTAACGTTTTTCATATAAGCAAGTTTACTGGACAGATCGCCTGCAAATTGGGATGGAAAATCACCGTATGCCCAAAAACCTTCTATTTTGGAGCGACCTTCCTTTGTCGAAGCCTTACCATCCTTATTCCCACCGTTTGGATCCATTTTTCCGACACGGACCAGTTGTATCTTGTCACCTGACTTTAGTGGAAGATGACCAACAGTACGCCATTGTTGTCCGTCCAAAGAGGCTTGTGCCAATAATTCTTTATCCGCTATTTCATATCTAAACCATAGCTGATCTGCTTTACCAACTTCGAAAGTTCCGTTATCGCGTTTGCCATCAAAAAAAACAACCTTACCTTCGCTTGCTCGCCAATAAAGCCTGGGACTACTATTCGTTAGGGCCAGTCCAAAACCCAATCCCCAATCGTTGGATTGATCAGTACCTTTATTCATCTTGGCTACGAGTACCTTTGCCTCTTGAGGAATTGTTCTTTCAGCGAACACAGCAGCATTTTCCAGTGCCATAATTTCGCCCACTTTTCCTTCATTGACAAAGGAATTACGCTCATGTGATTTTGAAACCATCAACTTCCATCCAGAATTTAGCTGCTGAAATTTATCTTCCAACAGCAATGCCCTGTTTTGGTCACTTTTGCTCTTTGCGGCAAGCGCATCGATCGCCTGCTGATCCAATGTATAGGTAAATGTCAGCTCTTTGCCCGGCACAGGCCAAGGCATATCTTTAGGCATCCAGTTTGGTCTCTTTTTCCAGCCAAAACGGGATTTTGTATCTTCAATTTTATAGTCATGGAATTTAAAAGCCATGGGATCTGCCTTTAAACCCGGGATCCATTCTTTCAGTAAATAATTATGTACTTTCTGTCCTTCCAATCCGCCGACATCAAAGGTAAATCCATCGATTGTTACGCTGGCTTCAGGTCGAATTGACCGTAGAAATGCTGTATTTCCAGTCAATTCATCCAAACCAATACTGGCCACATTTGGAAAAGTCGTAAATGTACGGCTGACCAAACCATTGGAAAAGACCAAATGACCTTCTTTCGTCTTGAAAAGCCCTGCTTTCGCCTGGGGAGTCCCTATTAACCAGTCTCCAGACAGGCTGTTGCTTTCTTTGCTAAATAGCGGCAGCTGCTGACTATAGCTCTGCTTTGCCTGGCCCAATACGCCCAATAGACACAGGATATAGAGTTGTTTTTTAAAGTAATTCATCTTTTTATTTTGCCAATACCTGTACAGTAGCCACTTTCAAACCCTTACTCGATGCGTTGATTCGGATTGCACCCTGCGCTCCTTTTTTTGCTTTTACGATGACCAATGCCATTCCATTATACGCTTTACGCGAATGACTTTGGAACGAGGTAAAATCAATTGCATTTCCATTATCTGTGGATACAATTTCACCTGCACCTTCGACCGAAAAATCAATCAACGCCTCCGATTGAGGCACCAAGGTTCCCTTTTTATCAGTCACTTTTACCGACACAAAAACAAGTTCTGAGCGTCCGCCATCGATCGTCGCACGATCTGCTTCCATCTGGAGTTTTTCAGCCTTTCCAGCGGTTTGGATTTCTGCTTTGGACCATTCCTTGCCGTCTTTGTAAGCAATTACCTTAACCGTTCCCGGTTCGAAACGCACACTATCCCATTGCAACCGAAAATCCTGTCCCGCAACCTTCTTCTTACGTCCTTGACTTTTTCCATTGACAAAAAGTTCTGCTTCTGTACCGGAGGTATACACATGTACCGGTGTAATCTCCCCTTTTCTGCTTGTCCATGTCCAATGTGGCAGGATATGCGTCACTGGTAAGTCTGGTCGCCAATGGGATTGATAGAGGTAAAACCGATCTTTTGGAAAACCTGCAAGGTCTATAATACCGAAATAGCTGCTCCTTGAAGGTGGATTTTTCTTCTTCAATTCTTCCAATGCGGCTTCCAATTCAGCACGTTTCGCAGGATCCGTTCTAAAATTCAACAAATTGGTCTCCGCCGAATTATAAGGTGTCGGTTCGCCCAGATAATCAAAACCTGTCCAAACGTATTCTCCCAGCAAGTTTGGATACTGAGCCAATATCCGGAACTGTGCATCCGGTGAACAGCCCCATCCCGGAGCAGCACGATCGTAAGAGGTGACCTGCCAGCCATCGTAATCGGTTCCAAAAAAATATTCTCCGCGGGAGGAAACACAGGAAGAAGTTTCACTGCCCAAAGTCGGCATATTCTGATAACGCGCATCTTTATCCCAACGCCCCTGTTGACTGAAGAAATAATTCACGCCCATGATATCCAAAGCGGTTGCAGCGCCCGATTCACGGCCGCCATCCGGGTCATTATAACCATTGGAAACTGGTCGTGTTGGATCTGCCCGACGAATAATATCGGCTAGATGCCTAGTCATGTTGACATCCTGTTGTTCAAGCACCTCATTACCAATGGACCATATAAATACCGACGGATGATTTCGGTCGCGGTGTACCATGGCCAGTAGATCGCGTTCATGCCACTCATCGTACAATTTATTATAATCTTTTGCGCGCTTACCTGTACGCCAAGCGTCAAAAGCTTCATCCCAAATTAAAATCCCCATTTTATCAGCCAACTCCAATAATTCTGGTGCTGGTGGGTTGTGCGAAGTGCGCAGGGAATTCATACCCATGGCCTGTAACATTTTGAGCTGACGCTCCAAGGCACTTTTATTAAAGGCAGCCCCTAATGATCCCAAATCATGATGGTTACACACCCCTTTTATATCTACACGACGGCCGTTTAACTTGAAGCCTTCATTTGCTGTGAATGCGATAGTCCGTACACCAAAAGGACTGTAATAAGTATCGCTTGTTTGGCCATCAACGATGACTTCGATCTTTTCTACATAACGATTTGGCGATAGAATATCCCATCGTTTCGGTTGATTGATACGCGTTTCAAGATTCAGTTTGCCACTTGCATTGGCATGAAGGTCTACAAATCCACTGGCGGTAGCCACCTGTTTTCCAGGTTTATCTTGAGCATCTAACTCAAAATAAGTCGCTTTGACCTCAGCATGTACTGAAAAAAAACGAAAGTTATCCAACGTCACTTCATTCATCACCGTTGCATATTGATCGTTGACAACAGGTGTTGTAATAGCGGTTCCCCAATGTGCAACATGCACGGCCGAAGTACGTACCATCCATACGTGGCGATAGATTCCAGCTCCGCTATACCACCTTGATTCCCAATTTTCGGTATCCAAACGTACCGCCAGAACATTCTCAGCATCTTTTTTTAGGTAAGGTGTCAAGTCCATACGAAAAGAACTATACCCATAAGGCCAAGTTCCCACATAACGGCCATTTAACCAAATTTTAGCATTCGCCATGGCTCCATCAAAATCCAGATAAACACGCTCTCCAACTTGAAGGTTTTCGACTTTAAAATGTTTTCTGTACCAGCCTATTCCTTTATAAGGCAGCTTTCCGGATTCACTGGCCAACTCAATACGGAATGGCCCTTCGATAGCCCAATCATGCGGTAGATCCAAGCTACGCCAAGTATCATCATTACATTCGGTCTTATGCAAATCATTAGGTTCAGCCAATTGATTGCCATCAGCCTGCAAACCAAAGCGGGAAAACTTCCAGTCCCGATCAAAGAGCGCTACACGCGCATTTCCCATGCGTGTAATTTCCTGCTGTTGTCCAAATAAGGAGAAGGATAACATGGCGAGGAACATTCCGAAAATTACTTTCATTTATTCTTATTTATTTATTGATTATTTAACAGTAAGGTCCATACAAACCTTCTTCTATTTTGCCTTAATATGGTCGATACGCTGTTCCTTGCATTTTAATTTCGGCCTCTACGCCTACAGATTTCCCCGGCTGACCACCACCAACATATATTTTGACAGCGCCACCTTTTTGTATCAACTCGCCTCTTTCGCTCACCAAAGCCAGATCTTCTGGTGTCAAGGTGAAGGTTATTTTCTGCGACTGACCCTTTTTGAAAAATACGCGCTTAAAACCTTTTAAAGCATTATTGGGCACTTTATAGTTTCCTTCTTTTGGATGAACAACATATAATTGAACGACCTCATCACCGTCGCGCTGACCGTTATTTGTCACCTGTACAGTTACCTGAACATCAGTACCCGTTTCAACGAAAGTAGGCACTTGTAATTGTTTATAGTCAAACTTCGTATAGCTCAGGCCGTAACCAAATGGATAACGCACCTCCCCCCTAAAATAACGATAGGTGCGGTTTGCCATGGAGTAATCCTCAAAATCAGGCAAGTCTGCATCACTTTTATACGTTGTCAAAGGCATACGTCCTGCCGGATTATAGCGACCAAATAGCACATCCGTTATAGCATCGCCAGCCGCCTGTCCACCATACCATGCCTGCAATAGCGCATCTACATGCTGTGATTCCCAATCGAAGCTCATCACTGATCCCGACATATTGACCAATACAAGTGGTTTCCCTGTTTTTTTCAGTTCTTTTAAAAGTGCCGTCTGCACTTCAGGAGAAGCCATAGTCGATCGGTCTCCATTCACAAAAGCACCATAACCCGCTGCACCAGCATCACCAGCTTCACCTTCGTAGTCTGCCGTTATACCGCCAACGAAAACAATAACATCTGCTACCGCAGCCTTTTTAACAATTTCTTCAAATGAAGGGCCGCCATCGATTTTTTTCATGATTTCTGTTCCCGGAAGATAGTCTATAGCGATTTGCTTTCCATAACGCTTTTGTAAACTGCTCAACGGTGTTACAATTTCCGAAGGCGTACCAAAGTAATTTGCTAACTGCGCATGTCCATTATCGGCATTGGGGCCGATAAAAGCTATTCTTTTTATTTTATTGGGATCAAGGGGTAGCATATTATGCTCATTTTTCAACAGCACCATAGACTCCTGCGCCATTTTATAAGCATGTGCCTTATGCGATTTACTTTCAATAACTTCACGACCAATCTTTGCGTAAGGTACCAGTTCCTGTGGATCGAACATTCCCAATTGAAACCAGATCTGCAAAAGTCGGGCTAGTGAAACATCAATATCCTTTTCGGATAATGCACCTTGTTTTACCCCCTGTTCCAACAATTGATAGAGATTACCACATTCGAGATCTGTTCCGGCCAAAACTGCAGCACTGACGGCCGCTGTATTATCCGGATGTGTGTTATGTCCGCTGGCAAAATCATTGATACCCCCACAATCCGAAGTTACATAGCCTTTAAAGCCCCATTGATGGCGTAAAATAGTATTGAGCAACACATTATTGCCGCAACAGGGCATTCCATCCAAGCGGTTGTAGGCACACATGATCCCATGTACCTTGGCCTTGGTCACCAATTGCCGAAATGCAGGGAGATAGGTATCCCAAAGGTCATAAGCTGAGACTTCTGCATTAAAAGAATGTCGATTATGCTCGGGTCCACTGTGCACAGCGTAATGCTTAGCTGCCGCAACTGCCTTCAAATACTGTGGATCATCACCTTCCAGCCCGCGCACGATAGCTGTTCCGATCTGCCCTGTCAAATAAGGGTCTTCACCATACGTCTCCTGCCCTCTTCCCCAGCGTGGATCACGAAAAATATTGATATTTGGAGTCCAATAGGTCAGTCCACGATAGCGTTTACCTGTTTTTCCAGCTTTGAGATCTTCATTGAATAATGCGCGACCTTCTGTTGCCGTATAATCCCCCATCTGTTTGACCGCAGCCGTATTGAAAGTAGCCGCCATGCCTATAGCCTGCGGATACACAGTTACTTTTTCTTCTGTCCGTGCAACACCATGCAGCGCCTCATTCCACCAATCGTATGCAGGGATGCCCAATCGTGGAATGCCCTTAAACTCGTGCTTCATCATTTGCACTTTTTCCGATAGGCTCAGTCGCGCAATCAGATCCTGAATACGTTCCTCCCGACTTCTTTTTACATCAAGAAAAGCGTAACTTTTGCTTTGCGCCATTGTCACTTGCTTTCCCCCGGCAATAATTAACAAAAAAAGAACATTCAGTCTCAAAAAACAACGGTTAAATTTCATTTTATAGTTTTATTTTCTCAGGTATACCTTTCTAATTTCTCAAACAGCAACAGTTCACCACTGCTTACTGGACAGCAACTTGCAAGTAAATACGATCTCCTTTTTTCGTTGCTATACGCAGGCGATCGCCCTCAAAAGGCTGCATTATTTTTCCATTTTTGCGCCAGGAAATTTTATGTCCGGGCCAAGGATTGTCAAGCATCAAATTTCGTCCTTGCTCACTTAAGATCTCTACATAAGTAACAGCCCCATTGTCGAGTTTTGATGACACGAGGAAGGCGCCGTCCACACGTAGGTTGCCAAATTGCCCATTCTGTTGTTTGGGCCATACAGGAAATAATTTTAGCACCTGCTGATGGACACCACACAACATCTGATTAATGGTTGTCGGTACAGTACTACAATTTTCTATACCATGCGGGTTGTTCCGTTGAAATCCATTGGGATAAGTATGTTGGCTATATCGATGCAAATGATATAGTATACTATCGGCACTGTAGCCTACACGAACCGCTGCAGGAAAAAAACTATTGGTGCCATTGTTATCTGTCCAACGTCCCATTTTTTCGATCGTGTTACGTGAAATAGTAATCCAACGCTGATCACTTTCCAGATCAATCTGCATAGCCGGGAAAATATGCTGTATGCCCAGTGTATTATCATTCCACCATGCGGGGCCCTTTTCGGTATAACGGAAGACTGATTGCCCCTCTTTTTCCTGAACCGGAAAAGTAGCGAGATTCGCCTTTACCTGTGTCCAATTCGCCGCCAACTGACGGTCCACATCCAAATAGGCACTCAAATCGGCAGCCAGCTGCAATGTCTGCCTTACCAGTCCAAGACTTAGAATTGGATTACTATCCCCGACCGTCCCTTCGTGAATGGCATCGTTAAAAATCACATAACGACCATTTTCATCTTTCTTGACATAGTTGGTCCAAAACACAGCTGCACCACGCACATAAGGGTATATTTTCCGTGCATAATTGCGATCATAAGTCGTATAAAACGCTGTAGCCATATTGGTGACACCATAGGACACATTGCTTTTCTGACCAAAGAACAAACCTTTATGCTCCACCTGTCCACCTTGGATATATCCACCAAATACGCTTTCCATGATTGCATTTTGACGGGTTGTTTCCATCCCTTTCGGGCCTATTCCCACTGGATATAGCAATCCCTCTGAAATCCCTGTTATTTCTTTCGAATAGAACTTACCCCGTTCCATAAAGTCGAGCAAAGGTTGCTCATACGAACCTGCTGCAGCAAGATGATTGGAAGAATAAAGCCCATAGTAAGGCGCCATATAGTTATAATTCAAATGATAATCACCATTCCAATTGGGAATCTCCCGCGTAATCCATGTTCCAAAAATGGGTGGGGCAAATTGCGGATCGCGACTACAGGATCCCATCACATAGTGAGAAAGGTAATATTGTTTTTCGATCACTTTATCAGGAATTTCAACATAAGACTCCGACCAAAAATCTGCCCACCACTTTTTATGTTCGCGTTCGAGCAGTTTTACATTTTTCAGATCTAAACCATCCACGGTCTTAAGCACCTTTTCCACACAATTCTTACTTTTAAAATTGGAAGATAAGGCACATACATAAGTTAGTGACTCGCCTGCATGTAAGTTGAAATCAGGTTGCTGCTGTGTGATTATTTTTCCAGCAACAGCAGCCTTTGTCGGAATATCTACCAGCTCCTCAAAGCCTCTACTGATGAATATTGTTCCATTTCCTCTCGTCCCCTGCTGCGTGACAGCTGGGAACAGTGATTCCGCTGGTGGATTATTTTTAAATTGGTCTTCGGCAGGGAGTAGCAGATTAATCTGCCCATTGATTTGTTTTTTGCCTTTGTTTTGAAATTGTAAAATCAAGCAGTCATCTTTCTCGGAAACAAATGATCTGATCTCCAGCAGCGTATCTCCTGCCTGAAAGGTTGAGGTTGCAATTGCTGTATAAAGATCCACATCAACCTGATAACTAGCCTTCTTTAACATTGGAATAGCCACTTCTACTTTACCTAATACGGCAGGATAAGACTCGTTAAATCCAGATTTTAACCGCCAAAAATCATTTCTCGCCAGGTAATAGGTCTGCCTATCAGGTGTACCCGCAATTGCTACTCCTGTACTGCCATTACCCAACAAAGGGGCATCCACGGCTACTTGGGATGGTATCCGTGTTGCAGGACGATCGAATTTGGCTACATATTGTGATACAACAGCTTTGCTCCTATCCAACATACCTGACGGTATCGGACTTCGTTGAGCCAGACTTTGCCCAAAGGAGCAAAAGCCAAGAAAACAGGTAAAAAAAACGAGCTTAAGATTTGGCAATTTCATGATAATGCTTTATTTAAAAGACGACTTAGGCTAACGAATCCCTAGTATTTATTTGCTTTCAACAATTTTACTGAGCCCCCACTGTTCATTCGGTTCTTTCCCCATAAACAATACCAAGGTTCCTCCTCGCATAATTTCATTGTGATCTATAAAACAGTTATTATAAGGGACGCCATTAAGTTCAGCTTTTTGGATGTAGCGATTTTCAGGCGAGTTATTTTCTGTTTTGATTACAAACTGTGCCCCAGGATAATATTTGGGATCAAGTTTAAAGGTGATCGTATCAAACACAGGACTTGTAATCTCATAGCGTGTGTCACCCGGACAAATAGGGTGTAATCCAGATGCCGCCAATACATACCATGCTGACATCTGCCCCACATCTTCATTACCTATCAGACCATAAACTGAATTATGATAGGCACGTGAACAAATTTCACGCGTCCATTTTTGCGTGAGCCATGGCGCTCCTAAACGATTAAACAAAAAGGGTGCATGGTGTACCGGTTCATTGGCATGGTTATAATAATTATTCCACATCATATCTTGCGGAGCGAGTTCAAAAAAACTGTTGAGATCCGCGATGGTTTTTTGCTTACCACCCAAAAGGCCTGCAAGTCCATCCACATCATGAGGGACAAACCATCCTTGCTGATAAGGGTTGCTCTCCACACAGCCGTAATTTTGAGTTAAGCGCCCCGTCTCCGGCCATTTACTCCATGTACCATCCTGTTCTTTCGGTCGAAACCAACCAACTGTCGGATCAAAGAGATTTCTATAGCTTTGCGCACGATGAGCATATAAATCCACATCAGCCGTTTTATTTAATCGTTTCGCTAATTGAGACAGGCACCATTCTGTATAAGCATATTCCAATGTCGTCGAAATTTCCCCTGTAGTTCCATTTTCTCCATTTCCAAATTTTTCAACCGTTTGTCGCGCATATTTATAAGCTTTTTCTATATCAAAGTTGGATATCCCTTTCATATAGGCGTCCGTAATAACTGATACGGCAGGGTTTCCGATCATACAGCCACTATACGCGTTCAAAAATTCCCAACGTTCTAAATAATCCTGTTTACTTTCTTCGGCCAATGTCACCAAAGAATTGATCATATCATTTACGATAGTCGGATTAATAATCGTTTGCAAAGGAAACTGACTTCGAAAAACATCCCAGCCGCTAAATACTGTTCGCTTGGTAAAATCTTTCGTTTGGTGAATATGTCCGTCACCGCCAACGTATTTTCCATCTACATCCGAGAAATCTCGCGGATCGATCATCGAATGATACAAAGCCGTGTAAAAAACAGTTTTCTCGTCTTCTGTCCCACCGTGAACCTCGATTTTCCCTAATGCATCATCCCATCGTTTCTGCGTCTGCTCCAATACATTGTTAAAGTTCCAATCTTTGATTTCTGTTTCAAGGTTATTTTTGGCTCCCTCCATACTGACAAATGAAATTCCAGCTTTCATTAAGACCTGCTCATTTGCTTGTGTAGGGAATTCGGTATAAAACCCCAAATGTTTACCTTCCTTAATGCCGATATTTTTTGTGACGACAGATTTGGAAACCATCTGTTGATAACTGGCACTTGTAACATCTTCCAATTTCCGTTTTTGCCCCTCTGGAAGGGCACAACTCCATACCCCCGTATCGGTAAAAGGCTTACTAAATTGGGCATAAAAATAGACCGTATAATTTGCCTTCCCATCACCATTTCCCCAACCTCCACCTTCGGGCGTGCACTTCATCCATCCTTGGATGGTATGGTTGTCCACCACTTTCACATATTGTTCCGTAGATGTACCACCTACTCGCCGCGCTAAGTCGATCTGAATCCGCGACTTTTTATGTTTGGGAAAAGTAAACCTAAGCATACCGCTATGCGGCGTAGCGGTCATTTCAGCTTTTATATTATAATCTGAAAGCACCACTTCATAATAACCGGCACTTGCTTTCTCATCTTTTTTGGAAAAACGAGAGCGGTAGCCTTTTTCCGGATGTTCGGCACTGCCGGCCGAGGTTTTCAGCTCCCCTGTGGTCGGCATGATTAAAAAATTACCTAGATCACCGTACCAGCCTATCCCACTCATTTGTGTAAAGGCAAAGCCTTCGATGGAGGTATGCTCGTAGTTATATCCAGAACCATTATCTCCACCAGTGATTGTGTTGGGGCTAACCTGTGTTAAGCCAAATGGAGTTGCTGCCCCCGGAAAAGTTTTACCGAAA
The DNA here is from genome assembly GCF_902706145.1 of Sphingobacterium sp. 18053. Classification (NCBI taxonomy): domain Bacteria; kingdom Pseudomonadati; phylum Bacteroidota; class Sphingobacteriia; order Sphingobacteriales; family Sphingobacteriaceae; genus Sphingobacterium; species Sphingobacterium sp. 18053. The sequence continues at coordinate 192,812 of NZ_CACSJW010000003.1, forward strand.
CCGTGTCCTCCCGTTTCGGCTTTTTCACCACTGGTAACCGCACCGATAAACGGATTAACATACCTGGACTGAGAATAGCAATTGAAAACTACAAAAAATAAAATGATACTAAATTGAATACGGTTTATCATAAAAAAAAGATTCATTTTCCTTCTCCTTTCACTATTTTATATTCGCTTCTAATTTCCTGTGCTGATAACTTTTCGTTATATATTTTGAGTTCATCGAGTACGGCTTGTCCAAGTTTGATTTCGGCCAGCGGAAATACTAAAGTCTGTATTTTCTTAAATTTTACCTCTTTGTCATTTTTATCCTTATAAGGCTTCACAACATCAAAGGGTTTCATATCTTTAACCAGTTCGCCATTGCGAAAAAACTGCGTACCCACGGCATCAGCAACAACAGCAACAAAGGACCATTCGCCTACGGGCAACTTACAGTCGAAGTCATAATGATACCCATCTCGATCAAATCCCAATCCTTGTTCATTGGCGGATATCGTTGCGTTTTTAGATACAAAAAGGTTTCCGTTCAACTCTTTTTCAGGCTTGATCCAAAACGATACCGTGTAGTGTTCGCCGATCTCATCTATCGGCATTTTAAGCGTGCTGGCCGGCGTACTAAAATGCAATCCTTTGCCCTTCACCCCCGCGGCATAGTCAATCGTTGTACCTTCCGCCCTTTTCCACTCATTCGTGATTTTATTGTCGGCTTGGGACTCAAAATCAAAGTAGCCAAATAACGGTGAGGCTGTTTTAAAATGTCCCCTTAGATTTAGTCCCGGTGCTTCCCGAACATCCCGGCGTTTCTCGTTAAAGCTATAAAGACTAAGGTGCTGGTCTTCTGCGGTCCACATTTTTTCGGCGAGAACCTGTATACCTGGAAACACGCGGTTGTGCACATCTTTCTGTGATACACCATTTCCGACAACATCATTCCATACTGCAAAACTTCCGCCCCTAAGGATGGGATCTCCTTTCTCAAAAGTCACACTTCCGATATTTCTCGGACTCCAATTATTATACAGATAATCGGTATTTAAATAGTCATAGTAGTAGCCTGCTGCAGGCACAATATAGAGAAAACCATCTGGCGTACTAATCTGAGAATACCCCAACTTTTTCATTTCTAATGGGTCGGCATAACCATTATACCACATATTTAAGGTAACATCTTTCACGCGCACAGGCGTTTTCCCCTGCGCATGGGTCAACGCCCCCCAAGCCCGTACTTTTTTTCCATTGTCCTGAACAGTCTTAAACACAAAATCGGTAAACTTGCGAAAGGGCTCGGCCTCTTTCTTATCATACTCATCCGTCCCTACATGCACTTCCTCCCCAAGAAAAACGGGATGATCCCCTTTTGTATATTCGTCGAAGATATTCTTAACAACTTCATAGGTCTTTGGATTGTCTAGATCTAAATGATCCATACCAAATTTCTTGCTTCCGACTTCGGGAATCGCATGTGAGATCGCCAAGGAATGCGCTGGCACATCGATCTCGGGGATAATAGTAACCCCGTATCGTAATGCTTTCTTTTGGAGGTCTATAAACTCAGATTTGCTATAATGTCCATCCCTGGAAGTTAGATTGGGATAACGCTCATTTTCTAAACGAAACGCCGCATAAGTACTGTCCCAATCAAAGTTAAAGAACTTATGAAAACCGTTATCTGTCAAATGAATATGGAAGTCTGATAATTTATAATAGGACAGAATCTCAACATAGTCATTCAAGAAATCAATCGTAAAAAACTTTCTGGCTACATCGATAACAAATCCCCGAACCTCATACGCCGGATAATCCCTTGAATCGCCTTTTGGAATACGCAAAGCTGCTCGGTCACGATCCAACAATTGAAGTAAGGTTCTCGTCGCAAATACCTTTCCTTTATAATGCCTGGCCTTGATCGTAAAGACATCATCAATATGAAGCGAATAGCCTTCTTCACCCAATTCTTCTGCTCCGGAAGCCGTTATAAAAATATCTCCTTTTTTAGGCGTTCCTGCCTTAACGATCAAGTGAAGTCCAAACATCTTACGGATATCGTCCTTCAGCAATTCGGCCACCTGCTCAGCCTCCTTATCTTTAGCCGATACAACAATCGCTGTCCCTTTGTTTAAAGCATAATATCCTACTTCTCCATGCCACTCCCGGAGGGACGGAATTACAAATGGTACCTCACCCACACCGGTTCCTTGATACCGTCCTTTGACGTAAATATCTTTCACCGGTATTTCGGCATAAGCAGTATCAGACAGTCTTGTAACCTTGAATAATAAATTTACTTTCTTATCAACCAAAGGCGACGAAATGTTTCCTTTTAGATCGATTATTACCTTGTTATCTGAACCGATTAAGTTAACTTTATAACCTTCGATCTCAGGAATGCCAATCTTTGGTTTGTTGCCATTGACATGCAAGAACGCAGGATTCAATTTTGCGACTGTCGTACTGTCCAGTTGTTCTTGACCATATCCAGACAAAACGCAAAAAAGGATGCTCAACAGCATCCCGTAAGATTTTAATTGTATTATTCGGTTTCTATTCATAAATCAATGTTATTTTTTCTTCCTTCTTCCCTGTATATTCAAATGGACCTGGAGACGGATTGGATTTTTTTCGAGCTTTACCGAAGTAGTCCCGGTCAATCTGCAAAGGCCGCCCATTTCGATCCTCAAATGGCAACTCGGATATTACCGTTGGACTTAATGATCTTGAAGTCACCAAATCTCTCTTCTGTTGCAACCATTTTGCTTGAAACGGAAAGTCCAAATAGACCTTACCTTGTTTTTCCACTAAATTGACAAGAACAGCCTCATTCGTATCGATCAACGCATTATGTTCTACTGCAAGTTTGCTCACATACGACTTCATCTGCTGCTCGGCGTTGGCATGTATTTCCCCCATTCGTGCATTTACTTTGGCAGTTGACACACCAATACTACCCTTAGTATAGACGTTAGCATCCAACAACACTGGAAGATACGCTTTATAATAATCACTGATATCAGATCCTTTTGTAAAAATATTATTGACAAACTGCACATCCCCTGCCGGATTATCTTTTATTGCCACAAGTTGTGTAGCGTGCGGTTTTAGGTAAGGAGTCAATCGGCTATCGTATGCAATAACTTCGATTTTTCCGGCAAAAAGATTATGAGCGAAAGCCGCTCCTTGCGCATTCATTGACAGATTTTTCGGGGAAAGCATAATGTTATTGGCAACCAACGCAGGCCCATGCGTTACTTCCAAAAATATATCGAGATCATTTTGATAAAACAGGTTGTTCATAATCTGAGCGCCTTGCGCCATCCAGTCCAACCAAATTGCCATATTCGTCCGATAAATCCGATTATTTCGAATGCTGACATCCACTCCACCATGAAATTTTATTCCAGCCATTTCAGCACCAGTAAAAAGGCGCTCGATATGGATATCATGTATTGTATTGTGCTCTACCGTGCTGAATGAACAGCCCATACTACCCACAATACCGGCCTGTTCGCAATAGGCTATCTTGTTATTTCCCACATAATGACTGCCGACACTGTCTTTGTTCCAACCAAAAGCCAGCGCTCTTTTTATTGTGCCGACATACCCTTCAGCGGACTCCGTATCTTTATTATCATAGGCATCACCATATTTGCCTAGGGCAATTCCAACACATTTCGAATATTGTATGGTATTGTTGACTATACGCCAGCCCTTACTCCAATGTGTACCGATAAGTCCTTCCTGTTCGGCAGTGGGTGGTGCCCAGTTAGTCGCGGCCTGTTCCATCACAAAACCATCCACGGTGATGTAGTTGACAAAAGGGCGATCCGGATAGAAGACTCGAGGTCGAACATTGATTTCTACCTGTTCCTGATTCGGATCAACCTGTGGAAACCGGGCCCAGATAGCCGTTTTTCCCCCATCAACCGAAGCCCACCATTCCCCTTTTGGCGAATGAATGTCCAAGAGCTGTTCTTTGGAAGAAGCTTCCATCAGCCAATGACCATGAAGATAAACTGCCCCGCGGTGATATTTCCTTTCTTTCGGTGTCGGCCAAAACCAGTCCCCGCGGATTTCTTCCTGATAGGGATTGAATGTACCAAAGAATGAATTTGGCAATTCGAGCTGCCAAATATCGTCACCGATTAGCTTCCAGCCCTTCACTTCTTCCGAGCCTTTAATAACCACTTTTTCACCTTTTGCAGCACGGTAGGTAATCGGTTGTTTTGCCGAAAGACCACCACGTGGTGGAACGATACTTTCGCGGTATACCCCTTCGTGAACCGTAATAATATCACCCGGCATTGCAAACCTGGCCGCAGCCATTATAGTACGGAGTGGTTTTGTAGGAGTGCCACCCTGCGCGTCACTTCCAGTAATCGCAACATGGTATTCCCGAGGTTCCGATTTTACCTGCGCCGACGAGGCTCCAAATCCCAAAAAGAAAATACAGGTTAAGAAAAAAGTAATTTTCATTTTCATCAGTTTAATGCTATAAAAACTAATCCGGCCTGAATGGGCCGGATATAGTTTTTTTTAATATCCTTTTGCTCTTGTCAATTTTGTTAATAGTTTCTTACCCGAACCATCCCTATTGATACGATAAAGATTCCAGTGATCTTTATCGAGTTCTTCTAATCTAAAACTCTGCGTTGGATCCACCAGATACTCTTTCACCCAGCGCGGGAAAGCATTTGCCCTCCGGGCATTTTCCCAGGTGCGGATCGCTTGGAAAATAGCATCTTTCTGTGGACAACTTTCTACCTGTTTCTGATTCAGTTTTAAACTATAAGTTGATCCCGTACCCACGGACATGGCCTGAATATGCTCATATTCCTCTACAGTAGACTTTTCGGTAATCGGGAAATTCCCGCCCATTCCGACAGGGAAAAAATTAGCGTAGGAGACATCACGTAAATCTTTTCCTTGACTTGTCGCACTTCCCCATTCCCGCGTCTCTGCATCATATAAGTTTTTACCGCCACCTACGTTCCATATACTTTGATAATGCCATGATCCTTCGGATAAAGTAGCCCCTGTAAAACGAATATCTGCCAATCCATGTTGTTTCGCACGTTCAAACATTTTACGAAAAAAACGTTTCGCCGAATAGTAGCCATGACCATTATTAAATAAGAATTCCTGTCCATCAAAATCATAATAGCCTAAGCCATTGATTGCGCTGACGTCTGCATAATATTCGGCTATTTTATCTTGCAACTGAATATTGGGGATCAATCCATCATAACCGTAGTTGATCGTTACCTGCAACTTATACAGTGTATCTAAGGCGGCATGCGCTGTAGCCTTGGAATCCCAATAGCCCCGTTTCACATTGAGTAAACGATAAGGTTTGGTATCGCTTACGCCCAAATAATGGATAAGCTCTTTCCCGATTTTAATCATATTCAGGCTTTTAACATGCCCTTCCCAACTGCCAATTTCCTCCAGATGCGTCGGGTCATCCACATAGATCAATGTATCTGTAGCACTGATTGCCTTAGCTAAAGGACGTTTTTGTTGATACCAGATGCTATCGCTCGGCACCGGACTGGCATCTTTGGTACCCGGGGCCAATGCATTTGTAATTGGCGTCCGACCAATAACAATATTATGTTTGGCCGCCATCTGTGCATACTCTTTATGGGAATAGGCATTTCCGTTTGCAAATTTTAAAGGCTTACGTTCAAAGTTCTTGCCGTCAATATAACCTGCGTTTCCACGGTCCGGACGTAAGAAGGCCTGATCATATAAACTAATGGCCTTAAATCCAAGTCGGTCTGCATAGGCAATCATATTATCATACTGCCCGCCCTCTGTCAATATATCCGGTACAAAAGCTGCAGGATCCTTAATCCACTTTCCATTGACTGTCGGATGTGGCAAGCCTTCTTTAAGGACAATATCCTGAACCACGTCCATCAGGGCTGTGCTATCCGGGCTGCCCCAAAAAGCGATAGCAGACCCGATGTAATCCACCCCCGGAATAGGCTGCACCAGCAGATGATTAGGTTTATTGGACGGCATATTCGGAATGAGGGAGTAGTACACTTCGCGTTCTTGCCTGCGATCCCGCGATTGGTAGGAAATGGATATTCGTCCATTTTTATCCACCTCAGCCGCATTCCCGTACATGATCCGATAATAAGGTTCTTTGTGCGCATAAAAGGCGACATCGCTGATACCGTCACCTCCTAAAGAAAATATTTGGCCTTCATGCAAGTGATTTGGTAATGGAAAACGCGCTGCATCCGGCGAGTGGATAATATACTGAAACGGTGCTGCATCGCCTTGAATATCTGCTGTTCCGCCCAATGTATTGTCATTGAGCGCCAACATGCCAATCGCGTAATTGGCTGCTTTACTCGTATCCCTGCTCACGCCAATAATCTCGCCCAGTAAATTGGTAATATTGGTATGATAGGAGCCCCATTGTATAGCTTCGATATCGGTTGAATTGGTCAATGAAAGTAATTTCATTTTAAAATACTTAGCCTGCGGCACTATACTTATTCGGGCCGTCGAACCGTTTCCATAACGCAAGGTCATGATGTTGTCTTTTGCCGAATAACTTGCCTGCTCTGGATATGTATATACCCGCTTCTTCGCATTATATAAGACCATTAGCGGGGACGGCTTATCTGCCGGACTAAACTCCCTATTCGATTTCTTTGTAATATTCTGCATACTCGTGATATAACCTTTCTGGTCAATCACGATTTTGAAATAATTGGTTTTTAATGTTGTTTGACTATAGCCCATTGTTGACAAAGCTGTCAATCCAAGAAATAGCAAATTCGTTTTCAAAAGTTTCATTCGTTTTAGATTTTAACAAAATATATCCTTAGCAATTTATCCTTAGCACATGCACTAAAGCGTAACTACAACTGTATCTCCAGCTTTAATATTGACCTTTTTATTCCAATCCAAAAAGGCATTTTCTCCCAACGGTCGAGCAGCTTCAGCCGCATCCTCAGCCAATATGCTAACATTTGCATCATAAGCCGTTGGATTATGAAGTGTTAAAGAGAGTCCCTGGCTAGTTTTCTTGACAGTTTTAACTAGGATATGGTCAAAGGCATAGGCTGTTGCCTTATCCTTACGAACATAAAGGCCCGGTATTTCAAGTGCCATTAAAGCACCATTTGTTTCGTTCCAGCCTGTTTTACCGCCATCGCCACGTGATCCCCTGCTATCGGCATCACAATAGGTCAAACGTTCGGTGATCTTACCATTGGGTTGTATGCCTTCGGCATGTGCATGGATTACATCACGTATCAAATCGGCATATAAGCTCGTTCCAGTTTCACGGAAAAGCTTAAACAGTACGTCGCCAGATTGCGTACAAAACCCTGGGGCACCATGTTTGTTTTGTGTACTCGCCCAAACCGCCCCTGTAAGATTAGCACCCAATTTTGCCAAAGCAGTATTTTCAGGTAGCTGATAAGGAAAAGATACTGTCCAGGACGCGGTATAATTCGCTAGGTTTTTGGCCTGATCCAAGTATTCGCGTTTGCCAGTTTGTTCAAAAAGCGTCATTAGTGAAGTCGTCAATGCTATCGCAGTTTCCGAATCGGCATTTTGGAGAATATCCCCACAAGCACCGGATGTGAAACCAACCAACGCAAAATTGTCGTAATATTTTTTCGCAGCATCTTTTGCTACGACGAGGTACTGATCGTTATGAAAATAAGGAGCTGCCAAGGTTAACCCAGCAACGGCCATTGCGCCACCTGTTGTATTATAGGCGGCGATTTTACCCGATTCGATCGCTAAGTAATTGCCCCATGTCCCCTCTTCTTGCCAGGTTTTCACAAAGGCATCGGCAAGTTGTTTGACTTCATTTTCCCATGTTTTGGTAATGAGCGAAGATTTCCCCTGCTTTTTCAAGAGCATAAACTGCTTGACCATCCAATAAAGCACATCGGCATTTTTACGTGTTAAGCCGATACCCGGATTTAATTTTGCCCCGTCCCGGTAGATAACCTGACCGTCTGCGCCAAGCACATCATAATAGTATCCGCTTGCTCCGCGGCCCTGTGGCAAAGCAAAATTAAATGTATGGCTTACACGATTGAAATGTGCTGTATCCCCTAAAGCTAACATAGGATAAGTATTGATCAATCCACCCACCCAGCCGTAGGACATCCAATCTGCATTCTCAGGGCAGTAAAATCCAACACCGTCTTTTGCATAATAGCGTTCATCAATATTTTTTGCCATACGCGTAAAAACCTCACTCATTGGCATCAGATTTCGGGGAGCAGTTTCCTTGACATGCAGTTTTCGCTCTTGCATAAATCGAGTATACAAATACGGTACATCTGTGGACTGAAATTCTAATCGTGTAACGCGAATCTGCAATTCATCACCTTGGGCAACTGATATTCCCCGATCAGGGCTTTCACTAAAACCGATAAATTCAGGTTTACGCGACCGTACACCTGGCGCACTGACAACAAAACTAGCGACACTTCGATCCTCACTTTCTTCAACAATCAATGCGTGGTCTTTCACCTCATTTTTCCAGGTAATTCCCTGATCGGTAAACAGGAATACACCCTTATGCTGTTTTCTGTCCAAGTAGGCCATCAAAGGGGTACTTGTATTACTGATATTCACTTCCAATTGTGATTTTGCACCAAATTCTGGTGAAAGCTGTGGGATGGGATTGGAGGTTAGCGCCAAATCTTTTCTATAATAATCTGTTTTGTCGAGACCAGTCGCATATTCCCGGTTGACAATCCGTTGGCGATTGCCATTATAAACAACCGCGGGAATCATCACAAAATTATCACTCGACCAGTCATAAGCATCAAAAGCGACAGCTACCCCTGCATCCTTCATCGCTCTTTTCGCCTTAAAGGTAAATCGGTAGGTCACCTCATTCGTTCCTTTCTTTTGCAAAATCTCCTGCTTGACATCCCAATTATCCGAACGCCCTCCTATTGTAGAACTATTTACCAATTTTGCTCCTTCATATTGGCAATCCAGCAATCTGAACAGCACATTTTTATTCCGCTTTTGAGGGAGCCAGTCTTGCGAAAAACTATTTAGCGCTAACGCACAGAGTAGAAAACTTCCTACTATTTTTTTCATCCGTATATTATTTTTACTTTTCTTTCAATCTTAACAGAAGAGTTGGACCGTATACACGGCCCAACTTTTACCACTTTAACACTAAATTACACTCTGTCGGTTCCCACATCCACTAAGGCGAACTTGATTATTATGCATCTCTATTCGTCATAATTGATAGCAGGAATAAATTTCAATATAATAAATAGGGATAACCACCAATAATTTGCTCTATTGTAATGTTTTTTTGCATTAAATATTTTACAAGCAAGATTTTCAAATTTTACACTTTCATATTTTTTTTCTTATCTTTAACTAACTTATGCAACCGGTTGCTAAAATACATTGACTTTTTAACAAATATTGTCCTATGATGCAGCATATTTATGAAAACTTTACTTTCCCGCCGGATCAATCTTTTACGGTTCGCAGTGAAGAACTGGAGATCAAAAAATACACTTCTTTAAAGTCGCATCTCAACTTTGAGATTGTCTTACTGGAAAACTGTATGGGAAAACGGTTTATAGGCGATCACATTGAGGATTTTGAAGGTGACGAACTGGTATTGTTAGGAAGCTATCTTCCGCATTGCTGGCAATATTACAATACAATCGATAAGGATAGATCGGCTAAAGCCTCCATAGTTCACTTTTATCCTGATTTTCTAGGGAAGGATCTGCTGACCAAACCAGAAGCAATTCTTCTGAATCAATTGTTTATTAATGCTGCAAAAGGAGTGCTATTTTCTGGGCCTATAGTTAGGCAGGCGAAAGATATTCTCGATGATATGTTGGTCGCCTCAGGACTGTCCCGCGCGGTATTGATGCTACAACTATTGGATAAATTAGCCTTGTCAAGCTCTTATAAGACTTTATCTTCACCATCCTTCAATATCATTGAAAATTCCACAGATGCTAATCGGATCAACCGAGTTTTCGATTACATATTTAAACATTTTAGGGAGGATATTACATTACAGGATGTCGCTTCTATTGTTCCCATGTCTTCATCTGCCTTCTGCCGGTTCTTCAAAATGCAGACCAATAGAACCTTGGTAGATTTTATCAAGGAAATCCGTATTGGGCATGCAGCCAAATTATTGATGGAAGGAAAATACAATATTACAGAAACCTGTTTCAAAAGCGGTTACAATAACATTTCCAATTTCAATAAGCATTTTAAAGACGTAAAAGGCAGTTCGCCCCGGGACTTTCTAAAGCAGTATCGGACACCTGAAGCTATTTGTGTTTAAATTCATAAAAAAGCTTCGTTTCTGCCCATTTTTGTCCTGCTACCGTTCCACTCACACCTTGTTGGTAGGTATTCATACGTGCATTCCATTCTGCACATTTTGGACTGTAAGCCTCAGCTTCTTTTCCCATTTTACCGAGATCGGCTCCTGCCGGAACCCTAACCGTCATGACAATTAATTTATCAAACCGATACAACGCAATCTGCTGATAACCTGCTTTTTTAAACCCAGCCTCAACCTCAGGCCATACCCGATCGTGATAGGCTAAGTATTCTTTTAATTTTTCTGGATTGTCTACAATACTGACCACAAATACATGCTCTTCATAATCTGGTAAATGGGAGGGTGCTTTCTCCCCTTTACACATCACAAATAGCACCGAACTACATAATATTAGCAGGCGAACAAGCAATTTCATCTTTATTTTCGTTTAATTTTTCACTAAATGAAGTATATGCTAATGAATCATCCCACGCTATGCTCAATCATTGACTGATGAAATTATTGATGGATGACCTCAATTAAAATAAATATAGATCATGATCATGACGATCGCCAATCCAGCCCAGGTCAGCCAAACTGATCGGGATTGACCAGACTCGCGACTGCGCGTTCGATCAAACAGGGTCGGTATTTCCGAATGCTCCTTGGATTTGGTCAAGAAAGACACGGCGACAATGACCACACTCAAGGCTACAAAAATATAAAAAGAAAGCATTAAAAAATGAGGCCAGTACCCTTGATAAGGATAATTCATTACATGGCAAATACCCAGTACCAAACAGATCAAACCGCCACCATATAGCACAACCTCTGCGGCCGTACTATTGATTCCGCGCCAGATGACTCCCCACAGAAAGACCACCGCCAATGGTGGAGCAAGAATCGAAACTAAACCCTGTGTGAGGTCAAAAAATCCTTTTCCCGAATAAGAGAACAACATCGCTATCGCAATACCTACCAATGCAACTAGGACAGTCACCCATTTCCCCATACGCCTTTGCTGATTACTGTCCAGTATTTTAAACTGCTGGACAACATCCAATGTAAACACTGTACAGAATGAGTTTAAACTTGAGGATACTGTATCCACTAGCGATGCAATCAATGCTGCAATACTTAATCCCAGTAGACCGTGAGGCATCAATTGTTTGATCATCGTAATATAGGCATTATCCGGTGCGGTATCTTTGAACAATACAAAGCACATGATACCGGGGAGAATAAATATAATCGGCATAATAATCTTAAGTGCCCCAATAAATAAGGCACCATATTGGCCTTCTTTTAAATCTTTCGCAGCCAGCACCTTCTGTACGATCGTCTGATCGGCGCACCAATAATATATGGCCACTACAGGGTATCCCAAAACAATACCTACCCACGAGTATTCGGGATTGGAAGCTGGCAAAAATAACTTCCAATACGACGCTGGTGTCTGACTGATCAACGTATCGAGCTGGCCGATCTTTTGAAAGCCTAAGAAGGTCAGTATAATCGACGATATAATAATAATTACAGACTGGAAAACCCCGGTACGAACCACAGCCTTCAATCCTCCAATTGCCGTAAAACTGGTTGCGATGGCACCGATTATTAAGATCGCTGTAAACAACTGACAACCAAATATCCCTGAAATAAGCAATCCTCCGGCATACAAGGCACTCCCCAGCCAAACAACCAAAATGGAAATAAGGCTATAAACGATCAGAAAATTGTATGATTTTTTACCAAAACGAATCAATAGAAACTGGGGAATTGTACTAATCTTGGCTTTCAGATAATAGGGCAAGAACACCATCGCCAACAGCATCAGAAAAATCCAAGCCAACAATTCGAAGTTGCTGGCGACTATCCCATGGGAAAAACCAATACTTGCAAATCCGATTAACATCGTGGGTCCTGCATTGGCACCAAAAATGGAAAAACCAATCTGCCACCATTTCAGAGAACGTCCACCTAGAAATATATCCTGCTGATTCTTCTCTCTCCTAGAAAAACGAAACCCTACATACAAAAGAACCAACGCGTATGCTATTAAAACTAAATAGTCAATATAATTAAATGTTAAGTTCATGATCAGGTTTGTTTTTACTGCATTACATACTCACCAGCGGATTATATCCAGGAACATCTGCTTTTAACCAGACTTGTTCTCTTATTATTTTATTTTCGTTCAAACAATACTCCCAATTGATCCGGACAGGTAGTCCTTCAGATTCGGGCAAATGAAAATGTCCTTTTTCCAAAGATGGTTTAATCAAGAAATACTTTTCTAAACCATACATCAACGCATATAAATACTCGATCATCCCACTTTCACTGGCCGTAGTCATTAAAAAGCTCGAATATAAAGAATAACCACCAGAAGAAAGTTGCAAATTGCGATTGGAACATAAATCTCGTACTTCCATCCATTCCTTTATCCCGCCGAACTGTGTCGGAACAGGCTGTAAGTGTTTTACTCCACAGTTGGCAAGCATGGGAAATATCTTCGATGTGCGCTCGGATTCACCATAAGCAACCGGAACGGCTGTGCGCTTACAAAGCTCTTCAATCTGATCATATGCCGCAGAATGTATAGGTTCCTCGAGCCAGGCCAACTCATTTTCACCAATGGCATCCAGAAATCTAAACACATCTTCACAAGACCAGATCTGATTGACATCCACAGCGATCTGCATATCTTTTCCCGATAGTTTACGTACATGTTTCACACGGTCAATATCGGCAGCTATATTTGTCCCAAAATCTTTTCCGATTTTCATCTTGTAGCAGTCCACTCCAGCATCCAAAAAGAGTGCGACTTCCTTTTCCAATTCTTGCAACGTATAATTGGTTCCGCCGCCACTTCCATAAATCTTCACGGTGTTGCGATCTCCACCAATATAGCGGTACAAAGGCAGTCCACGTCGTTTAGCAGCCAGATCATGTAAGGCCATATCGACTTGCCCTAATAGCGCCGATGCTGCACCTTTGAAGCCTTCATTTCGAATGGACCAATACAGCTTAGGAAAAAATTCTTGATAGGTCATACCTTCGCAATGGAATAATATCGGAAATAGACAGGTCTCCAAAATATTGGTATAACTATTATACACGGGTGCTTCACCTACAAATCCCTCGGCATCTTCGATACGGATGATCGATAGTCCAAAGTTCGGAAAAGGCCCCATGGTTGCGTCCTGGAAAGGAGTTATTGTTGCGACGGGTGCCAGGACCCGAATGCTGATTTTTTGGATATTAAAGGTTTCCAGATCTATACTATTCATCTATTATCATTAAACGTTTGGAGGATTTCGTTATAAATATCTATAGGCAATATGCCTTGGTTGATTGCATTGAGGGAACCATGCAGTTCGCGCTGATTAGCGGCACCTATGACCATTTTAAAGGAAGCATCAATATTCAATAAAAATCGTAAAGCCAATACATCCAGCGATAGGTTATATCGTTCCGCAATAGTCTGTATTCGTCTTGCCTGTTCAACCGTCAGCACATCCAACCACTCGGGCACTACCAGAGAAAAATCTTGAAATTTACGTCCCAATAGCCCCATATTTAGCGGGCTCGCGGCATAGTATTCCATTCTCTTCTCCTCACAGATCGGTATGGAGCTATGAAGTGCTTCTATGTTACATGCGTTTAACGTATTGTATTCCATAATCACATCGAATTGTCCTTCGATCAAGTATGGCATAAACCAGTTTGGAGGGTTCCCCCCTATTCCAATTTTTTTGGCCACCCCTTGCTCCTTAAAACACTGCATATCCGAGACTACTCGCCCCGCAATTTCAGCCGTCAAGACAGCAGCTTCATGCAGAAACAGCACATCTACCTGCGCCAGCCCCAATGTCTTTAAACTCCCCTCTACACTTCGCTGCATACCAATGGTCGTATAATCATACCGAGCTTCGGTTGCGACATAACTTTTTAATCGTCCTACTTTTGTACTAATAGCAGGTTTTGTACCTTTCCATTGCGATAAAGCCTGTCCCACAAAGTATTCCGCATCGCCGTAAGCCGGGGCCGTATCTAATGCACAGATTCCACAAGATAAAGCCTCATGTATAGCTTGAATGGACTCCTCGGGTTGTACGGCTCCCCAGACACCCCCCAAGCCAGCGGTGCCCACTATTATTTTATCTATCCCCGGATCGCGCATCTTATTTCAGTCAAAATTTATAGCATCTAAATTACTAAGAAGCAACCATATAATCTTTAAGATTAATGGTCAATACCTTGAGTACTTTTGTGATATGATACTCCACACCTTTAAGCGAAATCCCCAGTTGCTCGGCGATATCTTTACCACTGATATATTGCTGTCGACTCAGCTCGAACACGGCCCGCGTCTTTAAGGGCATTGCATCGAGTGTCTGTTGTGTTATTGTCTTAATTTCCTGGAGGAAAACCCGCTCTTCATTGATTTCGTTTAAGCTGTCTATACGAAGCTGCAATTCCCACTCATCCCAATTATCTAGAGGTTCTATCAATTGCCGATGGATCCGCTGGTGTTTCAGATAATCCAGCGCCTTATTTTTTATAACTCTCAAAAGAAAACACCTAGGAGACAACAGGGTCTCCTCTTGCATCTTTTCCCAAGTTGCCAATAATGCGTCGGCGGTAATATCTTCGGCTACCGCATCAATATGGACAAAAGATTTCGCGAATAGAAATGACCGCTGGTGATATTCTTTAAATAATTGATCAAAATGTTGTGTTATCTGCTTCATTACATAACTAAGGCCATAGGAAAAATCAAATCCAATTTATTTTTATGTAAAGTTTCAAATATGCCCGCGACACAACTAGGTCAAATTTGACCATTATCGGTGTTTTATTTGCAGGTGTTTCATTATTGTCATCTGGCTCCAACCACGATGTTAGCATTAAAAATGAGCGTAGTTAAACAAAAACAGCTGCGAATAAAGAAGTCCACAGCTGTTTTGAATTGTTAAGGTTGTAAGCTTTTACTTTATTTTATCCAGTATCAATACTGCACCCGCATCAGGTTCAAGTGTCAGATTGAATGTATTGTTTTTTAATGCAAATTCCGCTCTATCGACCGTATTTTTAGCCAGCCCATGCTCATCTTGACTCCACAACTGCGCTTTGAAACGATCAGGTGTTCCAAGAAAGGAAAGATCAATTTTGATATCCTGTTTTACCTTTGCCCCAAGCATCGCAATATACCAGCGATTACCCGAGCGACGGGCAATAATACCACATTCACCAATAGCCGATTTTAGTACTTTAGTTTCATCCCATGTGACAGGAAGGCTACGATAGAATTCTACTGCGTTTTCGGATTCATTGATCAGCGTTTCGTGCTCTCCTCCGGCTCCACCCGCCTTATGTGGCGCATCTGCCGGGCGATCGTACCAATAGATAAACTGCCATGGACTGTACAACATCACCGCTTTGGCCATTTGGGCAGCCTTTCCCCCCATTTTGGTATTTACGCGAACAGCATGATAACAGTTGGTATAATCTCCAGCGCCAGCAATAGCACGTGTAAACATCGTGATCAGACTTTGCTCAGTGCTCGGTGATTCTTCATCGCCACGGATACCTTCTTGCGTAATGAGATTGGGAAAAGTCCGCGAATACCCGGTAGGTCGGTATTCATCGTGTACGTCTACCATCAACTTATATTGGGCAGCCTTACGGATCGCCTGGTGTAACCAGGCTGTTGCCTGTTGACTACCGACGTTGACAAAACCAAATTTAAGCCCCTTGACGCCCCATTTCTGGTAGATCGGTAAGATTTGGTCCAATTGTGTCTCCAAAGCTTTTTTATTCACATAAAGTAAAATGCCTATATTTTTCTTATTTGCATAATCAATGATATCGTGTAGATCTAAGGGGCCCTTAGAACGTGCGGGATCAACATCTACACGAGACGCATCCGACGCAGTAGACTCTTCTGGACCATACCATCCCGCATCGAACTCGACATAGTCAATCTGGTTACGTGCTGCGAAGTCCACTGCAGCAATACCGCCAGCTGTCGTTAATGTCACTTCACGTAATACTTTACCTGGTTTTATCCAGGAGCCATCTGCTATCTCATCGGGCTTATTTAAATTGAGGATGAAATAGTTATTCTCCACCAATTCTCCCGCTGTCTTTCCAACCATCACGTAGCGCCACGGACTTTCATAGGTTGCTTTATCAAGCGCTACGGGTCCAGACAATGCAGATTGAACGATATAACTTTTCGCGTCAGTCTTATAAGTAAACTTCATGCGTGCAAAATCAACCAAAGCAGCCTCACCTATCGCCATAAATAATTGCGGCGCCGGATTAACCACCAAAGGTCTTTCAAATTCTCCCTTCAGCTGGCTCAATGTAGTTTTTATATAAGCACTTTGTGCTGCTCCCGCAATCCAGGTTGTAGCATCGCTATCAAACTGGAAAGCCGTAGATTCGGATTTAATGGTTGATCCAAAAAAGTCATTTTTGTCAAATCCATATTTTAATGCGATTCCTTCATCATAAAGCCTTAAATAGAGACGCATTTTTTTATGGTTTCCGCTAGACTGTAATTGTAACTCCAGCTGATTATAGTTGTCTTTGATAGTGTTACGTTCACCAAAAAGAGGCTTCCATGTCTGACGCACGACCTTTCTGTCGCTCTTTATCAGCTGCCAGTTACCTTGAACGATATTTTCGGTCCAGTCAAAATCTAAGATCTTGATGTCCGTCAACGTTTGGGAGGCTGAAGATAAATGTATCGTATTGTTACCCGAAGCGACATCAACCTCGGCCGATAGAACCTTATTTGGACTTTCCAATTGCAATTTCTGACCTTGCACTGCTGTAACACAAGATATAACGAGGATTGTTAAAATAAATCTAAACATAAATTTAGCACTGAATAAATTGACACAGGTTTTTCATAATAAAAAACGACTTAATATTAAGACGTATTAAACCTATCATACCCTAGTGTATCTTGGGAATAAAATCTCAAATACCCGTTCTTTGCGCAATAACCACATGCCTAACTTTTCTTCGGCAACGCCATCCAAAAGTCGGTATGTAAATATAATTCCCTCCTGTTCATCCAACTGGACCCCCAAATATTTCAGCGCAATACCATCTTTATGCAGTATGGGGCAAATTTCTGTAATATGTGAAGACAATAAGAATACACTGCTCTTGTATCCTTTCAAACAGTTAACTAACTCCAGGGTTGCTTCACTCGCGTCACTGTGGTTTGTCCCCTTAAATAACTCATCCATCAGCACAAACATTTGCTTACCGGATGCTAATAACTCCGCCAAATGTTTAACCCGTAATACCTCATTAAAAAAGTGACTTGCACCTGCATTTATATTATCACCTAAATTTATCGTCGCCGATATTCCATCAAAAAGTACAGTCTTCATCGCATCCGCTGGAACCGGAAAACCAAGATGTGCTAGATATACACAGCTTCCAATTGTCTTCAACAAGGTAGATTTGCCCGTCATATTTGCTCCCGTCAGATACCAGAGGTTATTTTCTTTTTTAATATCGACATCATTTTTAATGGCATCTTCAATAAATAAATTATAAGCTCCACGTATGGTGATTATATCTGATCCGGTTATTTGTTCGTCAATCTGAGGAAAAACAAGCTCTTTCCCTTTGCTGCATTTTGCCACACTGGACAAGGCGTCCAAGTGATATACAAGATTGAAGATTTCACGAATTGCATTTCGTTTTATGTTTCTGAAAATATAATCGTATTTAATCATTAGCTCCGTTGAAAATTTGTTTTTCAATAGCTGTGTAAACTCGTCCCGATCTATACCTTCGAAAACACGTTCAACATGATTACCATATTCTTTGAGCACATTTAATGTATAATCCGCTAATTTTGCAGATTCTAGAAAAATAGCAAGACCATCCGTGATCTTTGCTATTTCGTGAATAGATCGCTTAATAAGTATCTCACGTTTTTTAAAATCCAAGGAGAGAAAATTAGTTGATACCATTTCCAGATAATAGGTCGATCGAGAAGCAGAATAGGGTTCTTGCGGCAGAGACAAATATTGCTCAAGATCCTGCATCATATACTTATCCAATAGATCTGAAATTTCCAAGCCCTGCATGAAACAAATCAAATGCTGTCTATTTTCTATCTCCCATTTGGAGGAGAGGGGTTCAAGAAAATAACTATACAACATATCGCGTCCACCTTGTGTAACTGTACAATCGAAAAAATCAATCATATCCCTGTACCTGTTGTTGGTAACATTTAAATCCGTTAAGGTCTGCTTATCAATGATCAACATAATTTATTTATTGTGGCTCTTTCCTTAAACTTACTTAAAGTCATCGTAATTAGCAATACTGTAAAGAAAAAGAGCCCAGTATCGCTGAATAATACTAGGCTCTCTTAACTAACATTTATTATACCGTAGGCATCGTTTTACTTATTGGTAAACCTAAACCAGTTAAAGTCAGCATAACCGTCTACCCCTTCCGATGTTTTGCTATAATTAAACAATGCAAAACGGTTTGCTGTCCAAGGTAAGCCTAGTTGCATCGTTAAATCATTTCCAATGACATAAAAGTTTTCACCATCAGTACTATAATAAAATTTCGCAATGCCACCCCTATCAGTAATGCGTGCCCGCACCCATAGTTTATCACCAGCTAAATTCTCTTTGATTTCAATAATCTTGTCATCATTGCTCATGATGATTCTTCGCTTGCCTTCTATCTGTTCTACCGCAACGAAAGCATACGGAAATTCAAAGATGCCGAAGCCAGCCACGTTGCCATTTTTTAATCCCGTCAGATCGATTTCAACAGTACCTTCTGAACTTGGTCCCTGCACCCGCTGTGTTAAGGTATTACGGGCCGTCTTTAAAGAATCCGCACGGGATGCATGCAAGCGCATATATCCCTTACGTTCTTGAAGTGACCATTTGCTATTGTCCGGGTTATGATTCCATTGCCATTGCAGTCCCAGCTTTGTCCCATTGAACTCATCAGTCGTAGCCGGAGTTTTTATCGGGTAAGTTTTTCCGACATTGGGTTTCTTGTAAGTAATCACGTCCTTGTTACCGGTTCCCAGCATAGGCCATCCATCCTCCCATTTTACAGGTAAAAGATGAGGGACCCGACCTATGGCACCACGATCCTGCATAATAATAAACCACCAGTCCCCGTTTTTCAGCTGTACCATACCGCCCTGATGTAAACCGTTGTCAGGATAAGAACTGTTATCATTCAGAATCAATTTATGCTCATAAGGTCCATAGATATTATCGGAGCGCAAGCAGATCTGCCAGCCTTGTGTTCCACCTGCCGGACAAGTGATATAGTACTTGCCATTGATCTTGTACATATGCGCTCCTTCCATTCCAAAATGACCACCAAGTTCGTTCGCATTCTTGAAGCTGCCTTGCCAAATTTTGACTTTATCACTTTTGACAGATTTAACATCCGCATTCAGCTCTGTTAGGTATAATGTACCTTGACCATGTACCACATAGACTTTACCATTATCATCAAAGAACAATCCCGGGTCATAGAGGTATTCAGGAAAGATTGTCCGCTTCCAGGGACCTTCAGGTTTATCGGCCTCGCAGATGGAAAAATTACCTTTTTCCCGCCCCCAACCATATGGCGTACAGAATCCAGCATAGAATTTTCCATTATGATGTTTCAATGTTGCCGCCCATGAACCATTCAAATACAATGTACCGCCTTCCATATTGTAGCGCGGATCTTCATCATAATGATCCACAGCATAGCCTACCATTTCCCAGTTCACCAAATCCTTCGACTTCACTATCGGAGCTCCGGGTACATAATGCATACTCGTCGAGATCATGTAAAAATCGTCCCCTACACGGATCACATCAGGATCGGGCCAATCGCCCCAAAACAACGGATTGGTGAATGTACCATTACCATTGTCAGGACTCCAAACCTGCTGTGCCGACACTTGTCCAAAAAGTGATAGTGTCAAAGCCAAAGCAAGCCCCAGCTTCGTGGATGACCTACCATAGCGTTTCGTTATAATCGTATTCATATTTATTTTTAATTCCGTGTTATTAATTATTGAAATAGGGTCACTTCAGCCAATCCTGCCCGTCCTTCCGAAACCTCCAAAATACTAACCCTTATAAATTTCAGCACCTTCTCCAATTTGACCGGTTTAAAATCCCATCCTGTACATTCTTTTTCATACAACTCTTCCCATGTCGTTCCATCTAACGACCCTTCTACTTTATAGCGATATTTCGAGCTATCTTTCTGTAAACGTACACGCGTGCCGACTACCTTGGTTGTTTGGTCCAATTCAAAGGTGACAACTTGCGGGAACTTATCCTGATCCGCAATCCACCACGAATAGTCGTCTCCATCGGTCACCTGAGTGACCGGAAAATCAGGATGTGATGACGTTGCTGTCACCTTTTTGAATTTTACTTTTGGTCGGGCCAACAGCTCTTTATCCCATTTCGTGGGTTTAATAACTGAATGATCTTCTTCATTTCCGCGAAAGACAACGTGGTCACCATCAGGAATTTCGCTGGATGTAGGTCGGATCGATCTGACATCTTTGCTTCCGCTTTCCAAGCCTGCGGCTGATGCGCTAATATGAATGGTCCCACTTTTTTTGCTGGTACGCACAAAAGCAAATCCAATACCGCCTTCAACGACCTGTGGATTCACTGCGATACGCGCTGAACCATCCCCTATTAAATGTCCTTCACCTGCAACCTGAATACGGATCGCTGTCGATGCATCATGCAGCAGATTGCCCTGTTTGTCACATATTTTAAAATACACCGGAATCATATCGGATCCATCCGCAACTGGCTGGATGCCATATTCCGGTATCAGGACTTCAATATGATGAGCTGCACCAGCTGTATGCACGGCATGTTGTGCAACCACTTTCCCTTTTACATAGGCTAATGCCTTCAGTTCACCGGCTTCATATCCACCCGCATCGAAAACAAAACTCGGACTTCCACCCTTTTCTACGATGTAAGGGTAGACTTTTGCCCGTTCTTCACGGGATTGCCGTCCGATAAATTTTCCATTCCGATAGAGTTCGACAGCTTCACAATTTGAGTAAATCGTGATCTCTGTACTTGATGTTTTCAGTTTTTCTGGCGAATTATAAGAGGCTATAAATACCATCGGCCCTTTAGAAATTCCCTCTTGATCCAGCTGATAGGGACGCATACTTTGCATCATGTAATAAGCAAATTTAGGATATCGGTTTACATCAACTACCCCAGAATACATAGTCTCTTCCTCGGCACCACGGGTATAATCATTATAACTCCACATAAAGTGTCCGCCCATACGTGGATTGGCATCCAACATACACCAATCGAAATAGCCATTTCCATTCAGTTGATGTAATCGGCTACGTCCCTGCCGCATTTGCTCATATTCGTTTTCTGTCAGGCTTACCCTTGGCTTTTCCCCTACTCCATCGCCCCATTCCCGGGTCAACAAAGGTTTAACTGCTATTTGATCTTCAAGATAATTGCTCATCACATTACCATCTTTGGGGTATTTGGACACCTGTTTGTAGAAAACATCATAATAAGGTTCTGTTTCCTCATGACTAAAGTAATCTCCGGCAGTATAAAACTGATCCCCGGGATATTCGGCATGTGCGGCTTCAGCAATACGCTTGACCACCGACAGGGGGTAACTGGTTTCATTTAATGCGGTCTCCCATAGGACTACAGAAGGTCGATTTCGATCACGACGGATCATACTGCGCGTGATAGATTCCAAACGATCTGTAAACTCTGCTGCCTTATTAAAATACTGCCATCCGGGTACACACTCAACAACCAAGAGGCCGTGGCGGTCACAAGCTTCCAAAAATGCAGGGTCGTGTGGATAATGTGCTGCCCGAACGGCATTATATCCACCACGCTTCATATCGATTACTTCCCGTTCCTGTACGGAATTAGATGCGGCATCACCGACATAGGGATAACCTTGATGTCGATTGGCACCGACCATATAAAGATGTTCGCCATTAATAAAGAATCCTCCATCTTTGGTATACCGAATCTGACGGATACCGATTTGATCTGTACGGCAATCCACTTCGACACCATCGGCAAGATACACCCGATTTTCCAAGTGATAGCAGATAGGATGATAGGGATGCCACAGTTGAGGATTTTTGACTTCTATCTGTTGGTCTATCCGGCGACGTTCTTGCGGTTTCAACTCAAATGATAGTCGCTGCTGACCCACAACTTTTCCGTTAGTATCTTTCAGTACGGTCAAGAGATACCCCTTCTTGGCCGCTTTATCGTCATTTTTCAACTCAGTATTTACAGCGACAGTGGCCCTACTCTTATCCACCTCGGGATAATGTACGAATACACCCGAATTTTGGGTTGCATCTGGTTCCAATTCATCGGTAATGCGCAAGGGATTGGAAACAATCAATTTGGCGTCCCGATAAATTCCGCTATAATAATAGAAATCAAGTCTATCTTGTGGCTTACCCGGAGGTGTCATTGGATCGTACTCAGCCGACACGCGAACTGCAATCACGTTATTTGTCTGATCAAAATGAAGCTGATCTGTGATATCCAACGTGAAGCCAACATATCCACCACGGTGCTTACCAACGCTTTTACCATTGACAAATACCTCACAGCTGTTCATCACCCCTTCAAACTGCACAAAGACCTTCTTACCACGATACTGATCCGATAGTTTGAAATAGCGCCGATACCAGCCTATCCCATCGTAGATAGCATCACCACCATTGTGTTTCTTTTCGAGTTGCATTACATGCGGCAACACGGCAGGGATCCATTTGGAGTCATCTAAACCTGTAGCTTCTCCCCTTTTAAGATCACCACGATAAAAGGCCCAATTCGTGTTCAGTTGATATTCGATACGGCTTGCGGGCTTTTTCCCGAAACTCTGAAAAAAAAGTCCCAGCAACAGAAAAAGCGCGACAGTTAATTTTTTTATAAGTTTATTCATTCCTCATAAGTATTGATTATTTACTTTTTCTTACCTCAGCAGTATTAGGATAAGGTACGATCTCCAATGCGTGTAAAAGTGCTCCGTTTTCTGTCTGTCTCAGCCCAAAAGTGAGTACATTTTTCTTCGCACCAAAATTCAGCCAACATTCCGGAAGAAAAAATTCACGTTGAGGTCCTGCCTCCCAATGACGTCCGATATTGTGTCCATTGAGCCACATATAACCGTTGCCCGAAGCATTGACCTTAGCCATCCAGGGCACCCATAGGTCTTTCGGGAGTTTGTCCAGATTAAATTCAACACGATACCAGGTAACAAGACCGTCCTGTTTGCCCTTGGGCTGTACTTGATTACCTTTACGTGGGATTTCATTGTTTGTTTCCAGAGAAACTGTCGACCAGCTTGTATCATCAAAATTGGGTAAGTTCCAGCCTTGCTGTACACCGGCAAGATCTGTCGAAAACTCCCATTCTAAAGGATGCGTAAGCGCTGTTTCACTTAGCGAAAGTCCCGCTTGATGAATACCAGCCAGCTCCTCCATCGGTACATAACCATGTGCGTGGCCCAAGTTTTCATAAGCCACAACAATCTCGTTTTCTCCAGCTTTCAATAGGCCGGCCACATCAAAGCGGTTGTCGTATTCGTCCGCGCGAATACGCTCAAAGGCATTGCGCGTTGTCCAGCTTTGCGCATCAGCACGGTCTGGGAAAAGTCGCTTGGCAGGCTTCCCATTAACGAGTACCGACACAATATCCCGTGTATACATATTGAACAGTAAATAATGCTCACGTTCAGCTTGTTTTGCCGTAAGGATCACATGGCTTCGATAACTGCTGTATCTAAAATCGTTGATGTCCATATCAGAAAGACTGACCAACTGTGGCATCGTGTTCCAATCGGCCTGCCCTATAGCGTCCTCAGCCTTACGGGCTGTATTGACACGGACTCCCGCAGGTACTTTGGAAGGTCGTTCAATAGCATCAGCCTTCTTGGGCCACCAATCCCCCCTATGCACTGGCTGCCCTTTTGCCACAACCAATATTTTTGATTCCAAACCCGCAAGATCATAATCTACTTCAATTTTCTCCATTTGCTGAACCTGATTGACCAGCTGATCATCGGTTTTGATCAGTACTTTCTCGCCATTTTGATTGACATTATAGATCGGATCTTTAACAAGATTGACACTGTTTGGCAATAGCGTTACTTTTCCCTTGATTGCTTGTTTAGGGTCCGTATTGTGGAGGAATATAAACTTTGTACCATCACTGGCTACTCTCACTCCTCCAAATAATGATTTTGGAGCGCCTCGCAGTTCACAGGGTCCTCCTTCCGTGCGGACCAGTTTGGATTCAAACTGTTGAATGAATGTACCTATTTCTTTAGCAGCAAGGTATTTCGGTCCAATGGCGCCATTTTCATGGATGGCAGCATTATAGTCATAACTTGTTGTCATACCCCGCGCTCCCCAGCCGTCAAAATGTGTACCGCCAAAGAACATATAGTAATTGATACCCGTTCCGCCCCCAAGCATAGTCATTAAACCGATAGCCTTAAAATGTCGGTCGTCGGAATAATGCTCTTCACTTAATCTTCCTGTAACCAGCGAAAACCATCCACCTTGCAACTCGGTTACAAAACCAGGAGCATCAGGTTGCTTTTTGCGCAGATCCATCATGCGATAAGCGCAGCTTGGCGCGTCCGACGGCCCGCTTACATAGTAATTATCACAATCGAAAACCTGCGATAATTCAGCGTCTTTGCTCCCCCTTGTTTCATTGGTCAAGCAGGTGAACACCGGAATATCCATTCCACTTTTCTTTACCGATTCATTGAGGGCCTTCAGCACTTTATCTTTTCCGGGACTCCAATGCGCATCGTATTCATTTTCAATCTGGATCATGATAATCCCTTTTTTACCCTTTTCCTTACGTGTGATCTGCTCAGGCACCAATTCTTTGCACACTGCGTTAAACCAATGCTGGGACCAGGCAATATGCTGTTCATCATTACCACGCAACCAAAAACCTTCCAGATTGTCAGGGCGGTATTTTGCTAGCCATCTTGGGTAACCACCACCAGAAAATTCAGCACAAATAAAAGGGCCGGGACGAACAATAGTATAAAAACCAAACTCTTCCTGCGCCATCTTTAACCACCTTTTGAGGTCGGAAAAATCAAATTTGGATTGGTCCTCCATGTCTCTTGGAATATGACGTTCATGCCAATTCCAGGGCACATAGGTTTCTACCGTATTAAATCCCGCTTCCTTTATTTTTTGAAAACGATCACGCCACAATTCCTCTGGACATCGAAAATAATGGAAAGCCGCGCTATAGATATAAACGTCCTTTCCCTCAATGGTCATACAGGATCCATCGTAACGGATCCGCTCTGGATGGGCAAATTTTTTGACGGGGCGTACCTGGTCACCATTTTGTCCAAATGCCATCGAAGCATAAAAAATAATCGAGCAGAAAGTCAAACGCAACATCAATAGGAGCGCGTCCTTTCTACTAAAAGTTAACTTGAACATATTCATATTTGATTTAATACTAAGGGCTTGTTACGGCTTATTTTTACTTTTTTGACCTGATTCTTATACTGAAGCGTAATTGTGACATCCTGATCAGCCGCTAATGTGACTGAGGTCAACGCCCCTTTACTCCACTTCAGATCAACGGTTAATCCCTGTCGGGCACGCAAACCTTTAATTTCACCATCGGACCAAAATGACGGCAATGCAGGCAATATATGTACCTCTTTATTATGGCTTTGGATTAGCATCTCGGCAATTCCGGCAGTACCGCCAAAGTTTCCGTCAATCTGAAAAGGTGGATGTGTATTGAATAGGTTGTTTAATGTTGTCTTGGCGAGCAATGCCTGTACATTTTTACCCGCTTCTTCGCCGTCGAGCAGTCGCGCATAAAAGTTAATCATCCAGGCCCTGCTCCATCCTGTATAGGAGCCATTGCGGTTGCTTTCGTTTTCATTATAGAACCGACGACGGGCAATCGTTTTTCGCGCGGCTTCAAACAGCTCCTTCTTATCTGAAGTAATCGACTTCCCCGGATAAAGCCCAAAAAGATGCGAGATATGACGGTGGCCCGGCTCGACCTCTTCGTAATCTTCAATCCACTCCTGGATTGTCTGATACCGCGGGCTGATTCGGATAGGAGGCAATTTAGCTAACACATGTTTCAATTTTTTAGTAAAATCAGTCGCCTCTCCAACCATTGAACCTGCTGTTAGGCAAGCCTCAAATAACTCACGAATAATCTCGATATCCATGGTAGCACCATATGTCAATTGAAATTCTTTTCCATCGGCCATACGATACCTATTCTCAGGAGAATTGGATGGCGCAGTAACAAGGTAGCCCTTATGATCTTCCACGAGATAACCCAAAATAAATTCAGCAGCTTCCCGCATGGAGGGATAAGCCTCCTGTTTCAGGTAACTCTTATCGTTGGTAAATAAATAATGATCCCATTGATGGAGTACCAGCCATGCTGCGGCAATAGGAAATGTTCCCCAGCCGACGCCATCTGCAATTGCTGTACGTCCAAATGGGTCCGTCAGGTGATTCATTGTCCAACCCGAGGAATTGTAGGTTTTGCGGGCTGTCACCCGCCCCGGTTCACGCAAAGCTGTTATCAGATTTGAGAAGGGGACAACAGTCTCCGAGAGGTTACAGACTTCGGCCGGCCAATAGTTCATTTGGATGTTGATATTCGTATGAAAATCGGAACTCCAGGCGGCATTCATGTCCTTATTCCATATCCCTTGCAAATTGGCCGGGAGCACACCTGGGCTACGCGAAGAACCCATCAGCAGATAGCGTCCATACTGAAAATAAAGACTGATCAAAGAAAGGTCCTGACCGCCTTCTTTTACTTTTTTCAAACGTTGGTCCGTCGGTAAATCCAAAGGCTGTCCAATATTGAAGACCACACGGTCAAAAAGTTGACGGTGATCGGCAACATGTCTGGAAAGAATCTGTTCATAGCTCTGTTTCTGAGCCTGATCCAATAGTGCCCGACAACGAGCCAAAGGATCAATGCGGTGATCAAAGTCCAATTTTGACACATCATAATCTGTGGCCGCCGTAAAATAAAAAAGGACTTCATCCGCATCCTTGACAAAAAAAGAATTTGCATTGGTTATCATGCTTCCGCCTTTGTGACTCCCCTGAACGAGTCCTGCAAATTTCATATGTGCACCTATCTCACCACCATCTGCCATCGGTAGATCCACCACCTGTCCCTGAATTTTCAGCTCATGGTCAGATAAGGGTGTCGCAACCGCATCCTGTTCACGTGAATAGGAAAACCGGAAGGTTAGCTTTCCAGGCTTGTCCGCCGATAGACGAATCACAATCATATTATCGGGTGCTGAGGCAAATACTTCCCTGGTATATTTTACCCCATCGATACGATAGCTCGTTGTTGCTAATCCGGTCTGTAAATCAAGGTCGCGACGATAGTTCGTAACCTGTTCCCGCCAAAAGCCTTCAGTTCCAAAATCAACACGAAAATTCCCGAATGATTGATAGGATCGTATACGCAGGGGACTGCTCTTGAGCTCCTTTTCAGACAGCGCAGCAGCTTTTTCGATCTCTCCGGCGACAAGTAAACGTTGAATTTCTGGAATTTTGGCTGCAGCATCTGCATTGGCATCCACTTTGGAACCACCCCATAGGCTCTCTTCATTGACCTGGATATTTTCCCTATTCCAGTCTCCATAAATCATAGCACCCAAACGTCCATTGCCCACAGGAAGGGCATCCTCCCAAACCTTAGCCGGTTCTTGATACCATAAAACGTGATCCTGATGCTGTGCTTTTAGCTGCATGCCAGAAAGCATCCATATGCAGCCCCATAAATATACTTTCATTTACAATCTATTCAATGAGCTTATAATGCCCGTTTTATACGTTATTTGTCTGTTTAAACTTCCCACTAGAACAACAAGTCTAGTGAGAAAATTCGTTTTTATTGCAGCTATTTAAGTCTTAGCGTTGTCCATACACCAATGTACGTTGTCCGTCCCATGCTACTGCTTCAATGCGCGTTGCACCAGTAGGATAGTGCACCAAAGTCGTACTTCGGTCTTCAGAATCTGTCCCCACCATAGCAACTTTGATCAGTTCTGGCCCTTGATAGGTTTCAAAAACCGTTACATTCTTCCATACGTTATGGCTAATTTTCCCAGTCCCTTTCACCGGGTCGACCGAAACGCCCTGATTATAGCTACCAGCTACAGGCAAACGTTTTTGAAAAGCATCCAAGCTATTGGCAGTCATATAATAAATAATGGGACTTGCCGGTTTCTTATAGCGCTTTGCATATTGTTTCAATTGATCACAGTCCGCTTGCGAGATGGTTAATTGTGCTCGAGCATAGTCATCCATATCCTTATCGATCGGTTTTAACATCCCAACCTTCACAAAAAAGTCACTGAGGTCCTCTTTAACGATATTGCAGACATTCTTCATAAAATTAAGCTGCAATTGCCCATCACTCATCCCGGATTCATTTGTATTTCGAACAATTTCAGCGATATCAGCATACCAGTCGGGCTTACGCCAAGGTGTACCTTCTGCCACACGGTAGTAGAGCAACAATTGCCAGAGTGGGCAAAGTTTCACAAAATGATCGCCGCCGTTTTCATATCCTTCCATCTTATCCTGGCCACGCTGACAAAGCCATTGTTCCCCTTTAACAACACCATAATTCAAAAAGGAATTAAAACGACCTCCCAATACATTATTATTATCACCATCATTAACGCGTTCATGCTCCAGAGGCATGTTATTCGGTGTAAAATGATAGCGTACCAAAGCAGAATAAATATTGTTGGTAACCTCTGTGGTGCTTACCCATTTCAATCCTGGCCGTATTTGATTAACGTGCCCCAGCTCATGTGCAATGGCCCAGGATCCACCTGTTTTTGCCTTCTCAGGATTTGCTAATTCATTCATAAAATCACGGGCAAATCCAGCGCCCCAACCGTCTGCAAACAACCCCGATTCAACAGTTCTCGCAAACATGTGGTTTTTAGGAATTCTATTGTACTTGGTCAGTCCCATAATATCATATTCCATTTTGGTTATTTCGTCATAGACATTGATCAGTTCAAGTCCATCCGTACAATACTGTTTTAGTTCAGCCGTTGTATACGCCAAATTAATGTAATTTCCTTTGATATCGAAAAATCCTGAAATTGATGCATTTAGCAACCTATTCCAATCTACAGCAGTATGCTTTGTTTTATCAAAATAACCATTCACCTTCGCACTTGGAATATGAATTTTAACGGATTGAACACTTTTATAGTTATCTGTAAAAAAATTGATATACCCCAATCCGCTGTTGGTTAGTTTAATCTTATTCAATCCGCTTTGTAAAGGATAATACCCGTCTCTATCGCCATTAAAATCATGTACACGAAGAGAGATAGGTTCACCTTTCGTATCATCGACCAGGATCACAGCATCCGATCCTGAGGAAAAGTAAATTCCTGTTGGATTTTCAAATGGATTGTAACCACTGGTTTTCAATGCCCGCGCTGTCGTTTCAATGGTCGGATAAGCCTGATATTCCTGAACACGAAATTCCCTTGGATACTTATCATGCAGCATGCTCTGCGCTATGGTTCTAAAGAAAGGATTCTGCATCGAATTAACCTGCTCGGCTGTTACACCATTCTTTAATTCAGTACAGATTTTGTCAGCAAAAATATTGGCAAGTTCTTGCAGATCCTCACCTTTTCTATAGAATTCCATTTCGGAGCAGCTGACAAAATTATTTTTGCCAGACTTAACCACAAACTTAAATGCGACAACATCTTTCAGTTGTTTCTTAAATACGATTGTAGAAAGCTTATTTTCCTCTTTAAAATCATACTCGGCTATTTTTTGATACACGGTGCTACCATTTGGAAGATACCAGAGTTCAAACTGGCCAAACAGACCGTTATCCCCGCTGGGTCTGGGTTTGTAGACCAAATAATCTACATTTTGTGCCTCAGCGAATTGGTAAGTTAAGTGCACAGGAAATTTTGTATTATTCCATGGCGAATGGTAGATCGTTGACTGATCGCCATCAAACGAGTTCTCTATACCCTCTCCAGGTTGTCCTGCAGATGCTGTCCCTTTAACCACCTTTAACTGTGTATCGCCCGCAATACCATCTGGATTTCCAGGATCGTAATTTGATGGAACAAGGTCTTCCGTTAACGATAATTTACTCTTGCACTGCAACATAACAGTAGACAATAATAAAAGTAAGAGTACTATCTTTTTGTTCATACTATCCAAAATTTAAAGTTTACAGTTATCATTGGGCACTCTAATCTTAACTAAAGTGCCCAACTATAAATTTACTTGCTTTCGGGGTCCTCTATTACAAACCATGCTTTATACAGCTCGATTTCAGCCATATTAAACCAAGTATTACCACCTCTACCACGAACTGCATTATAGCGGATTTTGGTAAAGGTCTTACCCTCCTTGGAAAAGATAGGCGATTCAAATTTGGCCCCACTTGCACTTGGCAATTTATCGGGAAGGACGCGTCCAAGCTCAACCCATTCTTTTCCATCATTGCTTCCGGTTATGGATACCTCGTCCGCATTTCCCCCACTTCCCCCATTACGATTCCAGGAAATATACTTGACCCCTTCAACGGGTTCCTTGATATTAAATTGAATCCATTGCGGGAAAGGAATGTCCTCATGCCAATTGGTATGATAGAATGTTTTGAGGTTTCCATCAATAAGATTCGCCAATTTCCCCTCTTCCGGATCAGAAGCATTGGCCGAAAGATCACCGACTTCAAGCTCAATTTTTTCGGAATATTCTGTTACAACTGGAGGTTTTCGCAATGCCGTGCAACTGACTTGAAGTTCACTTGAGTTAATCATACCTCCGTCGGCCACAGTATTTAATGCAAAAGCATATTCACCATCTTTTGCCAATAGGTTTTCAATAAGTAGGGAGTCTGCGAAATGGCTTACATTTGTTTTTATTAGTTTCCCTGTTTTTGGTGATTTATAGCTAATGGTTACGTATAGAAAATTTCCATCCTGAGGATTTTCCCAGCGCAACATGATACTGCCAACTCGAGCTTCTGCCTTAAGGTTTTTTGCATCCGAAGGAAGAGCTACCTCTCTTTTTTTACTACAAGAAGCCAATGTTAACAGCATCAATACTGATAATGTTATCGTATGTATCGTTTTCATTTGTTGATCGTTATTTATTACACTATCTACCTAGTATCCTGGATTTTGAACAAGCTTCGGATTGATATTCATTTCCTTATCTTGTATGGGCAGAAGGTAGTTTTTAGGTCCAACGAACTTCCATGCCAATTCAATTTCCGTTTCTTTAAAAAAGGCTTCATCTGTAGCTCCGTTTAGATTCATGCCCTTCGGATTCTTACCCATATATTGTTCTGCAACTTTCCAACGTTTAATATCCCAGCCAAACTGCCCCTCCATAAACAATTCGATACTTCTTTCTTGATGGACGATTTGACGGAGCTTATCCCTAGTCAGGGTTGCAACATTCGCCCAGGACTCATCCACCGTTGGAACCCCCGCTCTTTTACGGATTTTATTTAAATATTCCTTTCCAATATCAAGTTTATTGCTCTCAATAGCTGCTTCAGCAAGGTTTAGATAGAGTTCGCCAAGACGAATCAAAGGCCATGGATAATTTGTAAATCCATTTCTGGTATCATAAGAAAGTCCAACTCCTTTTTTGATCAGATAACCAGACATACTATAATTGCGCGAACGATTTCCTTTGCCGTGCGGATCTTCATTTCTATATTTAGTCACGATTCTTTTCTCGCCATCGCGTGACATTTCATACCAACCGTTATGGAAAGAAATCCATGAATAGAATCGAGGTTCACGTTTCAAATGCAAATTGGCCGTTGCTCTTCCATCATAAAGCCCTGTTGAATAATATTGTTTCGTCGTAAAATATTGTGGATCCTCATCAATTGGTAGCCCATTCTCCGAATAAAACATTTTCACTGAAGCCAATGTTGGTGCGAGATTATTCCATGATGCGCCATCATCTGTCGGATGACGTGGCGTCGCATTGTTCTGATAATCATAAAAACCCTCGGCCCGGGTATCGGCCCAGATCATCTCATTTGAATTACGGTCGATAAAGGTCATCCGTAAGCTCCATTGTGTTGCGTCTGAAGGATAAGGAAATTCTTCTGTAGGCGTTCCTTTGTAAAGCGTATAACCATTCTTCTCGGCATAATTAACCGCATCCAGACAAGCAGCGTACGCTCTTTCCCATTTGGCAGGATCTTTTTTCAGATTCATCAATGATTCATTGCTTTCGGGATCCTTAAGGTTATTGCCATAAAATTCCTCGTTTCCGTTGAAAAGTGGAGATGCAGCATACAGTAGTAAGCGGCCTTTCAATGCTTTAGCCGCCGTTTTTGTTGCACGCCCATAGTAAGTCGTGGCCTGCTTTTCCAAGAGATCATTAAACGCTTCATCATAAAGAGCGGCAATCCAATTAACGCATTCATCAAAAGAGCTACGCTTCGGATACTCACCTTCACGAATGTCCAACGCATATTCATTTTTGGCCAAAATAATAGGGCCGTATGCTTTCAATAGGATAAAGTGATAATAGGCAATCAAAAATTTCGCCTCAGCTTTATAGATTACTTTAAGCTCTTCATCCATATGAGCGACTTTGTCCACATTATTGATCAGTGTATAACAGCGTCTTATCCCACCGTACATTCTGCTCCAAAAAGTAAAATTCCCTAAATTTGAAGCAGAATACGTCCCCAAGAGATATTCTAGGTCGTTGGTTGTGGCAATCTCCGAAGTCTGATAGATATTGGCCCCCTGCCGCTCTTTTGGCATAAAGGAATAACAGGAATATAAGTAACGCTCGGCAGCATTTTTATCTTTAAATGCATCTTCCTCAGTCGGACGTTCATCGGGCACAACATCCAAATAATTACAACCCGAAAAACCCAAGACCAATAGCAACAATAGTATAATTTTATAGTTCATTTCAATCAAAATTTAAAAGGTATCATTTATTAAAATTCACCTGTATGCCTACATTGGCTACGCGCTGTGTTGGATACCCCAACCCATTACCTCCACCCTGCTCCGGATCCCAATATTTAAATTTGGAAAACGTTAATAGATTCGATCCACGAAGGTAGATGCGGAACATCCGGTGGTTGTATCCGATCTCGGCATTTTTTAGCTTGATAAAAGCTCCATCACGCAACCAGTAAGTAGAGGCTACCGTATTGTTGCGGTTATCCATCTTGCTTAAACGTGGATATTTCGCATAAATATTGGGATTAGCTCCTTCACTCCAGTAATCATCAGCAATAAACTGTAACACATTTCTCGTACCGTCCGTACCGAAGGGATGGAATCCGCTCATCACGATAGAAGCGTTCGCAACTCCTTGAAAGAAAAAGGAAAAATCAAATTTCTTATACCGGAAAGACGGGCCAAAACCGTAGACAATCTCTGGAATTTCTGGGCTTCCTACATATTGACGGTCATTCGCATCGATCACATTATCAAATGCGCCATTGACATCAGCCACATTATGGTATTTGATATCCCCACCACGAATGAATCCGCCGATATTCTGCGTTGGACTATTTTTAACTTCCGTGTCATCAATAAATAGGCGGTCGGCAAGGTATAATAATGGTGTCGAAGTGGAATGGCCTACGCGCGATAAATTAGGGTATTTGGCAAACGACGGCTCATCATATTCAAGAATTACGTTTTTGGCATAGGTGAACGTACCTTTGATGCTGGCCGAAAAATCACTTGAAATCTGCTTTGCATAGTCAATCGAAAGATCAAATCCCTTGTTTTTGACACGCCCCAAGTTACCATATACCTTTGTGGTCAGATCTATCCATTTATCTTTGGGACTAATTCCCACAAATTCTGGAATACTCCGTCTTTCCATAAAGATATTTCGACGAATTTCTCGGAAAAAGTCCACCGTAACGTTGAGGCTATTTTTGATACTTAAATCCATCCCTAAATTGATCTTTTCACCTATTTCCCATGTGATATTGGGATTTGCAAAACGGAAATATTTAGGTCCATTTTTAGTGATATTCTGGTCTCTTCCTGTTGTATACCCCAGGTCTCCATTTTCCAAAGCAATATCGGATAGGTACAAATAACGATCACCGCTGATCTGATCATTCCCAACCAAGCCCCAAGATCCTCTAATTTTCAAATTGGTCACTGTCTCCGCCCATCGCTTGAAATAATCTTCCTTGCTAATGACATACCCCAGTCCGACCGATGGAAAAAACCCAAAACGGTGACCTTTGGCAAAATTCTCCGTTCCATTATAACCAAAGTTTACTTCGCCTAAGTATTTACTATCGTAACCATAAGTTATCCTTCCCGCAATTCCCTGCTTACGTTTTGGTAGGGATTGAATAAGACCCGAAGGACTATTTACATTGTACTCTTCTTGATTATAGAGAAGCATACCCGTCACATTGTGGTAGGTGCCAAAAGTACGATCATAGTTCAACATACCTTGGATATAGATTTGGCGATCTCCTGTTGAACTATTGTCTGTATTCAAAGTGGTGACCTGCTCGGCCCCTACGCGACGTAATTCATACTGAGTAATAGCTGACCGATCAGGATTCCAGGTATATTTAGCAAGTTCAAATTGATTGTATCCTCCGGAACGTGACGTATTTGTCGAGCTCCAGTTTTTGAACGAAAATAATGCACTAGCAGAAAGTCCTTCCGTAAAAAAGTTAAGCTTCTGATTCAGTTCAACCTGTCCGGTCACTGTACTTTGAAAATTGTCGCTGTATCCACGTACCATTTCCGCATAAGGGTTACGGTAGCCATTATTATATGCACCACCACTTTTCCCACCCCATTTGATGTAACTATATTCGGGATCGCTGGGATAGCGAATTGGAAAATCAACGGGGTTGGCTTCCATGACTAAACCAAATACATCACTTGCCCCCATGTGCGGGCCATGATAATCACGTAGTTGCGCATTCAATTTGACGGTAGCTTTCGTCGTTGGTGTCAGATAAACATTGATATTGTTCTGTAGGACATAACGGCTTATTTTAAGATTATTATCATAGGAAAAGTCCTTCACATCCCGCAACATTCCTGTCTCCCTATTATAGGATACGTTGCTAAAATAGTCCATTTTCTTACCGCCACCGCGCACGCTGAAATTTACGTTTTGATTTATTGCTCCTTTTCTAAATAATTCTTCATACCAGTTGACATCGGGAAAAACATATGGATCTATTTTCCGTGCTGTACCATCAATTTTATCTTCTGGGTATAAAATTTCGCCGGTCTTTCGTGTTGTAACGGCCTCATTAAACATTTCCATGTATTTGACTCCATTCACAAATTGGGGTACCGTCGTCGGGGAGGTAAACGATGTCTCAAATCGACCATTGATAATTGGCTTATCAAGATCCCGACCTGATTTGGTGGTTACGATCATCACCCCATTAGCCCCACGAGTTCCATATAATGCGGTAGCCGTTGCATCCTTTAAAATGGAGAAACTTTCAATTACTTCCGGATCTAATACGTTTAAATCTGT
The DNA here is from genome assembly GCF_902706145.1 of Sphingobacterium sp. 18053. Taxonomy (NCBI): domain Bacteria; kingdom Pseudomonadati; phylum Bacteroidota; class Sphingobacteriia; order Sphingobacteriales; family Sphingobacteriaceae; genus Sphingobacterium; species Sphingobacterium sp. 18053. The sequence continues at coordinate 228,771 of NZ_CACSJW010000003.1, forward strand.
CGCAGATGCCTGTACACCATCGATAACGATTAATGGCGAGGTCATTCCACTAAAGGTCGAGATTCCCCTGATCCAAAAATCCGCACCATCCGCGCCCGGCTCACCAGAACGTTGCACAGCGACAACACCAGCCAATCGTCCGGCAAATCCCGTAGAAAGATTTGAACTCGGAACGCGCAGATCATCTACTTTGACTGTTTGCACAGCACCGACAATACTCGCTTTCTTCTGCGTTCCGTAACCAACAACGACAACTTCGCCGAGGTCCCCGACCTTTTCATTAAGCGTAATGAGATAATTATTGTTTTTTCCTACCGTCAATATGTATTGTGCATAACCGATAAGGTCAAACTGAATTTGGTCCCCCTCCTTAGCCTGAATTTCAAATTCCCCTTTTCCATTTGTAGCCGTGGCAGAACCATTACGTACTTTAACCGTAACTCCGATGAGTTTATTACCCTTTGTATCGATAACATTCCCCGTTACTTTCCGCTGCTGCTCTTCCCGCTTTTCGATCATGGGGTGAACAGGGATGATATGATCACCTTTTTCAACAATGACCCGAGTTCCGCGAATGACGTAACGTAAACCATTTGCAGCCAACACCCGCTCTAACGCCTGCTCCAGTGAGGCATTCTCTAACTGAACAGCGACCCGTTCGTTCGGCTTAAGGTCTTTTTCTAAATACAAAAAATGATAGCCCGACTGTTTGCTGATCTTGGCAATAATTTCTTTCAAGGTAGATGTCTTTGAATTAATGCTGATCCGTTGCCCAAACACATTGGCATTCACCTGACTACTCATTAAAAGAATAATAAGAAAGGTAAATTTGGTCATAATGAAATACTTGATTAGGGCATAATCATACCAATAGAAATATGCCGTATATTTTTTATACATTTGATTTAGATTTAAATAGTAATTAATTGGTATTTAATGCATTTAGATCGATGCTTAGGCATTCCGACCAGAAGTGCTTCCAACACTTCTGGTTTACCTGATTTTGATCGATCTGAGGTCTAGGGTTTAGTTTTTATGTCAATTGATAACCTGTACCTCCTTCCCGTTTATTTTGAACTTAACACCGCTCAGTATTGTCAGATCTTTCAAAAAATCATTTAGAGGAACATTGTTAGGGAATGTCCCACCTATCTTCTTGTTCCTAACTGGCGAATTTGATACCACAGATATATTGTACCAGCGAGATACTGTCTTCATCACATCGACAAGGTCCATGTTATCAAATACGAAATATCCTTCTTTCCAAGCCAGCAAATTGTCCGTATCAAATGCTTGCGATCTTACTTCTTTTCCTTTAGTATCAGCTATGACTTCAAGCCCAGGAGCCAATTTATATGCATTATGATCCATATAAAAAGTCACGACTCCTTCCATCAGGGAGGTTTTTACCAGATGTTCTTCAGCAAAAGCCTGCACATTGAATTTTGTTCCTGTAACTTTAACTTCCGTACCAGCCGCAATCACACGAAATGGGTGCTTTTTATCCGAAGTAACTTCAAAGTATCCCTCTCCATCCAAGGCCACTGTCCTTGCTGTTTGCTTTGTAAATGTCGTTGGGAACTTAAAGGTTGTTCCAGCGTTCAACCATACTTTTGTGCCATCTTCGAGGGTTAAGTCAAACTGCTTTTGACTTGGCACTTTAATAATTACACTATCTTCTGCAACCGAGGCTGTACTATTTTGTAACGCTAATTTTTCTTTTACATCCGCAAAAGAAGCCGATGCACCCAGTTGTAATTGCTTGCCATTGGGGCCAATCAGTAAAACCTCATCACTGACGTAGTGTTTTGCTTGGGCAATAGGATAATAGGTTATCGACCGAATTTGGCTTAAATACAGGTAAAAGAAAACAAAGAAACACACCAAAGCCGCCGCGATGGCTGCTGCAAAACGGATACTCATCCATCTTATTTTAGTTTTTTTGGCAACCTGCACTTCAATCCCCGCTTTGATTCGGTCTTTCATTGCTTCCCGATAGACATTATCCTTCCAGTCCCAGGAATCTCCAGCAGGATATTTTAAGATCAAGTGTTCCAGCTTTTTTATTTCTTTCACAGACAGACGCTCTGAAGCGTAGTCGGATAGAACTTTTTTAAGTTGTTCATCTTTACTCATCATCTCTTTTCTCAGATTTTTTAGGTCTATATAGAAAAGAGCCTTAAGTGGCGGTTAGGTAGTAGAAAAAAAATTAAAAAAGTAAATCGGTAAGCAAGATTGCCAAAAGTAGCGGTTGGTACTCCTTATCCACCTTAAGACGAATAAGCTTCAAAGCATTACTAATCTGCTTCTTAACTGTTTTATCCGATATATTTAATTTTTTTGCAATTTCCGAATAAGTCATCTCAGCATGGCGGCTCAGAATGAAAATCTCCTTCATTTTATGAGGCAACTTATCAATTTCCTTCTCGATCAGATCATCCAGTTCCTTAAACACAATCCATTCTTCAATTAAGGAAGATGCTTCTTTGTATTGGTTTGCGTAAAAGTCACGATAATTATCGCTGACAAGTTTTCGTCTGAGCTTTTTGAATGCTAAGTTCCTGCCCATGATAAAAAGAAAAGATTTGACCGATTTTATTTCGGGAATCTTTTCTTTCATTTCCAGCAGATCTAAAAATGTTTGTTGCACCACATCAGCCGCTTCATCTTCATCCAAAAGAATGCGCATCATCTGTTTGAATAGGCTCTCCCAATACTCCTCATAGAGTACCGCGACATCAAATTCAACAGTTGATTCGGCTTTGTCAAGGATGGTAGATCGGCGCATACTGCGAATGAAATTTTTATTGGTTACAGCACAATCTTAACAAACAAAATTTTCATTTCAAAATCAATTTTCATATTCCTTATTTAAAACTCCTCAATACTCCAACCTTATTTCCACTCAACGCCCTACTTCCGTACTAAATTCAATGGTTCTCCTGTCATGCGAGTATTGTACCTTACAATGACCTCTGGTTTTTCCTCGCCGTGTGTATCACAAGAAAATGCTACTGCGGAACCACCTTTTGGCAGCATGGCCGTCCCCTGTACAGTCAGATCAGCAATAAAACCATAATTCTTGTCTGTCAATAGTGCTTTTCCTTTATGATCCAATAGGATATACTGGTCCTTTTCTAATTTCCCTAAGATTTTAACAATCCCTTTATCGGTTTTAAAAGATGGGTTTTCGATGATACCGTCACCTTCTACTTTTATCCGTAGGGCAAATGAACTCTCTTCCGGAGACTCCCAAGACCAGTCTGCTCCCCCTGGTTGTCCCGGCTGCATCGAAGATAGATCACAATGGAACCGTTTAGAGACATATAAAGGATACAACATGAATTTGGTCTCATCCATCTTCTCCAAATGCCATTCGGTCTTTGGATCCTTCAACCTGAGCTTTTGTTCGGCCGTAAATACATCGGTAAGCCGCAATTGATCCCAATTTTTCATACTTTCCAGGAGCTGATCGATCTGTCCATGCTGCTGTAAAGTCTTCATATCGATACTCATGGCATATCCTGAGTCAAAACCTGCAGATTCGGAAAGTGCCCATTCAAGATCTTCAAGAGAAGTAGCCTCAAATTTACGATCTGCCAAACGCACCAAAAACCAGCCCAGCATGCGCGGAAACAGATTCCGCTGAAAGTAAGCCTGATTCTTGATCCGATTTTCGACCTGCCCTGCACGCATTTCTTCGCCCCAAGGCTCTCCCCAGTTCATCCGGGTATGGATATGCCATAGGTAATGATCGAGACGACTAGCATCATTGATGAGACCAGTTTTATTTTCAAGACCCTGATAGAAATCAGAAACAAATTTACCCGTTGCATAGTAATCCTGTCCGGTATACATACAGCCTTCAAGACCATCAAATGAAATCTGCTTCACTCCCGTTTTATTAAAAATGGCCGCTAATCTCTTAGCGTACTCATCCTGAAGCGTTACATCTGGGAATAAGGTCTTATAGGGATAGTCCCACAATTTATAAACGACTTTTTCTACCCCGTGGCTTGCCTTATGGGTACCAAAAGCACCCCGTACACAATTTGTCAATACCCATTGTTCGCCTTTCTTTTCGGCCTTAGCATAGGTAATCAGTTCATCTTCGATCTGGAGTGTATTGAGTGTCAAAGGCAGCGAAAATAACTCGCTATGTTGAACTATAATCTGCTGTTGGCTATCATCCAGTGCAGTCGTAAGCTTTAATTCGCCCTGTTTAAGCAAATGCTTGCTGGGGACTGGTGTCACATAAGGATCGTTTGTTGTCGTAAAATTAGAAAGTGTATGTATACCGATATTGATTCCTTTCTGTGCCGCCCTATCGACTAACTTCTTCATACCCGCATCGGATTCTGTGCTCAATTCTTTGCGCCATTCAAAATGCCCCCAGTTCAGGAAGGGATCGGGATGGTAGAGATTTTTAAATCCCGCACGTTTTGTTTTTTCCAGTGCAAAATCCAGATTGGCCGCAGAGAAATTGGTGATCAGATAGGAGCCCATAGCGTTACGAGATACCTTAGCCCATTCTCCTGCCATCATTGGATGGGGTAAGCCCTGCTCCACTTCAACTTTTCCTATCCGTGACAATATCTGACTTCTCTTATCTCCGAAAAGTGCCACTTTGGCTCCTACAATTAATCCATCGGGACCTTCAACAGGCAAGGTCATCATATTGTTCAATCCTTTCACCTGTTGCAATTCCCTCTCACTCCGGTTTTTGGCAGACAACTGAAATACAGCTCCGTTCCCAGCATCTACTGCTGCAAAATGATCAAAGGAAATACTGGCCACCGAAAGATTACTGTTCTGTCCTTCGTAGCCAAATTTTGTACTGTAGGCCCCAACACAATCTTCTGGAATACCTGCTACAGTTTTAACATGTAATGACTGCATACCGAATGCGAGATCCTCCCCTTGAGCTACACCGACCACTTCACCCACCACTTCATGAAGCTTGATCTTAACCGGCCCAAATACCAACAATTTATAGGCAGGTGACACCTTTACGACCTCATATGTTATTGCTTCCTTTTGTTGGCCCACCTTCAGTTCCACAGATTGCCCATCTTCCATAGTGAGCGAAAAGCGATCACCATTAACCTTTAGTGCTTTCGGTTGTATAATTTTTTTGTCTTTATAGACCGATACGATCGGGTATTTACCCACCTCCAAAAGCTCTTTACCATCTACCTTAATGGAGGTATAAAATCCCTGTTGGTCAAAATGTACCTGTGTCAGAGTTGTTTTTACTTCTTGCGCCAAGACAGAATTACCAAATCCAGCAATCAATAGGCCAGCGATCAGTGTACTTTTTTTTATCGTAACTAATTTATTCATTTGTAAATAACCATTCATAGTGTTTGTTTCAATTGGATGATAATTGTATTGTCGTCGATTTGCTGTTATTCGGTATCAGTTCAACATCGAACCTATAATTCACTGTTCCACCAAACCACATGCTAAAGTTTGTTCCCCAAACATTGTTATACAGACAAAAGTGCAGGCCTCCATGTAAATCAGGTTGGTCTGTGGAATAGTTCAACAAATCCCGTTTGCCAATTGCGACCAGCAAGGCATCTTTGCTACGGATACGAATTTTACCTGCATCCGTTACAATATCCACATAGTGATCTAATCCATGCATCTGTCTATTCCCGCCTTCAACAACATCCAGTACACGAACAGGCTGGCCTACTTTCTCAACGAGCATGTCCACCACCCGTTCCGGATAGAAGCTTAACCAATAAGCTTCCGGGAGACGATTGGCAGGTTTATCCACCAAAGTATAACTCAGTTCGATATGCTTTGTTGTATCGTCGAAACGGTAACTGCTATAGATTTGTTTAGGAAGAACCTGTTGTTCAATTTTCCCAGCCCCAGTTAAACTCAATTGGCCATATAGCTCATTTTTAGCTTTATTATAGACTGATTTTTGAAGGGTGGCCACCAAGGTACGGCTTTCCGCCATATCCAGAGTCAAGCCCGGTTTTCCAAAATCCCGGATTGCCCAGTCTACTTTTTGGGTGATATAGGAATCCCTGAAACGTTCAAAATCTCCTGTCGAAAAACTCTGATAGCTGAGCTCTCCCATTTTCATCTGAAAACCTTTTTTATTTAGTTGAAACGATCCGTCTTTTGAAAATCGCTGTGACGCATCCACTCCTTCAAATGTAGGCTTAGGAATCAATGCTAGTTGCTTTAGGATACTTTCCGCCTCCGCGCGCAGATCTTGAGGCAGATAGTGTAGCGATTGATTGATATGAGCTTCCTTTTCGGCCCAGGAGGTTTCTATTTTTTTAAACTCAGGTAATGCTAACGCTTGCGTAAAGTCTGAAAAACGATACTTATCCCAATGTTGCAAATGTGTCTTGACATCCAATCCCCAGGTATGTTCTGCAACCAGCCCCAAGTTGATTGCAAATTGAATTGCAGCATCGCTATCCGGTTTTATACGCCCATCTTTCACCCAGGTTTCATAACATCTAGCCAATGCCCTAAACCGGGCCATCATCAGGGGAGAACTACCGAAACCATGTATCCAGGTATCACCAATCTCTTGTGTCACCAATGGCAGTTTATCCTTCATGGGACGCAAAACCGCAGCTACATCACTCAATGTCGAAGCTTGCAATGTAGCATTAGGGTAGCGTTTCTGAATAGAGGCATAGATTTCTTTAACCTGTTGTATAGTATGTGGTCCGTGGTTATCCCCGGTGAAAGCAATGACCACAGCCGTCTTTCCATCAGGCAATAGCATATCACTACCATAATCCTTTTGGTACATCAACGTCACTTCACTACCATCAGGACTTTTCCAGCGACACAACGCTGGTACATTAGGAACCTTACTTGCGGGATTCACACCGATCTGCAAAAAATCTATTCCATTCTTTCGAAGCAAGGGAACAATCCCTCTTGTATGTCCCGGAACATCGGTCATCTTTGCGGCGCTTGTTTGTTTACCATACTTTTGATCCAGCTTCTTGGACAATTGCAACATTGTCCCAAACAAGGCTTTGTTGAGGGATTCCGATTCTACGGTGTAGGGAATTGCATTCCAGACAATATCTCCGCGACCAATCGCAGCCTCCAATTTTGCTTTATTTTCCGGACTCGCCTGCTCCAAATAAGTCGCAATCAACCAAGAACCTGTGGTCCAGACATACCGCTCTTTGGCTCCTGAATTCCGAAGTTCTTCCGCCACAGCAATGGCTTTGGGAATAAATTCGTTCATATAACGCTGCTCTACAACAGAACTAAGTTCGGTAAATCCGATATCGAGATGTGTCTTGAAGATCAGGTGTACCTTTTGCACAGCATCATTCGGTGTCTGTCCAGCGGCAAAAAAGGTCGTGAGCACAAAGAAACAAGAACAATAAAATTTTCTGCGTTTCATGGATAATAGTAGGTTTATCTTAATATCAACTATCGATTATTTCTTTTGAAGACGACCGAATATCGCCTATCCCTAGTCAGAAAATAAGAATAATAGAAAAAAGCGCTCTTTTACCTCTCAATTTCAAGGTTCGCACTAGGGATATGCCGCGTTCAAACGACTCATCATATAGGCTTTAACATCAGAAACATTCCTTGTATAAATCAATATGAAACGTATTAAAATATTATTCTTTCTATCGGCATTTTTTTGTCTTTTAAGTGCCAACGCAGCATCTCGCCCTCTGTACAGATTCAGCACGAAATACATGACCTTAACCATCGATGAGCGAGGTTACATCGTTAATATTATCGGAAAAGGCAACAAAAAAGATTACGCGGTAAAGGGACACGCCTCCCCGCTCCTTACGCTGGACAAAAATGGTAAACGTTTGTTCCCCCAGACCGCCAATTATGAATCCACAAAAGGAATACTAACGTTGAATTATCCCGATTCCTATAGGGCAACAATAAAAATTGACCAGCAGGGTGATTACCTAAAATTTCAATTTCAGTCGCTGAACACTGGGGCTGAAATTAACAATATTATATGGGGACCCTATCAGACCAATATCCATAAAACAATTGGCGAAATTATTTCTGTCGCACGGGACGATGAATACGCTGTGGGGATTATGGCATTGGATGACAATACGACGAGCGGGCCTCCAGTTGCCGGAGATATGGGACAAGGTTCTTATATCATCCATAGCCCCGACCCTGTTAAATTTCCGATTCCATCTTCGTTGAAAGCAGGACAACGATTTCGCATCGGCGGTGATGGGATCAATGACGTAGCTTTTTACTCCCATCCCGAAGAATACTATCGATTTATGAACGGCAATGGTGCTGAATATATGCCGGAATATGGAATCTCGCTCACCTTGCATTCGCGCAATAGACGTAAAAAACAAACCATCTTCTTCCCTCACTTCAATGATTTCCCATCGATAAAATCACCTAGGCATATGGATGTTGAACCCATACCTGTTGATTTCAGCACATCTGGAATTGCGTTCTACGCATGCCCTGATACAAAAGGATTGGATGTCATCGAGCAGATTGTACTCAACGAAGGGCTACCTTATGTTACACGCAATGGAAAATGGGTACGCCGGCCAGAGAATTTTAAAGTTGACCTCGCCTGGTTCGGCAAGCATGACAGCTTAGTTTCTTATGCCAATCAACTCAATCTAAAGGCAGTGCAGGACGAAGGTTTAGGCGAATATTATGTTAATCCAGCGGATCCTTGGGCGGGCAAGAAAGTGATCTTAGAGGGCAAAAAACAGCCTATTACTGCACTAACAGCACAAACCAATCCCCAAGGGATTGCCTATGGCCTGCATACGCTGACAGAATTTATCCAACCCCATAGTAGCGACGTACATCCTTATGCCAATGACAGCCTTTGCACCGTACTCAAGACCATATTGGCCGTAAATATTGGCCCTAATGATAGCTCAATTATAGTCCAAGATACCTCCTATCTCAATGAACATGGCGGTTGGGATGATAATGGCACCAACGTACTAAAAATCGGCAAAGAACTACTGAAATATAGAGGAGTAACGCGAAAACCGCCTTATATGCTGACCGGAGTTGAACGCGGAGCCTTCAAAACCATTGCCACAGCACATCAACAGGGCGATACCCTCGCGAAATTACAAGTGAATTGCTATTCAGGATTTATCCCCGACATGAGACTGCAAGACAAGTACGCGTACTTTTACGCAAAACTGCTTCGCGATGGCGGAATGAACTATATCGACTTTGATGGTTTTGAGAGCTTCGTCTACACAGGACATGGGCAGTATGCCTTCAAGCGGTTTATGCGCAAACTTTTCGATGACTTTAAGTCTTTGGGTGGCGACTACCTTCAGGTGATGGGATCTTGTGTGTTTGAAGGTAACTGGCATTACATGACCACCTGCAATATTGGTGGCGGCGACCACATGTTCAATCCCCGCACCAATAAATGGGGTATTGAAGGAAAAGATATCCGGTATTCGTGGGCTTCTAATTACTTTCCGCCGACTTTCGGCATACAATACCTTAAACCGGACTGGACTGTGCAAATGGTCGAAAATCTACAGGCAAAAGCCATTGCTTGGGATGCGACTTATATGTTTGGGATCAGCGAGGATGTTGTCGAAAAAAATCCACATAAGAAGGAGATTTTCACCACATTCCGCGCATGGGAAAACGCACGTGAAGCAAACGTGTTCTCTCAAAAACTTAAATCCGAAATGCAGAAAGAGGAAAACCAATACCATTTGGAGCAGATCGGTACCAAGGTATGGAAACTCTATTTGGTAGACAGCTCAGGAAAATTCCATTTAAAGAGTCATTTAAAAAAATAGTTTATACGCTAATTGCCAGTAAGAATGCTGATCTATCCGCATTCTTACTGGCAATTTCAAGAGGTGATTCCTAATTAAAAATCTTAAAATAATGCGAAATATCATCCTATTGTATTTTCTCTCGATGTTTATCAGTAGCCCTATTTTGGCACAGACCCAAATGTATTCTATCAAAGGAGTACTAAAGGGTTTAGGAAACCAGAAAGTCTATCTAACAAATAAAAAATCGGGATATTCCAACGCTACAAAACTAAAAATTATTGATTCCTGCTACAGTCAAAGTGACACCTTTTATTTTAAAGGAAGCGTATCAGGGCCAGATTTCTATTCGATAGAAGTGCCATCAATTAATAACAGCTGGGCAACTTTTATTCTGGAAAACTCCAATTTCACCATAGTCGGTGAAATTGATTCATTATACAAAGCATCAATTACAGGTGGTCCTCAACAAATCGCTTATCAAAATTATAAAAACTTAATTGATAGACCATTTTACAAAAACTACTTTTCATATAACGAGAAAGCGGCGAATGAAAAATCAAACGTCTATAAAGATTCCTTGGATATACTACTAAAAAAGTTTAACGAAGACTTTTTAGGCTTTGTGCAATCTAATCCAGATATGTTTATTGGACTTCATGAACTCTATTCCTATGCTGGTATGAAAATGTTATCCCAGTCAACGCAGCTATCTTCCTTTAAGTCTTTAAGCCCAGAACTACAAAAAAGAGGAGTAGAGAATGGAATCGACGTCCTTTTTAATGGTGGATTGAAAGTTGGGGACTATCTACCAAATTTTACCATGAACGATAGAAATGGTAAAAAATTCAAACTATCGAACAACTATCGTAAATATGTTTTAGTTGATTTTTGGGCAAGCTGGTGTGGACCTTGTATTGAGGAACTAAATAAGGTAGCGAAATGGTACAATCGGAAAAATTCTAACACCTTTGAGATCATAGGTGTTTCCATAGACGTTAATCGAAAGCACTGGGTTAGCGCAATTGATACCCATCAATACCCTTGGTTACATGTTTCAGACTTAATGGGATCTAGTAGTAGCTTTTTTAATCAATGTGGAGTTAGATCGATTCCACAAAACTTTTTGATTGATCAAAACGGAAGAATCATTCGAGTTAATATTAAGTCGGAAGAACTATTAATTTTTCTGAAAGAACAGCGAGTATACTAACTTTAATTTATCGTTAGAGAATATAAAAATCTACTATTCATCGCATACGAAAAGGGCTTGTACAACTGACATGTACAAGCCCTTTTATTATTTTGAAATTTGATTTCTATGAAGCGATACTGAATCTATCCAAATTCACAGAAGATAAACTGTTGCTATTGTAAAGGATCGAAGGTTCCCCCCCATTCTTTATTTTGCGGCAGCTGATCCGGTTCAATCGAAATCTGTGCTGGGTTTAGCGAATTGAACCAATGATTGAGGCTAAGCTTATAGGATTGATTCGTTGAGCCCGTTTTATCTAAGTTTTGGATAAGGACGGCTGAGAACTTCGCTCGCACAGTAGCGGTCATAATGTTATCAGTGTTCCCTGGTAGCGCTTCACCTTTATTTAACATCAATAATAATCCTTTTCTTGTGTTCTGAGCATTCAAAATATCATAACGTTTCCATCTTCTCAAATCACTGTATCTAAACCCCTCAAAGGCAAGTTCAACCTGACGCTCATTGATGATTACGTTACGGATGTCTCCTTGCCCAATTGCACTGATTCCATAATTTGTTGCTGCTCCCGGGGCAATTCCAGCCCGTTTACGGATAGCATACAGTGCGTTTAAAGCTTCGTTACTGCGTCCCGTCTCATTAGCCGTTTCAGCAAGATTTAAAAGGAGCTCCGCATATCGCATTGGTGAAAACCAGCTTTTGGCGTTAGCGGCTACACCAACAAGTGCATTTCTGTCCAATAAAGTATCTAAGCCCTTACGCTGGAAAAATCCCGTTACACCATTTTCATCCCCATTTTGAACCAATGGTGAAATTCCTGAAAACATATTAATATCTCTAGCTGGGAGCACAGTATTGGGCGTTGCTGCCGACTTCCAGGTCCAGGCTTGCCAATATGTACGCGACCGAGGTGCGGTCATACCAAGCACATTAACATCAGGAGTTGGGTATACCGTACCGCCACACCAAATCGTCGCGTAAAAACGATCGTCGCGATTGGTATAAAAATCTGTTAAAAATTGCTTATTATAGGCAGGATCTGATAATTGATTTTGATCAAATTGCATTGGGCTACCATCCCTTTTGGGATAAGCAATCAATAGCGGAAAAATAGGCTGATCATTATTTGTACTTCCATTTGTAAATGAGAGCGGTCTAATTGGAGCGAAATTCATGTAGTTATCCGGGTAATAATATTGTTTGGTCATAATCTGTTCTTTATTTCGTGAATACCAGATTAACCTATAATTTTCAAACAAGCCAAACCCTCCAGCATCTGCCGCCTGTACTGCCGCCTTAGCCGCGTTATAGGCGTTGGTCCATCTCCCTTGATCATTTGTCGCATTAAATAATGGACTAGCATACCATAAAAGGATTCTCGCTTTAAGACCTAAAGCTGCAGCACGATTAATTCTACCATAGTCTGCCCCACTATAATTTGGAGGTAGGGCAATAGCAGCCTCATCTAAATCCTTTATTATCTGTGCGACACATTCAGAAGTCTTACTACGTGGAACTCGCAGTGAATTGATATCACTTCCATCCTGTGTGTGCAAGATCAACGGCACTCCTCCAATTGAACTGACCATATCCCAGTATTTCCAGGCACGCCAAAATTTAGCTTCGCCTATAAGCCTACTTTTGGTGCTCCCACTGATTACGGTTTCTGGTAGATCCGCTAATTGATCCATAAAATAATTCGCTTTGTCAATATACGTATAATCCAACCTTGTAAAATTGGTTGCAACATCGACGATTCCTTGTTGAAAACTACCGAGATTCCCTCCAGATCCATTGATACCTTCATCTGCACCGGCTCCACTTCCGAGAGGCCAATTTGGCATAAGGCCGCCATATATATCGTTCAAGTAAGCCTTGATCAATACCGAATCTGTCCAGACATTTTTTGGATTTATAGCACCCGTATTCTCATAGTCCAGTCCTTTTGTACAAGATGAAGCTCCTAACACCGTGAGTAGAACCCCATAAAAAGCCAACTTAAATTTATTTACATATTTCATTTTAATTTCCTTTAATGTTAAGATTTAGAATGTTACACTGACCCCAGCATTGAATGATTTAACAATCGGGAATGAAGTCCCTCCATCCATCTCCGGATCATAGAATTTCTTATTGAATTTACTGATCACGAATAGGTTAGAACCCGACACATAGAATCGGATCTTATCCGCGTACTTTTTATACCAATGTTGTGGAAGGTTGTAGGCAATATTCAAAAATTTCAAACGGACAAAACTGGCATCAGCCAACCAAAAATTACTTCCACTTGTGTTGACAGTCCTTACATCATCATTTGCACTATAGCGATAAGGCAACCAAGCACCCGTATTTTCAGGACTCCAAGATTCATTTGCCCAAGGACGCCACATCCGGTTCCATTCTACGCCGCCACTCAAATTATTAAACGATTTTTTATACCCCAATGAACCGTTAAAGTTGGCGGTAATACTTAAGCCTTTCCAATCCGCACCTAGATTTAGTCCAAAGACTTTAGGATTATTGCTTTTATTCAATACCGTGATATCATTCTCGTTAATGGTATTATCACCATTAAAATCTTTGTAGGCAAATTGTCCAGGTTTAGGCGCATTACCCTTAAAATTATATCCTGGATGAGCAGCCAACAGCGCATCAACATCGGCCTGTGTCCGAAGCATGTGATCTACCGTATAACCCGTAATCATATTTGCCGACCGACCGTTACCGATCAAATTCTCATAGTCATAGGTGATATTTAAATCTCGTATCGTATACCATGAATTACCATACGTAAAGTTTAAACCAACATTATAATTCAAATCTCCTGTTCGGTTAAAATAGTTTAAACTAAGATCTATGCCATTCGCTTTCATTTCCCCATAATTGACGGACGGTAGCGGTCGGCTGAATGTCGGTGGAGTAGACTGGATTCTCGTGCTTAAAATATCATAGGTACGCGTAGCCCAATATTCAGCCGTGGCATTGAAATGTTTCAAGAAACTAATATCAACACCGAAATTTTTGTTCAGATATTTCTCCCAGGTAATATCTACATTTGGTAGAACATCATATCTTATCCCTGGATTAAGTGTCGGCGTCTCACCAAAAAAAGCACTGTTTCCACTTACATATTTATCTTCATATTGCCAACGCTTGGCATTTGCATCATCTCTTCCTCCATTTGGATCAATTGCGACAAAATCATTACCTGTCAATCCGACCGATGCTCTTACTTTCAACGATTCGATGCCATTTACATGACTAAAGAAATTTTCTTTAGAAATCACCCAAGCTGCAGAAACAGAAGGGAAAAATCCCCAACGTTTATCTTTTGGAAAGTTGGCCGAACCATCATAGCGATAGGCAAAATTAGCGACATACTTATCTGCATAATCGTAGGCAAATTGTCCGATATAGGATTTACGGCCCACTGTCGGCAGAAAACCATACGTGTTACTAATGCTCTTGGTAGGAGTACCATTTACAACTCCCGATCCCCCCGTAGAAGCCCACCATTGATCCGTCATATAGATTGGAAAACCATTGATGGTTGCATTTATACCATCATAGCTTCTTTCCTGGCGTTCGTAAACCAATGCCGCGTTAACATGGTGTTTCCCAAAATCTCTTTCAAAATTCAGTTGTAAGTTTGTCTGCTCTTCTTGATTCCAGGAAGCTAGCTTCTGTATACTCGGTGTGTGATAAGTAAGACGCTGCCCTACGATAGTATTCAAATCCCATATGACAGGTTCTATCTGTGCTAATTGGTAATAGGTAAAAGGGTGTGAATATATTTTCTGATTGCTGTTATTGAAGGTTTTGATATATCCTACTTTAGCGCTTAAGCCTTCAAGAAATGGCATTTTATAGGTTAGATTCAAATTCGCTATCGCTTTCAAACTTTCCGATCTATTATAGCCGGAGAGACCTTGTGCTTCACCAGATTTATTGGAAATCCAGAAATAATCTACAGGTAAACCGGTTGCTGTGAAGGAAGGCATATAAGGTTGCCATAGTAGCAATTTAGGATACATATCTCCAGACCAGTCACCTTCAGGCGCGTTAAATTTATTATTGTTTAAGCTTAAGCCTGCAAACACAGACAGGTTTTTGGTTAAATTTCCTGTGATATTACTTCTAACATTGTATTTTTTTTCGTTCGTATTCTTGATAAAAGTCTCTTGATTTACATAAGAAGCTCCGATAAAATATTGAAGTTTGTCTGTACCGCCAGTAGCGCTTAAGTTATGGGTGGTGGTAGAAGGATTAACATACACATCTTTTAAGTGGTCAAAACCATATCCCACACCGCCACCAAAATCTGTATCTTTAAAATAAGCTTTTGCAGTTTCAGTCCAAGGCGTATTTGCTGGTCCTCCTGCCTCGCCCCAGATTCTGTTTTGGATCTGTCCCCACTCCATAATATTGGTTAGTTCCATATTTTTCCCACGGACATCCTTTCCTGTATTTACGGAATAATTAATGGAAACTCGCCCGGCTTTACCACGCTTGGTCGTAACCAAGACAACACCTGCACCTGCACGGGCACCGTATGCTGCTGTTGTTGCTGCGTCTTTTAAAATAGAAATTTCTTCAATTTCATTGGGACTTAGATTATTAAATTCAGCAGCATCAATGGTTACTTTCCCATCAATCACATAGAGGGTTGGTGAAGCGTTCCATGAACTTGCAGTTCTAATTTTAATGTTCGGTTGTTCTCCAGGCTTACCACTCGGTGTAGATACATATAAACCGGCCATACGCCCCGCCAATAGGTTTCCAACTGATGTTGTCGGAATCTCCGCATCTGTTTCCTTAAATTTAACAGAAGCCACCGATCCCGACAGAAGTCCTTTCTTTTGGGTTGTGTAACCAACAACTACCGTCTCATTTAACTCAATAGTAGATGCAACCATTTCAATAACGACACCTTGTCGAGCCGTTACAAGCAGTTCTTGATATCCAAGCATGGTTGTTTTGATATTTGAACCATCCTTAACAGCAATGGTAAACTTACCGCTTTCATCAGTTTTAACTGAATTATTACCCTTCCCAACATTGGTAATAGTAGCACCAGCAAGGGGAACTTTTGATTGGGAATCGATTACCGTACCCGATATTTTAACCTGAGAAAAAACAGGATAGGCATGCAGTAACATGAAAACAATTCCGAGCAACCGCAGATGCTTTTTGAAGATTTCTTTCATAATTTTTAGTTTTTGGTTTAAAGGCTCATATTTTATAATATGTCCATCAAAGCAAAGAAAGGCTGAATCTCTTTCCTAAACCACGCTAATCTTATCAAAGACCTATGTTATTTTTACCTATCAGAGAGCACATTACTGTCGGATTTTTGCCGCTATTGCAAAAAAACGCCCGCCACACATTGAAGTGGGCGGGCGATCATTTTAAACTACCTACCTAATATATGATCATCTTTTTATTTCCCTTTTACCGTCCAGCCGTAATCAATGTATTCCCATTTAAACTGGTCGCCATTGATATCAACCTTGAGGTAACCTTCCTGGGTACCGTTGAAGGCTCCACCCCACCAACTCGCACAGATCGCTCCCGCAGTAATAAACTGTACACCTTTCACCTTGATTTCTTCATAGAGATGCTGATGTCCTTGTAAAACAAGCTTCAAATTGTGACCTGCAAATAGATCCAAAATCGCTTTTTGGTTGGTAAATGTATCTGCATCCGTATAGTGTCCATCCAATACAGGATAATACAGAGACAAGAACGGTACGTGTGCAACAACAACAATAGGTTGCGTTTTTGGGGTTTCATCAAGCACCTGTTTCAGCCAGGCCTGCTGTTCTTCACTCACACAGTATTTGCCATTGCATATTTCCGTAGAGTTTAACACGATAAAACGCCATCCCTTATGCACAAAGCTGTGGTAGCTCTTTCCAAAAACCGATTCGAAAAGTCCAGCTCCATCTTTTCCGTCATAATGCCAGAAACGATCGTGATTGCCAATGGCATAATACCATTTCAACTTCGATGCATCAACCTGATCCTTATACTTTTGAAACATACTCTTCGCTAAAGGCAACTGTTCCGCCTTATAAGCGTCTACATCCACATTGTCTCCACCGTTTAGGACGAAGTCTACTTTTTTGCTTTTGGCATTTTGAATTGCTTTATCAAGACCTTCAAAACAATGTGTTTCTGCACTGGTGTTAAGGTGTAAATCGGTAAAAAACGCGAATGAAAATTTCTGTTGAGCATGTACTAAGACTGTTGTAACGAACAGACTTATCGTTAAAAAAATTGATTTCATGTATATTGTATGTTATTTATATATTACTTCCAACCAAATACCTGTTTAAGATTTGGATTGAGAATGATCTGTTTTGCAGGAACCGGACGATAATAATACATCGGTTCTACAAATCGACGGACATTGACATCTGTTACCATTGTTCCACCATTGACCCCATTTTTAAGATAAACACCGGCATTACCACCAAAATTTCCAATGGTATAGTAAACAAGTGGTACGCCCAGTGAATTCTTTTCTCGATCGCTAGGAATAGTCTGTCCATCAGGAATCAATTTGATATCGGCAACACCATCCCCTGTCATGTCGTAATTACCCACTCCCGGAAAATACATACCTTCCGGAATACGTTCAAGCAACTTACCCACATTCCAGCGCATTAGGTCATCATAACGCGAATTCTCAAAGGCAAACTCAACACGTCTTTCGCGTCTAATTTCAAAAATCACCCCCCGGAAGGCTCCCTTCACATTCGGGTAATCAGCAGCCAATTTAGGATCAGGATTTGCATTTGCTACATCCATTTTAAGCTCGGGCATTCCTACTCTTCTTCGCAACAAATTAACAGACTTGTCGAGATCAGCTTGTGTCAACGTTCCTAGTTCAGCCTTTGCTTCAGCATACATCAATAGAACCTCAGCGTAACGGTGCACTGGAAAATCAACTCCATTCATAATAATTTGATCGGATGAATTGACATAGCCTTTCAACTGGTGATAGCCTGAAAAGTTTTTGTTTAACTTTTGCACGTAATTTGATTTATCGGGCTGTCTCAACCATTGTGGATAGACCAAAGTTTGCATCAGACGAGGATCACGATTTTCAAATTCCTGAACATACAGTTTCTTATCGTAGTTAGGAACATCCGTAAAACGCGAACCATCTTTCATCAAATAGGTCTGTATCAAGTCTCGTGAAGGCGATTGTTCATAATCACCAAAAACATAACCGTTAAGCGCCTGCCCTCTATTTTTGTTTTGATCAAAAGCATTCAATAAGATCACTTCTTTATTTTGGGAAAGATCTTGTGATTCAAATAATGCAGCATAGTCCTCGTTCGGCTTTCCGGTAGAATAAATACTATATTTATTGGTAGCGATGATTTGTGAAGTTGCTTTCTCTACAATGTCAAAGTAATTCTTTGCCGTTTTGTCTAAATTTAACTCACTGTGGTACAATCGATAGGTCCCTTCATGTAAGGCAATCTTAGCCTGCATCAACAATACAGCATCTCTACCTGGCGTTCCAAGCGCGACTTGTTCTTTAACATTTTTTGTCGCAAAGTCCAAATCCGCCATGATGCTATCGACAACCAATGTACGA
This sequence comes from Sphingobacterium sp. 18053, assembly GCF_902706145.1. Classification (NCBI taxonomy): domain Bacteria; kingdom Pseudomonadati; phylum Bacteroidota; class Sphingobacteriia; order Sphingobacteriales; family Sphingobacteriaceae; genus Sphingobacterium; species Sphingobacterium sp. 18053. Next base: position 247,375 of record NZ_CACSJW010000003.1, read on the forward strand.
GGAGACTGCGCATCGCGTAAAGCTTCATCGCTTGGGGTTAATGTTTTGCTATACCAAGGCACATCCGAATACTGCTTTACCATGCCATGGTAAAAAATAGCGCGATAGTAACGTGCCAAACCTGCATAGTGGTTTTTAACATCCGCAGCTACATTCGCACGCTGATAGTTTTCTAAAAAGTAGTTTATTGTGCGTAAACGTCCCCAGGACCAATCGCCTCCAGCTGTTTCTGATGTTGGCTCTGTTTTGCTGGTCATCATTGTCTTAAGCGTTACGGCTGCGGTTGTAGCCGCATTGTCCGAACTCTGATCTCCTACATAAGTCCAACGATCGTTCATACTCAACATCCCATTGATATACAGCGAAAGATCCTCTTCGGTATTAAAGAAAACCTCAGGTGTAATCGAAGTTTGGGGAAAGCGATCCAAAAAATCCTTTTGGCAAGCTGTCATTGTTAATATAAAACCGCCGCTTATAATTCCCAATATTATTTTTGATTTGACATTCATCTCTGTGTACTGCTAATTGTTAAAAATCTAAGTTTAAACCAACTGAAAACTTACGTTGGAATGGATAGGCCCAGGCACTACCATCGGTTCCGTTGTTGATCGCTTCGGGATCCACATATTTTTTGATCTGTGAGAATTCAAATAAATTTTCTCCCGAGAAGAAGACGCGCAAACGTTGAATTTTCCATTTTTCCAACAACTCATGTGGCAAAGTATACCCGAAAGTGATGTTCTTCAAACGTAGATAAGAGCCATTCAACATATACTGCGTATTGGGAATAGCCAATCCTTTTCCATCATTGACATCGGCTAACCAAGATTGTAATACCGGATAGCGTGCATCATGATTAGCATCTGCTAAGCCTGCATTTAAGTATGCCTGGGAGTGTTTTGCACGTTCTTCTGGTGTATCACTGGTTTCTCTATAAAAATCCAAATGCCATGGGTATATATTTGCGTAAGGTTGCTGATAAGGTCCCCAGAACAAATAATGCCGCGGATAGAAATCTCGTTTTAATACCCCCTGTAGAAATACAGAGGCATCAAATCCACCCCAGTTCATGTTGAGGTTAAAACCGACACGATAACGATCTGCAGAATTACCAATTACCTGAAGATCTTTCAAATTCGTTTCAGTCAGCCCTCTTTCAATTTTACCATTTCCGTCGATATCCTTAAATTTTGGCCAACCATTCACAATATTTAAAGCTCCCCAAGGTACTATGCCTGATTCATCCAATGCTTTGATTTCATCGGCACTTTTAAACAGCCCATCTCCTTGTAGACCATAGATTGTACCGAATTCATAGCCATTGAAATACGTCGAAAGAAGACGTTCATCATTTTTGAATTTTGTAATCTTAGCACGGGAATCAGACAAAACAACCTTTGCATCAAAAGAAAAAGGCTTATTTGCTAATTCAAATTGATCCTTATAAGTCACTGAAAGCTCCCAACCCTTTGTACGCAAATCAGCGGCATTCTGCCTTGGCACGCTTGTTCCCAATACACCTGGAAGCTCCTGCCCTGCAGTCAACATTCCGGTTGTATTGCGGATATAATTATCGTAGCCCACAAAAAACTTATCATTGAATAGCCCCAAATCTGCACCGAAGTTTAAAGTCGACACATTTTCCCATGTATATGAGTTTGGATCAATTGTCAACGGAGGCGCCCCATTCACGACATATTGTTGATTTCCATTAATGAGATACCCCGAAAGGCTGGTTCCCATCGTCTGGATATAAGAGAAGTCGCCTACATTTTGATTTCCCAAACTACCGTATGATGCTCTTAACTTAAGATTGGATACTTTCGGTTTTAGTGATTCGAAAAAGGATTCATTACTAACGATCCAGGCCCCTGAAACGGACGGGAAAAATCCCCAGCGACTTGCCTTAGGAAAACGGGAAGAACCGTCGTAACGACCTGTACCTTCCAAAATATAACGCTCATTAAAAGTATAATTCAATCGCCCAAAATAGCTTCGCGTCGCATAAGAACTATAACCAGCATTGAGTGTCATTTCTCCCGTCGTCAATCCCAAATAAGGTAAAGTAGAAGAAATTAGATTATTTCGGTTGACATAGGTAGACGAATAAATATATTCTTCTTGGTTATACCCCACCATTGCACCAAAATTATGTTTGCCAATTGTTTTGTTGTAATTCGCATATAGATTAAATACCGTATTTTTCATATCGGCTCGCGATTCATTCACATAGCCGGTTCCCCCCTCTTCACGGATGTCGTTCGGACCAAAACCAATCTTGAATTTTTTAGCATAACCATTGCCTTTGTAGTATTCCCTTTTAATACTTGCATCGCCAGAGATTTTTAGATCGCCGTTTAAAAATGTGCCTGTCGCATTGAACGTATTTTGGAAACCAAACATGTCTCCATTACTTTTTCCGCCATCAGATAAACGAGCTGCTAATCGTCCCGCATCTGTATTTGCCCACGTGCCATCTGGATTTTTAGCAACCTGAATAGGTGTTAAATAATAAATATCGGTCAAACTTGCCGCTGGACTCTCTCTGTGGGTATTGTACAAATTAGTATTATTATCCAATTGCAACCATTTAAATGGTGCAATATTTATCTTTCCACGTAGTCCTTTGCGTGTCCAATAGTCGGCTGCCAATTTACTCAAACCGTTTTCCTTCGTATAATCACCGGACAAATAATATTTAAAAGGAAGTTCATTCACCTTCGCTCCACCTGAAAAAGTCAAATTGTAGGACTGAGAATGTGCAGAGTTATTTAGAAAATACTTATTCCAATTGTTATTTCCCATATAAGCCCAACGCTTTGGATCTTTGGGATCTATACGCACATCTTCTATACTAGGGTTATCAGAACGTTCCTTTGCCCACTGATAATGCTCATCACTATAATTGACATAGTCCCAGGGGGTATTATTTGTCGATAATTCCAAAAGTTTAGAGAAGATATACGGATCAGTGACTGGATCGGGCATTTCTGTTGGTTTTCCCCAAGCCGAATTTGTATTAAAAGAAACGGATTGCTTACCTAGTTTTCCGGATTTAGTGGTAATCAAAATCACACCATAGGTCGCTCTGGCACCATAAATTGCTGATGAAGCTGCATCACGTAATACCGTGTATGATTCAATATCAGTGGGATTTAAGCGAATTAAATCATTAGCATCAGTAGCTGGAATGCCATCAATTACAAACAAAGGTGATCCACCATTAATGGAAGTAGTTCCACGAATATTGATATTTGGAATTCCCCCTGGTGTACCATTACCATAGGTAATATTCAAACCCGGACTTACCCCCTGTAATCCTTGCATCACATTGGAAATAGGCCTAGATTCCAATACTTTGCCCGAGATCTGATCAACAGCACCTGTAAGGTTTTTCTTTTGCTTTGTACCAAAACCAACCACAACAACCTCGTCCAAATTAGCCAAATCTTCCTCTAACTGTACATTCAGTTCTTTCTGCCCTTGATAGGTTAACTCTATACTTTTATAGCCGACCGAAGTAAATAGCAACACTTGATTTTTTTTGAGTTTATTCAACTCGTAGGTTCCTTTGTTTGACGTCGACATACCCGAATTCGGAATGTTCTTTATGGAAATCGTCACCCCTCGAATGGGCTCTCCTTTTCGATCCGTTACCTTACCATGCGTTTCAAGGTCCTGTGCATGAACCACGCCTGCAAGACAAACAGCTCCAACTACCAGCCCCAGCCGATACCTGAAATTGCGATTCCTCCCTAAGGATTGAAATTGTTGTTTTTTCATAAATATTTGTTATTATTAATTGAAAAGCAAAATAAATATACTAATATTAAATTAATATTAATCAAAGGTTATATATTGGTTTAAATTTAGTTTTCTACAGGTAATATTTAGTAGATCGGCACCCAGGTCTATCTTCCTTAATTGAGTAGACGACTGAAGGACTGGCATCCCTAATCCGTTTTGTGTTTTTTTTTTAATATTTTATGTGGTACAAAAACGAGTACAGCGACGCTGTTCAAAAAAATAGATGAACTTTACTGAATTCGTCCCAAAGAAAAGAAAGGCTTTGTATCTACAAGGAAGAGCAATCGCCCGGTCAGAGCCACCTCGATTATGTATTGAAGACCGATTTATAAATATCCCGACCTATGTTGTTAAAATTACTTGGAGGTATTCTAGGATCGTGGAGAAGGCAAAAAACAAAAAAAAACACCCGAAAGCATGGGGTACTCCGGGTGTTTTAGCCATATTATTAACCTATTTTATGAAAAGTGCCCTTGAATGGGCAACACTAAAATAGAAAATAACTTTGTATAAACAAAATAAAATCAAAAAAAAAACATTTTTTCTAAATCACTAAACCGGTTAAACATTGATTTGGCCATCTGAAATACCCGTTAAGATAATTCAATATAATTCCCTAAATTCAGGTTAAATAACCTGTATACTCTTACATCACTAACAAGGCCACGATGATAGAAAAGAACCAAGGTACACGTAATAGCCATTTAGATTCCTTCTGGAGCAAGTCATCCGAAGAACTACTTCATGAACTCAATGCGAAGGAAAGCGGTATATCCGAAAACGAAGCCAATTTGAGGATCACCAAATATGGTCCCAACAGACTGAAAGAAAAAAATAGTTCAAGTGCATATTTATTATTTTTTAATCAATTTAAAAATCCCATTACACTTATCTTAATCGCCGCAGCTGTTCTTTCCTCTTTGCTTCAAGATCGCACAGATGCAATCATTATTCTGCTCATTGTAGTCATTAGCAGCTGCTTGGGATTTTGGCAAGAATATGGAGCATCCAATGCCGTTGCCAGATTACTAAAAATGGTACAGGTGACAGTGACAGTTATTCGAGACGACCATGAGATAGCAGTAAGTATAGAATCAATCGTTCCGGGGGATGTCGTCGTACTGTCTGCCGGTGATATTATTCCTGCCGACTGTATCCTTTTGAACTCCCAAGAGTTGTTTGTTGATGAAGCTGCATTCACAGGAGAAAGTTATCCCGTTGAAAAACAAAAAGGGAAACTAGAAACAAATACGCCTCTTTCCAAACGTTCTAATACTTTGTTTATGGGGTCAAGTGTCATCAGCGGAAAAGCGACCGCGCTAGTCATTGCAACAGGATTGAATACCGAATTTGGGAAAATATCCGCACGCTTAAGAAACAACGCGCCCGAAACTGAATTTGAAAGAGGTATCAAAAAGTTCGGTTTTTTGCTCATGCAAATTACCTTGATACTGATCCTGGTCATATTTGCATTGAATGTATTTCTCCATAAACCAGTTCTTGATTCCTTTCTATTCTCCCTGGCCCTTGCGGTTGGACTTACACCACAATTACTTCCAGTTATTATTACGGTCAATCTTTCTACTGGAGCAAAAAAAATGGCTGCGCAGAAAGTCATTGTCAAACGCCTTTCCGCAATTGAGAACTTCGGCAGTATGAATATCTTATGTTCAGATAAAACCGGCACAATCACTCAGGGGAAAGTAAAGCTTTACAAAGCGTTCGATATTAATGACACTGAAAATGAACGCGTAAGCAACTATGCGCTCTTCAATGCCGCTTTACAAACAGGCTTCAAAAATCCTATTGATGCAGCAATTATAACCGGATTAAAAAGTGAAGGACAACAATTTCCCGCTATATTGGACGAGATTCCTTACGATTTTATACGTAGACGGTTAAGTATTTTGGTTGAGCTTCAAGGATTCAAGATGATCACCAAAGGAGCCTTTCAGGAAATCCTCGCCATATGCAATCAAGTGCAAACTGGCAGCGATAGCATTGAACCACTAACCAGCGAACTAAAACAGACCCTAATGCAACTCTACGAACAGTATAGTAGAAAGGGTTATCGTACATTAGGAATTTGCTGGAAAACCACAACAACAAACTCCATTTCAAAAGAAGAGGAAAGCAGTATGATTTTTCTTGGCTTTGTTACCTTCTTCGACCCGCCCAAGGAAAGTGCTATTGCCGCAATAAATAACTTGAATTCCCTGGGTGTCAAGTTAAAAATAATTACCGGCGACAATGCGCTGGTAGCCGAAAGTCTTGCTAAACAAGTGGGAATCGAAACCCCTATTGTTGTCACCGGAAGTTCATTGCGAGGAACCAGCAGTGAAGCCCTCGCAACAAAGGTATTGCAAGCTGATATATTTGCTGAAGTGGAACCCAGCCAAAAGGAACAAATTATTCTAGCACTAAAAAAAACAGGACAGGTAGTTGGTTTCATGGGGGATGGCATCAACGATGCCTCGGCACTACATGCAGCCGATGTAGGAATATCAGTAGACACCGCAGTAGATGTTGCAAAAGAAGCCGCCGATCTTGTATTAATGGATCAGGATCTTGATGTACTCGCCAACGGTATAAAGGAAGGACGCAGAACCTTTGCAAATACAATGAAATATATCTTTATGGCAACGAGTGCCAATTTTGGGAATATGTTTAGTATGGCCGGAGCATCCTTATTGCTGCCCTTTCTACCGCTTTTACCAAAACAAATTTTATTAACCAACTTACTTACAGATGTTCCTGAAACGACCATAGCAACAGACAATGTCGATGAAGAGTACATCAAAAAACCGCATCGCATTGATATTGGTTTTATCAAAAAGTTTATGTTTATCTTTGGTTTACTGAGTTCGGTATTCGATTATTGTACATTTGCGGTACTGATTTTAGTTCTGAAAGCCAATGAACAACAATTTCAGACAGGTTGGTTTCTAGAATCCGTTGTATCTGCCGCACTTATTGTCCTTGTCGTTCGCACCCGACTGCCCTTCTTTAAGAGCAAACCGAGTAAAGCTCTTCTATTTTCGAACTTAATCGTGATTTCATTTGTTTTACTTCTACCTCTCAGCCTATTGGGTGATATATTTAGTTTTGTGAGGTTGCCATTTCAATTCTATGTTTATATGGTGTTGATTGTTGCTGTCTATGTATTTACAGCCGATTTTGTAAAGCGTTGGTTTTACAAGAAAATGGCGTCGGGATATTAGGTACCTGATATCCCCCATAAAGTAGGACTAAAATATTCCAGGCGATCCCTTCGGCTCAATCTCAAAGAGGACCGAACGAGTAAGGATTGTGAAATTCTATCTTTTTTAGGAAGTTCCCTTTTTGTTTGGGCACAAGTTAAAATCTAATTGATATTATCTTAATATATTACAGGGAGATTACAGGGGGTTAACAGGGGGTTAACAGGGGTATAACAGGGGGTTATCAGGGGTATATCCCCTACTAACCCCTTGTTAACCCCCTGTAAAAGTAGTGTTATTCCCCTCTTAATTTTGAATCTGAGGGGAACTTGATGCAGGCCTTCGCTATCATTGTGAGATTTTGTTTAATTTTAAATCGATCAAGTAACTATTAGCTATGACCGAGCGTGAAATTCTGAGACAACATATCGACAAGACCGTCCAGTTAAACGACGAACAATTCGACTACTTCTTTTCTTTTTTTAAACCGATCTCCTTTAAAAAGAAACAAATGATTATCCGTCAAGGAGACCTTGTGGAACAAGAGTATTTTGTGCTCAATGGCTGTCTAAAGACCTATTTCACCAATGATGAACAAAAGATGCATATCTTACAGTTCGCCACAAAAACCTGGTGGGCTTCCGATTATAATGCATTGCATAATCAAGGCCCAGCTACGGTCAATTTAGATTGTGTCAGCGATGCAGACACTCTTTGCTTATCGAACGAGGACCGTGAAAAAGTATGTAAGGAAATTCACGAAGTTGAAACCTTTTTTAGATGGCGTTCCAATAAAGGATATATTGGGCTACAAAAAAGAATCATGTCACTGCTGAACAACGATGCTCGAAGCCGCTACGAGGAACTCATGCAGCAATATCCCGAACTCTATAATCTCGTTCCCAAACATTTGATTGCAGCATATCTGGGTGTTTCCCGCGAAACACTGAGCAGGCTATACCAAGCCAAATAATGTGATCTATATCACAAAAGCAAAACCATTCGCTAAATTGTGATGTATATCACATAGGGCTCTGGCAATTTATCCCCTACTTTGTACTATCGTTTTAAACATATAATTTTTTAACAGACTTGGTTATTTAATATGAAAAAAGACAAATTAAAAGTATTGGTTGTATTGACATCACATGACCAATTGGGAGATACAGGAGAAAAAACAGGTTTTTGGATAGAAGAATTTGCAGCGCCTTACTATGTTTTACAAGATGCAGGAGTGGACGTTACAATCGCATCTCCAAAAGGAGGACAGCCACCGATAGACCCTAAAAGTGCACTTCCGGATTTTCAAACTGAAGCAACCAAACGTTTTGATGCCGATAAGGAGCTTCAAACAAAATTGGCAAATAGCATTCCTTTGGATCATATCAATGAGCAGGATTATGATGCTGTTTTCTATCCTGGGGGCCATGGCCCTTTGTGGGATTTAACCAACGACAAGACATCCATTGCATTGATCGAATCATTTTGGGCCCACAACAAACCTGTCGCTGCCGTATGCCATGCCCCAGCTGTATTTCGCTATGTCAAGGATAGTAATGGTCAGCCACTAGTCAAAGGCAAAAAAGTTACCGGATTTTCAAATAGCGAGGAAGAAGCGGTTCAACTAACGGATGTTGTTCCCTTTTTAGTGGAAGATGAACTCGTAAAATTGGGTGGTCAGTACAGCAAAGGGGAAGATTGGCATAGTTATGTAGTCAAAGATGGTCATTTCATTACCGGGCAAAACCCTGGGTCTTCGGAAGAAACTGCTAAAGCTTTGTTTGCGCTATTGAGCAAGGTATAATAAACAATTAGCTAAAATCAACAAGGTTATTTCCTTTCAAGGAAATAACCTTGTTGATTTTTATATAGGTAGCAGCAAAGTACAAACTGGCTTTGGCCGTTTATATTTTTTGCGAGCAATATTTAAAAACCAGCTCCATTTATCTGTACATTCTCCCCTCCCTTTTTGAGGTTGGCTGCATCCTGTTGGATTTTAAAATATTGTGCTTCTGGGCAGGCCATCTGCGTCATCCGTCCCGCATGCATAGGCACTTCGATCACTTGCTTTGCATCATAGCGGAGTAAAGTGGTGTAGGACCAAATCGCTTCCAATACTTTCGTTTTTGTTGCCTGTACAGGTTTGCCTTCATTGGCCACCTGATCGATAGCGTTCACCCGCTTAAACTCACCCAATCCACCCAAGGTATATCCTGCACTTTCAAACGTAGCTTCATATTTCTTGCCGTTACCCTGTATAGCAAATTTTAACATCCCTGGACCAACAATTTCCAATGTCATCAGCACCTTTTCTCCAGGATACCAATAATATTCGTCCTGTGCGGGTGCATTTTGGTAAAGACTTGTCTGGCCAGAGCTATGTGCAGCTCTTCGTAAAAATGGTCTGAAAGCCCGTCTGTCTTCGGTCACATTTCCTTTTTCATCCTTAACAACTTCCCAGGTAAGACCAATATCAGTTTCCTGTCCCCCCATGTTACCGCCCATATAAACGGAGGGATTATCCAGGTATTGCTTGGGTTTGCTCGGGTTCAACCGCGCCGGATCAAATTCCATCTTTGGTAAGGTAACTTCGGCCTTAATGCCGACCCAAACATCTGTACTGGAAACGACTTTTCGATAGTAGGCTCCTTGAAAACAAGCTTTTGAAGAAGCCGGACGCACCTCATTTTTGAGATACTCATTCCCATCAACACCAACAACCGGAAATTCTGGTTTAACAAATTCATTTTTTGCACTACAGGCGGTCAAGCCTAGTAAAAAAAGTAAGAGTATGTGTTTCATTATTTCTTCGGATCAATGGGTACAAAAATTAATGGGGTCGGTAAGCAGGAAGCTCCCGGAGGAGAATAGGTAAATTCAATTTCCTGTATTTCCTTCTTCGGGTCGGGCCAATAAGTTTCGATGAGAATTGCCTCTGGATAACCTTTTGTAATCAGCGCATTTTTGGGATATTGCATCACTGTCTTTTGACCGTCTTGCCCCACAAGTTCCATTGTCAGCCCCATACCACCACACCATTGGTTGTCACCAGATCGGCTGTTCCAGCTGACCAAAGCCAATCCTTTTCCGTCTGTACTCTTCCATTTGATCTTTGTTTTATACAGCACACCGTAGTTTCCGGCATTCTTGGCAAATTCCTTTTTCGCACCAATCGTTCCCGTGATCCATGGATCGTCCTGCCCGTCGGCAACAATCAGCTGCACTGCTCCCTTTTTGGTGTCAAGCGTATCTTTCGGATTAATCTGATAATTGGAAATTGGAAAAATACCACGCCCAGCGTTTGCGTGACTATGTGGAATCAGCGTCTTTATCCGCGGAAACACTTTTGGTCCAGACTCATTTGGGGCAAATTGTATGACAGAGATCTGCGCCGGCTGGTCCACCACAAATTCATAGAATCCATGGACAAGTTCATCGTATTGTACCAGCTGTTTTTCCAGTTTTTCATCGATAGCCATCACTTCCCCCGGTTTAAGCACTTTCACCTGATTGTTTACAGCAGATAAAAAGTAGTCCTCAAGCCCCTTCTTTCCAATTTCAAAGTAGTTTGAACTCGGTTTTTGTGAAGCATACTTCAACATGCGAAAATGCATATTTTCATGCCCCAGGTTTTTTATGACCGCCGAAATCTTACGGGGCATTTTTTGAGGTTCTTTGACACCATTGACGTTATAGACATACAACCTAACTGCTCCGGGATCAACCGTCTCCTGTAGTGCAATGGCTTCCGGAACACGGATATACTCGGGATCATCAGATATGATATACTGCGGCCCCGGTAATACGGTCTTTGTGTAAGGCAACTTGGGGAAATCCGTTTTTAGAAAATCCTCCAACAAAACGATATCGCCTTTATTTGCGCTGACAATCTTTTTGGACACGCTACTTAAATCATTTTTTTGTGCAAATCCAACTTTACACGAAACTAAACCTAACATCAACAATAAGCTTGTTTTGATGTGCTTGTTCATAATTTTATTTTTTTACGAATGAATACAATGTTCCTCCACTGCACACAAGCTGCGTGAAGGAACGATTATTTTAATTTGAATCGGCATAAATTGTAAACTCCTGCGCAACGAGATAACCAAAGGTCGTCAACATATACACCTGAAGCCTTTGTCCATTTTCTGAAGTTCCCATACAGATGTCGCTGGTTGCATTACCATTGGTACCGCCAGTAAACAGTTCGGACTCATAAACACGTAATTGGTTATAGGTAGGTGAACTCAGTGTGGTACCAATGCGGGCTCGATCGCTAATATCATAAACATACATCTGACCAATCTCATTGCTTCCAAACAATTTGACCTGAGCCAAAATATCTGCATTGTTAAAACGCTGAAAGGCGATACCACCATTCATAGCAGTACCTGTAATTGCCGGGAATGCTGCTAGCCGCCCCCATGTAATTCCCGAAACATAAGCAAGTTCGGCGTTAGTGCTCGCGATCAGTTCGGCGTTAGCGCCGACCCCTAAAGGAAGATATTCCGGTAGGAAGCCTAATGATGCCGCACCATCCTTATATTCCAGGACATCGGCAGCGGTAGATTTTATCTGGCCATTTTCGACTGTCCAACGCAGGAGGTAACGACTGGTTGCAACCGAAGCGAGTAACTGACCGTTTCCGTCCATATCCCCTACCCAGTTAAGTTTACGACCGATATTGCCATCGCCGGCAGCTACCCCAGCAGGTTTGCTATAAGGTAGATCCAATAGCTTGGCAGGACTGGTATCAAAAACATCTTTGTATTTGTATAGCACAAAGCTCTGTCCATTCGGCGTATAAGTTCCTAACATAAATCGACCTTTTTCATCGCTCACGCCTTGGAAGATCAAACGGCCTGCCGGGAAAGGATTTGTTAGGTTATGGGAATAAGCTCCTGTGAAACGGTTGTACACCTTAAATACAGATGGTGAAGTCCGGCTCACAATCACCAAGTAATCGCCACTCACAAAACAGGACGTTTCACTATTAGCCGTGAAGCCCAAGTCTGCCGCTTTCTTCAGGAACAAGCGCCGGTTAATGCCCACCCCTTTATCAAGTTTGACAGGTTCTTTGACAACCAATTTGAGCTGCCGCTTGATATTTCCGGCTCCAGAAATCGTCAGGGGTACTTCTGCACCGTTGGCTAAATTGACCTGAGCTCCGCTTGCTATAGAACCACTGGAATGTTTATTAATAACGTAACTCAGCGTAGATTGTGAAAGATCCATACCCGGCACCACATAAAACGTCACCGTATTCCCGTTTAAGATCCCCTCAACCTCATTTTCCTTTTGTTCGCTGTCTTTAAATGTAATTTTGATTCCCGAAATATCCGTATTGCCTTTCTTCTCGGCAATGACCACATAATCCTTTGCGTCACCGTTTCCCGCGGTAACAGTAATTTTCTTGGGTGCCGTCAAGTCTGTAAATCCATTTAATCCCGGCGTCACCTGGGCATCAGCCGGAACGGAAGCACGCAACATCAGTCGCGAAAGATCTACTTCATTGTCCGAATCGATCGGATAATAATAATCTACGTGCAAATACACCGTATCATTGCTGATCGTACTCAAGAAGAGGCGATCTTGCCCTTTCCCATCAATCGTAGCGTAAAAATCCATCAATTGATTTTTCACATTCCGCTCCAGATAATTAGGTTTTTGACATCCTCCCAAAAGGATCGCACAGGCCCATAAACTGTAAAATTTTATTTTGTCCATTGCTAGTCTTTCATGTTTTTACCAACCTTTAATTTGAGTCAAAGCGCCGTTCAACTGCACTTCATTTTCAGGTATGGGCAGATAATATAATTTTGTACTGAAACTTCTGTTGGTTGCGTCTGCTGAGACAACTTCATACGTTAATCCTGTTGCGTTCGGACTGATCTTATGCCCTGTAAACTTCACATTATCCAACAGGAGGTGAGCTTTTCTCCAACGGCGCAAATCCCAGAAACGATGTCCCTCAAAAGCCAGTTCAACTTTGCGCTCGTGCTCCACTGCAGCCATTGCCTGATTATTGTTGGCAAGGCTAAGGGCATTAAGTCCACGCTTCTGGCGAAGCTGATTGATGTAGGTAGTTGCAGTCGCAAAATCGCCCAATTGCGCTTTCGCTTCCGCCATAATCAACAAGACCTCGGCATAGCGCATTTCGATCCAGCTTTGTGTACTCTTATTTTGAACGAATGTGGTATTTGTAGGATCAAGCATTTTGCGTACATAGTATCCCGTAACGGTACGTTTGGGGTCGCCACTCGCGCCAAATGTTGTAAATCCTTCTATCGCATCGGTCGTCGACGTATTCAGCGTTCTTCCTTTCCAGGTTGCACCATTGTATAAGATCGTCGCATAGAAACGAGGTTCACGATTTGTATAGGGAGCCGCTGCCTGCGCAGCATTCTGCCAGGAGAATTTGGATCCGTCGGCCATTTCAAATTCATTGACCAATTCCGCGGTTGGTACACCATAAACCAATGTATTACCCTGAGCATCTCGAGGTGGGGCATAGCCCAGATCGTATTGATGCGTGACATCAGGTGCTGCAAAATCTACCCGGAAGATTGCTTCCTTTGTATTTTTATTGGTAAAAATGCTTGCAAAATTATCGTCCAAGGCATAGAGTCCCCCATTAGCCATATCGATGACTTTCTGCGCTGCATCGGCTGATTTTTTAAAATACTCCGCGCTCCTCGCCTGTGAAATGCCCGTCAAAGGATCCTGATTGAACTGCTTGAGATCATATTTAGCAATAGAGCCTGCATACAGTCCTACACGTGCCATCAAGGTATAGGCCGCGCCCTGGGTAGCCCGACCGGCAAGATTATTGAGCGGAAGATGATCCGCCGCAAATTGGAGATCCTCCAGGATAAAATCATAAACGGCTTCCTCACTCGAGCGTTCGTGATCTTTTTCAGTATACTGATCCATACTCTTGAATAGAATCACGCTTCCATGGATCTTTGCCAGCCAGAAATAGGCATATGCTCTCACGAACCTGCCCTCAGCCTCATAAACCTGCTTTTGCGCATCGGAAAGGCTGGACTTGGTGTTAATCCCATTGATCATTTCATTGATACGACGGATACGTTCATATCCGCTCGCCCAATAATTCAGCCCCACGCTTGCGGAAGAAAACTGGTTTGAGTTGGATACAAGAATATTGACGGTACCATTCCCAGCCGTATTTGAGGTAAATTTCATTCCATCGGCTAAGGCATCCATTGCATTGTCATAGCCTAAATTGGGAAATTGACCAAACTGGAATTTTTTAAATTCAGCATAGATACCCGACACATATAGTTCGGCCGAATTGGGGTCAGCCCATACTTTCTCTTCTGCGATCCGGTCCTGTGGAATTAGATCGACAGAACAACCTTGCAACGCCATAAACAACAGGCCTAAAAATGAAAGCTGCCGACAGCTGGTATATAGAGTTGATTTCATCTGTAATAATAATTTTTAGGAGATTAAAAAGTAACGCTTAAACCAAATTCAAAAATCCGTTGCTGCGGATAAAATCCATTATTGACATTTGGCATTTCGGGATCGAGGTATTTCAAGTAATCCCATGTGAAAAGGTTTGAGCCCGAAGCAAACACGCGTACATGTTCAATCTTCGCTGCATTCAGCAATCCTTTCGGGAAAGTGTAGCCCAACTGCACGGATTTAAGACGCAGATAATCTCCTTTTCTGATCCATCCTGAATTGGCATTTGCATTGTTCGTCGACATACCTGTTGCTTTATAAGCACTCATACGTGGAAATTCGGCATTCGGATTGTCTTCGCGCCATGAGTTTTCAACCAAGAAATAAGGGGAGTTTCCATAGTTATAAAAAGGTCGCGTAAAAGGTGTATTATCCTCTACCCCTGAAGTTCCTGACGATCCTTCGTAGGCTCCTGCTAGGGCAACATCAACACGTGCAGCACCTTGCAACAATGCTGAGAAGTCGAAGCCTTTATAAGCCATATCTAAATTCAAACCGAATGTTAATTCAGGCACATTGGAGCGTCCAATATAGGTCATATCATCTGTTCGGGTAATCCGGCCGTCGCCATTCAAATCTTTAAATTTGAAAAAACCGGGAGCCATAAATCCTGAACTTGGTGAAGGTGTATTGCGTGCTTCCTCCCAGGTCTGTACCATCCCCTCTTTGACAAATCCAATTTTTGTTCCGATAGATTTGCCAATGAGACTCTGCCAAGAAGGGATGCCGTTCGCTTCATCCAGTTTCAGATACCTGTTTTTCGCCCAGTTGATATTGCCGGTTACGCCCAGTTTGAATTCACCAAAACGGTCGTTATAACGCAATTGAGCATCAAAACCGCGGTTATCAACTTCGCCAATATTGGCCAAACTCGGAAAATAACCACCCATCGACGCTGGATAAAGGTTTCCTACCTGTCCCAGAATACCGGAAGTATAACGGTAGAACCATTCGAAATCAAAACCAAATTTTCCATTTAAAAACCGTGATTCAAATCCAACATTGGATGTGGTGGATTCTTCCCATTTCAATAGTGGGTTTTGAGGTGCATTGGTATATAAGGCTTTGACCGGCTTGCCGTCTATGACAATGACTGGTGTTGTATTTTGCGAAAGGGTATTAATGTAAGGGAAACTACCCAGTTGTGCACGATCGTTTCCTGTACGCCCAATAGACCCTTTTAATTTAAGGAAATCTGCAAAAGGGACAGCTTCCTTAAAGAAAGACTCATTTGAGACAACCCAACCCAATCCAATGGCCGGGAAAGATTTCCAGCGATTTTCCTTGGCAAAGTTAGCGGAGGCATCCCAACGCGACACCAACTCCACCAAATAACGATCGCGGAAAGCATAATTCAGCCGCGTCACAAATCCCGCCCGTGCAGATTCTGGATCGCTGGAGCCTGTAGACTTGATAATGTCTTCCTGGGAAGCCGAACCATAGTTTATTTCCTGAATAATACTGATCGGAAAATTACTTGCGCCGGCACCAAATTGATTACCATGAGTTTTTGCATATTCATATAAACCTAACACACCGATGCTATGATCACCAAAAGTCCGGTTATAATTTAAACTGGCCTGCCAGGTGCTGCGATAGTTTGCAGCAAAGCTCTGACGAAGAGAAGTCTTCGTGATTCCAGGCAAAGTGGTCATGGCCACAAAGTCGCCTGCAACCTGGTCCCGCTGTCTTCCCATCGTCGGATAGGGTGTCAGCCAAGATTTGGATTCATCCGAATTATAGTCGTATGCGCCCTGGACTTTTGCCAGTAAACCTGTTACTCCTGGAACTCTAAAATCGATGTTTGCTGTTCCCTGAAAGATATTGCTTTTGAGCTTCTGGTATCCCGAATTTGCAACGGAAGCAATTGGGTTGACCCATCCTGCTCCGGCCTGATATGCTACCGGAAGTCCATTTGGGGCATACATAGGCAGATTCGGCAGCATTCGAACAGCTTGGTAAAATGGATTCATATAGGCCGAGTTATCGGGTGAAATACCGGGCAAATTGGTATTCTGATTACGCAAACCAATGTTCAAACCAACCGTCAGGTATTCGTTAAGCTCACTTTTAAGGTTTGTACGGATATTGTAGCGTTTAAAATTGGTATTGTCGATCACCCCGTCCTGGTTCATATGGCTGACCGAAGCAAAATACTGCGTTTTGCTCGCTCCACCAGAAATTGTTGCGGCATGATGTTGCGAATAGCTATTATTATCTGCCAATAGGCCAATCCAGTCTGTATTCCCAAATAACGGATTGGTATTGGTTCCATTTGCCACAGCATCGATGAGTTCCTGCGTGTAGATGTAAGGTGCTTCAGTTTGCTTCGTATTGCGGAGAAAATCATTGTCCAGTTCTGTTCCTTTGTTATACCAGTTCATATAATCCGG
This sequence comes from Sphingobacterium sp. 18053, assembly GCF_902706145.1. NCBI lineage: Bacteria > Pseudomonadati > Bacteroidota > Sphingobacteriia > Sphingobacteriales > Sphingobacteriaceae > Sphingobacterium > Sphingobacterium sp. 18053. Next base: position 264,269 of record NZ_CACSJW010000003.1, read on the forward strand.
TCCATTGAGGAATTTTGGAAAGCGGGTATTTTGGCCAATGCTGTATCCAAAGTCATAGGTTACTTTGGTCTGCTCCTTTCGTCCATTTTTTGTTTTAACCAATATAATACCATTGGCGGCCTGTACACCATAAGCGGCCGTGGAAACTGCATCCTTTAAAAAGGAAATCGTTTCTATCTCACTTGGGTCAAGATAAGCCAAGGTAGAAAGCGGTCTTTCGATATCGTCGACAATCACCAAAGGACTTCGATTACCACCATAAGTTCCTACCCCGCGCAGATACAAGGTCGCATTATCTGCCCCCGGGCGTCCTGATTGTTGCAATGCCGTCAATCCGGGAACACGTCCTACAAGTGCATTGGTCAAATTCATCGACGGGGCTTTCTTGAGCTGATCACCTCCGATCTGTACGACAGATCCAACGACGTTGTTCTTCTTTTGCGTACCATAAGCCACAACAACGACCTCGTCAATCTGACGTTCATCGGACTGCAAAACAAAACTTTGTGTACCGGCAACTGTGATCTTCCGCGACTGCGACAAATAGCCGATATAACTAACCTGAAGTTCGGCCGGAAGTCGGTCTACCTGCACGGTAAAACTCCCTTTTTGATCTGTACGTGTTGTTACAGAAGTCCCCACTACTTTAACCGTCGCCCCAGCAATAGGCTGTTCATCGCGATTTCGTATGGTACCATTTACAATGGATTGAGCAAAGCTTATTGCGGATTGCATAAAAACAATAAGTAATCCCAATGCCTTAAAAAGATACCTGCGTTTTACATGTGTTGGTTTCATAATTTAGGAATGAAAAAATAGTGTTATGTTAAAAAAATAGTATTTATGGTCACTCGGTTACCTACACCATGATCAGACGTTTTCCATTGGATAAAACACGCAACGTTCTGACACGGACAAGGCAACGTATTTTGGCTTACAATTATTAGGTATATTATTTATACAACACTAAATAAGAAATAAAATTTTAAATATTCAAATTATTTCTAATTTTTTTTATTAATTCAAACAGACTAAAGAAGAAAAAACATAAACTTAATTTGCGATGATGAGATATTTACTATATTTACCCTGAAGTTAACGTAACAAAGTTATGGGTATAAAATTTTTGAGTGACTTACATGATGCGAGCTATAGCGGTGTAGCGTATAAAAACATTTTACTTAAAAAGGAAATTTTAACCTTTTTTGCGACCAAAGGTCCCTCGACAATTCCTGAGTTAAGTAAGGAATTCAACATTAGCATTCCCAAGATTAACGAATGCATCAATGAACTCATCGAAGACGCATTGGTACAGGACAATGGAAAATCGACTTCGGGAATTGGCAGAAAACCGAATTCCTACGGTCTACTTCCAAATGCAGCATTTTTTGTCGGTGTTCAAGTAAGCCATGATCATCTCAGTATCGTGGTCATGAATATGAAAAAAGACATTATTGCCAGCCAGGAGGAAATTCCACATCGTTTGGAGAATAATCAGGAATCACTCCAGAATATATGCCGGGAGATCAATCAATTTATTGCCACACATCAGATTCAAAAGGATAAAATATTGGGTGTAGGTATCAATCTTTCTGGTCGCATCAACTATCGAACAGGTTATTCCTACAGTTATTTTAATTTTTATGAAGATCCTTTATCGAAATATTTCGAACAGGAGCTGCAATTGCGCACCTATCTTGAAAACGATAGTAAGGCGCTTGCTTATGGCGAATTTTCCAGCGGAATTTTAAAGGACGAGAAAGATGCACTCTTTGTCAATGTAGACAACGGTATCGGGTTGGGTATTTTAATCAACGGAAAGATCTATTATGGGAAATCGGGTTTCTCGGGTGAATTTGGACATATTCCCATTTTTGACAACGATATCATCTGTCGCTGTGGAAAAAAGGGTTGCCTCGAAACGGAAGCATCTGGTTTTGCACTTAGAAACCGTGTAATAGCAGCACTGCAAAATGGCGCAACGAGCATCCTAACAAAAAAATTCAATGACCTGGAAGATATCCGGCTCAGCGATATTATCATTGCTGCAAAAAAAGATGACAATCTCGCTATTGAGTTGATCAATGAACTTGGGGAAAAATTAGGTCGTGGGCTTGCTACATTGATCAATATTTTCAATCCAGAAATTATCATCGTAGGTGGTATTTTAGCCAAGAGTGAGGAATACCTGATGTTACCGCTGAAGAATGCAGTCAATAAGTTTTCATTATCCATTGTCAACAAGGACACCAAACTTGCTTATTCAAATAATGGGGAAAAACTTGCGGCCTTTGGAGCTTGCCTTCTCATTCGGGACCGTCTGCTTTCTATTATCGATTAAGACATAAGGCGTGGATTTCAGTGAAATCCACGCTACTTTATCTTTCTACAATCTCCTTCACAACCTCTCCATATTGATCTTTCACCTGCTCTTTCCTTTGTGCAAGGTATATCCACTTCTTAAACGTTCCGATAAATACTATCGCCATCAATGACATCGCTGCTACGGCCAAGCCCGCCAGTAGGTACTGTCCTTTGGGCACATATCCTTGTACCACCTGAAGATAGCCGGCCCAAAATGTAATCACGGCCATAAAGACACCGGGAACGGCTGCAAACAAGACATATTTTCGTCTATTCATCCGGATGAGCATCGTTGTACATACAATCAGACCACAGGCGGCCAAGAGCTGATTGCTAATACCAAATAATGGCCAAATGCTACTTACGTTACCGGTATAAACCAAATATCCCCAGGAAAACGTAAACAGAGCGCTGCAAATCCATACACCTGGTTTCCAGTTTTTATCGCTAAATTTAGGAAAAACAGTTCCAAGCATTTCCTGTAGAAAAAAACGCCCTACCCTGGTACCTGCATCAATCGCTGTAAGAATAAAAACAGCTTCAAACATAATCGCGAAATTATACCAATAGGCCATTATATCGTTCATAAAAGGAACCTTATCGAAGATATGAGCCATCCCTACAGCCAACGACACTGCTCCGCCCGTCCGACCGTGCAGATCTACACCTATTCTGTCTATAAAATGCGGTAAATCCACAGCCGAAAGATGGGGGTGCTGCGCTAGAAACTGTGCATAATCGGCTACCGGCGTATTGATTGCAAAATAATCACCAGGCATCAACGTACAAGCTGCAATCAATGCCATCAAGGCAACAAAGCCTTCAACAAGCATGGCGCCATACCCCACAAACAAGATCTCGCGTTCATTACCGATCATTTTGGGTGTTGTCCCGGTTGCGATAATAGCGTGAAATCCCGATATGGCTCCACAGGCTATCACAATAAAGATAAAGGGCAAGACAGGTCCTGAAATTACGGGTCCGCCACCATGGATAAATGAGGTCAAGGCGGGCATCTGAATTGTTGGTGCAACAAAAAATATCCCTACCGTCAGCATAATAATTGTACCTATTTTGAGATAGGTCGAAAGGTAATCTCTCGGAACCAATAATAGCCAGATGGGCAATACTGAAGCGAAGAAACCATATACAGCAATACCGATAGAGATCGTTTTCACATCCCAGTTGAAAAGTGCATGAAAAGTTGGAAGCTGCATCAGGTGATGACCGGCTATAATACCTGCAATAAGCAAGATACCGCCAATGATACTCGCCAAGGTCACCGAGCCCTCCCGATAGCGCATCATCAAGCCCATTAAAATAGCAATGGGCATTGTCAGTACAATCGTAAATAAAGACCATGGTGCCTCGTGCATTGCACTAATACAGGCCAGCGATAATCCGGCCAACGTTAGGATCAAAATGAAAAGTACGGCAATACCAGCAATAGCGCCAATAGGTTTACTGACCTCCTTGGAGGCAATGGTTGCCAAACTTTCCCCTTTATGTCGTACAGAAGCGAAAAGCACGACCATATCGTGCACACCGCCACCTAATACACAACCAATTAATATCCACAGAGCGCCCGGCAGATAACCAAACTGTGCCGCGAGAACTGGACCAACTAGTGGTCCTGCAGCAGCTATCGCCGCGAAATGATGGCCAAACAACACTTTTTTATCGGTTTTCACATAATCATGTCCATCAGCAAACTCCACCGCCGGTGTCTGGCGACTTCCATTCAACCTGAGCAGCCTATTTGCTAGAAACAAGCCATAAAAACGATACGCGATCGCAAAGATCAATATCGCTGCGAAAACTAAGGTCAACGCATTTATTCCATTGAGAGCATCCATACCAGTTAAGTTACACGATTATTTTTGCTTTTTCAAACACCTCATATACCTTCCATAAGGCACGAGGCACATGAAAGCATCCCTTCCATTTTCCGCCTTTGAGATCGAGCAATACCTCACCTCTTCGATTGAGGTAGCCAAACCATTCGCCATGTTCGGGGTCCCTAAAATGCGTCCAGGTATATTCATGAACCCGTTCGAACCAACGTTTAGCCTCTTCATTTCCCGTTAGTACCCAAGCTTTCGCCATACACACCAGTGTTTCACAGTGCACCCACCATAACTTCTGGTCCCATTCCAACTGCTGGGTCGGTTTACCCTGCGCATCCATAAAGTAGAATATACCTCCATATTTCTCATCCCATCCATGCTCCAACATACGAAGACCAATACGCATGGCTTTTTCAATCAACGCTGGTCGCTGCAATCTTTCTCCCAGATCCATCATAAACCACATGGCCTCTATCGCATGTCCCGGATTGAGCAATCTTCCTTCAAAACTATCCAGCAATGAACCATTGGGACTTACATTTTCAAAGACAAGCCCCTGCTCCTCTTTATAAAATACATCCATTACCTCGACCACGATATCCTCGATCAATTCCTGCACCAGCTTAGGTTCCAATAAATGCTCCAGTTCAATGGAGAGATTGCTCAAGATCATAGGCAACGCAAAATTCTTTGATGGACGTGTCCCTGGAACAGCCTTATCGTATATGCCCTTGGTATGTGTTCGACGTTTCAATATATTATGAAAGGTATCTTGCGCAATTTCTGCGTAACGCTGCTCCTGAGTTGCTGTATACAGGGCACCAAATCCCATGGCAGCAAAGCAATCGGAAAAAATATTGTAGGGCTGCACAAGTGCCTTCCCTTGTCGATCAAGTGAAAAATACCAGTTCCCCTCTTCGTCACGTCCATGTTTTTCCATAAAGCTGGCACCATGAACTGCAATATCCAACCAGGATGACCGTGTTTCAATTTTGTTGTAAATACTCGAAAAGAGCCAAACTTGCCGCCCCTGCAGCCACATAAACTTATCCGTATCAAAAACTCCACCTCTTCTATCCAGACAGGTAAAATAGCCACCATACTCCCTATCGAGCGAATGCTCCGTCCAGAAAGGAAGAATATGATTAAATAATTCGTCTTTATAAATTGTACTATAATGATTCATATATAAATGAATTTGCTCTTTAAAGGCCATTTAAAATCTCTGGCCTACTCTTATCAATAATGCTATTTCTTGTTCTCTGACTTTTTCGAGATTGCTTTTGTCTTCATTTCGCGTGCTGTAAACACGCGATCCCTATCACCAATTGTGGTTCAGTGCATGTTCCCGGTACCGATTGTAAAGGTGTCCTGCCTGTAAATAAGCGGATTGTGGACTCATAAAGTGAGAAAATTCAAAAGTAATAGCCTTATCATAACCCGCCTTTGCTGCAGCCTCAAGTTTTAGCCTTAGTTTATCAAACTTGATCGGCAAGAATTTGATCGGCATATCCCGGTCAAAAGATTCGGCATTCGTCCAACAGGCCATACCATATTTATCAGCCAATTTCTTATTGACCTCAAAGAAATCGGGAAGCTCATCGTAATCAATGTGTCCATCCTGAAAGGCCACTGCGTCGACAGCTCCTTGTATACCTTCAAAAATTTCGCCCCATTCCCGTTCGTGTTCCAATACCGAAACTGCATCGGCTTTACTAAGCTCGGGAGAAGCGGCAAGCACAGCTTTTTTTCCATCAATCCAGGGTGATATAAATGTCGGCAAGCCCCCACTGACGGCCTTGCACTGTAACCCAAGTGTACGAAAAGCATGAACAGCCCCTTTGGTTTTACGACTGATTTCCGTACTGATATACCATCCACCGAAGCTTTTATAATGCCCATATTTAGCCCAAACCTCTTCAATTACATATTGATTGGCATCGATTTCGTGACTCAGATCTCCTGTCTCCCAATAAATACCGCTGTCATAAAGTCCAAAATAGAATTTCATCTCATACTTGTCTGCAAGCTGCAGATAAAGCTCTACAAGATCCAACGATGGTTTAAAACAGCCATATTTGTCCATCAGATAAGCCGATGGATAGGTTATAAATTTACGATAGCCACTGCGAATCATAATAACAGTGTCTATACCAATTGCCTTCATATATGCAAAATCCCGATCCCACTCTTCCGGACCCCAATTCTGGTGCGGAATATCGTGGGAAATCTCGTCAATAAATGTTCCTGTAATTCTCATAAATATTTCTTTTCTTTTAATAATTGCACCCATTTTATATAGGCACTGGGTATCAGATGCACACCATCAGCTGAGTAAATTGCGTTAAGTTTTCCCTCATTGTCCTGAAAAAGTGGGCAGAGGTCGACAAATGGAATATTTTCATCTGCTGCAAGCTGTCTTAGTTTTTCATTTAAGATCGGAACCAACACATTTCTACCTTTTGTATAAGGCTCTTTTGTTAATCCTTCATTGATCGGTAGAGCACTCTGAAGATAGATAAGGGTCTTTGGTGAGATCTTTTTTATTCGTTTAATGATACGCTTGTAGTTATTGACCGACACTTCCTGTGGAAGCTTTCGGAATTGGTCATTAATGCCATCCATCAGAAAAATTGCCCGCGGACGTCCGCGCAACACCTCATCTATACGCGCAAGAATCCCAAACGAATTATCTCCGCCTATCCCCCTGTTCAGTACAGGATATCTTGAATCTGCAAGCAATTCCTGCCATTCTGCCCGTTCAGTAATACTATTTCCCAAAAACACGACTGCTCCTTTAATTGTTGGACTTTGTTCGAAATAGGCCATTCGTTGTTGATAATACCAGTTGGCGTAACTGCTATCTATTTTAGTCTCCTGAGCTGAGAGGGACTGGGAAAATACCGATAGATATATTCCAATTAGGAAGCAACCTTGGAAAACACGATACAGCTTAAAAAATTCCAATGATCTCATAATAGTTTTTGCTGTTTTAAATAATTGGCCCAAATTAAATAGGTGGCTTGCTTCAGATGTAAGCCATCAATTGTTAGCTCAGCTTTTAGTTCCCCTTTACCATCCACCAATATCGGCTGTAAGTCTACAAAACGAACTTGATGTGCCGTACACAATTCTTTCAAAGCTTTGTTCAGTAGCACGATCTTGTCATTCCGAACCTCTTCATAGATTTTTGGCAGTAAAGATTCATTCACAGGTAGAAGTCCCTGCACAAAAAGCGCTGTATTTGGCGACTGCTTTTTAACCTGCTTTATTATCCTTTCTATATTCGTTGAAATAATGAAAAGCGGTATTCCTCTTTTCATGTCGTTCACCCCACAGAGCAGAAATATTTTTCGTGGTCTGGATGCTAGTATCTCGTCTAGTCGTGCTAAAATACCATAAGTCACATCACCGCTAATCCCACGATTGATCACATGCTTCCGCTGGAGGATTTCTTGCCATTTTCCACCTTCGGTAATGCTATTGCCAAGGAAAACGATTTCGTCCTTCTGATTGGGCATCGCTTTAAAAAACTCAAGCCTTGCGCGATAATGCTGATTATCAAACGTAGAATCAATACCCTTTGATTGTGCTAAAGTCAATGCCGGTAAAAAAAAAGGCAACAATATGGCCTTCCAGTTCCTATAAGAAAGTATGTTCATATGCATTAATTATTTTCGTCGGTATGCTCTTTTTCGGGTTTTCGCAATGGCACCCACCAGGAAACCAAAAAGGCTGGAATAGTAGAAATCAACACCCAGATAAAAAATTCTTTATAGCCCAAATAATCACTCAGCCAGCCGCTGATCATCGAAGGAATCATAAATCCCAGATTAACAAGTCCACTTCCGAAAGCGTAGTGTGCCATCTTATATTTGCCTGGGGCAATATTTTGCATGATAAAAAGAATAATTCCGATAAAGCCAAAACCATATCCAAAGTACTCGATGGCGACAGCAGCAGCTATGAGATAAAGGTTTGTCGGCAATGTGATCGCGAGAAATGCATAAGCTACAAATGGAACATTAAAGAAGGCACAAAGGATCATAAGTGTCCTCCGGTCTAAGCCCTTTTTGGATACAAAATGCCCTGCGACAATCGACCCCAATACAAAAGCTATGGCACCAAATACACCATAAAGCAATCCAATTTCCGAAGTACTGAGGCCCAGACCACCTTCGGTACGTTGCGCTTTAAAAAATAAGGGGGTGATCTTAATGGCCTGCCCTTCAGCAAAACGATAAAAGACAATAAAAAGTAAACTAAACCAAATATTCTTTTTCTGAAAAAAAGTTATGATAACGTCTTTAAGCGTATCCATTCCCTCCTTTAAAGAAGTGGATTTGGGTGCTTCATCGTGAGCAGGTAAAGCACGTATGCTGTACAATCCAATCCCCAACATAATAAATCCATAAGCAAACATCACCACCATCCACGCGGATTTAATGCCGATTTCCTGCTCCAATTGCCCCGCCAAATAAACGAGTACGCCGCCAGAAAACACTTTGGCCACATTATAGAAGGCACCTTGCCAGCCGACATATTTTGCCTGTTGTTTTGCATTCAGTTCATTCAAATATACCCCGTCGGCTGCGGTATCATGTGTGGAACCACTGAATGCGATCAGTGTCAATAAGGCAATGGAGAAGCTAAAGAAATGATCCAACTGTAGCGTAAGACCAAGCAGACCAAAGAGTAGCCCCGTGAGTATCTGCGTGGTATAGACAAAAAATTTCTTGGTCTTATACAGCTCCAAAAAAGGCCCCCATAAGGGTTTTATTGTCCAGGGCAGCATAATCAATGAGGTCCAAAAAGCAATCTGTGCGTCCGATACCCCCAAATTTTTATACATAATGGAGCTCGCACCCGAAAGGGCAACAAAAGGTAGCCCCATGGCAAACCATGTTGTGGAGATCCAAAAAATAGGCGGAAGTGCCTTACGCCCTTTGCGAAGCTCCACCGTTTGTTCTAATAATTCATTCATTTTATGACTTCCAATAAAGTTTTAACCGGCTGCTCACGATCGTCAACAGCGCCACGATTCCAGTGAATAATACACCGCGCATCACTCCCCCAAAAACACCCTGTGCCCCCATCTGATCAAGAGCGCTCTGTAGTCCCGTAAGCGCCAATAGTGGGATCAACAATAGATTTCCTGCGGTATAGGCGACCATCGGATTTTTACCAACCAGTGCTATACCTCGAAACAGCGATTTTCCAAAAGCAAGTTTCTCGATACAACACAGCATTGTTAGCGCATAACAGGCTAAGCCCGTACAGACAAAATAATAGCTGTATGTGGAATAATCCTTTTTTATTCCTCCCTCATACGCTTCGAAGATCAGTCCTAAAAAAAGCAGATAGCTTCCGAGCACAGCCATTTTTGCCTGCAGTGTCAGTACTTCGCCCCTCCGAAAAACACCTGAACAGAAGCATAGCGAAAAGATCAACATCAGGGTAAGTCCGATATTGATATCGAGATAGCGCATGTATAGATTGAAGACATTCAGCCCAATTAGAAGTGCACAGAGCAAGCCTTGTAATGCCAGTTGAGACCGCTGCATCCTGGGTTTGTCGGCCAACGACGTATCAGCAATAATCCACTCGCCGACAACTGTAGCCGGAAGGATAATAAAGAGGTATTTGAGGTAATAAAATTGATAAAGCCAAGTCGCAGGGCTGAGTTTGTAGATAAATTCGTTGATACTACCGACTTCTTTGGATCCCAAAAAAACGCCCATAATAAATGGTAAAATCGCCATACGTAACCAGATGGATTCTGCCGTCAGCCACCACCACAGCGTTCCAAACAAAGCCATATTGGCCAGTACCAGAATAATAATATCTGTCTTCTGGAGGGTAAATCTATCCGTTGGTGCATACAACAGATATAGCATCCCTACAGATAGCAACAGGGCCACTATGTGAACAAGTCTCGCGGTCCGCATCGACAAATAGGACTTTAAATCGGCATAGAGCGCAAAGAGCAGTGCAAACCCCACGATTGACAAGAGATACTGCGACGCAGCAGGCTCTCCACTCATAACCCAAGCGCGCATATAAAAAGAAAATAAGGCGAAAAAGAATAAGGCAACAAAACGCTTAAAAATTGCACCCACGATAGGCAAAGCGTTTAGGTTAGCCACTTTTTTCCGCATAGCCAATGGGATGGCCGCCCCCATCGTAAAAAGGAAAATCGGAAAAACCAGATCTACCCAGGTTATACCTGCTATACTGGGATCAAATACATGTTTGGGCGGTGGCACCTGTGCATGGTACATCCAGGCAGGAAGGTTTCCAAATGAAATGCTCGATGAAAGCACCATTAAAAGGATGGCAATTCCCCGCAGAACATCCAAACTATCGTTTCGCTGCTGTGGAGTCGCTTTGGAATTTGGTAAAATTGGTATCATCTCGTTTTTCTATGCGTTCGGAAATCAATTTTTTGTTGCTATAAATTGGCCGGTAAAATCCACCGGCCGTTCAAACGGCTTTAGGATATGATCCAACACAACCGCCACTTGAGCCCTTGTTAACACTTGATTTTCTTTTGCTGCAATGGCGGACCAGATTTTATCTTTATTCAAAGTGGGATCGACTTGGAGCAATAGAGCCGCAAAAAATTCTGCTGTGACATCGGCACCCGAGCCAGCAACTTTATCGGCCGCTGGATAATAACTACGCATACCGTCGATCAGGTCTACTTCGCTTATGCGGTGTTCGGGATAGAACCAAGTCTGATTGGCCCATTTGTAGGGCACCCCTTTTCCTTTAAGAATCCCGGTTGCTCCAATACGTTGGATTGCCTGAAAACGACTATCTTTTGGATCAACATCGATAAAGGGCATGAGATAGGCATGATTGTCCAAAAGTACTTGCTGTACCTCCCTTAATGAAAGATCTTTAGGAGTAACAGCTTGTTTTGCAGACAGCGCTGCCAGTACTCCAGCAGCTTGACCAATACCCAATACAACTGGCTGAAGGCGGGTGGCCCCAGCCACAATATTGCTCACACTGATGCTTTTTTCAGCAACAATAAAATCCGCTATTTTCTCAGGAATCAAACTTCCAAGGGGCACATTGTAAGATGGTACCCGAATCTTAACAAAATCAATTTTGGGTGCATCCGGGTTCTTCAGGTGATGATGATCGATGGTATAATCGCCTACTATCCCACCTGTGCGGTACAAAGGCAGCTCCTGCTGATAAGGGCTCTGCACATAAGGCAATGTAAGCTGCACCAAGCCTTTGGCACGTCTAGACTCGCGATGATAAGCAATAAAGGGAAGTTTATCGACCGTATCATATTCATCATCGGCAAGCCCCAAGTTTTTAAAACCAAGCTGATTTTGAAGATGATATACAAAACGTAAGGTATGATCTTTCGCCTTTTGCAATTCCACCGCCCTCGCCTTTGGCGACATTTCAATAATATTCAGGTAGATATCATTTCCATCTTTAGGCCAGTTTATCATGTATTTTCCATTCGGCAATTTGCCATAGGTAATCATTTGATCACAATTGATGATAGGCGTATTGCTGTGTGAAGCAGGATCTTTAACATCACAGGCATGTTCAAACTCTTTAGGATCATAACCTTGAGGTTTCTTTAGCAATCTCTTTGGATCGGCACCATAGTCTTTCAGGATAGCGACATAAGTAAGGTCTTGAATTATTGAATTGGCCTTTTCGGGAGCAAATTCTTCTTTCGTATCGTAGCGGCTATCCATACCGATGCTGTAAGCAACACCTGCACGCGGCAAGAGATCCCCTAATTCCGTCGCATCGACTAAAATAGAAGCGTTTACGGTTTTCTTTTTTCCTTCCTGTTCAATGGCAACGGTCCAGCCTTTAGGCTGTTTTTTCAGGTCTAAAAGGGTACTTTTATACCAAACGGCAATATTTTTTTCGGCTCCAACCATCTTTTTTAGCAAGCGGTTACCGACCGAAGGCTCAAATAGCGTATTGCTTACCCAACCTGTTTCCACTGCTTTTGGACCACCATAATAGGCATAAAGTTCTGCCCTAAATTCGCCCCATATTCCCGAAGGCATACGATGGTTACCATCAATAGCGGAGACCCCAGCGGCAGTGAGCATACCACCCAACCAGCTTGTCTCTTCCACCACAAGGACCTTACTTCCCAAACGGGCGGCTTGCAAAGCCGCAGAAACACCACTTGCTCCTCCTCCTACAATCAAGACATCGTATGAAGCAACAGCCTGCCCCTGCGAGGAGAGTGTGACAGAAATCAATAAAATAGAAAAAAAAGATTTAAACCAATTCATATGAAGTTAATTGCAGTAAATAATTTAAAAAATACGCACCAAATACCGGCGTAAGAACCACAGATACACTATTTTGTTGCCGGACTAAAGGATCAGTATAAGGTGAATAAAACATATAGGTTATCGATTAATGGATCAGACGATTAAAATATGCGAAATGAACCGGAATGGTTTTGGCCCAATAGCCAGAGGTATGAGCGCCGGGCTGCGCAATGTAAGTGGCTTTGATCTTGAGTACATCACAACTATCCCGAAGGGACTTATTGGCCCCATATAGATAATCTTCAGTACCACAATCAAAAATAAATGTCTTTTCACTCCCAGCGATCTTATGGACATTATGGATGACACTAAAACGATCGAATAATGGATTTTGATCGCTGTACTGACCTAAATGTTGGGCTAGACTTGTCTTCTTGAAAGCCGAATGTCTCAGATTGACAACTCCCGAACTGCTACCAGCACTTTTAAAAAATGATGGATAGTTAAAAAAGAGCCAAAGTGCACCATGCCCCCCCATACTCACACCCGTAATAAATGAGTTGTCCAGATCCGTATGATATTTGCCCTGTATGTAAGGCATTAATTCCCCTGTCAGGAACCGACCAAATTGTGCTCCGCCTTTTTGTGGACTGTCTAAAAACCAGCTCGTCCGAAGACCGTCAGGGCATACCACCACAAAGCCATATTGATCGCTCAATGCCTGAAAATCGACAAATTTTGAAAGACTTTTATAATTTGCCCCATGACTATGCAGCACATATACAACAGGTAAGGCACGGTTGTCCGGCTTCATCTTTGGTATATAGACGTAGCCGGAATCTACTCCAGAAAGATGAGCAGACTGTAACGTATAAAGCTCTTGTCCTTTGGCCAACATTGTACCAACGGCACATAAAAGGCATATGATTAAACGCATGGATATAATTGAGTCAGTCTTTAGATTTATAGTGAAGCTAAATTAATAATAAAATTTATAATAAAAAAAGTATTTAATAATTTTTTTTATTTAATAAGGTTGGATTACGTTATTTTATAAAGAACTATATAAAACCGTAATTTTTCCAATAGTGGAATGAACATCCGATAAGATTTTGGCATAAAAAAAGCACCGGATTTTTCCGGTGCTTTTTTTATGCCAAAAGTTCAATAAATACAAGTGAGTTAATTATTTTATGCTATAGGTTACGTTTGCCATAGTCAACCAAGGCGAGGTAAATCGTATATTAATTGTATCGCCCGATTTGCCCAAAGCCTGAACATACACGATCATTTTTCCATGATAAACGCGCTGTTTATTATCGGTATAGTCGCCCATATCTGCATTGTTCCCCGCTTCCATACCCAGTAATCGAGCATGTCCAGCAATATCACAAGTGATTTCATCTTCCGAAAGGACCACAGGAAGTCCCTTGTTATCCACCACTTGCAAGGCAACCTGCAAAATGCCATCGCTCTCAATCGCTTTCCCTCCTATCACCGTCGCCTGGATCGCCGCCGGACGTTCACTGGATTCGATAGTGTGCCGAACTACTTCTTTTTTATTCGTGTCCAGACCAACAACCTCTAGTTTACCAGCTGCATAGGGAATATCCCAAAAGATGATACCTGTCTTCTCATCGTAATTTTTCTCTTCGCCAACAACTTTACCATTGAGCTCCAATCGCGCCTGAGGGCTATTGGTGTAACAGACCACCCTGATTTGCTGTCCCTCCTGATAGTTCCAAATTGGCCAGGCATCCATGGAGGGCGCTTCATTTTTCCGTTGTCCTTGCTCGGATTCCAACGCAGACCAAACATCGGTAGTCGTTGCTCCGCCCTTCAATGGATAGGTTCCCAAATAAGCCATTGGTTTATCGGACCACAGCGATTGACGATAATAACCCCTCGGTTTAATAAAACCTGCGAAATCCAGCAGTCCTGAATAAAATCCACGTGAAGGCCAACGCCCCGACTCTCCGAGGTAGTCAATACCTGTCCACAAGAACTGGCCAAATATATGCTTGTTGTCACGCACCGCAAGCCATGCCGGAAGATCATGTCGATTTTCACTTCCAAAAATAACGCGTGCTGGATAACGCTGATGATCCAGTTGATAACGACTTTCGGTATAATTGTACCCTGCAATATCAAGTGCTCCAGGATAGGCTGTTTCATTAGACATAGCCACACCTGCGAGGCCTGCAGTAACGGCTCTGCTCTTATCGTATCTTTTTACTGTAGCAACCAGTCTTTTGGCAATATCCCCAAGGCGCATCGCATCTGGTGCATCCTTTTTGTATCCGCCATACGAAGCCTGTGTAAAACCACCCTCCTTTTTCTCGCCGTTAAGGACAGGATGTGAATAAGGGTCATTTGGATAATCCACTTCGTTCCCTATACTCCAGGCGAAAATCGAGAGGTGATTGCGATCCCGTTTGACCATATCTGCGAGATCCTGCTCGCCCCAACTTTCAAAAAAGTCATACGATCCCTCAAAACCGGGGGTCCCGACATTCCAGCCCTGCAGCCATTTCCGTTTTGGAAATTCCCATTCATCAAATGCCTCATCCATAACCAACAGCCCCAACTCGTCACATAAGGTGTAAAGCGAGGATGCTTGCGGATTATGACTGGTTCGAATGGCATTGACACCCAAAGATTTCAATGTCTGCAGCCGCCGACGCCATACCTCGGTATACATTTCAGCACCCAGCACACCGGCATCGTGATGTAGGCATACGCCTTTGACTTTCATCCATTCGCCGTTTAAAGCAAAGCCCTTGTTTGGATCAAATGTAAAAGTTCGGAAGCCCGTTTTGATTGCCGACTGATCAATTTGCTTTCCATTTTGCAATACGCTTGTCCGCAAGGTATATTGATTGGGTTGATCCAAGCTCCACAATTTAGGGTTTGCAACCGTCAATTGCTGCTGTATCGTCGCTTTAGCGGTAGCATCAATCTTCACTTTCTCCGATTTATTAGCGACAACCTTCCCTGCGGAATCAATCAACTCCTGCACAACGGTAACCGCACTGCCGTTGGACGTGCTATTGACAACGGTCACTTCGGTATTTAACATTCCTTTCCCTTGCTTTAGCTCGGGATAGGCATATACTCCCCATTGATCGATATGCAACGCATTTGCCTTTATAAGCCAAACGTCACGATAGATGCCCGATCCCGTGTACCATCTTGAATCGGCACTTTTACTGTGGTCGACCTTAACAGCGATGGTATTTTCTTTTCCAAACTCAATATATGGTGTGATATCATAAGAAAAGGATATATAGCCGTTGGGGCGTTTTCCAACAGATTTGCCATTGATAAACACCTCGCTTCGGTTGTATACGCCCTCAAAATAGATAAATATTTTTTTGCCCTGATCTGCCATAGGTATCAGGAGCTGTTTTTGATACCAGCCAATACCGCCCGGTAAATAGCCTGTCGCGCTGGCTAAACTTGGACTGAGCGGGTATTTTACGCCCCAATCATGGGGCAAACGGACCTGCTGCCACGCTCCACGCTTCGTTTCTGCACTGGCCTGCCCCTCGATATCACCCAAATGGAAACGCCAGTCTGAATTGATCGCTTCGGCCTCACCAAATCCAGCCTGTGCATATAGGCCACTGATGCCCATACCAATAGAAACAGCTAAGACTGATAGTTTTTTTATGAGATTATTCATTTTACTTTTTTGCATTAGGTTCAAGTGATTAAAGCGTTGGAACAACAGGCAACACATGGCCCTGATCATCAAAATACAAACGATCCATGCATACCTCCCGGTTAAATCCTGCTGCGTCGCCCATATCAATACCTTTGGGATAATTGAATCGATGGTAAACAATATACCATTCGTCTTTACCGGGAATCTGCAAAATCGAATTATGCCCAGTGCCATAGATCCCTTTCGCAGGATCTTTTTGTAAGACTAAATTATTAGCAGGAACTGTGATCGCTCCATCTGGGGAAGTTGCAGTTCCATAGCGTACCCGATAATTTTCACTCCGGGTATCGTCTTCTGACCAAAAGAAATAATAGCGTCCTTTACGGTAGACAACATAGGCACCTTCGCGGAATGTCTTATCCGGAGTGAGTACCTTGACTGTATTTTTTTTGATGGAAACCATATCTTTGTTGAGTTCAGCAACAGCTAGGTAACCATTTCCCCAATACAGATAGCTTTTTCCCGATTTGGGATCGTTAAACACCGCCGGATCAATCTCCTGCCCGCCATTGACACCCTCAGGCTTAAAATCGATCAGCGGTTTTCGCGAGTCCTTAAAAGGCCCGGTAGGTAAATCAGCTACCGCAACACCGATCTTTTGCGCTGCTGTAAAATAATAATAGTACTTATAATCGTTCTTGACTTTCTTTTCCGTGATTGTAGGTGCCCATGCATTTCGAGGTCCCCAGGCAACATCTTTTTTCAGGTCCAAAATCACCCCTTCATCTTTCCACTGATTGAGATCGGAAGACGAGAAGGTCTTGAAATAATAGCCCCCCCAGCCATCAAAACCATCACTCGTTGGATAGATATAGTATTTTTTTGTTTTATTGGAATAGAGTACATCCGGATCGGCATAAAAGCCATCTAAAACGGGATTCTTTCTGAATGCGAATTCCATATCTTTGGGTTTCCCCCATTTGGAGGTCAAGTCCAAAAGTTCTTGTCTTGAAATAGGAATAATGGTCCCATGACGTGGATGGAAATCCATGTCAATTTGATGGTCGATTACTTTAAAACGATCAAGGTCTTCGGAGGTGCAGAATTGGTACTTCCCTTTACCATAGACATCATACATAAGGATATATTGATCCGACTGATTGAGTTTAAAGACACTGGATCCTTCCACAGCATCATTGGTCTGCTGTTTATAACCCGGCTGTTCAATCCATTTCCCCGAAGTCAGTGAATCGGTTATCGCCAGCTTAATGCCATTGCCATGTCCTTCAGTTTTGTAGAAAAGGTAGAACAAGCCATTCTTTGCAATAATATCGCCATCGATACAGGATTTACCATTTTTTGGAAGAAACAGCACTTTAGGTTCGGTTTCAAAATCTGTAAACTCCTTATTAGCATAAGCATAGTAGATGATATCCGGACCATTTCCGTGCTGCATGGACCAGTATACCATGTATTTACCGACCGAAGGGTCATATATAGTCTGTGGTGCCCATACTCTCTTCAACGCTTCCTGGCCTTTGAAGCGCTGCTGGATATCAATTGCCTGATGAGACCAATGCACAAGGTCTTCGGATTTTAGCAGGATCAAACCCCGATTGGAATCCCAGCCTTTTGAGGAGGTCATGTCGGTGAGCACCATATAAAATGTTTTTCCATCTTCGCCACGGAGAATATGGGGATCCCGTACACCGCCAGTCTTGCTAATCACCTTCGAATCCAAGATGGGCTGGTTTTCATTCAAGGCTCTGTAGGTATAGCCATCTGTGCTGATCGCAAAACAAACAGCCTCATCTGCGACAGCATTACCTTTGAAATAGGCAAATAAATAACCTGCAAAATCTTTGTCCGTAGGTCCGCTGCGATAAGCCTGAGCAAAAACGCCGCATGTAGCATGTATTAAAAATAAGGTAACTAAGATTGAAATTTTGTTTTTTTTCATGAAGGTTTAGTAGAATAAATAAGCATTAGACCATTTTTTTGCATCGATGAAAGCCACGGAATATGATCCCGTGGCTTCGTAATCCGGCAATTTTACTTGCTATCAGCACCTATTTTAAAGCTATTTTTTGAACTGCTGTATAGTAGTACTCTCCGGATACCGTAGCTTTCACCCCTATTCGGGCAAACACATAATCGAGGTTTTTCAGGTTGTCCGGCAATTCACCGACGATACTTGTTGGTTGACCAAAAGCAACATTCGCCAAATTGGCATCCACACGCAGCTCGCGTTGTACCTGATCTGTTAAAACAGATTTACCGAGGTATAGACGCACAAACTCCAAATTTGCCGTACCTACTATTCTATTAACCGTAAAGCTAGCAGTAATACTGTTATTATTTTTTTGAAAAGACTCATTTGTCACCGTGAAATAGGGTGTTACAGGCACATCAATTGTCGTATTGCCCTTCACTTGCACCAATACCGTATCGGTTGCCTGTTGTAGCCATGGTGAATCTCCTTTCCGCACCAATTTGTATTCGCCATCAAAAAGACTAACAGAAAAAGAGCCGTCCTGATCAAAATATACGGGTATTGCTGAGCGAAGCGGATACCCATCCTGCCATAATTCCAATTGAGGCCCATTATTCCGAACGCCAATCGCCTTTCCTTCATAAACAACGCGTCCAGAAAGCGTTGATTTTGGGGCTTCAAAATTATCATATTTACAACCTACAACGAGTAGGCTTGCAAAAGCTACCAATAAGCTTAAAAATTTTATTTTCATGGTACAACTAGATTAATGGAATGGATTTCTAACTATTTTAGGATTTTTATTAATGACATCCTGACTAATGGACGCATAATAATTGGCCATACGGAAAAAGCGTGCCTTTCTGAAACGCGCAGGTCTTACCCGTTCATAGATATACTTACCGTCATCGGCATGCCCTGGACGCACGACACGATAAGCATATAGTCCATATACAACAGCGTTGGGATCATTTTCCGATCCGTCCCACACCAAATGTGCAATACGCCATCTTTTAAGATCATAGTAACGATGATCTTCGAAAGCAAGTTCGACACGGCGTTCGTTCCGGATAATATCCATTGTTAGGTTACTAACGCTATTGGCCGGAAATCCTGCTCTTTCGCGCAATTTATTGACGTAAGTTCTTGCGTCCACAGTCTGTCCCAGCTCAAATGCAGCTTCTGACGCGTTGAGATAAATTTCACCAAGACGAAACCACGGCCACCAGTTAGCAGCCGATGTACCCCGTGTACTGGCTGCCGGCGCATCACTGACAAATTTACGGATATAGAAGCCGGTGTTGCTGACGTCCTGTGCGTCATAAAGCGGTCCATCAAAGCCGGTCCACAAACCACCACTCGCATAATTCTGTCCCAGTTGTGGCGCTGCAGTAAACTGGTAAGCTCCATTCGTCCCCCAAGTTGCCACTCCAGCTTGAATACTCACAGCACGTCCGCGGAAAGAAGTTCCCGGATAAATCACCGTCCCAAACAAACGAGCATCTTTATTCGTAAAAATATCGTTGATATTTTGGTAGGCTACGTAATTTCCTGCGCCGTTTTTATCATGTAGTGTACCTTTGCTACCGTCTAGATAATCAAAACTTTCTACAAGACTCAATGAAGGAGAAATCGTCGATGATGACTCATTGTCTTCGGTCAGACTTCTGACGATATTGTCATAAGCAAAGCGGTGAACTTTTAAACTCGTGACAAAATCCTTGGCAAAGATGACTTCAGCACCAGTTTTCTTATTAAGCATATCATAAAAATTGGCACCTTTATCGGCATTCTCATTATAAAGCGCATAGGGGCCATTCATAATTTCCTTGGAAGCAGCCAGCGACTTGGTATAATACCCCGTCGCCATATTGGCTGGAATCCCCACTTCTCCTCCGGCAGTCGTTATCGGTGAGGCCATTAGATTATTATATTTCGCGATGGATGCCGCATAAAGCATTGCCCGACTTTCCAAAGCTAATGCCGTATACTTGTTGGCTCTGGTCTTACTGGCATTATAGACGGCAAGATCTTCCTTGATCTCTTCCAATTCTTTGTAAATAAAATCGTAGACTTCATACTCCTTGGCACGTGCCACCTGCAATGGTGTTGGATCACCGCTAAAGTCATAAATGAGCTGGGTTGTAACGATCGGAACCCCACCCATGCGTTTGACGAGCTCGAAGTAAACAAAGGCCCGGATGAAGCGTATTTCGGCTTTATACTGCTTGCGTTGTGCATCAGACAATTGTGTACTGAATTGATCGATATTTTCTAGGGAAAGATTCAGATCCCGAATCAGTCCATAATCCCAATAGCGACCGTAATCGTCACCAAACTGATAATCATTACGCCAGTTTTGATCGCGATGTCCCGACCACATGGCATCATCCAATTCGGTCATTCCTCCTGTATTGAAAACACCATGTAGCGTTGGCATTCTGTCGTAATAATTGGCGACGAGTGAAGTTAACAGTTTCGGGTCATTCCAAAGCTGTGCATCGGTAATCAATGATTTTGAATCCCGGTCAAACCAATCGTCGTGATTGCAGCTGCTCAACGAGGACAAGGTCAATAAAGCAACTCCTATATATGTAAGTTTAAATCGTAGTTTCATGTTAAAAAGTCATATTAAATCCAACCATAAATACCCTTTGCTGTGGGTATACTACTGCTGCTCTCGCTTCGATCTCAGGATCAATCTGGTAGTCTTTGACATTGTCAAACGAAATCAAATTTGAAGCATTGATATAGAACCGTATTTTTTCGGCCTTTATCTTTTGAATCCATGCTTTTGGCAGATTGTATCCAATCTCCAGATTGCGGACACGCAGATAACGTACATTAGTCAACCAAAAATCACTATTTCGACTATTGGGACCTGAGTTGCCGTTACGAATCGCAGGGTAGCGTCCCGGAATCCATTCACTGTTTGGATCATAAGGGTCTTTGCGATGCCATCTATCTTCAAGTAGATAGGCTGGAGAATTACCCCCACCGTGGAAGGCATTACGTAATTCATAATCCTGAAACCAGGATTGTATTGCACCACCAGCAAGATCGATATTCAAGTTGATGCCTTTCCAGTCGAGACCAATACGACCACCAAAGCTCATCATCGGTGCCCAGCCCGTTTGGTAACCTATTGGACGTTGATCCATATCGTTAATGACACCATCTCCATTTACATCTTTATAAATTAAATCACCAGGGAGTTGGGACCTATTGTTCTGACCATCATTATTGATCGGATGGTTGCGGATCTCTTCTTCCGACTGAAATCGTCCGACGACTTGGTATCCCCACCATACTCCACCCCAGCGATCCTCAATGGAATTGCGATACTCATTCCAGGAGTTGCTGAAACGAGGTTTATAGGTTTCTAACTCCCGATAACGTGAAAAAGTCATATTTCCACTGACAACATAGTTTAACTCGCCGACCTTATCGGTATAGGTAATGATACCTTCCGCACCATAATAGCCGTTCTTACCGAGGTTTTCATTGGGAAGGTCATAACCGATTTCGGCTGGTAATAGGACATCGTATCGTTTGCCAGGATATCCAGTACGGATAATTTTAAAGATATCGGCCGTCAATGTCAGCTTATTGTTCAGCAGTGTCGCATCGATACCCATGTTATAATTGGTATTTTTAACCCAGGAGAGGTTGCGAACTGGTAAACCTCTAGGCTGTACCCCGGGGTAAATAGGCTCCGTCTAAGACAGCACTTCCAGCCGCCCAATTATATCCGGCAAGGTAATCATGCATTCCCACGCCCTCTTCAAGTCCTGTTTGTCCGATCGAAGCACGGATTTTAAGGTCACTAACCACGGATTTTAAGGGTTTAAAGAATCCTTCATCCGAAATACGCCAACCTACCGATGCTCCCGGAAACAATCCCCAGCGCTTACCTTCATAATATTTAAAAGATCCATCATAACGGCCCAATACTTCCAGAAGATACTTGCCCTTGTAGTTGTAATTGATACGGCCAATATATCCAGCCCGAGCCTCGTAAGCCCATTCATCGGCCAAACTATTGAGCTCCGACAGTCTTAACAACGGAATATAATTGTTTGAAGGATTTGCGCCCAATGCCTTATACGTCCGGTCCCAATCTGAACGCTCATAGCCTAACATTCCCGCGAAAGTGTGATCGCCAATCTGCTTGTTATAATCGATCTGGAACTGTGCAAAGCGGGAAACAATCTCCCTCGTGGTATCGTAACGCCAGCCAGCATCACTTCCGCCAGTTCGCTTATAAGCATTATTTTCGTATCGATATACATCATAGGTATATTGGAAGCCTTCAAATTTATTGTTGGTATAATTGTAAGAAACAGTTCCTTTTGCCGACAAACCAAAATTTGTCTTATAGGCCGCAAAGAGATTCACATTTCCAGCAAGGTATTTATTGTCTTTATAGCCGGCAATATCGCGGCTAAAGAGAGCCGGGTTATAGGGAAAATCATTGGTATGATTGATATATTCCGGATTGTCATTTGCGTAGGGACCTACAGTCGGCCTATTTTTCATAATAGCCAAAATAGACGAGAAGTATCCATCCCCACCTGGTAAGCCAACATCCTGTGTTCCTTCATGTCTTCCTGAAATCTGTGTCCCGACAGTAAGTCCTTTGAGTACCTCAGCTTCCATATTGGCCTGGAAATTGGTTCGCTTATAATTGAAATCCTTGATCATTGCATCCTGATTGAGGTGGCCCAATGACAGGAAGTAATTGGACTTTTCATTTCCACCGGTGACATTGGCATTGATGTATCGCTGTGGAATATTCTTACGGATCACCATGTCATAATAATCATAGCCTTGGTAGCCGGGCTCTGTCCCTGCCTGCCATTTCGCCAACTCCTCGGGTGTATAAACCGTCTTCGGGTCGCGGTTTTCATTCTGTGCGGCCTCAACTAATCCACGTGTGTATTGTTTAGCGTTTGCCATGGTCGGAAAACGTGTCAAATTTTGCCAGCCTTGGTAGCCATTAATATTGATTTTTGCACTTTCTCCTTTTGCGCCTTTTTTGGTGGTAATCAATACAACACCTCTGGAAGCACGGAATCCATATACTGCTGCTGCGGCATCTTTCAAAATAGAGATACTCTCAATATCTTCGAGATTCAGCGAATTAAAGATATCTGCGCCGGAGCCATTCTGTGTACCAACCCAATCAGTACCTTCCTGACCTCCATAAGCAACACCATCAATTACATATAAAGGCGAGCCCATATTCCGGATTTCGATCGCTGCACCACGACCGGGACGTGCGTCTTTGGCACGCACTGAGATCCCCTGCACCTTTCCTGCCAAAGCCCCAGCAGTCGTCGTCGATGATGACCGTACAATATCCTCTGATTTAATATTGCTTACCGCCCCTGTAATATTACGTTTGGACTGTTTACCATAACCAACAACGACGACATCCTCCAATACATTTTCATCTGCCTCGAGCTGGATTTTTAAATTTGTTGTTCCATCCAATGGAACTCGACGAGTCTTATACCCAACAAATGACACGACGAGCGTTCCTTTGTTAGCATTCAGCTCAAATTTCCCCGATTTGTCTGTTGAGGTTCCCTTCCCCCCTTCAAGGAGGAGTACACTCGCACCAACGATAGGCTCGTTTGCTTTGTTGAAAACTTGTCCCGTAACCTTCTCCTGCGCATACAGCAAAGTTGGCATCACGCTCAACATGGTGTAAAAAGAAGCAATCTTTAAGTTTTTCATAAATTTCAATACGAATTAAACAGTAAATAATACAATCTAGCTGGACAAGACAATATGATGGTAAACTACGGTCTACTTTGGTTATTTCTTTTGCATCGTTGCCACCCCTACCTAGATTTATAATTGGATTAATACCTCAAACTTAGCCGATATTGCAACACTCCATCGTACACAAATCCGTCAAAAAACATATATTTTTTAGTCAAAAACAGCTTTTTAAACATATTTAAGGCATATTTTATGTTTTTTTTCAAACTGATCTCGTTTTGATCGAAGTATATTAGACAGCAGCTTTATACGAAAAAACTATGCCCCTATCTATGTTGAAATAGTAGGGGCATACTTATCTGATGCGGATTGTTTTAATACACTACGCGGGCTTTATTGTCGGATCGTTGATATTCGGAAGGTAGTTGGCCAAACTCCTCTTTAAAGCATTGCCGAAAATAAATCGCACTATTGATTCCGACCATAAATGACACTTCGGTCACGTTATACTTCCCAGTCCGAAGTAGATCTGCCGCCTTATGGATACGTATCTTACGTACGAGCTGATTGATATTTTTTCCTGTGATGCCTTTCAATTTCCGATAAAGGGTAGACTGACTCATATTCATGCGATCAGCGAGGGCAGCAGCATCCAAGACCTCATCCTGCATATGCTGCTCGACGATCTGCATAAAATCCTGAACAAATTCATTTTCACGCCAGAGTTCCTCCGGAGGCTTTTGTTCTAGTTCTATATTGGTAGTTGAAAAAGATGGTTTTGTATTTAAACTTTCCAAAATCAGTTCATTGATCTGTTTCTGTCGGCTCAATAGATTGTCAATACGTTTGAAAAGTAAAGCTGCTGTAACTGGCTTGATCAGGTAGGAATCTATCCCTAGATCATAACCTCGTTGCCGGTCTGCATCGGTATTTTTTGCTGTCAATAGCAACAGTGGGATATGACTTGTACTACGTTCCTGTTTCAATTGCTGTACAAGCTGAAAACCATCCATATCGGGCATCATAATATCACTGATCACCAAATCGGGCACCCTAGCCATCGCCATTTGATAGCCTACAGTTCCATTTTCGGCGAGCACCACGTCATATTGTCTTTGCAATGTACTTCCCAGATATTCACGAAGTTCCAGATCATCCTCAACCAATAGCACTAGCGGACGTTGCGAAGAAACAGGCAGCTCGCCATTCTCAACAGGTAATCGATCGGTTTTCAATTTTACCGTAAAGGTGGTACCAAGGCCAAATGTACTATTCACATCAATCTTTCCATGATGGATCGCCACAAGTTCTTTCACCAAGGCCAGACCAATACCCGTACCCTGAGTACCTGTGTTCGCAACCTGATAATATTTTTCAAAAATCCTACCGATATCTTCTTTGTCAATACCTACTCCAGTATCTTCTACAGACAACACCGCCCAATGATCCAAATCCGATTCTTCGTAATGCAAGCTTAGTTTAATATAACCTGACTCGGTATATTTATAGGCATTCGACAATAAATTATCTACGATCAATTGTACGATTTCGGCATCAAATAGCGTACGTGAATCCCTCACAGGGAGTTCAGACAACACCCGAAGACCAGGTTTGTGATTCAATGTTTTATATTTATGGGCAAGATCTACGAGCATTTCTCCCAAAGACCCAGCTTCCGGTACAAAGGGTTTAAACTGCGATTCTACCTTCCTAAATTCCAACAACTGGTTGACCAATGTGAAGAGTCTATTAGCGCTTTTCTGTACCGTCTGAACCAGTTCGCGATGTTTTTCAGTAAGCTGCTGCTCTTGGGACAGGTCGTCAAGGGGGCCTAGAATCAACGTCAAAGGTGTCCGTAGCTCGTGCGTTATATGCGTATAGAAATTCAGGCGTTCTGCATGTAACTGTTCGTCCTGCACATGTTGCCGCTCTTTCAGTTTTAGTTCGGATTCAGCTTTCATTTTTTTGAAATAGAAAGAAATGATAATATATCCAATTAGCAGCACAAGGAGCAGATACACGATCTTGGCGGATAAACTGAGATAAAAAGGTGGCGCAATTTTGATCAATAGATGCTGGTAGTCCTGCGACCATTGCCCATTTTTCATCCGGGTGCGAATCAGCAGCTCATGTTCACCATAGGGTATATTACGAAAATCGAGGTTGGTCTCGTTTCCCAGAAAAATCCAGTCATTATTAAGCCCTTGCAATTTATAGCCAAACTCGACCAAACCGTCTAGAGCAAAGTCCATAACAGCAAGTTCGATGCGAAAGCTATTTTCATCATAATTGAGTTCAATTGCCTTTGTCGGCGAGGGATATTTATCGACCTGTGTACCGGACTCTCCGGATCGAAAAACAATAAATCGGCTAATACTTAGGGGTGAGGTTGGTAAATTGGACGGGATTGTGGCTGGGTTGAAATAACACATTCCTTCCTGCATCCCAAAATACAGTCGACCTTCACTGTCTTTTCCTACACTTGCATTGATAAAACCTCCCAAAGGCAAACCGAAAGACTGGTCATATTGTAGAAAACGTCTTTCTTTCGGGACATAGCGTAACATCCCCGATTTGGTCGAACACCAAATATTTCCGGTCTGATCTTCTGCGAGTCCATTGACAAAAAGCCATGCATTCCCTCCCGGAGGCATCAATAGAGACAGATCACCAATCTTCTTACCCGCTTCCTGTACGGCCAGTCCTTGATTTGTAGCCACCCAGATATTGTTATTTCTGTCCCGCAACAAATGATTAATCGTGTTATTTTGCAAGCCATTACCCTTGTCCATTTTTCGAAGCAGTTTATGCTGGGGATCGTAAACATAGAGTCCTTGCCCATAAGTTCCGACCCACATGTTGTGTTGGCCATCTTCCATCAACGTTCGGGGTGCATAATCGCCAAGCATTGGTTTGTTGATCAAAAGCTTCTGGACATGCCCCTTTCCTTCATCATATATAAATACCCCTTGATGTGCTGCAAACCAGATCTGTCCTAAATGGTCCTCATAAATCGCCCGTACCTCCGTCAAAGGCTCACCTAAATCAATGGTTTTCCAAACGGACGATCCAGCATATTGAACGGCAATTCCACCTTTACGTAATCCGAGCCAAACATGTTGATGCTGATCCTTAAAAGCTGTTAGAAGGAAATCGTCTGCCCCACCATTCTTTTTGGTAATCTGCTTCAATAAACGCCCTTCCGCATTCATTTCGACTAGACCTGAGCCTTCAGTGGCCAAACGTATTGTCCGATTTTCACCCACCAATACATTGCTCACTGTTGCCAGTCGATCCGGCAGCATATTGTCTGATGGAAAGACACTAAAGAAGGGGGCAATATGACTAACAACTCCCAAGCCACCACCATATAACGCTAGCCAAACGTTTCCAAACCGATCGGGAGTAATATGCTGGACCATCGCATTATTGCCTTTCCCCAGATCAAAACGCTCTACATGCTGTACGGCCTCAATATGCTTATCATAACCATAGCTCGGCTGCAGTAAAAAGAGTTGCGACGATTCTGCCCCTATCCACAACGTATGACCAATTTCCTTAATCGCATATACAAAAGGTTCATTTCCATTTTTTGCCAATCCTGCCAAAGAAACCTGCTGTAGTTTACCGGAAGCTGGATGATACACAGCCAGCCCCTTTCGGGTCCCTATCCACATATTGCCGGCTTGATCACAAAACAAGACTTTAATTTCATTATCCGGTAATTGTCCGGAGGTATTGTGATTAGTTAGTCGTTTCAAAGAATGGCTAATGGGATCCATTATTGTTAAACCTTCGTTAACATGCCCTATGTAAAGCATTCTTTTTTGATCTTCGGCCAGAGACCAAATGCTATTTTCGGGAAGACCCGGAAAATTCTTTTTATTGAAATGACTAAATTCCCCCGTTACCGGATCAAAATGCTGCACCCCTTGATGGTAGGTCGCTAACCACAATTTCCCATCCTTGCCTTCGATCATATCCGTAATATCATTCGTGGCTATAGATTTTGGATTAGCTGCATCATGTGTATAATAACTGAATCTATTTGTGCCTAGGTCAAGCACATTCAGCCCATTGGATCTTGTTCCGATATACACTTTCCTGCCTGCATACAGTAGCGTATTAATTTCATTGCTATTGACCGATTGACCGTCCTGCTTATCGGCAGCATAATACGATTTAAAAGACTTTCCCGCATAACGGTTCAGCCCCAGCTCTGTGGCTACCCACATAAATCCTTCATCGTCATGCACGATATCCAGTACCTGCTGATTGCTTAAGCCATCTTGAAGGGAAAAAAAATGGGCACTATTGGGCTGTCCATAAACATGGGCCAACTGCCAAAAAAAACCAATGATAATGAGAAAATTTTTCATAGCTCCGCCACCACCTAATAAATTAACAACACCAACCTGTTCTCTTGGATGAGATCCTTTGCCGACTATCATTCGCCCCAACCCATTTGCAACTTTTTACAAAATTGTCGAACACCGCAACAACTATACAATGAAAATATTCAGGATATAAACACAACATAGGCCCATTCAAATAAAGGTTATTTTCAAGTTAAAGATAAGAATAAATATATAAATGTCAAACAAACATTTATAATAATACCAAGAGGAGTATTGCGCATAATCTCACGGAATATTGATCAACTAAAATTACCTGCCAATACCTGAAATATTGGTATATTGCAACAAAATCTAATAACACTTGTGAATCACAAAAAACACGTTCATGAATAAAATCTTCTCAACCTTACTCCTATCCTGTGCCCTGTACCTGCCGACACTAAATTTTGCGCAACAAAAAAATGCACTTCCTCAACTCATTCCATTTCCGCAGCAGTTGGAGGCTAAGCCAGGCCTTTTTCAGCTAAAGGGGCAAGAATTGGGTTACTATATTGATCCATCCCTATCTTCTAAATCATTATCGGGATGGATCGACCATTCCCTATTCGGGAAACTGAACAAAAAAAACGTGAAGCAAGCCAGCGCCACGTTGCAATTGATTAAAAATCAAGGGCTCTCAAATGAGGGGTATGAATTGATAATAGATCAAAAAGGTATCCAGATCATCGCCGCATCTGAAAAGGGTGCATTTTATGGATTACAGACAATCCAGCAATTATATTTACTCTCAGGAACAACAGCTAAGCTTGCTCTTCCCTATGTAACGGTCAAAGACGAGCCAGCTTTCCAATGGCGAGGTGTCGAACTCGATGTAGCCCGTCATTTTTTTCCAAAAGATTATATTTATAAATTTATCGATCTACTTGCAACCTACAAGTTCAACAAATTTCACCTGCACCTGACAGACGATCAAGGTTGGCGCATAGAAATCAAAAAATACCCCAAACTAACCGAACAAGGGGCTTGGCGGACGTATAACAATCAGGATTCTGCCTGCTTTGTGAAAGCCAAGGAAAATCCCGACTTTAATCTGCCCAAGGAACTGATCCGCACAACAAACGGAAAGGAAGAATATGGCGGTTTTTATACACAACAGGATATCAGAGACATTGTTGCCTATGCGGGCAGCCGACACATAGAAATCATTCCGGAAATAGATATGCCTGGGCATATGATGGTGGCTACAAAGGCCTATCCCGAACTCCTATTGGACAGTCAGTCCGCGGGCTGGGGAAAACAATTTTCTGTACCGATCAGCCCCTGGAAAGAAAGCAGTTATACTTTTGTTGAGAATGTACTAAGCGAAATCATTGAGCTATTCCCATCACACTATATTCACATTGGTGCCGACGAGGTAGAAAAAGATTCCTGGTCAAAATCAGCAGCTGCGCAAGCTTTTATGAAAGAAAAGCAAATACCTAACTTACATGATCTGCAAGGTTATTTCGTCAAAAGAGTGAACAATTTTATCCGTTCAAAAAATAAACAGAGTATCGGCTGGGATGAAATATTGGACGGCAGTTCCGATACCAGCATGATGGTCATGTACTGGCGTGGTTGGGTAAAAAATGCACCTATGGAAGCCGTTAACCGTGGTCACCGGGTCGTTATGACACCTACAAATCCGCTTTATTTTGATTACCTTCCAAATAGCAGCAGCCTAGATGCCGTGTACAATATGAGCGTGGTCCCTTCGGATATATCCAGCCAAAAAGCACATTTGATCCAAGGTGCACAAGCCAATATCTGGACAGAAATGATCCCCTCCACTGCGCGGTTAGAGTTTATGATCCTCCCACGTTTAAGTGCTTTATCGGAACGCGTATGGACCAACAAATCCCTCTATGATAGCTATAGAAATCGAGTAATTGCACACTTTGGACTCTGGAACAAAATGGGTTTACGGTATCGTATGCCAGACCTTAACGGTTTCGCTGAAACACAGGTAATTGTCGACGGACAATCTACACTAAAAGTTTCGAATGAACTTCCCCAAAATCCAATACACTATACTACCGATGGTAGTCTTCCAACAAAGCAAAGCCCAGTGCTTAACGGCTCTCTTGTCGTTAAAAAAGAAGGTCCTATTCGTTTTGCGACAATCTCGCCTTCGGGTGCAAAAAGTGAGCTCTATCAGGTTGATTTTAAAAATGATACTTGGAAAAAGGGTATAAAAGTTGATGAAAGCACCGTGGCCCCGGGCCTTACAGCGACATTTTTCAATGGAACTTTTACCAATACTTCCGCCATTTCGGGTCCCGAAGTGCGTCAGGAAGTGATAAGCAATGTAGCGCTAAGCGATACCATCAAAATGCCTTCTTTTGGTGCAAAAATAAGAGGATACCTCTACGTCAAAGAAAAAGGAATTTATAATTTCTACTTCACTTGTGATGATGGTGGTGTCCTGCGGATACATGATCAGCTTGTCGTTGATAATGACGGACAGCATGCACCGATTATGAAAAGTGGACAGATTGCGTTAGAAGCAGGCTACCACCCAATTGCTGTAGATTTCCTTGAAGCTGGAGGAGGTTTCACCTTAAAACTTCAATACAATGTCAATGATTCAAAAGTGATCGATATTCCCAAAGCGTCTTTTTTCCATAAAAAGGATTAAAAAAAATCGACATAAAATAGCAGTGATACCATCCCCAGTGCAGTCAATGCTCACTGGGGATTTTTTTACCCCACAAGATTCTGGTCTAACTCGAAGCTAGGGATAACATATTCGCAAAAAGACGATATGCCCCTGCTACTCCTGCTGGCAGTTGTCTAAACAGCGACAGGCTGTTATAGATATAATAACCTTTTCCTTTTTTGTGCAGTAGCAATAACCCATCTTCCGTACGATTATCTCCATTTTGCCCACGCAGTATCGGTTCAAAATCCGAAGCCCATTTTTGAGGTAAAAAAAGTGCCCGGTCCTGCACCCAATTTTGAAAATCATGCTGTCCGATTACATTAGGGTAGTTCAATATGCGATGGGAAGGGTTCAAAAATGATATATGGCTTTCTGTATCTGTAATTCTTTCCGGGGAAACCGCTAAAGGATAAGCCCCAACCTCCGTCAAATGCAAATCATACGGCGTATTATACTGCCCTATCAATACACCGCCCTGCTCAACATAGTCACGAAAAAGCTGATGAAATCCCGTAATTAGGGGATGGCTATTGTATATTCGTATTCCCAAAACCACTGCATCAAAGCCTGAGAGATCCATT
This sequence comes from Sphingobacterium sp. 18053, assembly GCF_902706145.1. Classification (NCBI taxonomy): domain Bacteria; kingdom Pseudomonadati; phylum Bacteroidota; class Sphingobacteriia; order Sphingobacteriales; family Sphingobacteriaceae; genus Sphingobacterium; species Sphingobacterium sp. 18053. The sequence goes on from NZ_CACSJW010000003.1 coordinate 295,780, forward strand.
CCCCCAATTGACTCAAATGGAATAATCTCCAAATGACCAACAAGCTGGCGTAAGCTCCCTGCAAGTTCATCGTTCACCCCCGAAATATAAGCAACTTTCTGGGCCGTAATATTCACGGGTAAATTTAGCACCCGCAATATGCCCTTGGGAAAGTAAGTTACTTGATTAACATGTGGATAAATAATACTTCTGGATGTGAACGGATACCGCCCTGTAGTCGTCTCAATCTCAAAGCCGATCTCTTGAATATATTCCTGCTGCGCATGCGACCTCAACTCAAACTTAAGCTTCTCGGTTACATTACCCGCTATATTGAGCTCAATTTCTTTCGGAAATACATCGAGCCCATCCGGTAGCGTAAGCTTAACCTTTATAGATAAGGATTCGGAGACATTAGATTGTAGCTCTAAAGCAATTAAACGTCTGGTCGCATTGGAGAGCACCACGATGTCCGAATCAAAAGTTGCTGTCACCGGAGGGGCCACCGCAACAGGACTACCAGCATGTTTCACAGGCAACTTAACCGCGATCGGCAAGCCGGCAAACTGCAGTTCCAAATGAACAGACAATTCAGTTCCAAATTGTGTCAATACAACATCAGCAGGCGATGCCGGCGCATAGTTATGTGCATCGCCCTCAGCACTAAGCCAAGTTGGAAAAGAAGGTAAAATCGTATCCAGAAGCTGACCATTTAAATGGATCGTCTTCGAAGGTGACAAAGTAAAGTCTTTTTGCTCTCCGTTACGAATAAATCGAACTTTCACCCTGGTCAGCTGTAGATTGGATTCCGATGGGATATGCGCATTCAGGACCATATTAACCTCGGTCCCTGGTACCCAAAGTTCCTCAATAGCCTGTACTTCCAAAGATACACCAGCAAAGTCGAGCAGAAGACGCTCTACCTCCGCTCGTTTTTCATGGATAACATGCCCCTCGGGAACAATCCTCATCCAAAATAAAATCGTTCCAAGCTCCAAGACAAGTTCTGCTGCATCTGACTCACATTTTGCAATGAGGTCGTCCACCAAGCGATTAAATACGAGTGAATAAGAATCTTGAGCAGTATATTGTGTAAAAATAGCGTGCTGTTTCTCCGAACTGATCGGTGTACCTTTTAATAATTCAAAATATTCGGTGCTAGGCTGATGCCGAACCAGACTTCCCATGGCCTGAGAGCGATGTCTATTACGGCTTTCTGCAGCAATCTCACCATAATGAAAGCCCAAAGAGCCGTGTCTCGCTGGAATATCCAGCGAAAAATACGCTGGCAAAGGCCTTACTTCTCCACCGATATCCTTAACACCACTGTCCTGATATACATTCCACAACAGCTGCCGAGCCTGCCAAGGCTCCAATTCGGATAGCTGTTCTATATAAGCTGATGGATCAGCGGCCAGATCAAAAGCCTTTGCCGCTAGAATTGCTGAGGCCTGATGATGTCCATGTGAGTCCGGGACATCCGGTGAAAAACGTGTTACAATTACAGTAGGGCGAAAATAACGGATGGTCCAAACCATATCGGCAAGTACACCGTTTTCATCCCATCGTGCCAGCGTTTCATCGACAGATTTTGCAAATCCAAAATCCTTAGCACGTGTAAAGAACTGTTTTGTTCCCTCAATTGCACGAGCGGCAAGTGATTCCTGCACCCGAAGTACACCCAGATCCAGTCCCTTTTCTGTGCCAATAAAATTCTGTCCTCCCTCACCACGCGTCACGGAAAGATAGGCCGTATCGACCAACTGGTGCTGAGCCAAAAAGGTCAACAATTTATTGTTCTCGTCATCCGGATGAGCACCGATATATAAAACACGATCAGACATTTTAAGCCTACATAACGCACGCATCATCATTTGTTCTTTACGCGAAAAAGCCTGATCTAAATGTTGTTCGTGTGTCTGTTGTGCTAAATATTCCAATGCCATATCCTTCCTACTAAATATTTCTACGGCTCAAATATAGGAATATTTTTTAATAAACTACTAAATAGGTAGATTATATATTTTAATAAAGAATTAGTATTAATTATAATGGAGGATTAGCGTTAAAAACAAAGATGTTGCTCGTAAAAAAACACTAATCTAATCGTGTCAATACACCTTCTTTATGGGCGTAAAATTCATAGCTGGCTCCTTTTCTAAACTGCATAACCTTTTCGATATGGATACTACTATGGTTTTTGCTGAGGGTAAAGTATTTTTGCCGGAGCTGAAAACTAAAAGCTACTTAACTGTAACACCTGACAAAGATGCCTCCCCTTTCTGTAGAAATTTAGAATTGATAGCCGCTGGTATTTATTTTTGAACTACATCCTGCGTACACTGCCTGCTCAATCTTGTTTTGTATAAAAATTAAATGCTTTCGTATAATATCGATTTCCCGGTGTCACCAGAAGCATAGATTTGTAAGGATAACTCAGGTGATTGGGGAATCAAATGATTTTGAACGCAAATAAATTAGTAGCGATGAAAGTTAGGCAAGTGATGATTTTTAAAAGTTCAGTGAAGACCAAAGACAAGAAAAATTTTTTGATGCAATTGGTCAAGACCCATCTTCCACAAGTACAAGATGCTACGGTTGATATTGATGATGAGGATGCTATTTTCCGGTTCGAAACAGAAGAGTGTTGTGTCGACTATCTGACAAATTTCCTACGTAGTTATGGTATCCAAGTTGATTTTCTGGATCGCTTTGTGATGGCTTAAATCAGCCATCAGATCAGAGGAGTCCTCCGGTATATTGTTTAAAGAAAGATTCTCTATAGATCTCACCAATCGGGATTTCAAACTTATCGATGTAAACAGTATGGTTATCAAAAGAATCAATAAACGATAAATTAATCAGATAGGATTTGCTGGTACGCGCAAACAGGCTCACCGGAAGTTTCTGGTGAATTGTCTTCAAATTCATTGCAGTAATCAGTTTATTGTTCCGGGTATAGATGACCACATAATCTTTGAGTGCTTCTATAAAGCGAATATCGGTAAATGCAATTTTATAGAATTTCCTATCCGATTTAATAAAAAGTGCGTCCTCACTGGCCTTCTCAACCGTACTTTGGTTTTCTTTTAACGCTAGTAATTTTTTATAGGCTATTGCTTTATCGATCGCTTTTGCCAAACGGTCTTTATTGATCGGCTTCAACAGATAATCTATTGCATCCAATTCGTAACTTTTCAGTGCATATTGCGCATAGGCAGTCGTCAGGATAACCAGCTTGTCATTGGGAAGAGACTGTGCAAAATCGAGTCCATTGACTGTCGGCATCTCGATATCCAAAAAAAGTAAGTCCACCGGGTTTGTCTTGATACATTCCAATGCCGATATCGCATTGGAAAATGTACCTACTATCTGAATAGACGAAATTTCTTCGATTAAATTTTTCATTTCTTCCCTAGCCAGGGGTTCATCGTCTACAATAATGCAATTCATAAGGGAATAGTAAGTTTAACGCTATATAATGTCTCAGTTGTTGACACAGACAGTTCATAATCATTTCTATACAGCAGATCCAGTCGTCTTTTGGCATTAGCCAATCCCAGTCCGCTATATTTGCTTCGGACAAATGAGTTGTCGGGATCTTTCGAATTTTCACATTCAAAACAAAGTTGTTGATCCGTCTCAGAAAAATGGATTGTGATGAAAGTATCAGCATCACCGGCGCTGAGACTATGTTTAATCGCGTTTTCAACAAAGGCCGTAAATAGATGCGGCGGTAGAAATACACCTTTTTTTTCCAATTCTATTGGGCAAGATATACGCGTTTTTAGGTTATCGCGACGTATTTCCTCCAATTTCAGGAAATTGCTTATAAAGTTGATTTCGGACTTGAGAAGTGTCTTATCATCGTTATTTTCATACAGCTGATATCTTAGAAAATCTGATAACTTCATGATGACCTCGGTAGCCATATTCGGATCTTTTCGAATTAAAGCTTTAACGTTGTTCAGCATGTTGAATAAAAAATGTGGCTGAATCTGATTTTTTAAGGAAACAAGCTCTGTGGTCAAAGCCAGATTTTTCAGTTCAGAAATACGCTTATTGTCTTCCAACCAACGTTTAAAAAGCTTAAATGTCGTGGTGGTTAGAATAATCGGAATACAGATAAATAATGCGGCGATTAGCCCCATAGAGTCCGACTCCGGTTTTTTTATAGCGGGAATATGAATGGAATAGATGTAATTTGCAATGTACATGACCACCAGCAAACTGGCCGTTACCAGCAGTATCAATGCTAAGACATATAACTCATATTTAGCCTTAAAGAAAAACTTGGGTATCAGTACATACATATTGGCGTAAAACATGCAGACGAATACAAACCATAGGATAATAGAAAAATAAAACCGATAACTACCCTGAAAATGAGAACTCGAATTTGCATTTGCAAAGAGCAACAGTAAACCGATCAGAAAAAACACATGTCGCAGTGGCCTGAATTTATTTTCTGTAAAATACCTTAAAACAATGCTATTATTGAAGTCTTGCATGCATTAGAATGATTTTAACCTAAATAACAAAAATAAAGCTTTTCTTGGCAAGAATCCGATCTCTTATACGAAGACCTGTTTTTTTTATACCAAAACTGGGAGATGATTTTTAACGTTCCTTTTCACTGTTCCCCTAAATTGGACTTTTGTATAAAAACAAGACCTGTTGGTCTAAAAAAAAAATACCACCTACAAATTTCGGCTATCCTTACAATGATTTTAATCATACATTTATGCAAAAAATACTTTTAGTGTTTGTACTATTGTTTCGTATATCCACTTCAATCGCACAGACTAAAGATAGCGTACAGCAAAAAGTGAGGGCTGTTGTTACTGACAAATTCCCCATAACACGGGTCCTCAATTTGACCTATGAATCCAATACAGGATACAGTTATTCATCAAAACTCCAAGGTCAGGATTTACCTAAAACAAAAGTAGAATCGATGTACCAAGCCGGAGGTAGTATCAACATTAATTTTTTAAAGAGCAGAACCTGGAACTTGGGTACCAATATTGGCTATCAGTTCACTTCTGTAAACTCCAATCGTTTAGACCCCATCGCACAATCCACCATACAGTCAACCCATCAATATCATTATCATTACGAATCACTTAATCTTACCCGTTATTCACGTTTATGGGGCAAAGTAGCATTTTATACCGCAACGATTGCTGCCAATGGGAGTGAAAAAGCAATAGAACGCATTAATGGGATATTATCTGCTACTGTGGTACTAAAAGCTACGCGGGAGATTCAAATGGCGGTGGGCCTCATCGGCTTTATAGATCCGGCAGCCATTATTCCGGTTTTCCCAACCTTTGCCTACAAGCAACAATTTGCCAATGGGATGATACTTGATGTCATCTTACCTAAAGGAGCCTACCTTCGAAAAGAGGTCTTGCGGAATGGCCGCGTTTCAATAGGTTCCGATTTAAATAGTACGATCTTTTACCTCTATAACTTTCAGGGCGCTGAAAAAGTATATACCTTCAGTCAGATGGAGATCAATTCGGGTCTGACTTATGAACATAACCTGGGCCGATCTTTTATTGCCACCCTTAAATCAGGACTAAAAACCATACCTCGTGCACGCGTATTTGAAAAAAACAAAACCCAGCGCGATTATGTATGGGAAGCAAATCCCGATCCTTCGTTTTATATTAATGCGGGGCTTTCCTTCAATCCCTTTGCTAAGAAAAGGAAATAATATCTTTTTTTCGGGTTATCCACCCCATATAAATCGATGATTGAAAGAATCGAACAGGAGGTTCAAATCCGGCTTCTTCACAGAGCTCGGCTAATCGTTCTTCCGAGACATGCAACAATTCATGCTCGATTCTTCGCAATCTTTGAGCGACCTGTGTTTCATCTATCCCCTTGGGCAGAAGAAGTCTCAACAACTGCAAGTTTTGTTGAATCTGCTCCTTATTGCCCGTAATATCTAATAATAACAAGGGTGCTTGCGACATCATTCTCTTGGAAATATCTTGGAGCATAACCAATTTTTCGCCATTGTCTTCTAAAAAGTGTAATACAAGCAAAAGCGTCGCAGCACCATATTGTTTCTCCTCGTCCAAATCACTTACCACACCTTCGACAAGATGAACATTTTCGTCCGCTTCAAATTTTTCCAGGGCCTGACTAATCATCTCAGGCGACGGATCTACCCCGGTTATTGTCCAAGATTCTGCTGTGTCAACAAAACGTTCTATTTCATTTCCTGTGCCACATCCTACCACCAATAAATCCTTATTTTCAGTTTCTCGGAGGAGCTTCGGCAGCTGATCTAAAAAATAATGGTAATTGGGAATCCAGCTCTCAACAAATTGGTCATAGCCACTTGCGCGCTCATTTTCAAACAGTTCTACTTTATTCATCTAGCTAACAATAATCGTTCAATATAAAATCAGTATGCAGTTAAAAGCTATACCTTTTCTGCTTTCCAAATATACATCCAAAGTCATCTATTTAAAACTATTCTAAATAACTGATGATTATTCTGACAATCTCGTTACTTATATTTCACCGAATAGATCGGTCAATGAGTTTCTATATTCAGGTTATATCAATACTATTTTTTTGAACTATTTTTTTGAGAGTGTATCAATTACTTTTTTCAGATCGATCCCTTTCCCCAATACAGGTTTAAAGATATCCCCCAGCTCATGCATTCTTTCAATCGCATTAAACAAGGTGAAATCACTAATTTTCAACCCTTTTTTAACTTCATCCCAATGTAATGGCATGGACACTGTCGCTCCAGGCTTGGGACGTACTGAATATGCTGCAGCAATGGTAGCATGTGGTCTATTTTGAAGAAAATCAAGATATATTTTACCTTTCCGATCACGAACAGTTCGCTCTAAACTGGTATATTCGGGTAGCTCCGCATGAATCAGGGTGACAATAATATGCGCAAACTCCTTGGACTGATCGTAATTATATTTATTTCCTAATGGTATATATATGTGAAGTCCCGTGGAACCACTTGTTTTACAATACGAAGGTACCCCCATATCATCTAAAAGTTGTTTGGTGAGCCGGGCGGTTTCAATAACCTGATCAAATGTATTTTTATCCGGATCCAGATCAATGATACAAAAGGTCGGATTATCCGGTTTTCTGACGGTACTACTCCAGGGATTCATTTCGATACAGCCAAGATTAGCCATATATAACAATGTAGCCTCGTCTTTTCCGACCAGATAATGCCGATCACGGCCATCGGCCTCACTTTGGTAAAGATAAGTTTCTGCCCATTCCGGTACTGTATCAGTAACATCCTTGAAATAGAACCCTTCTTCTTTGATACCATTTGGGTATCGATTCATGCTTTGTGGTCGATCTTTAAGGTATGGTAAAATAAAAGGTGCAGCCTGCTCATAGTAATTAATTAAATCGCGCTTGGTGATCTTTTCGTCAGGCCAAAATAGTTTATCGAGGTTGGTAAATTTTAACTCATGTCCATTTACCTTCTGAACCTGGGTTTTGTCTTTGGGGTTTAGCATTGTTTTATAGTTTTTCTTATCCGAACTGCCTTCCTTACTATTCTTTCGCATCCCATCTCCCTCTTTTGATTGTTTGCCAATAATCTCATTAACGGCCTGCTCTTCTTCCAAAATCACTTTTTTGGCATTTTTATCGTTACGCATGCCGTCAAATGAGGGATGTCGCATAACGCCGTCAACGGTCATTTCTGTAAAGCTCACTTCGCAAACCAGGTTGGGATGTAGCCAGGTGACAGCGGTATGAGGAGGGCTGGGTCTAAATCGTGAGGATTTGTTGATATCGGGTTCGTCATCAAACGGGCTATTTTTTGTGACCAAGGGTTTGAACTGCGCCATCAGCTCTTGTTGTAATTTTGCACTGAATCCTGTTCCGACCTTTCCGGTATAAATAAGCTTTTTATCTTCATATAGGCCTACCAATAGGCTACTAAACAGCTTACTGGAGCCTTCGTTCTTTGTAAAACCGCCAATAACAACCTCCTGACGCCTATTAGCCTTGATTTTCAACCAGTCAGATGAACGCTCATGTATATGGTAAACGCTTTCCTTGCGTTTGGCCATAATACCCTCAAGACCGAGTTTTTTGGCTTCATTCAAAAATTCAACGCCCGATGTATCGAAATGTTCACTCAATAAAATCAAATCGTTTTGCGGCATTACTTCCTTTAAAATCGCTTTTCTTTCCAATAGCGAAAGACCTTTTAGATCTTTTCCATCGTACCAAAGGATATCAAATACATAATATACCAAATCGCCATCCGCCTCACTTCTCCAGTTTTGTAGGGCCGCAAAATTGGCCGTTCCATTTTTTTCCAATACAACGATCTCACCATCGAGTATGGCATTGATCGCGATGCTTTTCAGGGTATCATATACTGGATAAAACTTTTCATTGAAGCTTTTGTCATTTCTGGATTTTAGTTCAATTTTGCCATTTTTGATAAAGGCAACAGCACGATAACCGTCCCATTTCACCTCGTATACCCAATTTTGATCATCAAAAGGCTTGTCGATCAGCGTCGCCAGCATGGGCTGCACCGCAGTATAAAAGACTTGCTTCGGTGATTTCTTTAGCAAGTCGGTGATATTATACGCTTGTTTCAGCGTCTCAGCCGTTTTCTTTTTAGGCAGTTCTTCCAATTGGCCGCTGATTATTTCAGCAGCATTCCAACTTTTCTTGCTTTTATTTTTTGATATACTATTCTTTTTAACAACAGGCTGTCCATAGACTTTATCGGGCGATTTTTCCATTTCTGCTATCGTCTTTCCCGACAATACGGATTTATCCTTTGCTATAACATCCTTGCTTGTTGCATATTGATCTTCCAACTTCATCAGTAGCCATTCATTTCCTCCTCTTCCGTATGCTTTTACCAAAGCAAATTCTCCCTTCAATTTTTCTCCATACAATCTGAATTTGAGCTTTCCGCTATAAAGCTGATGTCGAAGATTCTTATCCATTTTTGCAACATCATTGGTTTCAGGAGCTAAAGCTTCATAGCTCCCTTCATCCCACACGATAACTGTACCACCACCATACTGTCCTTTTGGTATGATACCTTCAAAATTCCGGTAATCGTAAGGATGATCTTCAACCATCATGGCCAAGCGTTTGACAGATGGGTCCATAGATGGCCCCTTAGGAATCGCCCAACTTTTGAGCACCCCGTTCATTTCAAGCCGAAAATCATAATGCAGATGCGAAGCATCATGCTTCTGCACGACGAACCACAATTCCTTTCCGCTTGATCTACCTCCAAAGGGTTCCGGTGTTTTTCCTGCGGAACGCTTTTCGCGATATTTTGACAAACCCATACGCCTGTTTTTAATCGTAGCTAACTTTCTATCTTAACACAACCATAACACAAAAAAAGTTTGTTTTTTTAAATGTTCGGATTGATAAAGGTTCAGCATAGTTTTCGGGCAAGATCTGACAAATCAGCATAAAAAAGGCCAAGAAATCAACCCCTGGCCTTCGAAAAATACAATATCTAACCTACATTACTTACTTTTTTAACCGATGCAGATCGCAAATAGTTTTAAATATTTTTAGGAAATTCGTCTTTCCACCAGGTAAAACGCCAGTCATCGCCTTCTTCTTCGGTCAACAGGCATTCTTCCAGCTCCGCCAGATATTTTTCTTTATCCAGATCCTGACCTATAAATACCAATTCATTTTTTCGATCTTCCCATTCCGGATGCCAACGTTTAAGAAGTTCAGCTCTGATTTCGGCATAACTGGGATACTGATAGCGCTGCTCTTCGGGCATGCTACTCCACCATGAGCCTGCACTTTCCAACCTTACGCTACCACCTGCCTGACTAAAACTGATGGCCAAATGCGGGCGGGAGGCCAACCACAGGAGACCTTTGGCCCGTATGATATTGTGCGGGTAGCGCTCGTTGAGGTAACGGTGCAGTCGTTGTGGATGGAAGGGCCGTTGCGATCGAAAAACAAAAGATGAAATACCGTACTCTTCTGTTTCGGGTGTATGTTCATTTTCAAGTTCCCTGATCCACCCTGCCGAAGATGAAGCTTCATCAAAATTAAAAGAGCCCGTACCCATAATTTCCCGGGGATCGACGCGTCCAAATTGTGTACGGATACGCTTTGCACCTGGATTGAGCCGCCCAATTGCAGCCTCCAGGGTACCCAAAGTTTCCTCAGATACCAGATCGGCCTTATTCAGGAGGATAACATTCGCAAACTCGATCTGATCAGTCAACAGATTTACGATCGCCCTATTATCACAGTCGTCGTCCGTTAATTTTCGATCTAATAAGGTGTCGGCGCTTCCAAAATCTTTGGCAAAGTTGAAACAGTCCACAACTGTTACCATGGTGTCAATATAGCTGAATGTAGACAGGTCAATCGCATTATCATTACCAACATAACTGAATGTCTGGGCAACAGGGATAGGCTCCGAAATACCAGTACTTTCGATAAGAAGATAATCAAAACGGTTTTCTTTCGCTAGTCGCTCCACCTCCACCATCAAATCCTCTCTTAATGTACAACAAATACATCCATTGCTCATCTCTACTAATTTTTCTTCCGTTCGTGAAAGTACATTTTCGCGCTCAACAGCCTGTGCATCGATGTTCACTTCGCTCATATCATTGACAATGACGGCCACCTTCTTACCCTCCTTATTGTGTAAAATATGATTCAATAGTGTTGTTTTTCCTGCGCCTAAAAATCCACTTAAAACGGTGACAGGCAATTTAGTTTTTTGGGAAATGCTGCTCATAGTAATTTCGTTTTCACAAATGTAAAAACAATAATACTTAAATGCAACACTGTTGCTTTATTATTGTACGCACTAAACAAAAAGTCTTCCAAATGCCATTAAAAACTTATCAATGATTAAGATAAGTTTCATTTCACCTGATCAGCAAGACGTTGCCTTAAGATACGTTCACGATCAGCATCCCAATACTTGCAGTCCAGTTCGATAAACAAGGAACTGTAAGGCAGAGTTGACTCGGTCTTCAGTACGACAACACCAAAAAGCTGTGCTGCTTTATCCATTTTCGCAAATACTTCTTCGTGCATCAGCGGGGTTAATTTTATGTTCGGAAGTAATTTCTTTAGACTCTCCTGATATGCTTTTAAGCCTGGCGCGATGGTTTCATCTAAGTATCCAAGCTCCTTATCTTGGTAAAAAACAGGCCTTATATGTGTTTGCTTATCGAGTAGTCGCAATGCGGTATCCAATACCTCAGGCATCTTTCTTCCCGTATTAATAATCAGCATATTTTTGGTAGCAGGAGCCGGATAGGCCTTATCAACAATCAATATCCAATTGCGGTGACCTAACAAAGGTAATTGCTGCGAAAATAAATCCTTCCAGTCTGGTTTTAACGGCGGATCACCCAAATGACGTGGCGATGATTCACAAGCGACCATCACAGCAAGCATCATGAAAAGAAGCAAATTATTTATCCATTTTTTCATAGCCATTGTATTATTAGTGTATCTCCATTTTTTAGCATGACTTGCTCCTTAAAACTAAGGATCAGACGTCCATCAGTGCGTTTCAGCGCAACCAGTTCAATCGACCTTTCATTTTGCTTTACAATGAGTTGTTTTTTATTGAGCGATAGGTCATCCGCATCACCTAGATGAAATTCATGAAGCATCAATTGACCATATTTCAAGGTCAGTGTACACTGACATACCCCTTTAGTTTTTCGCTTCTGGGCATATGTCCCCCATCCTTTTGCTGTTGTGAAAGGCGCCTTGAAATCTGCTTTTCCTAACTTAGGGGCAAATCCAATCTGCCCTTTCGGCCCATGATAACTAAAACCGCAGGCGCTGATAAAGGTTCCATAGCTTGCCATGGCACGTGCATAATGATCGCTGCATTCAATCTCATTAAAAGGATTTCTCTTGGCAGCATGATGGCGATCGTGGATCACCCTTGTCAATGTTAAACTTTCGTCAACCATGCCTTCAGCCATCATATGTGCAGCGACCTGATGTTCAAAGCCACTCATACATTCATGGAAATAACCTAATTGCCAGGTAGTATTGTCGCCATAAGCCTTGTCTTCATTTTTTGGATTAGTGTTCATAACCATGCCCCCCTCCCCAGCCAAGGCATAAGGCCTTCCGCCAAGATGCGTTTTTATATAGGGGCCAACATCCATGGTAAAGTTATATTTCCAGAGTGCTTTCAATGCAGACACCACGTTCTCCTGACGATTGACCCCCGGCATGTCCACTTGTCTGCACCAGGCCTGACCATACACCTGGTCAATATGACAGGTATTATAAGAGCCTAGCATCTTTCGCCCCTGCAGCATATCGGGACGATGAATATAATACTCTCCATTAAAGAGTTTGCTATCCATATTTTCAGATCCCTTCCTAACGTATTCCAAACACAATTTTTGAAACGTTTTATCACCTACTTCCTTCGCCATCAATGCAGCAGCCTGTATTGCTGCGAGACATAATCCGACAATCCAGGCAATTTCACCTTCCCAGACCGCATCAAGTGTATTTTCCATTGGCGTATCGGTCATACCATCCTTGTTTTTATCCTGATCAAGAACAAATTGGACAGCCTTCTTAAGTTTAGGCCAGTTTCGCTCAAGAAATGTGCTGTCGCTGCTCATCTGATGATCGCGATAGAAGCGTAGAATAACACCAGCCTGCCCATCAATAGCCGGTCTTTTTTCATATTCAGCACGAAAGATGATGGCACCGGTATCAGACTGAAAGCCAACACCTAGATCCGTCACTTCACGTAGATTACGTTCAAGATCCGGAAATATCCTGCCCATGGACTGCCCATATTGCCAAACGTGCGTACAGGTACCGGCACATGCCCCTACTCCTTCCCAGCCCCAAAATCTTCCCGAAGCAAAACGCATGGTGTTTGCTGTGGCCAGTGTGCCTATATTGACAAAAGTGCGATCCATAAACCAGTACGGCAGTGTTGTATCATTCCAGGTCTGCTGCCATGACATGGTTTCCCTCTCGAGTTTTTCACGATTGTTCAAATAATAATTGATTACTTCGGCCGCATTACTAAACCTGGCACCATACCAATAACCCGATTGCGCATCCTTGAGGTGAAGTTTCAGTTTAGGGTGTGGATTGTTAAAATACCAGGATATTGCATAAGAAATTTGGCTTGTCGCCTTCGCTTTTATTGTCCGTTTTACCGTAAAGGCACCTACTTGCAAATCCGAAAAATCGACGGTCGAATCCACCCTATCTGCCTTTACCTCCTGCGGTTTTACAGGCCATTCCTGTAACCTCGTCGTGGGTTGCGCTTCTATATCAATACAGGTAAAAGCCATTGATCCATGGTCGCCAGCTTCCATGGCTTGAGTAGGAACCTGATCGCAACTAAAAAGCAACACTTGAGTATCGGCATGTTCCGCGAGGAAAGAGCGTTTGTGTACAGTATCAAAATCTTTCCGTCCTTTATGTACACCATTTTCCATCCAGCCCGTGACCGTTACATCGACCGGCGCGTCGCCCTTGTTCTGCAATTCGATATGTATGGTGGTAAGTGGCAAAGAAGAGTTATCCTGATCCAAAGGAATAAATGGTGAATAGGCTACCAACACCACATCCAATGGAAAATCGATACTGCTATAGGTTATTAGACATGTTGGATATGTTGCTTCAAATGCAACCTCATCCCAGTGGTTTTCCCTAAGCTCCTTGATAACCTGCTTTCCGTCGACTAAGGTCGAAATCGCAAAGCCCTGTTCCATACTCCGCAGGTTGTCTGCTATAGCAGGCTCAATATAAGCAGATCCATCCCTCGGCCGTACAGTGACCAATTCTTTTCCATTGTTCCATTGCACATTTTTGGGCTCTATCCCCTCGCGCTCACCATCATAAGCCGTATTAAATATCTGCCACAGCCATAGCCGACCATCACCTCCTATATAGACCGTACCCGAATGTAAACCACCTACAGGCATTCCAATGTACCGAAGCTCGTTTTTACTTTTTCGATAGGTGATTTTTTCTCCCTTTTCATACAGCGAATCAAACCATTGCCTGCTGAGACCTTTTACCTCTGGAATGTTGTGAACAGGTTTTTCCCAGGCAAATACGGTATTTGACCATACAGGAAATTTGCTGACCAATACGCTCAGGCTAACTAAACTGGCTTTCTTAAAAAAACTTCTTCTGTCCATTCGTTTATAATTTATTGCCGTCCCGAATTGAGTGGAAGGAACTATTGGTTTGTCTGCACAAGATATTGAAATATCCTTGATATCCAGCAATAAACATCCCCACAACAAATAGTAAATCATTAAAAAAGTTAAAGCCGCCTGATGTAGCAAAATCAGAGCGGCTCAGCTTACAGCACAGGAAAGTCTGTAAAGGTTACCTACCAGTGGAACTATTAGCTTAAAACAAACGCACTTTAAATCCCAGTTGATACTGGTCAATATGTGCATCCCAGTTGTCTACGATTTTATTATTCTTTTTGAACTGTCGGTATCTAAAATACAGCGCGCCAAGGTCTATCCCTAATGCGTAGCCTATCCGTGTACGACTGTTGAACGCTGGTTTTCCATCATTGAGTTTATAAGCGTCGTCATTGAGCAACATATTAAGGTCTAGACCGCCCAGGATGGAAAATTTTCTTGTAAAATTAACTTTAAGGTACACCGGAGTGTTGAGATATTTCAGCGAACGAGTCCCTTTGGACAAACCTCCGGAAAGGGAAGCTGTGTTGTCATTAACACGTATTCTGGTTAAATTATAACTAGGTTCAACTTGAATATCCATTTTGCTATTAAGCCCAAATATCAAATCTCCACCCAATTGATATCCCATTCTATTGGCGCCAAATGCATTCCCACTTGCACGCGAAATATTACCACCAACCCGAAGTCCAAACCCTATTTGTCCGTAACATGCGGTCTTGAAACCGAACAATCCCACGATCAAAAAACAAACTAGTGTACAATGTTTCAACTTTAATCGATCTATCTTTATCATTTTTACCATAAAACACATCATTACATTAGACCAATAACTGTTTTCCTGTAATTTGCAACTTCACAAAATAGGCTATATTATTTTTCTTTATACTTTCCTTCAATATTCGGGCTTCCAGTGTAAAGTAAGCATGATTTCGCAAGAAGACTAGGGTAAGAGCATACCAGATGCGCTCATCGACCACCTGATTTTTCCTATAATTTACCTCCAGATACATCCTTTGATTAAGGTCAACAAAACTTTTACTCCCCAAATGAAATGAGACCGCATCCACAACTATTTCCTCCAGCAGATTTTCTGGCTTTTTCGAGGGCCTTGTTGCAAAAATGCACATTTCAACTTTTTTGATTACGGACTCTGCAACCAAATGTTCCTGTAAAAAACACCTTGCTGCAGATGCGCTCCTCTGACGGGTTCCTTTTACCCCTTCAAATAGATAACCTATATCCTGAAAATAAGCGGCACAATTTACGACGAATTTATCTTCGACCGTCAAGCTATACTTTTCACTCAGGATAACTACCGCATTTACAATATCACGAACCCTATCAATCGTGTGAAAACACAGTTGTGGATTGTGGTTCTCGCGGTAACTCTGCACTAAAAAAAGATCTGCCTGCTGAAGTAAGTTTGTGTAATCCATTTAAACAAAACTAAAATTCCGTAAAAAATAGATTTAACATATTATACCAAAGGGGCTATTTTTTATACCAAAGGGCCTTTAAACAAAAAAGGCCAGGTAATCATACCTCGCCTTTATCCTTAAATTTTCCTTTTTCTATCAATTATCCCAAGCACCAAATCGCTTTAGATGGTTAATTGCTGTTATTTATGACATTATTTGATCGTTACAGCAAAAGCATATTCATCGGGAGGAAGACATTGTGAAGCGTCACAAGCTTGCCATTCCACTGTACCTTTTACTGTTGCAGTTCCTTTGTTGAGCGAAACTTTTTGCTGAAAGATCACTTCATTTGTAAAGTATCCTACATCCATTTTGAAAACCTCTTCGTGTTTAATCTTTGGTTTTGGTTCAGCAGTCTTACCTACCAACGCATAATCAGCGGCTTTACTGAAATTGAAAGATGTTGGAATTGGTCCTCCGTCTTTTACATTTTGAGAGTAAATGTGCCAACCATCTTGAATGGTAGCCTTCACGTAAACCATAGCTTCCTTGTTGTTCAATTTTTTGCTGGCCACAGTCCATTTTACAGGTTTATGGATCTGAGCGAATGCGCCCGAAACGGCGAACATAACCACGGTCACTAACAATAAAATCTTTTTCATGTTTGTATCAATTTTTCAGTTTATTATTTCATCGGCAGCACATTTCATACGTATTTTTTCTATAAAAAACACCACTTAAATGCTTACAACAATATTCGCTATAAACAGAATAAAACACAACATGATCACAATAAAACAATAAATTTTATCAAAAAAATACTAATTAAACCATATTTTTTACACTTTTAGAGGCTCAGTTTTTTCAATTCCAGTAATATATTCAAAAAAGGCTATCAGACTAAAACAAAGGGCATTGTCAAACATTGTCTGTTGCGAGCTTGTGAACGCGTTCTGCTCTACAACTCCATCCCGAGCTAATCAATTTTACATAATAATCTGTATCTTATGCATGATTCACATTTATGCCATGGCTATACCAACCACAAAAGACGAACTCCTTCAAGCTATACGTACAAATTACAGCAAGCTTGTCTGTGAACTTTCCGATATTCCAGTCGATCAAACTAATCTTCTTATACTCCAGGGTCATGCTAAAGGAACAGTAATGAGTATAAATAATCTAATTTCCTATTTAATTGGCTGGGGTGAGCTGGTTCTCAAATGGAATAAGAAAAGTGAAGATGACAAAGAAGTTGATTTTCCGGAGACTGGTTTTAAATGGAATGAGCTAGGCAAACTGGCTCAAAAATTTTATCAGGATTATGCCGACCTCGATTTTACGACTTTGTGCGCAAAACTAGATCAAACTGTTTTAACAATTGTGGAACTCCTTGAGCAAAAAACAAACATGCAGCTGTATGGTGTAACCTGGTATGGAAAATGGACCTTAGGCAGAATGATTCAATTTAACACCGCTTCACCTTATCAAAATGCAGTCGGGAGAATCCGCAAGTGGAAAAAAGAGAAAAAATAGTAAACCATCGCTGGATAAATATTGTTATTCAATAAACACATATAATCATTACTATGGGAAATCTATTATATACTATCGCTGTTATTTTGGTCCTGATATGGGCAATCAGTTTTTTTGGCGGATTTGTTGGCGGAGGGCTAATTCATATTCTTTTGGTTATCGCTATCATTGCAGTGCTTCTGCGTGTAATTAAAGGAAACGCGTGAAGAGTGTAAGCAGTTTATTGATTACGATAAAAAGCTCCTCATTTTTAATGCTGAGGAGCTTGTATTTGCTGTAAATTCTTCAGCTAAGCAACTTAAATATTCAGATCTCCTTCTTTACCTATATCTTCCGTTTCACCTGTTAGTCTAACTTTTAGCATCTTAAACAGGTTGACAATCATATTGGAGTCTGAATCCCAATAATGAGCATCTTTAGGCGTAACACGCAACAATCGGATATTGGGATCCTCCTTACCTTTCTCAAACCATCCTTCCATCATTTTGTTCCAGTAACGATTTATCCTTTCCTGATCTCGCGAAAGACTCGCTTTACCATTTATACTTAGAAAGGTGTAGTGTTTTGGGTCCGCATAAAATAAGGAAGCTTTTGGGTTCTGTGCAATATTCTTAAAGGTATCGCTCTCAGCAGAACAAATAAACCAAATATCTCCATCTTCGTCTACTTCTTGTCTACTCATTGGAACCCCATGTGGATACTCCGATTCAGCTGGGAATGAACACACTGTTCCCACATCGATTTGGTCTACAATTGCTTTAAGCTTATCTAAAGCTTCTTTGTTATTTAAATTATTCTCTGCCATAATATGTCGTTTATTAAGGAACAGTATCCTGTAGAAAATCGTTTATTTTTTTAGCAAATTCAGGCTATCTTCAGCAGTGAAAGGGGAAAAGTACGAATAAAAAAAGGCAAATCAAGTAATTTTACGCACTTTTAATACTAATAATATTAGTAATTTTACATCGGAATATTAGAGAATAAATCATGTTTGGTTTTGATGATAAATTGCAAATATTAGCTGATGCCGCTAAATATGACGTAAGTTGCAGCTCAAGCGGAAGTAAACGAAAAAATAGTGGTGGTATAGGTGATTCATCGACTAGTGGCATTTGTCATACCTACACCGAAGATGGTCGCTGCGTCTCCCTGCTAAAAATTTTAATGACTAATTATTGCATCTACGACTGTTCATTTTGTGTGAGCCGACGAAGCAATGACGTACAACGGGCAGCATTTTCGGTGAAGGAAGTTGTCGAATTGACCATGAACTTCTACCGTCGTAATTATATTGAGGGTCTTTTTTTAAGTTCGGGTATTTTCAAATCTGCCGACTACACCATGGAACGCTTAATGTTGGTCGTCAAGAAACTTCGGACGGAAGAACGGTTTAATGGTTACATCCATCTCAAGGCCATTCCGGGTGCGAGTGAATCGTTATTAAAAGAAGCAGGCCTATATGTTGACCGGATGAGTGTGAACCTCGAAATTCCCACTGAGGAGGGACTCAAGCTAGTTGCTCCCGAAAAGGATCATCAATCCGTTCGCGAGCCTCTAGCGATTATTAAAAATGAAATCCTCAACCTTCGGCAGGATAGAAAAAAAGACAAGAAAACACCCTTGTTTGTACCAGCAGGCCAAAGTACACAGCTGGTTATTGGAGCAACTCCAGAGAGCGACCTACAGATTATGCAGGCCGCCAATACATTCTATAAAGATTACAATCTCAAACGGGTTTATTATTCGGGTTATATTCCAATCAACGCGACCGATTCCAACCTTCCCCAAATTGGGACATCACCACCTCTTGTACGTGAAAACAGACTTTATCAGACAGATTGGCTACTTCGGTTTTATGGTTTTTCGCTTCATGAAATACTCAACAGCACGCATCAACATCTCGATCTAGAAATAGACCCTAAGCTTGCTTGGGCGTTACGCAACCCGCATTTTTTTCCCATCGACATCAACAGCGCTACGTATGAGTGGATTATCCGAATCCCCGGTATTGGCAGGCAATCCGCAAACAAAATTGTACAGTCACGCAAATATGGAAAATTAAAGGAATATCAACTTCGAAAAATAGGAATTGCCTATAATCGTGCCAAATATTTTATGGTTTGCCAGGATACACTCATCGCTGGAGGCTTCCACTATCCCGAAAACATCAGAAAGTCTATTCTTGAAACTAATCCCCGTGCACAGGTCACGGCTTCCAATACCCAGCTAACACTTTTCTAATGGACTATATTTTTGACGGAAGTTATTCCGGATACCTCTGTTGTGTATTTGAGGCCTTTGAACGGAAAGAATTTGATAGCATTCCTACAACAGAAAAGTCTATGGAAATTAATATTTTTTCGGAGAAGCGACAGGTTCATACTGATGTAAAAAAAGCCATGCGCATTTTAGTGGGAATGGAAAAGATACTCGGAGCACAAGAAACAAAAATTTTTTATCTTAACTTTTTGTCCGATAATCAATCGGAATGGCTCAATGGATTTCGACTGATCGTTGAACTTTTTCGAAGGGGAAAATTGGATATACGCAATTATGGATACCCACCTATACTCCGTATCCATCAGACGATCAAAAAGATCAGCCGCGAACGACACCGCATGAAAGCTTTTATCCGATTTGTCAAGTCTAACGATAATCTCTACACAGCCATCGTTGAACCCGATTTCAATGTGATTCCTCTGGTTGTAGACTTCTTTAAAAATCGATTCGCCGACCAGTGCTGGTTAATTTATGATATACGGCGAAACTATGGCTTCCATTATGATGGCAAAAATATCTTGGAGGTATCCAACAACAATACACATGAGGCTCAAGATCCATATCAGCTAGAAGTGGATCTCGACCCTCAAGAAAAAGATTATCAGCATCTCTGGAAGACTTATTTTAAGAGTACCTCTATTGAATCACGCAAAAACCTGAAGCTTCACTTAAGACATGTTCCCAAACGTTACTGGAAATATCTCGTCGAAAAACAATAAGTCCCGAATTAGCGAAAATCCTATTCATATCATTATTTTGATCCGCCAAACAGCTTGCTCACCAACCAAATGACAATAGCGACGACGACAACAACCAATAGGATGCCCGACCACACACCAGCTTTAAATATACCTTCAATTGCTGCACAGCTCGACACGAGCACCAATAAACTCGACATGAGCGCAAATGGAATTATCTTTTTCATAAATACCTGTTTTAATTATTAATTGGAAGTATGACAATACTGGCCTTGAAAATGTTTTACAGCAATGACGTTCATGTACTTTTTACATCTCACTGCGGATACGTCCGATACGTTCACTGCATTAAATACTTGAGTAGTCCGTATTTTTTTGTCATAAAGTGAATGCGCTACGTTATTTACACCCTAAAAATACGGTTAAGGGACCAAGGGAAGCTTTTGGGTACAGCATTTGATTCTGTTTACCCAAATAGCAAATTAGAATTTAAACAATAATTAACTAAAGATATGGACACTATACACCAAAAAGCACAAAAAATAGGATTGGAAAAAGGTTATTATCTATTATTAATGGCTATATTGGATTTACCTGTTGATGGTAAGGAAAAATCGGAAAAGAAAAAATAAGGTTGGTTCACCAAGATACACAAAGGAAATCCAGCGGTCTCAATAGTATTTGATACTCCCCTATTAAGGAATAGGGGAGTATTTTATTAAGGACCCCGTTTTTAATAACCTTCGTTCTGTTTAAAATCCTTCGTCACATCCATGACACTTTGTGGAATGGGAAACAGACGCCTGAACGGTTGTGTTGCCGGTTTGGCACTATAAGGCAGATCATACTTTCCGAAACGTATCATTTGTGGGCGGCGAAGCAGCTCCCAGTACGTTTCAAAAGCAATTTCACGGTAAAGATCGCCCGCATTTAAAGAGGAAATTGTCTTCCCAGGTTCACTTCCATAGAGTGACTCCCTCGTGCGTGATGAACGTAATTTATTAATATCATTGAGCGCCAAATTCACTTCTCCTTTTCTGAAATAAGCTTCGGCACGCATTGTGTAAATTGCACCAAGGCGCACCAATGGAATATCGACATTACTTGAGCCATTGCCGTCTCCGGGATCGTATTCATATTTAAAAACCCGAACACCACGATTGATTTGATCTTGCTTAAAGACAGCCTGTTTGGGATCGTCAAAATTGAGTTCTGGAGTAAATACCATCTTTGTACCAGCGCTTTTCTCCATAGACAATTGCGATACCTTAATACGTCCGTCTGCGGTCATTTCAAAAGCCCCATTTGCAGTCAGCTTTGGCCCATACTGTTGGCCTTCAATAATCCCGCGGTTAAAATGAAACCACATCAGATTTGTCCCCGGTACAATATCTGTCGATGGAACACTTTGCTCCCGATCATTATAAAACCAAGTACCGTCGCCATATTGATACTTTCTTGAGAAACGTGGATCATCATGATTTCCATTCCACGTCGCATAAAATTCAGGTGTGATACAGGCTGCATTGGTACCACGATTTACCGGAGTAGGTCGCTGGTTACGTTCGACGCAGACATAAGCAAAAGAATTGGATCCATTTCTGATCTTATCGATTTTCTGTGTAATTACCCAGATTAGCTCTGGGCCTTTCTCATTTTTAATGGAAAAGCTATTAAAATAGTTGCTTTCCAAACGGAATTTTGAAGAATTGATCAGCAGTGAAGAATAATAGATGACCCTATCCATATCTGTTCCATCACCAGAAGCAGCTTTCTCGGTAAATTCATAGGTATTTGCCATCCTGTTTTTAAAAACAGCGCGATTGAGATACATCTGTGTTAATAAACCGTAGGCTGCTTCTTTGGTAAATCGACCATTGTGGGTGGATTGATCGCCCAATGAAGCCAAATCAGGAAGTAAGCTCTCGACTTCTACAATCAGTTCATCAATAGTGGAGGCCGCCTTTTTTATTTCCAAAGGTGCCCGTTCATTCAAAGGGTCTCTATAAGGAACCTGACCATACAAATCCAGAACCGTATACATATAGAATGCCAGTAGTCCTTTGGATTCTGCAAGAAAGAGCTTTTTTTGTGGGATATTTGACTCAGTCACAGCTTTAACCGCCGTCATTGCTCGTGTGATTCCATTGGTTAACATATTCCAATTGTCCGTGACAATGGCATTATCTGGTGTCCAGGTAAATTCATGCATCGAACGCCATTTACCGCCATCCCCCCAATCGCTTCCACGGGTTGCCAAAATAGCTTCATCAGTGGTATATTGCTGGAGGGCAAAAACACCACCATGATCAACAAAAGTTCCTTTTCCCAGACGATCATAAGCCGCGGCCAATGCGCCTTCGGGATTTGAAGCATCGTCACCAAGAACCTCATCGAGTACCTGTTCATCCAACTTTGTACAACTACCTAAAAGCAACATAAAGGATAGGCAGAGGATATATTTATTAAAAAAAATCTTTTTCATCACTAAAATTTAATCGTTGCACCAAATAAAAATGTCTTCGCCGAAGGATAGGCCGTATAATCAACCCCCAGTGACTGGTTGCCGTTACTTACACGCGGGCTGTTGATTAACGGATCATATCCCGAATATTTTGTTACCGTCCATAGGTTCTGTCCCGTTACGTACAATCCAACAGATTGAACCCATTTCTTGCTGACCAAAGGTATCGTATAGCCTAAACGAACAGAATTAAGACGAATAAAATCAGACTTTTCGAGGTAAAGCGTTGAAATCTGCGGGTTATTGGAAGGACTGATATTGGGCGCATAATACCTATTGGACACGTTTCTATCCGATGCCAGATTATTAATATTCAAGGCATTCATCGCCATATTATTAAAATTATAACCGCCCAACTGTCCAATAAATGAAAAAGAAAAATCAAATGCCTTATAGTACATTTGGCTGTTCAGACCGTAGGTAAATTTAGGTAAAGCCCCTTCGATAATTCGACGCTGGTCACTATATTGGTAATTACCTTTATCATCTACTCCTTCATAATCCCATAAATAAAAGGAGCCGGCAGCATATCCGCTCTTATAAATATTGACGTTCACACCAGATTGCCCCGGTCCTGCAATAGCGCCAGAAAGAATTTCGGATACTGGCAAATCTTGGATCTTATTTTGCAGTGTAGCGCCATTGACATCCACTGTCCAGCTAAATCCTTCCTTATTGATCAACTTTGATCCGAGTAAAAACTCAAATCCTTTATTCACCAATTTACCATCGATATTGACCCAAATATCGGCCGTAGGACTCAATACCTGCGAAGGGATATTTAATATTGCATCTGTGGTGGTTTTATTGTAGTATTCCAATGTTCCGTACAATTTACCTTTCCACAAATCAAAATCAACACCGAAGTTTGTTTGTGTCACAACCTCCCATTTTAAATTTGGATTGGGTGTACGATTGACAGATACGCCGTTGACCAGTGCAAGATCGTCATTCATGTAATAGCCATTGCCAGCTGCCAAGGAATAACTCGCTTTGGTGATCTTATTCTGCACTTCTTGATTACCCGTATTCCCCCAACTGGCCCTGAATTTCAAGTCAGTCAGCCAATTGGTCTCTTTCAGAAAGTTTTCCTTCGCGATATTCCAGCCCAAGGCAAATGAAGGAAAATAGCCATATTTGTTATTCTTTCCGAACCGGGTCGATCCATCGGCACGCAAGGAAGCTGTCAACAGGTAACGATTGTCATAACTATAGTTTACACGTGTAAAATAGGACTGCAGTTCATTCACCTGAGAAAAACCTGTCGCTGTTGTTGGACGCCCAGCGTAGCCCGGATTATTTTCAGGAAGTACACCTTCCCCCTTATTTGCGATACCATCAATGGTATAACCATTTCCTCCATTATCAAATTTCTGATAGGAAAATCCCGCTAAAGCTTCAATTTTATGTTTATCGATCAGTTTACTATAATTCAGGTAATGCTCGAGCAGAGTATTTTTCGAATTCTGATTATATTTCATGAATCTTCCTCGGGGATTGAGGTCGGTAATATTGGGGAAAATAGTGGTATTCCGTTCACCCATGGCGCGGTCAATTCCCAAATTGAACTTGTATACCAGCCCATCGATAATGCGAAAAGAAATATCCAAATTACCCAATGCACGCAGTGTCCGCGTATTATCCCGATAGATATCCAACAGATACATCGGGTTGTAATGCGCATTCATATTAAAATTTGTAAAATTCCCTTTGTCATCAAATACCGAACGGGTGGGATTAGCCATCAAGGTATGTGTAATCAATTGGCCAAATGCCCCCGTATTGTCGCTTGTCGGTACACCAATATCTTTGGTTTCACTAGCCGTAAGGTTAAATCCAACCGTAAGCCTTTTATCATCCAAAAACGATTCGGAAGCATTAACACGAGCAGAAGTTCGTCTAAAATCACTGTTCTGTACAATCCCCTGCTGGTCCATTTGTGCGGCAGACACATAATAATTACCTGTACTACTTGCTTTTGAAAAGGAGAGGGAATTGTTCCTTGTTTTTGCCGTACGATAGACCACATCCTGCCAATCGGTGTTACTACCGTGATCAAAAGCCTTATCTTTTATTGCACTGCGGTATTGTTCGGCAGACATCACATCTACTTTATGAGCCACCGAAGAAAATCCCAGATACGAATCAGCCGTTAGATTGGCCTCCCCCTTCTTGCCTTTTTTTGTCGTAATAATCACCACGCCGTTAGAACCTCTCGCCCCGTAAATTGCCGCTGCTGAAGCATCTTTAAGTACCGTAATGGATTCGATATCGCTTGTATTCAGAAAATTCAGTGGATTTTTAGGTCTACTTGAACCAAAACCGATATCCTGACCACCAGGACTCACATTTTCATTGCTCAAGGGTACTCCATCAACAACAAATAGCGGTGTACTGCCACTGCGGATAGAACCTACCCCTCTAATCGTTACATCCACGCCACCGCCTGGCTCGCCGCTGTTCCCTACTACACGCACGCCGGGAACTTTACCTTGAATTAGATTATCGGCCGAGATGACCGCTCCCTGTCTGAAACTCTTTTCATCCAACTGATTGACAGAACCTGTTAGATCCTGCTTCGTCTGCTTTCCATATCCCACAACGACAACCTCATCCATTGCATTGATCACCGTATCCAATTGAACAGTCAATACATTGTTATTATTGACAGCGACATCTTTAGCCTGGTAACCTACGATCGTAAACTGAAGAACAGGATTTTGGCTTTGTACCTCAATTCGGAAGCTCCCATCCGCTTGGGTACTGGTCTTATTGCCCATTCCTTTTTCTGTTACCGTTACAGCAGCAAGACCCTTACCGTCTACCGATTTGACTATCCCTGTGAGCTGCCGTTTCTGAATATTCATCCGAATGTCTTCTGTTTTCGACAAGGCAACCGCGGTGCGATTCAATACAATATTATTATCTACACGCTTGTAATCGATCTTGTATCGCTTACAGATGTCTTCCAATACATCGTTAAATGGTACATTTCTATAATTTACATTGACAAGCCTATCTTCCGAAAAGATGGACTCGTTAAAGAAAATATTAACACCACTTTTCTTTTGTAGGTCTTTGAGAACGGTAGATAGTTTGGCATTTTTCATGGATAAACTTACCTTTTGCGCGTAAGTCATCGCTCCGACATGCATATTTGCGGCAAATAAGAGCGGCAAAGCAATAGACAATTTCATTGAAATTGGAATTTTAAAGCATACGTTTTCCTTCATCGGGAAAACGCGAGCCCGATTTTTTTTATAAATTTGCATTGGTTGATAAATTAATAATAAGCGACTTGATCTATCAATCTAGGATTTATCCAAAATCCATCAATTAGACAGGAGTGCTTCCAACACTCCTGTTTTTTTCCTGTTACATCACCTCTACCCTCCTTTCCTTCCGCTCAAAGCGGACACCCCCGGCTAGAGCGATTGTTTTCAACAGTTTATCGATATTTTCATATCGGGATATAGAACCCGAAAAACGAACTTTTTCCAAATTACCATGATAGCGGATTTCGACGTCATACCAGCGGCTAATTGCCTCCATCACCTCATAGATCGAAGCATTGTCAAAGGCAAAATTTCCATTTTTCCATGCCATGAAGTAAAAAGGATCAACCACAGCTTTGGTAAATACAGCTTTCTTGATATCGTATCGTGACTGTTCATTGGGTATCAGGAACTTCTCGCCAACTTGGGCTCCCGCATAGGTCAATTTCACTTTTCCTTCAGTAAGTGTAGTAACAACCTGCTGATTATAACTGGAGATATTAAAAGCTGTCCCTAGCACCTCCAACGACTGCCCACCCGTTTTCACTATAAAAGGAACGCGTTTGCCTCCATTCATGACCTTTGTGACCTCAAAGTAAGCTTCACCTTCCAGATCAACCTCCCGAATCTGCGCCCGAAAATTGATGGGGTAGCGAATTTTCGTCATAGCATTGAGCCACACCTGTGTACCATCGGGAAGCACCAATTTGTACTCACCGCCTTTAGGTGTCACAATCGTATTATACACCAATTTATTTTCAGCTTGCCCCTGCGGGAAATGGTAGGTAATTTTTCCGTCTTTGGTTTTACGAACAGTAAACGATGTGCGCACGATGGTAGTATCTCCAATGATTTTCTCAAGATCGACAGCGGTTCCATCATCAAATAGGATCTGAGCTGTCTGCCTTCCCGGTACCACGGCCGAATCTTGGCTGGCCAATCTTCTTTCGACAGTCTGTATAGAGGGTTGCTGCAAATAAAAATATAGTGAAGCTACAAAAGCGCCTAAAATAACAGAAGCTGCCACTTTAAGCCACAAACGCCTTGGCTCTACGACGCTATCCACGGCGGGAATAGCTCCAATTTTCCTATCCGCCCTTATACGGGATAAAATGTGCTGAAATTGTCGCTCTTTGTCGATAGCTGTCTCCTCGACAACATGCTCTCCCTTTTCCCACTGCTCTTCCAAAGCAGCAATAAACTTAGGGTCATTTACCAACTCCCGAATCCGTTTGATCTCCGCCGCATTACAAGAACCTCTTCTATATTTTTTGATCAGTTCGTTGTACTCCTTATTTTCATTCATGCTTTCTTTGCTCTTCTATACTAACTAATCGAACGAAAAAGAAAGATGTACCAATGGAATTGTAAAGTATTTAAAAAATAATAAAAGCGGCATCAACCCTTGGCTGTCCAGGTTACTATTACTTACGTTAAAGATGCTTTATGCTACAAAAAAAACAGAAAAATCTTGTCCAGACGAAGACGGACAAATTTACTTGCCAGGGCCAGATGATTGCGCACCGTATTTTTGGATAGCCCCACCTGTTCGGCAATATCTTGATAACTATGATCTTCCAGCTTATTAAGACGATAGATACGCTGCTGCTGTTCAGGAAGTTCTCCGATGATTTTTTCCAATTCTTGTTGAAGCTCACGGTAGTCCAGTTGTTGTGCCAATGCCTGTCCAGCTTCTTCCCAATCCGCATGTTGATCGAGTTCATATTGATCACGCAATACCTTTCGCCTAAATCCAGAAATAGCCATACGTTTGGCAACGCGATATAAAAAGGGATAAATTGATTCCGGAGTGTTTATTTTTTCACGATAACGATGTAACTGCACAAAGGCTTCCTGTGTAATTTCTTCTGCCTCTTCCAACTGACCTGAGAAATATAATGCGCGTGAAAAAATCTGTGGCTGATATTTTTCAAACACACGTCGAAAAGCCTGCTCATTTCCTTGCTGGAAAAGAGTGAACGTATTTATTTCAATAGGCATTTCCTTTAAACTCATCGGTTGTTTCTTATCGTAAAAAAATATGGATAAATAAACGATGTCCATTTAACTTTACTGTTAAGCGAACATAAATTTATCTCAATACTTTTTGGTAATAGAAGATAATTGGTTGAATCTTACTACTAAAATATAAAAAGGAAATGGAAAATACACTTTTATTCTTTTTGTGAAGATCCAGGAAGATGCTACAATGGAAAAATAAAGCCTTTTTCAACTACATGAAAAAGGCTTTTAGTCATATTTACATCAACAATTTTTCCTAAACTCCTCAGGACTCATTCCTTTATTTGCTTTAAAAAATGTACTGAAATATGGTACATTTTCAAAACCAAGTTCAAAGGCAATTTCTTTTACAGTTTTAAAAGTATGATAAAGCAGTCGCTCGGCCTCCAATAGTATGCGTCCACGGATAATAGTACCGCAGCTCGTCGATCTTTTTTTTCGACAAATCCGATTAAGATAGTTGATCGATATATTCAATTGCGCTGCATAAAATGACGGATAACGCTGCTGCGCATAGTGACTATCAACCAAAGATTCGAAACTTCGGATTTTATCGTCATCTTCCTCCTGCTTTACAGCCACATGATCGACCACGATTTGCCGTCCCAAAATCTGGAGCAGCATGGTTAAGTAGCGGCTCAATACACCGTGAGCACTCAACTTGACTGGATTATAAGCTGTTTCCATCAAACTTACTATATGTAGACAACTGATCATATCTTCTTTTGAGAGCACAAAAGCGTGCTTACATCTACTCCTTAAAAAATGAAAGAAGTTTCTTACGGCAGTGTTCTGCCTTTCCATGAAAAAAGATTCTGTAAATAAGACACTGTATCCTTCTACAGACGAACCTGCCTGAAAACTACACACACAATTTGAATTTATGCTGATTATATCATGGCCAGCTATAATCTGTACGCTCTGATCCGCTACCATAGACAGTTCACCACTCTTGATAAACAAAAGGGTATAAAAAGATCTTAGATGGAGCGTATTTTGATTTGCTTTAGCTTGTAAAAAAGCTGCTATAGGCATAATAACGATTCCCTTCGAAGCGGAATCAATATCTTCTAATTTTAGAAAATCTAGTTTCTCTTTTCGTATTACCATTTCTTTATGATTATTCTGTAAAAAAATATTTGTGGAATAATCAAATGATTGGCGGTCTAAAAATTTCAGGTAGTATACCTCCGAAGGTATCGGAGGCAAAGTCTTTCGGATAGACAGTCTTCACAGCAGGTACTATTGGAGAGCACAGCAAGATTTCCTTCACATACTGCACAAAGACCAATATTTCCATCCCCTTCATTTTGGCGAGCACATTGTTCACATCCTTTTGTTCAACTGTTTTTTCGCTAAGGAAACAGAAGCCTTTACAGCTCACTGCCGGTTCAAAACGATTGACACAGAGATTTTGCTCGATATACGTGCGATTGCACTCAAATTCAATAAATGCCCACAACAGATTGGTTGCCTGCACACATATTGCCCAAGCCATTGTCATACAAAACCACCATCTACAGCGCTGAGACTTCATTGATCCGATCTATTTTGTTGTGCTATTACGTTCGCGCAAATATTCTAAAATGGCACGTGCCTCTTCCTGCTTCAAGCCCAAACTAATCATTGGCGAACCATATTCCTTACTAAGTACTTTCGCGTCGGCATCCTTCTCCAGCATGGTTGCCGGATCCAGCATCATGTTCATAATCCACTCCGGGGTACGACGTTTGATGACAGCGTCCAGCGATGGGCCTACCAATGTGCGATCAAAACTATGGCACATTGCACATTTCGACACAAATAGTTCTACCCCCCTATTTGCAAGCTGCGCATCAAAGGGTTTGTGTTCAAAGGAGGTAATGGTTCCTACACCTTTGGATCCCTCTGTTTTATAATCGAGCATGGCCGCGGGCTCAGCTACGGAAGGTTGCTGGGCACCATCTTCTTTCTTGGCTTTTGTCCCCTCATTTCCGCTACACGCCAGTATAGCTACAAAACCGAAACAGCCCAGGATTACGTTGATTCTCTTTTTCATTTTTATTGTTTAAGTATATTGGTAAAATAAATTCTGTTTGTGTTAAGTGACCTGCACCAGATATTTTATATCATCCTGATTTGATTTTTTGCCCTCTTTCCATAGTTCGACAATGACTTCCCAACGACCAGGCATAGAAAAATTAACCGTGCCTTCATAGTAACCATTACCTGTACTTTCAGCAGCAAAATTTTCCGAAGACCCCGTTTCCGTAGTAGGCCTATTGGTCTTTAGTTTAATGACATAATGATCTAATACCGGAAAATGATGACCATCCATTTTATTCATTAAAAATCGGATCGGATGCTTTCCCTGCTTTACGCTATCAGGCAATAGGCAGGAAATAAATATGCGGCTATCATCTCTGGTTCCTGAGCTCATTGTTCGCATGGTTGCTGCTGCAGTAACCGGAATCTTGATGGCAACTGTATCTTTTATGCGATTGTGACTACGTATCGTATGTAATTGCCAGCCCTTTCCCATCTGCGGGATATCTGCCATAATAAAAACCATTGGGCCTCTATACCAGCCTTCGCCGAGCGCGACGGGATGTTCAAAGGGGCCACCATGCTTCATACGTCCCATACTCATTTCTGGATAGAAATCAAGGGATTTGTCATTGATCGGATTTCCCGAAGTATCTCTTAAACGCAGATAAATGGTATGATATTTATTGTTGAGTTTGGCATCCGCATATATGGTATAATTGGTAAAATCCCAAACCGTATCCGCTACACGGACCAGATCGGACTCCTTAGGCAGGATAAAATCCGTAGCATTCTTACCGTTCTTTTTTGAATGATCGGCAGTACAGGATGAAGTTGAAAAAGCAACTGAAAACGCGAGTAGCAGTAATATCACGCCCCCGACAGTCCCTACACGGGAATATAAATTCATATGTATTGATTTAAATCTTTTGAAAATAGACAGTACCTGCCATCAGTCAACATGCCGACAGCCCGTACGAAAAGCAAAATGACTTAAACCAAAGGTGGATGAAAAATAGTAAAGATTGGTCTATAGCTATAGTTTGTCTGATATGCTGGAAGTAAGGTCTCCGCAGCTGCTTCTTCAAAAAAAGCGATATCAAGGTTAAAACATTGCTGATTATTGATAAATACAACGTCGATTATACGAGATTCCAGATTCTTTTGTTCCTTCTCCTCATGTTCACGCATTTTCTTCATCAAAATACATTGTCCTCTACAGGAAAGTGCCTTTTCGTTGAATCGATTGATACACTCATTCTTAGCGATATAATCTCTGTTAAATTCAAAAACAGTCCATAGCCATACCGACGAGAAGCTCTGCAGGAGCATCAGCGGCAGTAGAATCCATATCAATTGTTTCGCTTTCATGTATCGCTAGTGCAGCAAATATACTAATTATTGACATACCAGCAACGAACTGCCTCTTTTCAAAACGCCCAAATGTTTTCTAAAACATCAAGAAGTTTTAGTACATTTAGCTAAAAATCACGTGCTTTGAGCAAATGAAGTTTAATCCTCTTTTAGTCATTAAATTATTACTTGGGCTGTTTATCTGCATCGGAATAGCTTTGACCATATTGATGATGGTTCATAACAGCAAAGTTGTGGGAGCTTATGTCGTTTCTGGACTTTTCATACTATTCCCAGGTATTATCCTGTACGGTATGACCGTTGGATTTCGAGTATCCGAGAAAACCATAACACAACAGATCGCCCAACAGGAAAGTGTAACATCCGATCATAAAGGCCTATCCTATCAAATCCCTTTGCTAAAAACAACCCAATTTATCTCCTGGGAAATTATCGAGACCATTATCTACAGCAACTACCACAGCGACGACCAGGCGCAGTTCAGCTTTTATCTGACACAACCGGCATTGCAAATCGCGTCAGAAAAGCCAGGATGGATAGCGAAAGTCCTTTTACCCTTGATAAAAACAAGTAAAAAGGTCGTTATTTACGAAAATTGCATCAATTTTCGCGAAATCCCGAAAATGCTAGAAAAACATTTTTCCTCCATCAACCCTGTTGACATAAACGAAGTCCATGGAAAAGGAACACTACTGAGCTCAAAGACCACCTTAAGGGAAAATACGGTTCAGATCGAAGAATATTGGAAACCTAATCCAAATTTTGAGCCTGAAAAAGTCATTTATGATCGATACAACCGGACGATTGATGAACTAAAACAATCAAAAAACAGCTAAAATTTGTTTTCCTCGGCAAAATCACCCACGTCATCGTGTAATATTCAACAGGTATTGCTTATTATTTATTACTACGTTGGTGCATTGGCTTGATGATATTTATGTTCGCAGCTGAGGCAAGCAGAATAAAAATCCAAAATAAGCTGATCGGAGATATGACATAAATTCCAGCAATTTTTGCTGATAAAATGGATAAATTTGTACCCGTTAACATTATTACGATGATTAAAAGAATAACAGCATATTGGAATGACCGTAGTAGTTCCTGGCGCAAGGAAAGGCATGAAGCTTGGTCCCGGCCGGAGACCGAACGCTGGCTTGCGTTTTTCAAGTCCATCCGTAGCCAGACTACGGGCAATAAAGTACTTGAGGTTGGTACTGCTACCGGATATTTTGCCAACATTATGACCCTTGCCGGTTTTGAAGTTACTGCCGTTGACCTCTCCCCGCAGATGATTGAATATGCAAAACTCGTCAGCCAAGAACTAGAACTTCGCGTAGACTATCGGGTCATGGATGCGCAAGTACTACAATTTGAAGCCAACACCTTTGACTTCGTCTTCACCAGGTTGATGACGTGGACCATCCCCGATCTTGAAACATGCTACCGCGAGATGGAACGTGTACTCAAGCCGGGCGGAAAACTGATCAACCTGGATGCCGATTTTGGGAAAACGGTCTTTAGTACCGAAAGGCACGATGAATGCCCATCGGGCGCTATCGATCAGATCAATGACATCAAATCGGCATTGGACATCAGTGCGCATCAACGTCCTGCTAAAGACGTCGAACTATTGGAAGCAGTTGGATTTGGTTCTATTGAAGTCGATATGGATGCCCAAAATCGTATTCTTGAACTCCCTTTCGAAACTGAAGGACTTTTTATGCTAGGGGCTATCAAAAAGTAAAATTTGTTCAACACCTTTGATGTGTTTTTCGTCTGGAAATGCTGGAAAACAATCGGTTTACTAACCTTTCATACCAACCGATCTTTCATGATAAACTAAGTTTGTCATTTAAATTTTCATAAAAAAAAGCCCGATATAGATCGGGCTTTTACAGTAAATTGATTGTTATCAAGAGACAGCCTGATAAGCCTTCCGCGGAAACGAGATCCGAACAGAAATGCCTGTACCATGCTGATTCTCGAACTGCATTTTTCCATCAATCCGTTTGATCAAATCCTTACAGAGGGAGATACCCAATCCTGCACCATTTTTGCTCTCAGATTTTTTACGGTCCCAGCTATTGACAAAATTTAGATTATGGAGGACTTCCGAAGTAAGTTCTTCGCCATCATTGCTGACGATAAGTTCCCATCGATCGCTCCGATCATCGATCAATTGCAGTGTAATGGTACCGCCGACTCGTCCATATTTAATGGCATTGCTGATCACATTTCTAAGTACAAAAGCAAAGATTCCCTTATGGGTATCCACCCAAAAATCCTGGCTCACTGAATTTATTATCTGTATATTGAAACGTTGGATTTCTAGCGTATAGATCCCTAATACCGCGTCAATTTGAGCACAAATATTGCAGTTCTCAGTATTTTCAAGCTTATCTCGAAGTTGTGATTCTGTCCAGAGTAAAACCTCTTCCAACATCGTACGCGATCTGGCCACCTGTCCTTTTAGATTTAAAAAGATAAGTTTGAGATCCTCCTTATCGACTAAAGAAATATCATCAATCGCCAACAAAATTTCGACCGATGCAAATGGTGCTCTGAGATCATGTGAGGCAATCGATAGGACTTTAGTCTTGAAACTCTCGGCAATTTTTAATTCCTCATTATAATGGTGAATACGAATTGCCTGTTCACTGAGGATACTGTTTGCGGTCGTCAATTTGAGCTGCTCGACCTTTAACAACCGATTTTTTCGGATTAAAAAGTAGATCAGTACGCCTATCAGCGTTTTACTGATGACTATTC
Source organism: Sphingobacterium sp. 18053 (assembly GCF_902706145.1). Classification (NCBI taxonomy): domain Bacteria; kingdom Pseudomonadati; phylum Bacteroidota; class Sphingobacteriia; order Sphingobacteriales; family Sphingobacteriaceae; genus Sphingobacterium; species Sphingobacterium sp. 18053. The sequence goes on from NZ_CACSJW010000003.1 coordinate 329,893, forward strand.
CAACAATAAGTAAGGTAATAATAGTTTGGCTTTGCACAATTTTTAGGTAATAAATTAACAATAATGACTTATGGAATACCAAAGCTAAACAATCACATGCTAATTAAAAAATTTACCTTAAAAAAAATTACACTTACCTCGATTCTTTCTTAACTCATTCAAAAAAAAGGCTAGATCAATATTGACCTAGCCTTTACAAAAAACTATCCTCTAATAGACGTATACCTTATATACCTTTGGTTTAATGAACAATAGCTCAGTAAAATAGTTTTAAGTATTTGATTTTTGTTTATTCGCCAAATAAACCTATCTATTTTTAAATCCATTTCGGCGATGCTGCACTTTCAGCAAAGACTTCCTAAATTTCCAAAGCCTGCCTAAAGTCTACTGAATATGCTCAAAATTATTTGCAATTGGGTATGGCTGTCATCACATCAAGGGACATATCCATCGCTTTCTTGGCCCACTTTTTCAGATTGTCCAAATCAGCTGCTTTTAACGCCTTATTTCCAAAGATTACCGCATTAAGTGAATAATTTTTGGCATTCGCACAATTGCAATCTGGAATTATACTGTAGGCAGAAGCTTCTTTTGCTTTGCCTACAGCGTCTTTAAGCAATACTTTGGCATCATCCAGTGAACCAGCCTGATAGGCTTTTTTAAAGCTCATAAAGGCCATCTCGGCATAGGTAGATGCCATGCCGCAGCCCGTATTTACCTTTTTGTTCTCCTGGGCCATTACCGAAAAAAACATGCTCAGCAAGAGCATCGTAAAAAAATATTTCTTTTTCATGATAAGGGTATAATTATAGGGGTATATCTAACTTAAAAACGCTATTTTATCGTTACTGTTTCTTTAATATCGAAAGAGCAATGTCCATTGTTCAATCCTACCTTGGCAATGGCTGTATACGTCCCCGCTTTTGTGTAGGTATGACTCGCATCTCGTCCTGTAAAATCTTGCACCGTGCCATCACCAAAGTCCCATCGAACCGCATTGTCCACTGTCTCCTTGCCTGGATACGTAATGTTAAAATCAATCTTTGAAGCATTTGAGTCTGAAGCCTTGTGCTCGACATCAATTAGAATAGATTGACCGAAACAATCCACCACGCTCTTCTCAACTTTATCACCGCAGGCGGAAACTGCTATAAGCCCCAAAAACAGGAGGCTCTTTTTTACAAGTTCCATAGAATAATCTGATTACACTTTTTTTGACAAGATAACAAGATATCCGTCACAACGTTTTCACTTTGTCCATTTTTTGTCTTGAAAAAAAATGACACATAATTCACAAAAACTTAATCATTTAAAAATACAGTATAAATAAACTTTGTTTAGTATTACAAAACTTATGTATTTTTATATAAAATGAAAAACCTAGCAACATATTACGTATTTGATCGCGCCAATACAGCGCTCTCCAAAGTGATTAAACCTATTCCACCTTTGCAGGATGGTGAAATTTTGGTCAACATACGTTATACCACACTCTGTGGCAGTGATCTTCATACCTATTGTGGGCTGCGCAACGAACCACGTCCTACAATTTTAGGTCATGAGATTGTAGGCGTTATCGCCGCGATTTCTCCTGATCATAGCGGACTTGATACACGAGGCAATCAGCTACATATTGGCGACCTGATTACCTGGACTGTTTTTTCCAGCGATCCGAATAGTGTCAACTATCAGCCGGATATTCCGCAGAAAAACGATAAGATCTACAAGTATGGTCACCGTCAGATAACCGAAGCGGATGACCTTCATGGTGGATTGGCCACACATATCATCTTACGGCCGCATACCTGCATACGAGTACTTCCAAAAGATATCTCCCCCGCAGTAGCCGCCACCATCAACTGTGCTGTTGCCACTTCGGCCGGAGCCCTTCGCCTGGCAGGAACCATTACGAAAAAAAACATTCATGTCGCAGGCATTGGATTATTGGGTCTGGTTAGCATTGCCATGTGCAAGGAAATGGGTGCCAAAAGTATCATAGCTTCTGACATTAATCCTGCACGTTTAGAACTTGCCAAGAAATTTGGTGCGACTGCTACAATAGATCTGCGTGAAACCACATCCAGCACAGCATTACAAGCTACAGTAATAGATCGATTTATCGACATGAGCGGCTCGCCAGAGGCTATGGAACTCGGCATCGAAACTTTGGCGCTCCATGGAAATGCTGTTTTCGTAGGTGCTGTGTTTAAGCAGCGCGCTACTGGGATAGACGCCGAAAAAGTGATTCGAAAGATGCTCACGATTAAGGGGCTGCACAATTACAACTATACCGATTTCTCCGCGGCTGTAGATTTTATCATCGAAAACTGGCAAAAGTATCCCTTCGAATCATTGATCGAACGCGACTTTCCACTGGCCGAAGTCAATGAAGCGATAAGCTATGCATTAACGCACAAACCAATACGAGCAGGTTTATTCATCAACCCCTCAACGGAGCAGCTTTAATGGAAAGAAAATTTAGAAAAGACCAGTGGAAAATGTTGTTTGTAACCATGTTTTGCTACTTATTCTTTTACACAGGGCGACACAATTTTGGATGGGCAGCAAGGGGTATTGCCAAAGAGCTAGACATCAGTTTTCAGCAAGTAGGCTGGATCAGTTTTGCAATGTTAATGGGCTATGCGATAGGCCAGCTCATCAATGGAAATCTCGCAGATCGATGGAGTCCCAAGATTATGATTGTCGCTGGCGGGGGGCTATCTATTCTCTGTAATCTCGCCATCAGTTTTGCCAGCTCCTATATTGCTATTTTGGTCCTTTGGACATTAAACGGCTATTTCCAGTCCATGGCCTGGGGCTCTGGAGGTAAGCTTATTTCCAACTGGTGGAACAGTTCCGAACGTGGCAAGGCCTTTGGCTTTTATACCATGGCTGCCGGAAGCTCTTCTGTTTTGACCTTTTTGATGGCCTTGTTACTCGTCCAACAGGAACAAAGCTGGCGTACACTATTTCGCTATCCCATCTTATTTCTTGCCGGGTCATTAGTGGTCTTTCTATTTGTAGCATATAGCGATCCCAAACGAAAAGGATATACTTCTGCTGAAGAAAAAGAAGGAATAGCGAAGCAGGAAGACGCACAGGAAAAGGTTTCAGCATCGGAAAAACAAGACAACTGGAAGCAGTCCTATCTACACGTATTTCGGCATCGCAACTTTATGATCGCTTCGCTGGCCATTGGATTTCAAAGTATGGCACGCTACGGTTTAATCTTTTGGGTGCCGATCCACTTTTTAGGGAACAACTATAAAGAATCCTCAGGCAACATGTGGCTTACACTGCTCATCCCAATTGGAATGGCTCTCGGAGCCCTATCTTTTGGGTACATTTCAGACCTCGTCTTTAACAAAGATAGAGGTAAATCTATTGCCGCAGGTATGATGATCAGCTGCATTATTGCTCTTCTCATTTATTGGTTACCTATTCACAACCACCTTCTGATGGGTATGCTCATGTTTACCTCAGGTTTCTTTGTATACGGTCCACAAGCCAATTTCTGGACCTTGAGTCCAGACCTATTGGGAGCCAGGCTCGTCGGGACAGGCATTGGTGTAATGAATATGTTTGCGTATGTATTTGCTGCTGTCGGTGAACCTTTGTTTGGTAAGCTGATCGATTACACGGGCAATACTGCCAATATATTTCTTTTCGTTGCGCTAATATGTGCGATATGTGCAACAATCATTAGTTTTGTCCAAAGCCCAAAATCAATATCAATTAAAAAACCATGATAAACCGAAAAAAATTCCTAAAAATTGGCAGCCTGGGTATTTCGGGACTTTTAGTTCCCGCCGCATTCAGCTTTGCAAAAACACGTACAGACCTAGACTCTGCAGCATCTGAGAACTTGGGAGCGAGACAGCAAAACCTAAAATTCGGTATTATTGCCGACCTGCATTATGACCTTATGCATGATGGTGAACGTCGTGCTCAACTTTTTATCGATGCAATGAACCATGAACAACCCGACTTCATTATTTCCTTAGGCGATTTCTGTGTCCCAAAATCCGCCAACAAAAAACTGATGGCTATATGGGCACAGTTTAAGGGTAAAAAACACTACGTACTGGGCAACCACGATACCGACGGCGGATTTACCAAACAGCAGGCTTTGGCTTTCTGGGATGCAACATCCCCCTATTATTCTTTTGACGATAAAGGTTTCCACTTTGTGGTGCTGGACGGCAATGAAAAAGATCCCGAAAATAAGATTGAAGGCTATCCACGTACCATTGGAAAAGAACAGCTTAATTGGTTAAAACAGGATCTCCAACAGACAAAACTCAGAACGATTATTTTTTGCCATCAAGGGCTCGATAATACCATGGGCGGCTTAGATAATGGCATGCAGGTACGCTATTTACTTGAACAGATCAACAAGGAAGCGGGTTTCAACAAAGTCATTCTCGTTTTGACAGGACACCATCACCTCAATTATCACAATGAGATAAACGGCATCCACTACGTACAGATCAATAGCTCTTCGTACTATTGGGCAGGCGAAACCTTTGAGAGCAAAGCTTTTGATGCAGCGTTCTATAAAGATCATGGCATCTTAAAACGCACATTGGTTTATCAGGATCCCATTTGGGCAACGGTATCGATTGGTAAGAAAGATATTACGATTCAGGGAACGGAAACCGTTATAGCAGGCATTCCACTCGACCAAACCGGAATTGATGTTTACAAAGACGTCTATCCCATTACTTCCAAAGTCGACTCCCGTAAACTGATGTACTGATGCAACAATCAGTGAATAGCCTGGTAAAAATCCCCTGATCTAAAAAAAGAAGCCGCTTTCCATAACGGAAAGGCGGCTTCTTTGTACTTCTTTCTTTCGACATCTTCAAGCAGAGCAACCCTAATGATTGGGTTCTACTTTTGTTCGCTATCGGTCTGATCGAGGACTATCTGTTGAATCGGCAAAGCCATATCGATACCTTCATCAGCAAAAGCTGCATAAATTTTGGTTAATAATCCGCTCTTGACACCGCCACTATCTTTGGATATTCTGACCCAAAAATAGAGTTCGACCACCACTGCCTGCGAGCTCACCTGCACAAATTGCACAGCAGTGCCACCTGAAGAAAGAATCTGCTCGTCCTCGTCCATTATTTTTTTGAGCAGCTGAGTTACCCATTCAAGGTCTACCCCATATTTTAACTCAAGTCGAATACTGAGACGTTTTTTTGCACCACCCTGGCTCCAGTTCATCACATGTGCATTGAGCAGATCCCCATTCGGCATAATCAGATCGGCCCCCTCTGCTGTCGCAATTACACTGCTGCGAAATCCGATAGATTTCACTTTTCCCGATCGCCCACCGATCTCAATTAGATCATCAACATTCACAGGCTTTTCAAAGGCAATGATCAAACCACTCACAAGATTGTTGACAAGCGTCTGCAAGCCGAAACCTATTCCTACACCCAACGCCCCTACGATAATTCCGATCTGCTGAACCGGAATCCCCAGCGCAGAAAAGGCCAGAAAAAATCCAATCACGATAATCGTGATCCGAACGAGCAAAATCCAACTTCCCAGTCTAAATTTATGCTGAGCTGCCCCTTCCTTTTTCTCCCATTGGGAGTCCGCAGCAAAATAGGAAACGATCTTCGAAAGCACCGTTGCACAGACCATAATTAATAGAAACACCGCGAGGTTATTGACGGAAAACTGATAGTTACCCAAACGGTGTTCGGTTTCCAAAAAGTCTCTCAAGGGATCTGCAAGGAACCTGAATTCGTAGAAATTTCGGCCAAAGAGCACAAACCATCCAACAATCAATACCGCATAGAAAAAAACCGGGGCTCTTTTGCCCACCCTATTATAATTGATATAAAATAATCTTCTTTCCTGCTTCTGATAGACCGAAGAAGCCAATTGCAATCCCTCATTGACCAATCGAATCACCCACAAAAACAAAATAAAAACCACGGCATTTGTCAATCCCGCCACCAAAAGCACTTTACTAAGGTTAAAACGCCCAAAAAGGTTCATTATAATGGACGCAAATTCCAGGAAAACCATAAATGCAATTGGAAAAAGTATCCAGCGTTCTTTGATCTCGTCGCGACGTTCCTTATTCAAGAGCGCCAGCAGACCGACCAGGCAGGAAAGGCTAGCAATGGCAAGAATCAACCAACGTTCCGATCGCGAAGGTTGAAGCACGAGGTTATCTAATCCGGCTAAAATAAATAGGGTCAGAATGGAAAGCCATATCGCCATCCAATACCCTGTTATTGCCGGTCTAAAAACGAGGGATAAAAAGACCGAGGCAACAGTCAATATGGTGATCGTAAACACAAAAGGTGGCGCGGGAAATATAAATTGCATGACGCACAATCCGATGATTAACCCGCTCAGAAGCGGTCGGCGCAACAACAGACTTGACTGAACCATATTTTTATCGTTGATCCTCCTGCGCAATACATAGACATAGGAAACTACGACCAGGGTTGCCAAAAAAAAGAAAAGCAGTTTTCCCAGATGCGCTCTCAAATAATAAAAATAGAGCCATTTTGCTTTCACGAATGAGAAGAAGAGGATTTCATTCATCGGTCGTTCAAACTTACTTGGGAACCAAATATTGACAAAGTTGCGAGCTATCGTTCGGTTAGAGAGCCGGTTCTGGTAATAGAGCACCTCCTCCATATCCGATTCCAGCCGTGCCAGCTCGATATTAATTTTATTCTGCAGTTCGTGGACACTGTTGATCCGCTCTGCCAATTTCAGCGTAATGGGTGAAATCTCCCTTGCGATCACCCGAATCCTCCCCATATACCGGGCAAGATTAGCAGAATCCTTGGAGATGACAAAAAGTGCGGGGTCATTGCTCAACGAGTCGAGATCCAATTGATAATTTGTGATCCTATCCTGATAACGGTCCATATCGCGTTTTAAACTCCTTACCTCTATGGAAAGTGCGTTCAAGATGTTGAAGGTCACTGTAAGGTTGCGCGATGATTGGGCAGAACCCTTGTTTTCAAAGACACCATCTTTTGCAATATCATGTAAGACGATCAGCTCCTTCAGCCCCTGGTCCACGTTCAACGAATCGAAACCTTTGCGCAGAAAGGAACGCGATTGGCTCGCCAATAACTTAATATCCTCCAATACCCGATTTTGGCGGATGGCTGCACGGTCCATTTCCAAATCCCGGACACTCCTTTTAGCCGATTCTTTAAAAAATCGTTCCGTCTTGGCGACAAATCCCTGTTGAAGAGAATCTTGCGGATTACCAAATAGCACCTTTGAAAACAGTATGATGAAGAAACACGCTAAAAATTTCCTACTCATTGCCATTGAAGTTTATTTTTTTCCTTTAGGTATTTAAATTGTACTATGAACACCTAAATGTACATATATTGCTTTAATATTGTTTCATTATCCTTCATTTAACAGCAAGATATTTTATAGTTATCTCCCCCTCAATTCGATCTTTCACAAAGCCATAGCCGTTTCGGTCAAAACGCTATCAGTAGCCTAAAAACACGTCCGGGTTCATTTAACCATGATTCCAAGGCCAATTGCGCATCTTCCACCCGAAAAACACCCGTTATCAGTTCTTCGATCGGGCAGGTTTTCATTTTCAAGTAATTCATTACAGCAGCAAAATCCCTTGCCGTAGCATTGCGCGACCCTCTGATATCAAGCTCTTTTTTGACAAAAAATTGTGTATCAAAAGGAATCGCTTCCTTTGCATACCCGATATACAGCACTCTGCCTGTATATGCAGCGGCAGCAATGGCCGCCAGGTATGTTTCCTTTCGGCCAACGGCTTCGATAACAACATCAGCTCCCATGGACTGAGTCAACACATCCAACCTCGCATGCAGATCTTCCGTAGCGCTATTAATCGTATACTTTGCACCTAATTTTTTCGCTAGTTCGAGCTTTTCAGTACTCACATCCACAGCAATGATTGTAGCCCCCCGTAATACCGCCCGAATGATCGCCCCCACCCCAATCATACCACATCCAAATACCAATACAATATCGCTGTCTGTTACCGATGCTCGGTCAACGGCGTGGAAGCCCACACTCATAGGTTCCACTAGAGCCAATTCTTTGGATGAAAGTTGTCCCCCAGCGATGATCTTTTCAACAGGTAAGACAAGATATTCGGTCATGGCGCCATCGCGCTGCACCCCCATGGTCTCGTTGTAACGGCAAGCGTTGGGCCTATTATTTTTACATGCGGTACAAACACCACAGTTGGAATACGGGTTTACTGTAACGTTTGTACCAACCTTAAGATCAGTTGTTACATTACTCCCCAATTCCACGACCGTTGCCCCAATTTCATGCCCTGGTATGACCGGCAAATTGACCAATGGATTCAACCCCCGAAAGGTATTCAGATCTGAACCGCAGAACCCAACATAATCTACCTTTACGAGGACATGCCCATCTTTAACAGTCGGCTGCGGAATATCCATGATTTCCACACGTCCTTCTTTCACTATTTTTATTGCTTTCATTTATAAATGGCATCAAGATTTAAATAACAATTGCGTTGATTATGAATTGGATCAAAGCTCATATCGGAATCGATGAGATTTCCTGTTTTGGAATCTTTACTAGTATCGTATAGTCAAAAATAATTATATAGAATGGAGAAAGGAACTACATTAGCGATAAAAACTAACACGATATCGATCCATCCCCATTATATATCACAAAACCTCTCTTTCAAAAATCTCAAATAAGGGAAGGTTATCAACGATCAGATAAATTGCTTTATGCTAAAAAGATATTTATCAGATAAGTTCAGCTACTCGTAAAGCTGTTATGAAACCATAGCCTTCAAAAAAAACAAAACTCTCGGAATAATTCCACAAAAAACATACAACGATCTCTTAGAAATGCGTTGCTTGCGCAAAAAAAACACATTATCGACAACTGTAGGTAAAAAGTGCTATTTTTTTTTGAGAAAACGAGTATTATTGTATCTGAGATTAATATAGTATGTAACTATTTTTCCGCTTCGCATAATGATAAATAACGAAAAGAATAAACTCGATTTTACACTATTGAATATTGGCTATGCGGAACATCTGGCAGATTGGAACTTTCAAAATATTAAGAGTCCCTTTGCAAGAATACATTATGTATGTGAAGGTGAGGCATCTATTATTTTAAAGGATGAAATCATTAAACTTCGACCTGGCCATCTCTATCTTACACCAGCCTATATCCATCATAGCTATGCCTGTTCAGCTAAACTCTCGCTCTATTACATCCATATCTATGAAAATCCCGAAAGAAGGTCAAGTATTTTTGATCGTTACACTTTTCCAAAGGAGATCAAATCTGATCAGCTATTGGAGACTGTCATCCAGCATCTCTATGCCTCGAATCCAGGTCGTGAGTTAAAAATTTACGATCCAAAGGGCTACGATAATTCATCAGAATTAATGAAAAACATGGCACTTCAAACGGCTTCGCCTTTCGCCAGAGCCTCCGAAAACCAAGCGATCATTCATTTGTTGATGAGCCGATTTCTAGCAGAAGCGACCAACAAAATACCACAAGTAGAAAAACGACTTCTGCGTGTACTCGATTACATAGACGAAAATATCAATCATACGATTTCAATCGAACAACTTGCCAATCTGATTTTTATCTCCAAAGATCATCTGATCCGACTTTTCAAAAAACACATGAATGCCACACCGGTACATTACATCAATCAAAAAAAAATAGAAAAAGCACAGTTGATGATGTTAATCGATGAAGACAATATCCAACAGCTGTGCTTTAAATTGGGCTTTGAAAATATATCTTATTTCAACAGACTCTTTAAAAAAATAACGGGCGAAACACCTACGATTTATAAACGTCGAATAAGCAGATAAAGCAACCCATTATGAATAAGATCTTGAAGACATTGCTTTCGTTGCTAATTATGATGCCCCATCGGCAGCTTAATTTTCTTTAACTCCTCCAAATTATGTATTGGTCGCTCCAACTCGTAAGGAATCGGCTGACGCGAAAAACACTGAAAGTACTGTAGACAAGCATCTTTCCACCAAACTGCATCTCTAGCTTGGATTCTCAGTTTAGCTTGAACAGCCAAAAAACGTGGTCGATCAATATATTTTTCCATACGATCCCAAACTTTTTGAAACTCCCTCACTTTTTGGACACCGTGGTCATAACGGAAACATAATTCGGTCCAAAGCGTATTGCCGCTATTCATTCGATAATTCCAGGAAACATGATAAAACCACAATAAAAGATTTTCCGGACAGGTGGATATATTCCCATAAATCTTGTCCAATGGTGGATTATATTGTGTTACAGCACGACTTCCATTAACCGTTCGGTCAAAGCCCAATCCCACGCTATCCGCATTATGGTAATACCATGGCATCCAGTCTGGACGTCCCCCCGGAATATCTCCCCAAGGTTCTGGGCCGTAATGATGCTCAAAAGCAAAAAGGTGATGCAGGCCTAAAGGCATCATATAATCGACTGCTGCCTCCCGTGATTCAAGCATCAGCTTCTTTATAGGTTCTACAAACTCCTGGACTCCCGTAAAAGTCATTCTTATCCACTCATCCGCTATCTGAACCGACGACAGGTTATTGTTCCAAGCCAAACGACCAAAGGCATACCAGTTGGCTTGGGCAAAATGATGCCCCGTCCAATTGGTATCCAAACCAATATTGGCGACAGCAGCGATTGCAGTTTTACGTCCCAAATGCCCCCTACTGTCGGTCAATTTTGACACCGTTTGCCCTTTCCCATTGGCATAGGTATCACTATCCAATACTTCCTTAAACAAAGGAGCCAAATAGACCAAATGATTAGAAAAGCCTAGATATTCCTGTGTCAATTGAAATTCGAGCATCTTTGCTGTATTTGGCATCGCACCCAACAAAGGATTGAATGGCTCTCGGGGCTGAAAATCTATAGGCCCATTTTTTACTTGAAGAATAACATTGTCCCGGAACTCGCCATCAAGGGGAACAAACTCTTGATAAGCCTGTTTGGCACGGTCATCTTTAGTCGGATGATAGACAAAAGCCCGCCAAAACACTATACCACCATAAGGACTTAGCGCATCGGCAAGCATATTTGCCCCATCCGCATGGGTTCTTCCGTAATCTTGCGGTCCTGGTTGTCCTTCAGAATTTGCTTTAACCAAAAATCCACCGAAATCCGGAATTAATGCATAAATTTCTTTGACTTTGGATTTCCACCAGCGCTTAACTTCCTGATTTAAGGGATCTGAATTGGTTAAACCGCCTATGTTTTGAGGTGAGGAAAAATTGATTGAGACATATACTTTAATGCCATATTTACGAAAGACATCCGCCAATGCTTTAACCTTTTTCAGATAATCCGTCTTCAAGAGATCCGACGAAGCATTCACGTTATTCAATACCGTCGCATTAATTCCTATTGAAGCATTGGCTCGTCCATATTGTTCATATCGGGGTGAAAGTTTATTCGGCAACTCCTCCCAGTTCCATAATGAATGCCCGGCATAGCCGCGTTCTATTGTCCCGTCGAGATTATCCCAGTGGTTTAAAACCCTGATATCATAGGCAGGTATTTCAACCAATCCCGAGCGGGGTATCCCTGCTCCCGTTTCCTGAAGACGTAATAAATGATAAACAGCATATAATATACCCACAGATTGGCCTGCAATCATATAAACCTGATTTTCGTGTTGGCTTATCTGATAGCCATCTTTTAAATCCTTTCGGCTAGGATCTAATTTTAAGATGACATCCCCTCCCTTCCAGTAACATTGCAGTTCCTGTTTTGCCAATGCCAAGGTTACATCGGTTGATTTTCCTTTGATAACCTGGATGGTGCCTACAGGTTTTACCTGTTTTGAAAACCGCAGCCACAATTGGCTGCCATCCTCCGACCGTAAAGTAGCGGGGAAAATAAAAAGCAACGCCAACAATAAGAAATGGAAATACATAGTATACCTCATCCGTAAAAAAACAAATACATCTTTTAAGAAGACAATCCATCTATTGGCTTAATATGACCATTCTCATCATACGTCAACTCAATAACTTTCATGCTTCTGAGCCAGGTCTTTCCTCCAGATGGAACCGAGTCGTGATAAAATAGGTACCACTTGCCCTTGAATTCCACGATGCTGTGGTGTGTGGTCCAACCAACAACAGGCGATAAGATCACCCCTTGATAAGTAAATGGTCCATAAGGATTGTCTCCGATGGCATAACAAATCAAATGGCTGTCGCCTGTAGAATAGGAAAAATAATACTTACCTTGATATTTATGCATCCAGGAAGCTTCAAAAAATCGCTTTTCCGTATCCCCATGCTTTAATGGTTTGCCCTCTTTATCTAAAATAACTAGATCCCGCGGCTGTTCCGAAAACTCCAGCATATCAGCAGACATCTTGACAACCTTAGGCGACAATGCAGTTTCATCAGATTTTGGCAATTCATTGGGCGAAACAATCTTATTATTCCGATAAAATTGGAGCTGTCCACCCCATATACCACCAAAATATAAATAATAGGAACCATCTGTATCTTTATAAGCACATGGATCAATACTGTAGCTTCCCTTAATTGGATTATCCTGCGGCACAAATGGTCCATAGGGTTGGTCTGCCATAGCGACACCCAGTCTAAAAATATCGTTTTTGTCTTTCATGGAGAAATACATATAGTACTTCCCATCTTTCTCGGCTACATCGGAATCCCAAAGCTGACGACCGGCCCAGGGAATGTTTTTTACGTCCAATACCTTTCCATGATCAACAACCGCCGCATTGATATCTTCTAGGGAAAATACATGGTAATCCTGCATATCAAAATGGTCGCCGTTATCATTTTCGGGGATGCCGCTTTCCCTATCGTGAGAGGGATAAATATAAATTTTGTTTTCAAAAACATGTGCTGAAGGATCAGCCATGTAATCTCCCGGATATAAATACTTACTTTTGTTCATTTTTCTTATTTCTTTTTTTTTTTTGAGTCAACGCAATAATATCCTTTACAAAAGGTTTGGGCTGATAATTCCGGTCAAATAACAACGGATAGTCTGTACGTCCCGGAATAGGCCAGCCATTCTTCCATGAGTCTCCATCGCCAACACCCCACAATGTCACACGTGATATTTTATCCCGATGTTTGAGATATAAATTAAAAAACGCTACATATCTCGCTCCCAACTCATTCATTTTCGCTGCAGGAAGTCCTTTTTCGTACGGATTCATCGCTTTACTGTAGGCATGACGCTCCCCTATTTCCGCTCCCATATTGGGACGTACATGCGGTAGGACCGAAATATCCATTTCCGTCACCATTACCTTCGCACCAAGCCCCGCAAATCCGAGTATGGTTTTTTCGACTTCATCGACCGATGGATTGTCCAATGCATTATGTTCCTGCATACCAATTCCAGTGACCTGCCCACCGGCAGCCTTTACCTGTTGCACCATGCGCATAATACCCTTTCTTTTTTCGGGGATAGCAGTTGAATAATCGTTATAATATAATTCTGCATTTGGATCTGCCTCATGCGCAAATTTGAAGGCCAATTCAATAAATTGCGGCCCGATGATCTGGTAGAATTTGCTTTTACGCCATTCTCCATTATCCAATATGGCCTCATTCACCACATCCCAACCAAATACCCTTCCTTTATAACGGGAAACAACGGTTTGTATATGCTTCCGCATGCGTTCGATAAGTACCTCTCGGGTGACCTCTTTCCCATTTTTATCGACAAAAAACCAAGCTGGTGTCTGCGAATGCCAAATCAGCGTATGACCGATAATTTGCATTTTATTTTTTTCTCCAAATGCGACAAAGCGGTCCGCATCCTTAAAATCGAACTCACCTTCCCTTGGTTGCAAAAACATACTTTTCATACAATTCTCGGCAACTATGGAGTTGAACTGCGTTTTGACCACCGCGACCGCTGCCTGATCGCGCTCCCATATCTGATCAAGGTTTAATGCTGTTCCTATAAAAAATTTATCCTCAAATGCATCTTTCAAGGTCAATGAATCAGGAGCCCCCTTCAGGTTCTGCAAAGTGGCTGAAGCAGCAGGACCAAATAGTAAGGCTGCTACCGCCACAAAAATAGTTTTTAACATCTTCATGGTTTATTTTTGATTAATAAGTATGTCTTGATTCTATATCTTGGTTGATTTTGTCGATCGTTATATCATCCAGTTCGTATTTGGAGATAACATACATCGCGAGCACCAAAAGTACTGCAGGAATAACAGCCACCAACCATAGAATTCCCTTTTCAGCCAATGCAGATTGGCTTACGGCATTATCTTTATCAAATTCAACATAAGTCAGTACCAATCCAGGGACGACTCCTCCCAATGCCATTCCAGCCTTATAAAAAATACCTGTCAGTGCATTGACAATGCCCGAAATACGCTTACCGGTTTTATATTCGCCATAGGATATGACTTCAGGTACAAGTGCCCACATATACCCCGTAGCAACGATTACACCAGTTGATTTGATAAACTGAGCAGCCAATACCAGTCCAATACTACTCTTGAGTGTCTCGGCGGATGAAATTATGTACAACATGAGCATTCCAAGGATAGCGACAGTCAGAAAAACATAGAACATTTGCTTCTTTCCTATTGTACGTTTGATAGCCGGCACCAATGGCATAAAAATAAAAGCAGGCAGGGAGCCCAGAGCCATAAAATAAGGCAGCATATCCGGAGCATGTACATTATAGATCATGTAGTAGGATCCTGCCGAATTACCGATGGCCATCATCGCAAATGCTGTAATGAAAAAAAAGGCCAAAATACGCAAAGGCCGATTGTGCTTAAATTCTCGCCATAGATCAGATACGTGTACATTATCAGTATCCTTTTCATCCATAATAACCCGTTCTTTTGTTTGTGAGAAACAAAAAATCAGAAGGGCCAATCCGACTAAAGCATAGATCAGCATCGTTGTAAACCAGGCTTCGGCCGAAGCTTTTGAGTTTATCTTTCCATCCGGAGCGAGATACTGTACGACCAGCGGTACGCCATACCCAACAGCCAGCCCGCCCACGTTCGCCATAAACATGCGCGTCGATGTTAGTTTTGTCACCTCGTCCGTATCTCTCGTCAAAGAAGCATTTAAAGCACCATAGGGAACATTTACTAAAGTATAAAGCATTGATAGGCCAACATAGGTAATATACGCGTAGGCCAAAGAACCCGAAAAGCCATTCCAAAAACACAGAATTGCAAACCCCGTCAATGGAATTCCTCCCAACACCAAATAAGATCTGTATTTTCCCATCCGTGGATTTCTCTTATCGACAAATGCGCCTACAATGGGATCCCACAACACATCCACGATTCGGACAATGAGAAACATGACTCCTGCCGAAGCAGCAGAAATTCCATAAACATTGGTATAAAAAATCAGGAGGTACATCGAAACAGTCTGGTAAATAAGATTCTGTGCAAGATCACCAGCGCCAAACCCCACCCGTTGTTTCATTGAAAGTTTGTAAAAACCTTTAATAGGCTTTACCTCTGTTATACTTTGATCCATATAATTGGTTATTCGATTAGTTGAATTACAAGGGTAAAACTACAAGTAGCTTTCTACCGGGAACCAATACAAATGTTTTATATTCCAATAAAAATGTTTAAAAAAGGCTGTCCATTTTCATTGGACAGCCTTTTTCTACATGTTTGTAAAACCGCTTACCGGCTAACGATTCAATTCTTTACATACTTTACAAGATAGCTTTTGGTTTGCCCTTTGTAAACACAATCAATCTGTGCGTAATCGGTAAACGAGCTTCCTTGTTTAATTTTGATCTCAACTTCAGGGTTATTTGCCATAGCCTTCACCACAGGTATCTTCTTGTCGTTGGTTTCCATTGGAAAAGTAACTTCATAATGGTTGTAACCAACGATGCCGTTCTCATCGGTAGATCGCACAGGAATCGAAGGCAACATTAGTTTTTTGCCATTCACTGTAATCGTAACCGAAGGCGGTACCGGACGTTCAATTTTTTTGTCTTTCGAACTAAATCCCAATCCTATAAAATCAAAAAGCGGCTTGCCCTCTTCACCCTCAGCGACCAGAAACAAAGCATGTTTGCCATCCAAGTGATCGACATAATTAGAAACATCGACCGTAAATTGCTTTACTGTTGTCGCCGTATTTGCGGGAACTGTTATTTGAGCAATACGCTTTCCTTTCCAGGTTTCATTATCCCAAGGGCTATCCAGCCACACATTGACCTTAAATGAAGCTTGTGTTTTTGGTGTAATAAACAGATTGAAGGTCGTACGATTTCCTTTTTTTGTTCCCTCAAACGCCTTTAATCCAAATTTATCCTGTTTCAGGCCACCAAATCCAAAATATTTAAAACCTGCGATAGTTCCATTTTTCATATTTGTCACAGGCATATGGTTATCCCATACGTCCCATGAATCCTGTTGTAAACTGATATCTGAAAGATAACAGGCATATCCAGCCGAGTAATACCGATAGGGGTCTAATCCATAGAAATGGAATCCTTCCGATGTCACCTCTGCACCTTTATATTCTTTTCCCTGCTTATCTTTGATGGTTAAATTTTCTTGAAATGGGTCAAAAGCTCGGATAGCAACCATCCCACCATCTTTTACGCTTTTTTCATCCCACGAAACTCTGATAGGTTCTACTACCGCTTGACGTGCAAAGCCAAATCCGCGTGGCGGTCTATGGTAAAATACGTACCATTGTCCATTGATCAATTCGATACTGCCATGGGTATTATGCCCCGCATTGCTGGTTTCGATAGCCGATCCGTCTTTATTTAATACTGGAGCACGCGAATCGACCAAAACACCACCACTCTTCCAAGGCCCCAATGGCGAATCTGCCACCGCGTACCGCAAGGTTGAATTTGAGCTCCCTACCCCATATTCAGGACCTGAATACCCACTGTATACCGAAACATATTTGTTGCCGACTTTACGAATTGATGAAGCTTCAAAAAAATTAAAAGTTCCTAAATCCTCGCCCTTAAAAATATTAGGATAGGCGGTACCTTTTGGATCACGCAATTCACCATATCGTGCACTTGCTGGCAATAGATAATTAATAATTTCGGTACCTGGTCGTAGCGAATACATCGTTTTCTGATCTAACTGTGCCGCCATCGAGCGTTGAAAACCCCAAAAACCGTATGCCCGGAATCCAATTTCATAATCAGGATCTTTGGGATCCGTCACATATTCAATGTAAACGGCCGGATCAAACCCTAAGATACTTCCGGGCAAAGTACGCTTACCGTCTTCCGTGAGGTTTATAGGTTTAAAGGGGCCATTCGGTCGATCGCCTTTGACTACCATTGCTTCACGTTTATCTCCTCTGCTGTGTGGAAACAAGTAGTATTCTTTTTTTCCATCTTTACGTTTGACCTCTACAAGATCTGGGGCATACATCACATCCCATTTTCCATCAATCGGATAGCTAAAAATAGCACCCTCGTCTCGCCAGCTCGTTAAGTTTTCAATCGGCGCTGACCACATCCGAATGTCAGGCCCACAATAACTCGTAAAACGTAAATCATGGGAACCAATGATATATGCGCGATATTTCCCTGGCTGGTCAGGATCTTCAAAAACACGGGGTTCACCATCAGGGAGATGCTCCCAAAGTGGTAGGTATGGATTACCTATAGACTGGTGCACAAACCCCTTACTGAGATCCTTCACCATATTTTGCTGCTGCCCCAACGCCCGTGTTGTTGATAAAATTCCCGTAACGGATAATAACAATATCATTGTCCGTTTTTTTAAAACAATATTTAGTCCCTTCATAAATTGATTATATTAATTACTTAAATTGCTGAATTATATTTTACACTATTCAATTGATTTTTTTGCTTCGAACTACTCATGCTACCAATTATCGGTACGAAATGGCCCAGCTAGCATTCCTTCCTTGTTGACTAGATTTGCATCTTCGGGATTATTGCTCCATGCATAGCGGACTGCCTGTGGATTGCTGATCTTTGGATGACTCAATACAACCTCATTCCCACGTATAATTGCATTCGCCCATACAAATTTTCGGTCTGAACCTGCAATCGCAAAATGTTGCAATTTTTTACCATGACCGATAGCCAGTCCCTTTCCAATTTCGTTGAATGAAACGACAACTTGATTTCCATCGGTCCGCATATGTTTAAACCGTGGGCCGGAAGCGACTACTTGTTCGCCATACAACATCTTACGCGCGCATAGAAATAATCGCTTTGCCATATCCTTCTTATTTAGCGGATGTATATCGTTCCACTCACCAAGATCATAAGTCACGGCAAGCGCTGTTAAAGGAACCTCTTTGCTAACCTCAAATTGAGCCTCCCTGATCCTTGCCCAGTTAGACTCCGTTGGTAACGTATCTTTGGCCATAAAGTTGGGCAGCTGCACCATCAAAAAAGGAAGCTGAGGCTGACCAAATTGCGCGCGCCAATTACTGATCAAACTAGTAAGATAGCTTTGATAATAGGATGGATCACCCGCATTTGCTTCCCCTTGATACCAGAGAACACCTTTTATTCCATAGCCGCGCAATGGATAGATCATTCCGTTATACAGGCCTGAACCAACCTGCCCCAAATGCCGCAGGCGGCTTTTATACTTTTCAACTTCTTCCTGGTCGATCGCAATTTGCCAACGCCATTCGCCTGCAAGATCAATACATACATCGTCCAATCTAATCTTATAGGATTTATCGGGTGTAAATCCGCCATCCCCTCCATCCGATCGCAGGCGCACGGTTAAATTATTTCTTCCTGCATGAAGTATCCCTGCAGGAATATCGTAAATCCGCGGCGGGTAACGGTAGGCAGTAGAACCTACAAAATGACCATTGACATACACCGAATCGCTATCGATCGAAGTCCCCAAATACAACTTGGCATGCCGCCCTTCTTTAGCTTCCGGAACAGTGAAATTCTTACGGTAATAACGTACCCCTTTAGTAGTTCGCTGCGCTTTTTCCCAGTATTCAGGCACCAGCACCGTTGGCCAATCCGAATCGTTATATTCTTCTTCCGTCCAATAATCCGCTCCCAGATCTCTTTCGGCCAACCGAAGGCTATCGACAGCATGTTGATCTAGCAACAATTCGGGAAACTTTTTCAGATATTTCTGATCAATCCAGCGCTCTATTCCTGATCCGCCGAGACTAGATACGATCATTCCGACAGGAATACCATTATGCCGATAGGACTCCATAGCATAAAAATAGGCCAATGCCGTCCAATTCATAACATCAGAGGCGATTCCCGAATGCCATCGTTCACCAGAAGGTATATCTTCCTGTCTATCCACTATACTATTTTGTGTCGGCACCTTGAAATAACGGATCATATGATTATTCGATTCATTTATTTCAGGAAAACGTTCGACAAGCCGCTTAATCGGTGTCTCCATGTTGGACTGGCCCGAACAGAGCCAGACATCGCCAATTAACACATCCCGAATAACAATGTCATTGATCTCCATGAGATAAGGACCACCGTAATGCTGTGGCGGGATATGCACAGACCACTTACCATCCCTCCCTGCTTCTGTATAATAGTATGCACCTCTAAAACGAAGAGTAATCTTTTCGCCTTTCGCTGCCCATCCCCAAATATTGAGATCGATATCCCGCTGTAGAACCATCTGGTCCCCCAGGATTGCTGGCAACCGTACACTGGCAGCACATGGTAGTAGTCCGAGAAGCCAAACAGTAACCAGCGTTAGACGACTAAAAGATGAAAAACAAAAGAAATTTTCTATTCTAAAAAACATATTCTACCACTTTACCTTCCAAATTTCCAACAATCGAAAAACAGAATATTCGACGGAGCCTTGCCTTTAAAAACAAAGTATAAATCATGTATTCCCTTCACTTTATCGGCTAGTACGGTCTCCACTGTAGTCCACCGGTCATCGCCCCCTGTCATAGGAACTTGTATGGTAGCTAATAAAGCCCCGTCGATCGCTCCCGAACGAACCTCCATGCTGACTCCACCGTTATGTGTTGTTCCCACCCGTGCAAAAAAAGTGCGGGCACCTTTCTCACCAAAGTCAACATTTTTCACACAGGTATAAGCTCCATCTTTCCTTGCCTTTATAAAAACACCTACTTTTTCACGCTGATAGGATTTAACATGCTCGGACCAAGCAATCATTTCGGCCTGATGAAGTTCGTAAGGGTTTACGTTTGCTAGCCCCTGAGTAATTCCTGCAGTCATTTTCATCGGCGGGATACTGCCGTCTGGATTAAAGTTTAATTCCTGAACAGCAACAGAGCGCGTGAAACCTCCCCCGCCGGGTAAAGCTCCATTGTGATAAAAGAAATAGGTCTTCCCTTTAAAATCGACAACACCAGGATGGTTTGTAAATGCTTTTCCTTCGGCTGACATAACTACACCACCATACTTCCAGGGTCCTTCGGCTTTTTTGCTGGTCGAATACCCAATAACTTCAGGTAAAGGGCCTCCCGGCCAAAAAAGATAATACAAGCTGTTTCTTTTGTACAACCAGGGACCTTCCTCGTAGGTTGTAGGTCGTTTCGGATCTCCCGCTCTTTTTCCAAATGATGCTGCTGTCATCGGAACCTCAACGATATCACCCGCATAAGAGATCATATCTTCATTCAGCCTGACATATTTCAGCTGAGGATTCCCCCAGTACATATGTGCCTCACCATCGTCATCAATAAACACAGTCGGATCGATATCGCCCCATTCACTCTGTAGTAATGGTTTTCCCAAGGGATCATGAAAAGGTCCCAACGGACTATCAGCAACTGCAACACCGATCGCACCACGATTGTTGAGTTTAGAAATAACAGGCACATATAGATAAAATTTACCATTCTTTTCAACACATTGCGCCGCCCAAGCATCCCCTTTTGCCCATTCAAAATCTGTATAAGAGAGAATCGCACCATGGTCGGTCCAGTTCACCATGTCATTGGTTGAATACACCCGCCAATTGTTCATATTAAACCAGGTGGATTCTTCTTCATCCTGCGTGGTATAAAGATAAAGACGGTTATTATACACTAATGGTGCCGGATCCGCCGTATAGGATGTCTGTACGATCGGATTTTGTGCTTTTAACGTATTTATTGAAGGCAAAAACAGGAATTGGAATCCAAACAGAAATAACGTAAAAAATTGTTTTCTCATATCATCTTAATTTATGGTTAAATGGAAGTAATCAAAATCTACGTAGCCACTAGCCTCTTTACTTGCATAGTTAAAAAGTCCGAACCGATACCCCATAAAATGAGGAATGGTGTAACTCATTTTTAGCACGTTACCTATCATCTTCCAATGGTGTCCATCGGTGCTATAAAAAAATTGGGCCGTATCTTTTTTGTTTGAAAAATCGCAGTTTGCTTTAAGAAATATACGCTGCTGTTTGAGATTGATCTTCGCCAGTTCTTGTGGCGCCCCCGTCATCGCATTAATCATTACCAACGATTTTGTATTTCCTTCCATCCGGACTCCTACTAAACCATAGTTTTTTTGCAATAGCGATATTCCCGCAAAATCACCATCTTTCATGTTAGAAACCTCTATAGCAATAGCGGCGCTGCAGCTCGGGCCGATGGTGCGTTGCGTCAATGTATTTTTAGCTGAAAGAAAGTCATCAGTAAGGTCGCCGGTTCGCAGTCTCAAAAAGCCACTGCGTTCGGTCACTGACCAAAGATCAACAACTGGGTTATGGTTCCATTGCCATGCCAGGGGAAGGGCGGCTTGTCCGGCTTCCCGGTCAAAATCATCCGAGTCAACAATTCCGGGGCTTAAGCTTTTATTTGCGGGAAGATCCAATGTGGCCGGGACTTTTCCGTCAATACCAAGCACTGGCCATCCATCTTCCCATTTGACAGGAACCAAAAATGGAATTCGGCCTACAGCACCATAATCCTGAAAAAGATAAGCATACCATTTTCCGTTGGGCATATCAATCAGACCTCCCTGTGCCACACCCTGATCCTGCAAAACCACTTTCCCCTCATACGAACCTTCCAATTGGCTCGCCCGATGTACAATCACCGTGCGCATTCCTCCCGCTGGCCATGAAATATTAAAAAGATAATACATACCATTGATCTTAAACATTTGGGATCCTTCAGCAGGTAAACCGGCTTTGCCTTCTTTAGGCTTGGCGGGTAAAGAGGCATCGTCTATCAATACGCGTTGTGTTCCTGCTTTAACACCTGAAAAATCAGGCAATAATTCAGCAATATAGATACGTCCCCCACCCCAGATCATATATATTTTCCCCCCGTCAAAGAATAAGCTATGATCGTGCATCATCGGCTGAAATTCTTTCGAAACCCAGGGGCCATGTTCAATATCTGCTGTGTGGTAGACATGCGTTTTTCCTGTATTGGCCGAAAATGTACTGACATAGTACCGCCCCTCATGAAAGCGCAAACTGCTTGCCCAGGAGCCGTGCCCATACGCATTTTTATGGTTTGACAGATTGAGTTCATCCTGATCGCCAAGACGATCGTACGCATAATTAATCAACGTCCAATTGACCAGGTCTTTGGACTTCATAATCGGGACACCGGGGTTCATGTGCATGGTCGTACTGCTCATATAATAGGTATCACCGACGCGTATCATGGACATATCGGGCACGTCAGCAAAGATGATTGGATTATGGGCTTGCTGCGCCAATGCTCCCAAAAACGGGATCATTAAGGAGAAGACAAAAGCGCCGATTTTCATTCTTAACATATTGACAGGATTTATTAGTCGCATTAATTTAGTAAGCCTTAAATGTATAATGTTTTCCAGGCAAGGTTTGTACATCGTATTCATAATAGCTTGGTAATTCAATTCCTTTCAGCTGTGAATCTGCAGATTGAATACTTACTGGTGTTATTACAGGAGCTAAAAGGGTATTAGTCTGATCGCCTCTTGCGATTTGAAGTTCAGATCCTTTCAATGGCGAAGCTGTCCGTAGCCGCAAATTACCGCCTAAAGGTGAAAAGACCATTGCCTCCTTTATCTTCCCTTTTTTCCATTGCATTTCAATTTCAAATCCACCGCGCGCCTTGATACCCTTTACCCAACCCTCTTTCCATTGATCGGGAATCGCTGGCAGCAGATGCACAGCGCCATCGTGGCTTTGGACCAGCATCTCCGCAATACCCGCTGTTAAGCCAAAATTACCGTCAATCTGAAATGGAGGATGTGCCGTAAAAAGATTTGGATAGGTACGTCCATCGGGATGGTTTTCATCGGAAATGCTCAGCATTTTCTTTATAATTTCGTAGGCATGGTTTCCATCCAATAAACGGGCCCATAAATTTATTTTCCATCCAATTGACCATCCCGTCGCAAAATCACCTCGATATATCAATGAATTACGTGCAGCCTCAAACAATTTAGGCGTGCGGAACGGTGAAATTTGACTACCTGGAAACAATCCGTATAAATGGGATACATGCCGGTGTCGATTTTGAGGATCATCCACATCTTCCAGCCATTCTTGTAACTGATTAAATCGACCGATATGCATTGGTGGAATCCGCCGTGCCGTTGCCAGCAATGTATCCCTATACATTGCATCAACATCCAGCGCTTCTGCCGCCAAAGCGGTACGGGTAAGCATGTCGTAGCATAGTTGATTATCCATGGTCACGCCTGCCGCAAGTGGCCCTTGCTCGGGCGAAATTGAGGGACTCAGGACGAGCCATTTTTCAGCTGGATAACCGCGATGCACGACAAGCGCAGACAAAAGAAAGTCGCAAGCTCCCTTCATAACCGGGTAAAGTTGCCTCAAAAACTCTTTATCTCCCGTAAAAAGATAATGCTCCCAAAGATGTTGGGACAACCACAGCCCCCCACTTGGCCACATTCCGGCAGCCGCAAAATCAATCGGACTCGTCACGCGCCAGATATCGGTATTATGATGGGCCACCCAGCCACGCGCATGGTACAATGTCTTCGCGGTTTCTTCACCACGTTCACTGAGTTCTTTGATCATGGAAAATAACGGCTGAAGCGTACTGGAAAGGTTGGTGACCTCAGCAGGCCAGTAGTTCATTTCGGTATTTATATTGATTGTATATTTACTGTCCCATGCTGGTTGCATGGATCGGTTCCAGATTCCTTGTAGATTAGCAGGCTGGCCACCCTCTTGTGATGAGCAGATGAGCAAATAGCGCCCAAATTGAGCCAACAAGGTCACTAAGGCCGGATCCTGTGTACGGGCAAAGTCTGCAATACGCGCGGACAGCGGCAACTGTTGTTCGCTATTGGCATCCCCCAAATGCAGCTGGAATCGATTAAACTGTCTGCTGTAAGCAAGGGTATGCTGGTGTGAAGCCTGCTGATAGTCTTTGTCCATGGCCTTTTCCAATCTTTCTGCAGCCAGCTTATAGGGATCAGCTCCCAGTTGTTTATAATTTTGAAAATTACTCGCAATTGAAATATAAAGACAAACGGAACTTGCATCTTTTATATCAATCGATTCCTCTTTCACGACAAGCTGTCCATCGGTATGCTTTACTCCCGTATGAATCTGATAAACAACCTGCCCTTTAATACCCTCGTGATCGGATCCTCGTCCTTCTAAAATAAGCTTATCACCGGTTTTGTAAATAGTATGCTTCGACTCATTCTCATAAGTTAATGTGAAATTGAGTTTCCCCTTCTTGCTCGACTTTATTTTCATAACAATGGCATCATCAGCAAACGAAGTAAAAACTTCTCTGGTAAATGTTACCCCATCTACTGTATAACGCGACAACGCAACTGCCCGTTCAATATCCAGTTCGCGATAATAGTGCCGGTACCGTTCATGCCCAGGGAATCGCAGCAGAATATTTCCTGCCGTTTGATAGGGCATGCCATGTGTCTTAGTGAAGAAGGTTTCATTTGCAAGCTTATCGGCTTCAGCTGGTTTCCCATCGAATATATAATTCTGAATAGTTTTTAATGCCGCGCCGCCTTTCTTATTATCGTTGCGATAAGGACCTCCCGCCCAAATTGTTTCCTCATTAAGCTGCATACGCTCACAAGATGGAATTCCATAAACCATCGCGCCCAACCGACCATTTCCAAGCGGTAAAGCTTGTTCCCATACCTTTTCGTCTGCAGGCCGATCATACCATAGGGTCAATGCCGATCGCTTTTGGGCAAACAACACTGTAGTATGCAGTGACAAGATCGCAATGAATAGGCTTATGTACTTCCAAATAAATTTTTCAATCATTTTTCTTGATAGTATTTTTTGCAGTTTCGGAATTAATTCCCAGAGCTAACAAACTCATTTTAAGAACGGCCAAGGCAAACCTTCGAATTGTTTATTGCTATTATCAAATTAGTAAGGCCTTTATTTCTTATCCTTAAATAGCAATTGCGAAACATTATAGAGATCATTTCTCCATACATTGAAATCATGCCCGCCCGACTCCAGATAGTAAATATGAGGCACCCCATGTTCCGAAAGGTACTCATGTGTGCGCTTACTTATATTGAGCAAACCATCCTGGTCACCACAGGAGATCCACAGCAGTTTTAATTTATCTTTAGCTTCTTTCGGAACAGGCAGTAATTCCTGTGGCATCTTGGTATTGGGCGCGGAGGAAAAGCCGCCCACCCAGGCAAAAGTATCGATATGGCCAAGTCCAAAATTCAGGGCCTGTCCACCGCCCATAGACAATCCAAAAATCGCGCGGTGCTCGCGATCCTTGATAACGGGAAACTGCTTTTCAACAAATGGAATCAGGTCATCGAGCAGATCTTTTTCAAAAGTTGAAAACGCCGCTACCCGATCCGGTGCCATCACATTTCCACCAGCACGGTCATCTTCCATGGCGCGGCCATTGGGCATAATCACCAACATAGGTTCCATTTTTCCTTCTGCATACAGGTTATCAAAAATAACCTGAGGATTTCCATGTCTGAACCATTCCCGTTCATCACCGCCAATTCCGTGCAAGAGATATAATACGGGATATTTTTTTGCGGCACTGTATCCCGGCGGGGTATATAGCAGTGCTTTCCTCTTAACTCCTACAGTTTTTGAAGGATAAACAAGGGAATCTATTTTCCCAGTTGATGTCAATTTTCGCTCAACATCAAATCCCTGTGGGGCAGTCTGCTGCGCCTGGGCCACTAGGCTGGCGGAAAAAACGCACAACATGGTGCAGATCATCTTTTTCATATTATAATTGGTTTAATAGCAAATAGATAGCGAGGCTATCACCCATGACGGGACAACAGCCCAATTTCAACTAAATCACCACTTTCCTTTTGAGTACTCTTAATACCGCAGCTACAATAGCATCGGCGTTTAAGCCATATTTATCCATCAGCGCACTTGGCGGTCCCGATTCACCGAAGCTGTCGTTTACAGCCACATATTCCTGCGGAGTAGGCATTTTTTTTGCCAACAGTTGCGCTACACTATCTCCTAGTCCACCGATACGATTATGCTCTTCGGCTGTAACAACACAGCCCGTTTTAGCGACAGAAGTCAGTACGGCTTTCTCATCTAGTGGCTTGATGGTATGGATATTAATGATTTCGGCATCAATACCTAATGTTTCCAATTCTTCCCCGGCACATATGGCTTCCCAGACGAGATGTCCAGTTGCCAAAATAGTCACAGTTGTACCCGGATTGAGCATCAGGGCTTCGCCGATCACAAATTCCTGATCTTCCGGGGTGAAAACCGGCACCACGGGTCGTCCAAACCGCAGGTAGACTGGCCCCTTGTGTTTGGCAGCAGCTAGCGTTGCAGCCTTCGTCTGATTATAATCGCAAGGATTGATAACCGTCATCCCTGGAAGCATTTTCATCAATCCAATATCTTCCAATATCTGATGGGTCGCCCCATCTTCACCCAACGTAAGGCCGGCATGCGAAGCCGCTATTTTCACATTTTTATCCGAATAGGCAATAGATTGACGAATCTGATCGTATACCCGACCCGTTGAAAAATTGGCAAATGTACCAGTAAAAGGTATTTTTCCACCGATGGTAAGTCCAGCTGCAATACCCATCATATTTGCTTCGGCAATGCCGATCTGAAAAAAACGTTCCGGAAAGGCCTTGATGAAATCGTTCATTTTGAGCGAACCGATCAGGTCTGCACAGAGTGCAACCACATTTTCATCTTCCTTTCCTGCTTCCAGCAAACCGGCACCAAATCCAGAACGTGTGTCTTTTGATTCTGTATATGTATATTTTTTCATGTTAATCTATTTCAAAATCGTCCTACGATTAGGCGATATAATCACCCAATGTTTCTGCATTCTGGTTTAAGGCCATAGCTAGTTGTTCATCACTGGGTGCTATGCCATGCCATTTATGTGAGCCCATCATAAAATCAACCCCATTTCCCATTTCGGTATGTAGCAACACCATTACAGGCATTTTAGTTCCGGTCGAAGCTTGGGCCTTTCGTAGTCCTGAAATCACAGAACCAATGTCATTACCGCGCATAACCTCTATAACCTTCCAGCCGAATACCATCCATTTGCGGGGTAGGTCGCCCAGCGAAAGGACATCGTTGGTAGCCCCATCAATCTGCGCACCATTGTAATCTACAATAGCAATCAAATTGTCCATTTCGTTGTGAGCTGCATACATGGCCGCTTCCCATACCTGCCCTTCCTGCAATTCGCCATCGCCCATAAGCACATAAACCATGCGGTTATCTTGATTTAGTTTTTTGGCTTGAGCAGCACCAATAGCGACAGAAAGACCTTGCCCCAAGGATCCCGAAGCGACACGGATACCTGGCAGTCCTTCATGCGTAGTCGGATGTCCCTGCAGTCTTGAATTGAGTTTTCTGAAGGTGGCAAGTTCATCGATTGGAAAATAACCTGCTCGCGCCAACACACTATAAAATACCGGAGAGATATGACCATTGGAAAGGAAAAACAGGTCTTCCCCGAGGCCATTCAAATCAAACTGATCGTTTCGCTGCATCAATTCAAAGTATAAGCAGACCAACAATTCGGTGCAGCCCAACGATCCTCCCGGATGCCCCGACTGGCAACCATGCACCATGCGGAGTATATCCCTTCGGACTTGCTTAACAATCGCTTCTAAATTATGGATACTATGTCTTGTCATGACCATCTCAATTGTTACTTTGTGCGGCAACGCGTTTATGATCAGCTAAAAATTGAGCAAGGCCACTGTCCGTCAACGGGTGTTTTAAGAGGGAAAATATCGCCTGCAAAGGTCCAGTCATCACATCCGCACCAATTTTGGCACAACCCAAGATATGCGCACTATGACGTACCGAAGCCGCAAGAATCTGGGTAGGGAAAGCATAATTATCGTAGATCGTCCGAATTTCGCGAATCAGGGCCAGTCCATCGACAGAGATATCATCGAGCCTACCGACAAAAGGAGATACATAGGTTGCTCCGGCTTTGGCGGCCAAGAGTGCTTGCCCGGCAGAAAAGACCAGGGTGCAATTGGTTTTAATTTGTTTTGTACTAAAATATTTAATTGCTTTAATGCCGTCTTCAGTCATTGGAACCTTAACAACAATCTTATTGTCTAAGGCCGCTAAAAGCAAACCTTCCTCAATCATCGCGTTAAAATCAGTTGAAATCACTTCAGCACTTACATCACCGTCTACAATATCACAGATAGCTTTGTAGTGCGCATGTACAGGAGCTGTTCCTGTAATACCCTCTTTGGCCACCAGCGAAGGATTGGTCGTTACACCATCTAGGACACCTAAATTTTGAGCCATACGAATCTCACTGAGACTTGCCGTATCGATAAAAAATTTCATTTTTTTTAGTTGATTAGTTTTGAATTCGCTAGATCTCCAGCGATTGGTTATAAGACAAAACTATAGCTTTCAACCAGATAGGATTGCAACAAATAAAAAAAAGAAGGGTAAAAATGTTTAAAACAGATTACCCTCCTAAAAAACTGACCTAAAACGACCTTTTAAACAACAATATTATGCTTAGTGCACGGATGTATTTTTATGCGATTGGATATATTCACTTGGCGTCATTTGATATTTTGCTTTAAAGACTTTTGTAAAATAGTTTGGATTGGCAAATCCCGTCTCATAAGCAATTTCAGAAATAGACTTATCGCTTTTTTCCAGCAAACCTGCCGCCTTTTCTAGTTTCACAGAGCGTATAAAATCTACGGGAGACATGCCCGTCAGTTCCAGCAGCTTATTGTAAAGGGAGGCTCGGCTCATCGAGGTGTGGGCACTTAGCGCTTCGACCGATAACTGCGGATTATCGATATTATCGTGTACATAATTGAGTACTTTTTGTAAAAATTTATCTTTTTCGGACCTGATCGTCATTTCGGGCGCTAAAATAGACACCTGTTTACTATAGACTTCCCTGAACGCCTGGTTCAGCTGAAGCAAACTGTTAACCTTCGCTACCAGTACATCCATATCAAAAGGTTTGGTCAGATATCCCACCGCACCCGATTCAAGCCCGCAAACAAGACCATTATCGACCTGTGAGGCCGTCAGCAGTACAACAGGAATATGTTTTGTCCGTTTATCCTGCGCCAGCTTCTGTGAAAATTCCATACCATTCATATATGGCATCTGAACATCGCTCACCACAAGGTCAGGGTGATGAAAAAGTGCTTTTTGCCAGCCATCCTTTCCATTAGTAGCCTCGATAATCTGATAATACTCCTTTAAAGACTCGCTGAGGTAATATCTAAAATCTTCATCATCTTCAATAACCAACACAAGCGGGCACTGTCTAAGCTCCACAGGTTGTATCTCCGTAACTACCTCTGGTTCAACCCCTCCCTCATATACCGACTCAGCTTGATCCAGCCATAGATCAAATTTAAAGGTACTTCCGCTGTCGGGTTGACTGTTAACCGAAATCTCGCCATGGTACATCTGAACAAATGACTGTGCAATTGACAGTCCAATACCTGAACCCTGACTTGCCACCTTGCCCTCAGTATCATGCTGAAAAAAACTCTCAAATATCGATTGTTGCAGTTGCTCGGGAATTCCGATACCAGTATCGCGCACTTCAAGGGAAACATGCAGTTTCTTGTCGACAAGGCTTATAGATGATATACTTACAGCGATATCCCCACCCTTTTTGGTAAATTTAAAAGCGTTATAGATTAAATTAAATAGAATGCGCTCAACCTTATTTCGGTCAAAACGACAATACAATTTTTCCTGGCATGGAAAAAAAGAATAATCGATACCTTTTTGCAGCGCCATATCCTGAAATGAACGGTATACTTCCTGTACAAAAGATACCAATTCACCATCTTCATCCTGCACTTTCAATTCATGGTATTCCATTTTACGAAAATCCAGTAATTGGTTGACCAAATTTAAAAGCCGCCGCGCGTTACGGCTTACCAAATTTAGTTGATCGCCCAGTTTGCTATCTTTATTTTTGGCAATCAAAGCATCCACGGGCCCTGTGATCAAAGAGATTGGGGTTCGGAATTCATGACTTAAATTTGTTAAGAATCGGATTTTCATTGCATCTATTTGATGCTTTGTCTCGGCATCTCTCTTTTGCTGTTCAATGAGCTGCCTCGCCTGGATACGCTCTTGTTCAATCGCAAATTTTTGTTTTAACTTTTGAATCCCGCGATGTCTGATCCACAGCAGCCCCCCCAATACTGCTAGCACATAAAATAGATAAGCATAAATGGTGCGCCAAAACGGTGGAGCAACATGTATCGCAATCGATTTGATTTCCTTGTTCCAAATACCGTCGTTGTTGCTTGCGCGAACCTCAAAAACATAATCTCCCGGATCCAAATTTGTATAATAGGCACTATTTTCCTTTCCATTTCGAATCCAATTTTTGTCAAAGCCGACAAGTCGGTACTCGTATTGGTTATCCTCAGGTACAGTTAGATTTAGCGCGGCAAAAGAAATTGAAAAATTTTGTTTGTATTTCAGGTTGATGCGATCGGCAGTCAACAGCGACTGCTGTATTGGCCCCTTCTCCGTGGGCTGAGCGATCACATTGTCAATTTTTAAATCCGTCAGTGCGACCTTCGCAGGATTGCCATTTGTTTTTAAATGAGCCGGATAAAAATGGTTAAACCCTTTCTGCCCACCAAAATAAATTTCTCCATCGTCCGTTTTTAGTGACGCACCGAGCATAAAAGCACCTTCTTGCAATCCCACAGCATTAGAATAGTTTTTGAACTTATTTTGCACCGGAGAATAACAACTCAATCCTTTGTTTGTTGAAAACCAGATCCTCCCTTTATCGTCCTCGATAATACTCTGAATAGCACCATTTACTAATCCATCTTTCTCAGAAAGTGTCTCAAATAGTGTTTTCCCTTTTCGCAGCAAACCTACTCCATTGCCATTTGTTCCAACCCATAAATTTCCATTTTTATCCGTATGCACGGCTAATATATAATTGCTTGGGAGCTTATTTTTTGCTTTGTCATACAGTGTAGTCTGTTGTTTCAAAGGGTCATACATCACCAGGCCCGAGCCGTAAGTTCCAATCCACATATTATGTGCCTGATCTTCCGCTAGCGCACGTATAAAATTTCCAGGTAGCTCTATTCCATCGTTTGAGTGCTCTTCCCTCTTGTATTTTTTGACGATAGCGCTTCCTTTTTGAATGATGTTCACGCCGCCGCCATTTGTCCCAACCCAGGTATTCCCCCGAAAGTCTACTTTTAAACAAAAAATATCGTTATTATTCAAATTATCTTCCCTGTTACCAACAGTATATCTTTTTAGATTTCCATTAAGCAGATCATAACAGATAACCCCTTGCTGGTAGGTACCGATCCAAAGCTGATCGTGTTTTCTTTCCAAAGTCAACACCGTTAGATCTTTAGGTAAGTTGGCCGAAAGTTCAACAGACGACAGTTTATCTGTCAATCGGTCATATTTCCAGATACCACCACCATCAACGCCCAAAAAAATCTTATTCTGATAAGCCGCGAAAGAAGTTACTATAGCTGGGTCACCGGTCATACCCTCCAAAAAATCTAAACTTTTTAATCTAAATTGGCTTAAATTGGTATCGAATTTATTTAGCCCTCCCTGAAAGGTACCTATCCAGTAAATTCCGCTATTATCGACAAAAATAGACCGTATCGATTTATGAGAAAGACTATGAACATTACTTGGATCCGGCTTAAAGGTCCGAACTGTTAAATCCCTGGTATTAAGCACATCCAGACCATTGTCCGTTCCGATCCATAAGTCCTGCTTTTGATTGTAACATAAGGTGTAAATGCGGGGACTGCTTAAAGCTCCTTTCCCTTCTCCTGCGCTAAATTTATTGAACTGCGAATCGCCCGGATTCAAATATTTAAGGCCAAGCATAGATCCGACCCAGATACGGCCCTGATCATCTTCAACAATGGAACTAATTTCAATTCCATTTCCATATCCTTCCTTTTCCGAAAGAACTTCAAAACGTTTTATGGTCTTTAGGTCTGCCGATATGCGGAATATGCCATTCTCTGATGACACCCACATGTTGTTCTTTCGGTCACGAAAAACACTGCCCGTTACTTTACCGGCAAAAGCTTCTACAATACGTCGATAAGTTGGATCCATTCTCTTTTGTAGATCATTGACGTCCAAAATATACAAAGCACCATATGAAGCGATCCAGATATTTCCACTTGCATCCTTATCAATTGCATTAATTGCGGTACTGAGCCATTTACCATCTGGGGTAAGATTGTACGACCTGATCCGGTCTGCTTCCCGATCATAATAACTTAATCCCCCTCCATTTGTACCTATCCATATTCTTCCCTTCCTGTCTTCACATAAGGCCGAAATATGGTTTGCCATTAAACTATTCTCTTTGTTGGCATCATAGCGGTAGACATTGTAATGACGTCCGTCGAAGCGATTAAGCCCATCCTCTGTTCCTAACCAAAGAAAACCATAACTATCGCGGTAGATACTATAGATTGTATTGGAAGAAAGTCCATCCTTTGAAGAATAGCGTTGAAAAGTTACAGGCTGGCTTTGTCCATAAGAAAAAAACGTCAGCATCATCCAGGTGAATACCACTAAAGTTCGTATCATATATTTAGGTATGTAATCTTCAATACAAAAAAATCTGTATTGAACTGTCAACTAAATTATCAAATTAATCCCTACTAAACTAGTCTCTACAATCATTTGACCCATGTAAGCGGTATTTTTTGACATTCTTATCCTTCATTTAAACATTCTTGCTATCCACCAAATTTTCCAATGGCTAGCTTTGGTATACAATTATAAACTGCTTTGAAAGGCATTTCCAATATAGGGAAAACTATATGCAAACAATGCAACCGGTTGCTATATAGTTATAAAAAATTTAACCAATTATTATACAGCATATGACAGTACCTGATGATCCATGACTGTCCCTTAGATTTTTTATCAAAATGAACAAAGGGAACACCGATACAAACGTATCTAGCCAATTAGAGAAAATTTAACCAAGAATTCTTCAACCTATTTATCAATCCACAAATGCGATGATGATTACATGTACAATCACACGAGTAAGGCATTGGAAAAAGCTATGGGGTATAGCTAAGCCATTCACTTTACTGCTGTTCCTGCTTTATGTGGGACAGGCAACACTCTATGCTCAGGCCAAAAGGCAGATAAGGGGCATTGTCGTCGATAGTAACCATAAAAAAGTGAGCGGTGCATCCATCAGGGTAAAAGGCACCTCGCTAGCCACGGCTACCGATGAAAATGGAGCTTTCACGATCCAAGTCCCTACAGATAATAATTTGTTGACTATCTCCAAGCTAGGATATGGCCAACTCGAAGTGGATATCCACAATAAGAACACGGTAGAAGTACAACTGAGCGATAAGTCTATCGAGATCGAGGAAACCGTTGTCGTCGGTTATGGTCGTCAGAAAAAAGAAACCGTTGTAGGTGCCATTGCGCAAACTTCGGGTAAAATCCTCGAACGCGCAGGGGGTGTTTCCAGTGTAGGAGCCGCATTGACCGGTAACGTGCCCGGGGTTATTACCACGGCCAGTACAGGTATGCCCGGCGAGGAAGATCCTCGTATTGTGATCCGGGGGCGCAGTACCTGGAATAATACCGACCCTTTAGTCATGGTGGACGGAGTGGAACGACCACTATCTGCCGTTGATATCAGTTCCATCGAAACTGTTTCCGTCCTCAAAGACGCCTCTGCAACTGCTGTCTATGGTGTTAGAGGGGCCAATGGCGTTATTTTAATCACCACCAAGCGGGGTAAAGAAGGGCAAATGCTGATACGCGGTACCGTCAACAACATTGTAAAAACCGTTTCCCAACTTCCGGGAAAAATGGATTCGTACGATGCTTTGATGCTACGCAACAAGGTTATCGAATATGAGTTAGGCATTTCTCCTTCCAGTTGGGCCAACTATCTTCCACAAGACGTCATCAATAAATACCGTTTTCCCGCTGACCAGACGGAACGCGAACGTTATGTGAATACCGACTGGGCAAAGGAATTATTTAAAAGCCACGCTTTTTCACAAAATAGCAGCGTCAATATTGCTGGTGGTACACCCTTTGTCAAATATTTTGCCAATGCGGATTTTCTTTACGAAGGCGATATGTTCCGCCAGTTCGAAAATGCTCGCGGTTATAAAGCAGGCTATGGTTTTAACCGTCTGAATGTACGGTCCAATTTAGACTTCCAGCTTACTCCCACAACCAAATTTTCAACCAACCTGGCAGGGTCTCGCGGTGTCAAAAAAAGTCCATGGGGCGGCGGCAACGATTATTCCTATTGGATCGCTGCCTATACGGTAGCTCCAGATGTTATTTATCCACGCTATTCAGACGGTACTTGGGGTTACTATGCCTTAAACACACAAGCCGGAATAAACTCTGCCCGTGTGCTGGCACTAAGCGGAACCGAATACATCACCACAAGTCGTATTACAACAGATTTTACGCTCGAACAAGATCTTAAGTTTTTAACGAAGGGGCTTAACGTTCGTGGGACAATCTCACTGGACAACACGTTTGTCGAGGGCGGCCGCGGTATCAATGATGCCAACAACAGTACACAAAGTAAATGGATCGATCCCAATACGGGATTGCCAACCTATCAGATCGCTTTCGATGGTACAAATAGATTTGACTTCGTCGAGGGCATAAACTGGACAACCGGTGCCGGACAGGTCAGAGACTGGTCTACCTATCGAAGATTATTTTATCAATTGCAGTTAAATTACGCAACGACCATCGCTAAGAATCACAACATCACTGCCATGGGTTTATTCAACCGCAATCAGACCGGAACAGGGAGTATGATTCCCTCCTATCGCGAAGACTGGGTATTCCGCACCACCTACAACTACAAAAATAAATATATGCTCGAGTACAATGGAGCCTATACGGGATCAGAAAAATTCGGTCCTGACAATAGATTTGCCTTTTTCAATTCCGGTGGGATAGGCTGGCTAGTTACTGAAGAAGAGTTTATGAGGCCTATCTCGTTTCTCAATATGCTCAAGTTACGTGCGTCCTATGGTGACATCGGTGACGATAGTGGCGGCCGTCAATTTCTGTACCTAACCCAATGGGCATATGGGGGCACCGCTGGCATGGGGGTTGAAGGCCGCTACTCCTACTCCGACGGCAATACCAGTCCTTATATCTGGTACAAGGAAAGTGCGCTTGGCAATCCAAATATCCGCTGGGAAAAAGTTAACAAATTTAATATCGGCCTCGACTTCGGTCTGTTCAATAGCCAGATAACCGGTAAAGTCGACTTTTTTAGAGACCGGCGGACAGATGTTCTGATTAGCGGCGCCAACCGAGCCATTCCTTCCTACTTTGGGATGGAGGCACCTACAGCCAACCTAGGTAAGGTACAGAATAAAGGGTTTGAAGTAGAACTGAAATTTAACAGACAGCTCAATACCGACTGGAGAATATGGGCTGATATCAATTTTACCTATGCCAAGGATAAAGTTATCAATGCCGATGCACCCGAGTTGCTGCCCGAATATCAGAAACCGGATAACAAACAAGTGAGTCAAACCTATTCTTATGTTAGCTCCGGATATTACAATACTTGGGACGAACTTTATTCGAGTACCGCGCACGAAAGCAATGACCTAGCGAAACTACCCGGCAATTATCATATACTGGATTATAACGGGGATGGTATTATCGATGCTAAGGACAATATTCCCTACGCCTTTCCTTCAGTTCCACAGAACACTTATAATTATACCATTGGATTTGATTGGAAGAATTTCAGTGTCATGACCCAGTGGTATGCCGTAAATAATGTCACCCGGCAAGTTGTTTTCAACAGCTTCTCGGGCCAACTTAACCTCGCTTATGACGAAGGTTCCTATTGGTCAAAGGACAATGTCAACGCAGACGTACCACTACCACGCTGGTTATCACAGTCGAGTACTTATACACCCGGTAGCCGGTATATGTTTGATGGTTCCTACATTCGATTGAAAACAGCCGAAATTGCCTACAATTTTAATCGAGAATCCAGCGTAATCAAACGACTTGGGCTTCAAAACCTTCGCATTTTTCTAAATGGCAACAACTTAGTTTTCTGGTCCAAAATGCCAGACGACCGTGAATCCAATTATGCCGGTACGGGCTGGGCATCACAGGGCGCCTACCCTACGGTAAAGCGGTTTAATCTAGGTGCAAACATTACATTTTAATCCTACCACTATGAAAAAGTATTTCAAGGTAATCTTTATATCTACTGTGATCTGGTCTTCAACATCCCTACTCTCGTGTAAAAAATACCTGGATAAAGAAGAACAGTCCAATGTGTCCTCCAAAGAAGCATTTAAAAACTTTATTAACTTTCAAGGTTATACAGAAGAGTTATACAGCTGTGTTGTCAACTTCAGCAACAACTACTGGACCAACTCGTGGAACTGGGGTGAAGATGAAATGACCTCAACGGCTGGCAATTATCATTTCGTTCACAAAATCGACAATGGTAATTTTTGGGGTTGGCAAAGAGAATCCGACGGCTGGGGCTCCGGCTGGATGGATCAGGGTGATTTTACCACCATCAATGGGGATGTATTTGCCAACCGTGCCTTCCGCGATTTATGGAGCGCGGCCTGGTTTGGCCTGCGAAAAGTCAGTCTCGGACTAGAAAATATCGACAAATTAACCGAAGCCACCTCCGAAGAAAAGAACCTGATCAAGGGGCAATTGTTATTTTTCCGAGGTTGGTTTCACCACCGATTGATGGAATATTTTGGCGGGATGCCGTACATCAATTATGTACTTCCAAGTGACGAAAAGCTGCGGTTGCCAAGATTGAGCTACCATGCCTGTGCGGATCTTGCTGCGGCCGATTTTAGAGAAGCGGCCAATCTATTGCCGATCGACTGGGACAATACCACTGCCGGAAAACGTACCCTGGGTAAAAATCAATTGCGCATCAACAAAATCATGGCCCTTGCTTATCTTGGCAAAAATTATCTTTGGGCGGGAAGCCCTTTGATGAATTTTCAGTCTACCGGGAATAAAACCTATCATACTG
Source organism: Sphingobacterium sp. 18053 (assembly GCF_902706145.1). Lineage (NCBI taxonomy): Bacteria > Pseudomonadati > Bacteroidota > Sphingobacteriia > Sphingobacteriales > Sphingobacteriaceae > Sphingobacterium > Sphingobacterium sp. 18053. The sequence goes on from NZ_CACSJW010000003.1 coordinate 367,413, forward strand.
ACTATTGTAAAAAAGCAGCCCAAGCCTTTGGTGAACTACTTTCACTTGTCGAAAGCGGACAGACAAATTACGCCCTTGTTCCTATGGCCAATATTCACTTGAATTTTTACACAACAGGCCAAAATTGGGCCATGCCTGGCAGTACAGAAGCTATATTTAGAGGGCCCTACATTGACGCATGGGTATCGAATTATGGTACCAGTAAACAGTACATTCCGCTGGTCGTCTCCGACGGAGACGCATTGAAGTTTATTCCAACAGCCAATTATGTCGACTACTATGGCATGAAAAACGGTTTACCGATCAAAGACATTACCCAGTCTGACGCAGAATCAGGTTACAATGCCGAATACCCTTGGAAAGATCGCGACCCACGCTTTTATAAGGATATCATTTTCGATGGAACAAAAGTCGTCCAAGGAAATACACAGGACGAAAAAAATCGATACGCTAACCTTTACAGTAATGGAAGCTATCGAGATATCCAGTCTGGCAGCCAGACAGGCTACGTGTTACGTAAATTTGTCCCTATAACAGCCAACAAATATGATCAAGCCTATAATTATGGATCCAATCTTCATATTTACGTGCCCTATATGCGTTTATCTGATGTCTATCTGATGTACGCCGAATCCGCCATGATGGCTTCCAACTCAGCTACAGGCAAAGCGGACAATTACGGTAAAACAGCAGTTGATGCGATCAATATCGTTCGGGATCGGGCTGGCGTGGGTCATGTAGATGCCAAATTTCTAGGTTCGGCTAACGCATTGTTACCTGAATTACGGCGGGAACGAGCTGTGGAGCTCGCTTTTGAAGGTCATCGTTTTAATGATCTTCGACGCTGGTTGCTGTTGACCGAATCACCTTACACCTTAAAAAAATCGGTTGTTTTTGATCGGGCAGGAACCTTCAACACCGTAGATCCATCCCAAAACCGCGTCGTCAACATTAAAGAAAATGTGCTTTTGGAACGGAAGTTTACAAGCAAACATTACTGGTTGCCCCTAAAGGTCAGAGATGTCAACATGTATCCCGAGTTCTATCAGAACCCAGGCTGGTAACAAGTTTTTCATTTAATCATTTAAAAAATGAAGTACAAAAAATTAAGAATAGCACTATGTCTTGGATTAAGTTGGATAGCTACCGCTGAAGGAATGGCGAAAGAATCACTTAATCCAACCATTAGACAACATAAAAATATTTTTCCGGAGCGCTCGACATTTGTTGGTCCGGACAGTATTGGCACCGATAGTACGACACTTGTACAGGTCGCTTTCCGAAAAGTTCAGAAGAAGGACCTCATGGGCAATGTACAATCCATCAATGTTCCACAATTGCTCGACAAGAGTTACAACACCAACAGTCTGGAAAATCTAGATGCCTTTATTCCGGGATACAACGGTAATATTTGGGGTATGGGTGGTTATTTGGTATTAGTGGACGGATTTCCGCGTGATGCCAATAACGTTATGCCAACAGAAATCGATCAGGTCAGTGTATTGAAAGGCGCCAATGCCATCGCTCTTTATGGTAGCCGAGCAGCCAAAGGCGTAATTAGCATCACGACAAAACGCGGAAAATCCGGAAGTCAACAGATAAAAATTAGAGCCAATAGCGGTATCAATGCGGCTATGAGCTATCCGCAATATCTTGGCTCCGCAGAATATATGACATTGTATAACGAAGCTCGACAAAATGATGGATTATCACCACTCTATAGTGCCGAAACAATCTACCAACATGCAGCCGGAACAAATCCTTACCGTTATCCCAACGTGGATTACTATTCATCGGACTATATCAAAGATCACTACAATCGCTACGATGCCACCGCTGAAATCTCGGGAGGCAATCAACGTGCACAATATTATACCAACTTTGGATTTTGGTCTGAAGGGTCCCTCCTCAATTTTGGACAGGCGAAAAAAAATGGTGGCGCCAATAGATTCAATATGCGCGGTAACATCGATGTGAAAGTCAATGATCTGATCTCCCTGAACGTCGATGCAGCAGCCAGTTTTTATATTTCCAAAGGGGTAAATGCGGACTACTGGGGTGCAGCGGCAACCGTGCGGCCACATCGCTTCTCTCCACTCATTCCTATTGATATGATCGAAGAAGGTGACGTCAACTCGATGGTGTATGTCAACAACAGCAATTTTCTCATCGATGGCAAATATCTCCTTGGGGGAAGTCAGCTGGATCAAACCAATGCCTTTGCAAACGTTTATGCCGGCGGCACAAACCGCTATCTAAATCGGCAGTTTCAATTTAATACGGGTTTAAATTTTGATCTAAAAAACATCTTGGAAGGTCTGGTTTTCAAAACCAACCTGGCTGTGGATTATCAGTCAAATTACAACCAATCCTATAACAACAATTATGCTGTTTATCAGGCATCGTGGAACAACTATGATGGAAAAGACCTTATCAGTAGCCTCACAAAATATGGTGACGACCGTATTTCAGGCATCCAAAATATCAGTGGCAGTACCTATAGACAGACCATCGGTCTCAATGGGTCCCTAAACTTTAACCGTACCTACGGTAATGACCACCATGTATCGGCAATCCTATTGGCCAATGCGTTCCAGATCGCTGCCTCCGGCAGCTACCACAAAACCAGCAATGCCAACCTAGGGCTGCAGTTGGGCTACAATTATTCAAGCAAATATTATGTTGACTTTAGCAGTGCTTACAGTCATTCCGCCAAATTACCACAAGGGAATAGAAGAGCCCTATCTCCTACTTTAGCGCTCGCCTGGCGTCTATCTAAAGAAAATTTTTTGGTCGACAGCAAAGTCGTCAATGAGTTAAGATTATCCGCCTCGGCAGGTATATTAAACACGGATCTGGATATTAGCGACTATTACCTCTATCAGGGGTATTATACCTATAACGACGCAGCATGGTATAGCTGGCGCGACGGTGACCTCGTCCATACCTTTGACAGACGCAGGGGTGACAACCCCAACATGAAATTCCCGAAACGCAAGGAATTTAATATCAACCTCGAAGGTGGGCTCTACAACAACCTGATCACCTTTAATACGTCCTACTTTGTTAATCGGATGAGCGGCGGGTTGGTACAGGCGGCAACACAGTACCCAATGTATTTTATGACTTACTGGCCGGTTTATTCTGACCTTCCCTATGTCAATTTTAACTACGACGAACGCCGGGGTGTCGACTTTGGCATCAACCTGAACAAACAGATCAACAAAACCTTCGTATCACTGGGTTTCAACGGGATGTACTATACGACCAAGGCGGTAAAAAGGGACGAACTCTATGAATTTGCTTACCAAAACAGAGCCGGAAAACCACTAGACGCCATCTGGGGCTTACAGCATGATGGTTTTTATAACAGTCAAAGTGAAATTGACCAAGCTGCCTTTTCAACATTTGGAGAAGTCAAGCCTGGAGATATCAAGTATAAAGATCAGAATGGTGATGGTACCATCGATACCCGCGACGAAGTATACTTAGGCAAAGGCGGATGGGCCGGTGCCCCACTGACATTAGGTTGCAACCTGACAGTCAAATGGAATAATTTCACATTATTTGCCGCGGCAACGGGACAGTTCGGAGCCAAAGCGATGAAAAACAGTTCTTACTTTTGGGTAGATGCGGAAGATAAATATTCAGTGGTCGTACGTGACCGCTGGACAGAATCGACCAAGGAGACCGCAACTTATCCGCGCCTTACCACCTTTAACAGTGACAACAACTTTCGAAGCTCAGACTTTTGGCTCTATAAGACCGATCGCATCAACCTATCCAAAGTGCAGCTGTCTTACGATTTCCCAAAGCGTCTATTCAATGCTAAGTTTATACACGAACTGGGTATTTATGCCACGGGATCCAACCTACTAACCATCGCCAAAGAAAAGGAAACGATGCAATTGAATATTGGACAAGCACCACAAATGCGTTTTTTCAACATCGGACTGAAGGCACTATTTTAATCTTTACTATCTAAGACGAGAATGATGAAAAGAATACTAACCATAGCCATCCTAAGCAGCTTACTATTTTCTTCCTGTGAAGATATGTTTGAGCCGGCTCTTGAAAATAATCTTGAAATTGAAACAGCCAATAGTCGCCCCCTTTACGCACAAGGGCTACTTTTAAATGGATACAACCGGGTTCCGGCTAATAGCTATAGCTTTGATGATGTCGCCACAGACAATGCTGTGAGCAACGATAAAAGCAATACTTACCTTAAAACAGCAACCGGACAATGGACAAGCATCAACAATCCTTTCGACCAATGGCGCAATAGCTATGCAGCCATACAGTACCTCAACAATTTTTTATCCCTAAGTGATAAAGTAGAATGGGCCTTGGATCCCAAGGTCAGTACGATGTTTAACGATCGCATGAAAGGTGAAGCTTATGGTCTCCGGGCACTATTTATGTTTCACCTGTTGCAATCCCATGCCGGAAAGTCGAGTACCGGTGAGATACTTGGTGTGCCTATCCTGCTGACTCCCGAAGATGTCAATTCGGATTTTAACCACAGTCGTGCACCGTTCGAAGCCTGCATGCAGCAACTTTACGATGACATCAAAAAAGCAGAAGACCTGTTGCCTATGGATTACGAGGACATCGGTGCAGACAGTCAAGTTCCGGTCAAATACGCAGGCACAATCAATAAAGACGACTACAACCGTGTATTTGGAGCCTATTTCAAACTCCGCATGACCAAGCGCATCGCGCAGGCAATTCGTGCCCGAGCAGCGTTAATGGCGGCAAGTCCGGCATACAGCGAGGGCAGCAAAACAACCTGGGAGCAAGCCGCCACCTATGCGGGGCAGGTCATCCAGGCCAAAGGCGGACCAAGTGGTATTGATCCTAAAGGATTCACCTGGTACAATAAAGATGTGGTCGATGGCTTAACCTCCGGATCCAATCCGGCCGAAATACTTTGGCGCACCGACAAAGGAAATAGCAACAGCATGGAACAGGACCATTTTCCGCCAACATTGTTTGGCAGAGGACGTCTCAATCCAACACAGAATCTGGTCGATGCCTTTCCCATGGAAAATGGCTATCCCATTGACGATGCCAATTCGGCTTACAATAAAACCAATCCGTACGACAAGCGGGATCCCCGATTGAAGACTTACATTATTGTCAATGGTGCCACAGCAGGCGTAAGCAACACGGCTATCAATACCGCTGCCAATAGTCCAACAAACGATGGGTTAAATAAGGTCGAGACATCTACTCGGACGGGCTATTACCTGAAAAAGCTGCTGCGCCAGGATGTAAACCTCAACCCTTCATCTTCTACACAACAAATGCATTTCAATACACGTATACGGATGACAGAAATGTATCTGGCCTATGCCGAAGCCGCAAATGAGGCCTGGGGGCCTACTGGCATGGGTACTTTTACCTTCTCGGCCTACGACATCATCAAGGCTATTCGCAGACGGGCGGGTGTAGGAGCCAACAATGGCGATCCTTACCTAGAACAGGTAAAAAACAACAAAGAGCAAATGCGGCAGCTAATCCGCAATGAGCGGAGACTAGAACTTTGTTTTGAAGGGTTTCGGTTTTGGGACCTGCGTCGCTGGAAGTTGGATATCAACGTTGCTGCAAAAGGAGTCAGTATAAGCAACAACAGCTATACCGAGATTCCGGTAGAGAATAGGCTTTATGAAAACTTTATGTACTACGGTCCGATCCCGTACAGTGAAGTACTCAAATACAGCAATCTTGTACAGAATACGGGATGGAATTAACATTAATACACGCATAATGAAAAAGATCAATCTTCTTTACGCCATGGCTTTGGTAAGCCTGGCGTCTTGCAAAAATAACGACTGGGAGTTCCCAGATTTCGAATTTCAATCGGTATACTTCGCCTATCAGACACCAGTCAGAACGGTAACCCTAGGCGAAGACATTTTTGACAACAGTCTCGACAACCAGCATAAGGTGAAAGTCATGGCAACCACTGGAGGAGTATACAACAATGCAAAAGACATCCGTATCGATTTTGTTGTCGACAACAGCCTTACGAATGGCCTTAGCTATCCAAACGGCCAGGCAGTTTCCGCATTGCCCAACAATTACTACCAGCTTGGCAGCAATCAAATTAACATCCCAAGTGGTAGTCTCACAGCCGGTGTTGAAGTGCAACTGACTGACGCATTTTTTGCCGACCCAAAATCCTTGGAAACCTATTACGTACTTCCTCTAAGGATGACAAAAGTGGTTAACGCCGATTCCATCCTCTCCGGTAAAACTTCGCTACAGACTGCCAATAGGGCTATTGTATCCGATTGGGATGTCGCACCAAAAGATTTTATCTTTTATGCACTCAAATATATCAATCCCTGGCACGGCAATTACCTGCGTCGGGGTACCGACCAAATTGTCGGCAAAGGTGCCAATAATAGCTTGACAAAAAATATCGTCAGACATCAGGCCTACGTAGAAAAAGACGAAGTCAAAAGCGTCACGACGGCAGCGCTAAAGAAATCGATCTTACCCCTTTCTTTTAAAGGAACTGATGATGTCAATATCAATGTCAATCTGAACTTAACTTTTGATGACGACAACAATTGTAGCATTAGCTCGGCAAGTGCTGGCATCTCCGCTACAGGAACCGGTAAGTTTGTCAAACGGGGCGAAAAAAACAGCTGGGGTAATACAGACAGAGATGCACTTTATCTTTCCTACACGATCGATATGACACAAATGAGTGTCACCAGCAAGGATACCCTCGTGATGCGGGACAGATCTGTAAAAATGGAAACATTTACACCCATCAAAAAGTAGTATCAATTCTATAACGAACAACGATGAAAAAAATCAATAAAACTATCGTCATCCTACTTTCGCTCGGCACCGCCTGGAGTTCCTGTTCCAAATATCAGCCACTGGATTACGCCGTCGATAAACCGGAGAAAGTACTGACGCAGGAAGATATCAATGCTTACAACCCATTAAAAAGTTATCTGGATAAGCAAGGCAACCCCGGATTTAAGCTCGGTGTTGCGCTCAATATGAACGATTATTTTAACAAAGGAATCCTTTACCGCTTAGCTAACCGAAATTTTGAAGAAATGGTCATGGGCTATGAAATGAAACATGGCTCCATTGTGCAGGCCGACGGAAGTCTCAATCTATCACGGGTCGAACAGCTTATCACAGCCGCACAGGAAAACAACATGGCGCTATATGGCCATACCCTTTGCTGGCACTCGGGACAGAATGCGGCCTATCTCAATAAGTTAATTGCCCCTGTGGTGATACCAGGTTCGGGAGGTCCAGCCCTGGCGGGGCACGCTTTAAAAATGAGTAACCCCTCTGTTGTCAATGCCTGGGAAGCACAGACCGCCTATGATATCAACCCGACGGAAGTGGGTAAAGAATATGTATTGAAGATTGTCGCACGAGGCAATAAAGCGGGCAACATTGACATCGATCTGCAGACCACCGCCAATTACACCGGCGACAACATGGGCTCATTAGCATTAACGACAAGCTACAAAGAATACGAACTTAAAGTGACTGCAACTGCCGCGCGTAACCGTTTTATTATCAATTTTGGCCAATACGATGGAACAATCTTCATCGACAAGGTTGTGCTTACAAAAACTGGCAGTTCAACAAGCCTCATTGCCAACAGTGATTTTGAAAACAATATTGACGGTTGGTTCGGTTGGGGAAATAATTCATCCCGAGCGCAGTCCGCCAATGGTGAAGGATATGGCAGCCCGGGAGGTAGCACGATTGAGAAAACACCTGCCGAGAAAGACGCCATACTCACAAAAACTCTTGAGACGTTTATTGCTGGCATGCTCGAAAAAACCAAAGGTTATATCAAAGCCTGGGATGTGGTCAACGAGCCCATGTCCGACTGGCCCGATCAATATGCCTTGAAGACAGGAGTTGGAAAAACCGACCTGGCTGATGATGAGTTCTACTGGCAGGATTACTTAGGTAAAGATTATGCCGTGAAAGCTTTCCAATTTGCCCGCAAATATGGCAATGCAAATGACCTCCTTTTCATCAATGACTATGGTTTGGAAGGCAGTGGCAATAAATGTAAAGGACTGATCGCGTATGTCAGCTACATCGAAAGCAAAGGCGCCAAGGTGGATGGGATCGGTACCCAGATGCACATCGACATCAACACAAGCAAAGACAATATCGTCAGTATGTTTAACCTATTGGCCGCCACCGGCAAGCTGATCAAAGTGTCTGAGCTCGATATTGGTTTGGGAAATGGCATAAAGACTAGCAATGCAACGACTGAAATGTATCAGCAGCAGGCCGACATGTACAAATTTGTCATTGAAAAATATCTTGAGATCATTCCCAAGGATAAGCAATATGGTATTACCATATGGAGCCCACTGGACAGTCCGGACCAAGAGAATTCATTTTGGAGACGTGGGGAACCCATCGGTTTATGGACCGAAGGATTCGTTCGAAAGCCAGCCTATCAGGCGGTTGCTGAGGCATTGTTAGCTAAAAAATAAGATCATTAATCACCCTTTAAATATGTAAATTATGAGAACAAACAACATGTGGTTATTGCTGATCTTTTTATTAGCTATTTTTTCCAGCTGCTCGCGGCTGGAAGAAAAAACATTGACCAGCGAATCCGAAAGAAGTCTTAAATCCAATGTTTCCGCGCAAGCCGTTACAAGCTGGCCGCGGCCAACCCCGACCCTACATGTCGGAGGCAAGTACCTCAAAGATCCCTGCGACAATAATATTGTCCTGCATGGGGTAGCCATTACGCCAAGCCCTTGGTTCAATGGCTGCCAGTATGGTGCCAACTCCGGTTACTGCACCTGGGATAATTACAATGTTCAGGGTGCGCTCAATTACAATAAAGCAGTCGTTGACAAACTCAGCAGCGCGGCCGACGGTTGGTATCTCAATTATATCCGTCTGCACATCGATCCGTATTGGACCAATGATCCAGGCGCTCCTATTCCTGAAGACGACATCTCAAGATTTAACTATAATCGCTTGGTTACCTATACTGATCAGGTCATTATTCCACTAATCAACCATGCCCGCAGCCGGGGCATGTATGTGATCTTGCGTCCTCCTGGCGTATGTCCACACCGTATCGCAGTCAATGATGCCTATCATACCTATCTTAAGACCGTATGGACTTTTCTATCGCAGCACCCATCACTAAAGAATGCAGACAATGTGATGTTTGAATTGGCTAACGAACCCGTTGAGATTCTGGGAACAAATGGCAACTGGGGGACGACCGGCAACGAGCATTTTGCTGCGTTGAAAAATTTCTTTCAGCCCTTGGTCAATATCATTCGTAATAACGGTGCCAACAATGTATGCTGGATACCAGGAACTGGCTGGCAGTCCCATTATCAAGGCTATGTCAATAATCCGATTACGGGTGGCAACATTGGCTATGCAGTACATATCTACCCCGGGTATTGGGGTGGTGTCAATACCTATCAAGCTTTTCAAAATGCCTGGAATACAAATGTTAAACCTATTGCAGACATTGCACCCATTGCCATTACAGAGACAGACTGGGCTCCACAGGGATATGGCACATTTGGTACGGGATCAACCGGTACCGCTGGCGGAAACGGTTTTGGTGCAAATTTAAAATATATTGTGGATCAGTCCGGCAATGTAAGCTGGAACCTTCTCGCCCCCGACGATCTGCTCCACAAAGGGGATCCCAACGCCGGGACAGCTTTTAACAATGATTGGGAAGCCTGTGCTGCTCCCGCTAAACAGTGGTTTCAGCAGTATGCTGCCTCCAATTACCCCATGTCTAACTGTACAGTTACTAGTCTGGTCAATAATGGCATTTACGAAATCGAATTCCAGACCGATGCCAACAAGGTACTTGATTTAAAATCAGGTGAAGATGCCAACGGTGCAGTGCTCAGACCGTGGACCAGAAATGGCGCAAATGCACAGCGCTGGGTCGCTATAGATGCCGGTAACGGATACTGGCGCTTTGTTTCAAAAGCAAGTGCAAGCAATCGCTGCATTGATCTGACGAGTAATAGCAATGCGCTCGGAACTGCCATCCGGCTTTGGCAGAACTATAGCAATGATGCTCAGGCCTGGAAGGTAACTGCTGTAGCCAATGGCTATTACAAAATTACCTCAAAGGTAGATGCTACACGCGGTTGGGATGTACCCAACTGTACCATGGACGGCAATTCCAATCTTCAGCTTTGGGATTACTATGGTACCTCCTGTCAATTATTTAAGTTCAAATTTATTGCCATGAACTAAACACTATCTTTTCGCGGTAAGCCATACTTACCGCGAAATAGGTTAATTTTAAAAACATAAAAAGCTTCACGATGCGACAAACACAATTTAAAATGCTGCTACTGATCTTCTTGGTATGTTGTTTTACCGGAACAACAGCTTGTGCCCAAGACAAGAACTTCCATATCTACCTTTGTTTAGGACAATCCAATATGGAGGGACATGGACAATTCGAACCTCAGGACACCATCACCAACAGCCGGTTTCATGTGCTGGCGGCAGTAGATTGCCCCGAATTGGGACGGCAGTACGGTAAGTGGTATCCTGCCCGGGCACCACTTACGCGTTGCCACACAGGCCTTACACCTGCAGATTATTTTGGCAGAACGCTTGTAGAAAAGCTTCCCAAAAATATCGAGATCGGAGTCATCAATGTTTCGGTAGGTGGTTGCCATATTCAATTATTTGATCAAGATAGCACGTCAAGCTATGTCGCAAAGGCACCCGAATGGATGAAATCCATGCTTGCAGCTTATGACAATAATCCTTATGAAAGGCTTGTCGTCCTGGCCAAGATGGCACAGCAGAAAGGTATTATCAAAGGTATTTTACTTCACCAGGGGGAATCCAATACCGGCGATCGCGAATGGCCCAATAAAGTAAAAAAAGTCTATGAAAACCTCTTGCACGATTTGCACCTGAAAGCCGAAGATGTACCCCTACTTGCTGGTGAACTCCTATCGGCCGAAGCAGGGGGTAAATGCGCAAGCATGAACAGTATCATCCAAACATTGCCCGCTACTATCCCAACTGCACATATCATTTCTTCTGCGGGTTGCCAGGGTATCGGCGATGGACTACACTTCAGTCCTGCCGGATACCGGCAGCTGGGTAAAAATTATGCGGCAAGCATGCTTAAATTGCTGACGAAAATAAAAAAATAAAAAAAGCTAGGGAGTCAATCCCTAGCTTTGAATGACAAGCAGCTAGCCGCCCGAATCACTAAACCGTTCTTTTCTTATAATTTCCTTCGTTATCTTTAAAAGAGATAACAAAACGCTCGATCATTAATTTCCAAAAATTTTGGCCAACTCCTGGTGTAACAGTTCACCTTTTATATTGATAGCGACAATGTTTCCTTTAGGATCCACTAAATAATTTTGTGGTACAGCACGTACGCCATACAATACCGCAGCCTCATTGCTCCAGCCTTTTAGATCTGCGACATGGATCCATGGCAAACCATCATCTTTGATGGCTTTTAACCAGGCATTTTTTCCTTTGGTATCATCTAGCGACACTGCAAGGACCTCCAATCCTTTACTTTTGTATTTGTTATAGGCCTTTAATAAGTTGGGGTTTTCAGCACGGCAAGGACTACACCAGCTTGCCCAAAAGTCGATAAGCACATACTGGCCTTTAAAATCGGATACTTTGATCATTTTCCCTTCCGTATCCGGCTGGGAAAAATCGGGTGCCTTATTGCCGATTTTTACACTTCTCTCCGCTAGAAAACGCGCTTCCAACTGTCGCGCATTGGTCATTTGACGCACTTCTTTGGACAGCTTCAAAAACAAAGGTTCGATCTCACTGAGCTTTCGTTTGTTGGCCGCATCAATAAGGGCGTCCACCGCAAATATTGAATTGGGATTTTTGGCAGCAAATGCAAGCTCTTTTACCCGGCGAGCTTCAAAACGCGCCTCAAACCTTTCATGAATAGCCTTATACTGCTCGCTGGCATCGGGAGCATCTTGCTTTACGGCCGCAAAGGCCTTATTCCCCGCATCAATGATATCCATGAAACCACCACCAATTTCATTTAAATAAGCGACATAGGCGTTATGCAACGGCGACCCTTTTATGGCAGCAGTACGCAATGAATCCTTGATGGTCATATTGTAAGTTTCATTGCCTAAATAGAAGTATAAACGGTCGCCAATATTCTGTGCGACTAATTTCCCCTTACTGTCTTGATCAAAAACCATCCTGGAGTAAGACGGCTCCTCTACTGTTCCTTTGAAACTAAATCTGCCGTCCACGATAGCCGATGAATCCGATGCCGGAAATCCATCTCTTATATAATCCAGATACACTTTCTTGCCATTGAAAGCTTTTGGTGCACTTCCCTTGATCTGGAAGCTAGCTTGCTGCGCAAAGGATGTCATAGGCAAAAATGCCAGTGCTAAGGCAACTATTTTTAAATTTTTCATATTTTTTTGTTTGGTTCAATTTTTATATTATTCCTTTTAGTTACGCCAGGTCATATCCACAGGATTTCCGGGAAGACCCTCAATTGTTTTGAGCAACTCGCCATTTTTCCCAACACGGATATCCATATAATACAGCGCTCCTTCTGCCCCAGCAATCAGGGTATTCTCATCGTCCTCTAATTTGAGCATGCTTATATCCGATTTGATGGTTGTTTTCAATAGATCGACTTGCTGATTGAGCGGGTTGTAGCGAAATACCTGATTTTTGTAGGCCACATAAATATACCCATTTCGGGTCGCCACCAACTTTGTTTCCGCATTGATCCATTCTTGTTTTATAAAGATCTTCTTATGTATTGCGGTGATCATAAATGGTCCATTAAAATTTGCATTGAACTTCAATTCATAAATATGACCACTCCCGTCCTTCGTATAAGCATAGGTATCCGTATTATTGATCTGCACCATTTTGATCAGATCCATGCCTACCTGTGTTGGATCAAAAATTTCAGTACTGACGGGACTATACTGGGTACCAAAATACATAGGGCTACCGTAAATATTGATTCGGACAAACTGCTTTTTATTTTTTTCGAAAGCGATTACGCTATAATTATTGTCTACTGTTGTCAATACTACTTCTGGTGCTAACGCGTAGTCCCCATCCGCATAAGTTCCAAACATGCCGTAGGTGTTCGATTGATCCCAGGTGTTTGTAGTTCCCCCATAAAATTTGTCATTGATTACCCCCATCATTACCCCTTGAGGATGGGCGAACAAACTTCCCACAGCAATCGTTGACGGTGCCAAAAAAAAGTTATCGTGCAGGGTACCGGGTTTTACCGCCTCCTTAACAAGATTGTTTACATCTAACCGCACGCCGGCCTGTTTTGATATAATCCAGTAACCCAAGGGGGTATTTCCCGTAAACTGGTTTTTTAAGTAATGGATATGCATAGGATCCACCGGTAATGGTTCGCCGTTGATCGCCTCATAAATATTGGGCTGTACAGTATTATCGGGCTTTATAAACGAGAGTTTACTAACCCCGTTTTCGACAGATAACACAAGTGACCCACGCGAAAAAGCTGTCGTTCCCTGGATCTTAAAATTATAGAAATATTTCATCCCATTGCCCGTATTGGTCACCGTAAGGCGCGCCGTATATCTTTTGGCCTGAAGCCCGAAAACGATACGCAGCGCGGGACCTTCGTAGTGGTTAGCTTCGGGGACGAGTGCCTCTGGCACATCGATTCGCCAGTTACATTTCACTGAAGCCGCATCGATGCCGGTAATTTTTGGGGTTATAATAAGGCTGTCCCCCACCGATGCTTCATACAAAGTATCTAACCCTGTGATCTGCGGCCCATCAGGCATATCGATGGCATAATTTCCCTTGTCCTTATAACAGCTTTCGAAAGCCAATAGGGTTAAAGGCACAATAGCAAAAAATAGTATTGCTCTCAATCTGTTTAAATTTCTTTTCATCTATCTGACTTCCTTTCCTGATTCATCTATAAAATAATACTTACCCGAAGCGCTATTTTTCCTTAATAAGATGCTTCGGTTTGGATTGTCCACATGATAGAATTGGTAGGTCTGTCCATTATCGTTGCTGCTCAGCACGTATTTTTTTTCTGGATGATCCTTGACCCATTTAAATGGATCGTTGAGCATCATGAGCAAGAGATTTGCAAAGTAGAGATTTTTGGGTGCATCGAGCCCGACCGTCGAAAGCGAACGTTGTTCGGTGACAATTAGGAAGAGCTGATGTTTTACCCGCGAATAATTATCGAGCCACATGGTCCACCAGGCAGGCTGTTCCAATTGGGCCGAAATAATAATTCGCGCCCGTATCAGTGTTGGGTTTTCAACCCCAAAGTCATCACTAGCCTTAAGTTTTACGAGCAGTGATACAGATTGACTTTCAAGCGCGCTTATATTATGCACAACGATAGGCATAAAGGCCCGACCGGCATTACTTTCCAATGGATATTCTGATTTCAACGGATCATAGTGCAGGTCTGCACGCGCCGTTGATGAATCTTTTTCCACGAAAGCCTCAAAATGCCGAGTGTGCTGGTCACGGTATCCCATTACTTTGACAGGAACAAAAATGGTATCCTGCGCCTTGGTCATATCGTAGGCAAAAGTATATACAATGCTATCCCGATCAGCGTCGCTCAAATCAAAATAAACATTTGCCGACCTGTCGTAGGTCGCTAAAACTGCCTTTTTGCAAGAACACAACATCAGCAGTGGTAGTAGCAATAGCAGAAGTAATAAAGTATCTTTTTTCATTTTGGTTACGATTTACCGTTGTCCATAGATAATTTCATCATCCGGCAACGGCCATACATAAATTTGTTGACTGGCCGGAATTGTAGTGCCTTGCTGTCCGACAATTGGTTCATTGAGCCGTTTATACGCGAAAAACAATTGTCCTTCGGCAAACATTTCTTTCCGATATTCCTTCAGTAGTTCGGTTCGGAGTTTGGCGTTTGTCGAAATATCCACTTTCTGACCAATGCCTCGATGTTCACGGACCTCGTCAAGCCATGCTGCAGCCTGAGCGGGTGCTGTTTCGTAGCTACATTCGGCGGCGATATAGTAGATTTCACTCAAGCGGATCGCCGGAGCTACCAAATAATGAAGATTGGCAGCAAAACTGTCACCCAACGTATTCCGGCGATATTTGTGAATAGATGATATAAAGGAATTTCCAACGCTTACTGTTCCAAACCATTGTGTATAGCGCATGTCACCGCCACCGGCTCCTGCAACCTCGTAGATGGTTTTTGCCTCATCCTGATCCAAATAGATCGCGCTGTTGTTGTCCTGAAACCAGTCATTGTTATAGGTGTTGTTCATAGCCGGGATATACCAGGCAAACAACAGTTCTTTATAGAAAATCCGATCCTTTTTATCCGCATCGACAGCAAGGAAATCAGTGGCATTGGTCCATGGAAATTTTTTGGCATCAATCACTTCACGTGCGTTCAGCAATGCCTTTACTTTGTCTCCGCTGTAGAGATAGGTGCGTGCCAGCAGTCCACACACGGCATAATAGTTAAGCCGGTGCCTTCTATTCTGTAAAAAGAGGCTCTTGTCCTGTAGCTCCGAATTTTTCAACGTGTCACCGACAGTGGGATAACCAACCACATAGGATTTCAGGCGGATGGGGTCAACTTTCAGCAATTCTTTGGCTTCTTCCAGATCTCGGATTACTGAATCCAATAGTTGGGACACTGTGGACAATTTGGTAGACTTATTGGAATAGGTCGTTACATATGGAATGGCTTCGATTTTGTTATTTACAACCGGAGCCGGACCAAATAGGCGCAAGGCATCAAAATGCAGATATGCTCTCAAAGCCAGCGACTCACCTTTGATCAATTGATAATTGCTTCCCGTAAACAATTGTTTTTTACGGTCGATTTCCTCCAGTATCAGATTGGTATTAACAATACCATTGTATAGACCTTTCCAGATATTGTCCTTTCGACCAATAAAATTACCGTCATTAAATTTAAACAACTTTGTCTGCTGATAACGCAACGGATCATTGCTTGATAATGCATAGTTCTGGACCAATACCTCCGGTGTTCCAATGGTTAGCTCCTTACCATAGAGATCGTCTTTTGCACAACGCGTATATACCCCAATCAGGGCTTCCTTGAAACCATCTTCGGTGGAGAAGAGAACTGATTTGTCAATTTCGCTTTCTGGTTGTATATCGAGCCACTTGGAGCAAGAAAGCGTACTCAGGGCTGTGAACAGTATTAAAACTATAGTTAAATTCTTCATCTGTACATATTTTTTCCATCCTTCGGATGGGATTTACCATCTTTTATAATCCTGCCTGTAGGGTAAAAGTCACACTTCGGGCAAATGGATACGTAATTCCACGTTCCACTTTCACCGAAGACCAACGAAAGATATCATTTGCAACAAGGCCGACACGCAGGCTTGACAGCGCCAATTTTTTCGACAGCGCTTTCCCTGCATCATAAGAAAGATTAAGAGACTGTAGGGCAAATAAGTTGTCCGGCATAATAAAACGCGAGGACACTCTTGTCTGTCCCAAATCCTGAATACTTTTGTAAAAGGTAACATCGCCAGGATTTTTCCATTTTTCCTCCAGAACCCTGCTATCCACATTGTAGCGTGGATCGGCATTTTCGACACGGTCTACCAAGGTTTGGTTATAGGTTTTACCTCCTATCCGCGTTTGGAAATAAGCGACCATCATAAATTGCTTATAGCGAAGTGTCCCTCCGAAAAATCCTTCCATTGTTGGTGTAGCTACCCCAACGACATCAATATCCCTTGCATCCCAGTCATACGACAACGTCCCGTCTTTTTTAATAAAAACTTCCTTTCCATTCTCGGGATCGATACCCAAAGAAGGAACGGCATAGATAGCGTCGAGGGATTGCCCTTCTTTATAACGAAGCAAAGGAACAGCCATTAAATCAGTTCCCTGCTGAGCTTCGTCGACACGTTCGTTGTAGCTCTTCAATGCGTTTGAAATACGGACGATTTTATTTCTGTTCCGCACCAAATTCGCCAATAGACTCAGAGTCCATTTTTCGTTTTTAAGGGCAATCCAATTGGCATTGAGCTCAAATCCTTTATTTTCAAGGTCCCCCAGGTTTTCTTTATAAGAGCTAAATCCGGTAGAAGGTGCCAGGTTAATATCAGCCAAGATATCACGGGCTATCTTATGGTAGTAGCGTGGCGAAAGGGTCAGACGATCGTGCCAAAGGCCTAGATCAAGACCAACATCGGTACTTTGGGTCTTTTGCCAGGTCAGGTTTTCATTGCCATAGTTACGCACGATACTTCCCAGCCCCGATGAGTACCAATTGCTTTTATCGTAACTATAGGTTGTCCGCGACATGTAAGGATCGAACTGCACAGATCCCGTCAGCCCCAGTGTTGCACGCAGCCGCAGCTGGCTGACAACATCGTTGGCGAACCATTTCTCCTTGTGCATATTCCAGCCGATACCAGTCGACCAAAATGGTGCGGTGCGCTTATTTGCCCCAAATTTTGAGGAGCCATCAATTCGGACCGTTGCATCCATCAGATAGCGATTATCATAGGAATAGTTAGCACTTAAAAAAGCTCCAAACAACCTGGAGGCACCCAAACTGCTCGACGGGCTCGCATTCTCAGCATATCCCTTGGCAAATCCTACACTTGTAAACCGATCATTCGGAAATCCGATCGCTTGAAATGAACGCTCGTCATAGCTTTCTGTCCGTATATTGGTTCCCCCCACCACATTGAAGCTATGTCTATCAATCGTACGCATCCAATTGAGACGTATGTTTGCATCCCAGTACAATTCATTGTTTGTATAACTGGTATAACTACCCTTTTCGTCTGTTTGTGCCGTAGGATAGAAATAAAAGTCATTAGCTAAGGGCGAGCGGAAATTATCATCGGTATTCAAACGTTTCAACAAACTTACCTGTCCCCGGAGACGCAGCCCATTACTCAGGTCAAAATCCCCCGAAAAATTGTTCAGCAGTTCGGTATAGCCCAATTTATTGAAGCTATTCAATGTCGCATTATAGAGTGGATTCAAGACGTATTCCCGTTGTGCACTACCTGAGTTTGCAACCCTTGTCCATACATCCGCCTCCTGTATAATATTGCCCTGATCATCTGTCATGCGGTAGTAAGGATTCATTCTTACATAATCCGCAAAATTTCCATAGGGCGATTCACGCCCGTCTACCACGGTTACGGCAAGCTCATTCTGAAATCTAAATTTATCCTTTAGGTTATAACTAAAGTTTAGCCCACCCGAATATTGATTTCTTCCCGATCCCTTCATCACACCGGGTCTGGTCTGATAACGCATGTCTACGCCATAGCGGAAACTTTCCGACCCACCTTCTAGATAGAGACCATGCTTTTGTCCGACCGCGGTCCGTACTGGCTGTGACAGCCAATAGGTGTCAACACCGCCAAGCACATTTGCTAGTTTCTGATAATACAGCTCATCCAATGCATCCTGTGGTTGGCGCTGAATTGTTGCATCATACAACCCAGCCAGTTTTTCATAGGCCAATTTATCAGCAGCATGCAATACATCGTATCCTGTCAAATCCGGCATATTTATATTGCTCTCATGCGTATAAGTCAATTGCAATTTCCCGTCCCTGGGCATCTTAGTCGTTATTACCATCACACCATTGGCCGCTCTCGAGCCATATATGGCTGTAGCAGCAGCGTCTTTCAAGATCGTGACACTTTCAATACGGGTCATATCCAGATCGAGAACCTTCTGTACACTCACTTCGAAACCGTTTAATATAAAAGCCGGCATATTGATAGTTGTAGTGATATTATCCCTCCGCAGCACTTCGTTCCCGCCAGTAGGCAAAGATGAAGATCCGCGCACATTGATATTCGGCAAGGCATTGGGATTGGATCCAGCAAGATTATTGTCGAGCAATTTAAACGATGGATCGAATACCTGCATGGCTTGGAGGACGTTTTGCGGATTTACCTGTCGCAGCTCGTCGCCACTTTTCGTAATCGCCGTTCCTGTGTAGGAATCTTTTTTTAGCACTTGGTACCCCGTTACAACGACCTGCTCAAGAGCATTCGCTTCTTCCTCCATCACTACACTGTACTCATCCTTGTTTTCGGCCAAAGCGAGCGTGAAGTTTTTATAGCCAACCCTACTGAATGTAAGCGGTTGCATAGTACCGACAAAAGAAAAATGCCCATCTTTATCGACCACTGCGATGGTATTGCCCACCTGTGAAATATTCACGTCGGAAAGCGGCTTTTGGTCTTTCCCAAGGACTTGTCCACGAATCTGCTTCTGGGATGGTTTTTCTACCTGGGGGAGGCTTTTGGGCTCGGATTTCCGTGAACTGGCTTTCCTTTCGAGAAAAATTGTCTTTGATTCAATCGTGTAGCCGATTTCCTGCTGACTTAAAATTTTATCAAGAAATAATTTAAGGGGCATTTTGTCCGCTTTAATTGAAATTGACTTTGCCGATTCCAATATCTTTTTGGCTCCGAGCACCTCATAGTTCGTCTGAAGTTTGACCGCCTGCAGCACATCCATCAGTGGAACATTGTGCCCGGCATAGGTAACGGTTTGCGCATTTACCTTATGGCCCAGCTGGAGTAAGACAGCAAAAACGAGCCATAAAAGGGGTTTGGTCGCTTGTGAAAAACAACTTAATTTCATTAATTCTAGTTAGTTTAGTTAGGTTAGATTGCAGGATCCACTGATTAGATGAAAGGATCCACTGTCCAATTTGTTAATTCATATCGTTTGGTGAAGTATAATTTTTCGTTCTTTATTGCCCTCCTTTCTGTGCTTTAGGATCATTTTTTTCAATAATGAGTTTCCCATTTTCCGTCAAATGGTACGACAGATCCTGGTCTTTTAATATTTTAAGGATAGTTGATAACTTGCTCGTTCTGAATGTTCCACCGAAAAAGGAAACATCAGGCACATCGCCCTTATACACGACATCTATGGCATACCATTGGGACAGTTCATCCATCACTTGTCGAAGTGATTTTCCGTCAAAATTAAATTTGCCATATACCCAAGCCATTTCTTGTTGTACGTTTACCGGATGTTTGGTCAACTCTGTACCTGTGTTGACAGACTGATCGCCGGGCAATAAGGTTACTTTTTGACTTCCAAGCAGCGTCGTTACCATTACTTTACCTTCTAACAAAGTGGTCTTTGTAGGTACCGATGTCTGATAGGCATTGATATTGAAGTGCGTTCCAAGTACTTGTACTTGCTGGTTTTTGGTATGAACTATAAAAGGCTGATCCTTCTTTTTTGCAACTTCAAAATAAGCCTCTCCACGGAGCGTTACCTCGCGTTTATCTTTAGCGAATACTGTCGGATAAGAAAGTGTCGTCCCGGCATTTAGTTTAACCAGGGTTCCATCGGGCAGAGTGACTTCGTAGATACCACCCCGTGGGGTTTCGATTCTGGCAGACACCGCAGCATTGATCGGTGCAACTTCATGTCCGTCTTCATAGCGTATGCCGCCGCCATCGATAACAACTTGTTTTTCGCCTTTATTCAAAGCATATTGCCTACCGTCCGAGAGTGTGATAACAGCCTGATGGGAAGCTGGAAGCCGATCATTTACAACCTCCCGCTGCGTTTCAACCAGCCGGTTGCTATCCTTATTCCAATACCAAACCACAGAAAGAGCCAGCAGCACACTGGCGGCAGCAACGTAAGGCAATAGACGTTTCAGGAGCCCAGGTCCTTTCTTTGAAGTATGGAAGGAAATTTTAGCTTTTAATGACTCAAAATTACGTCGCGTTTCAAAATCCTGTAGACGCGTATAAGCATCACGCTGCAGCTTCTCATCAAGACAACGTTGATAGATCTGTTTGTTCCTTTCGGATTCCTGTAGCCAACTCTCCAAAAAAAATCGATCTTCGCCTGTTAGCGTTCCCTGCATTTTTTGGAGAATGAGTGCACTGATACGGATGAGTTTTTCTTCTTCTTTAGGATCCATTTTGAGCTATTTCATCTATAGATACCACACCGATTGAAAAAAGTACCAAAAACAATTAAAAAAAAATTAAATTTTCCCAAAAAGAACGATTAATGACAATAGGTAATTAAAGGAATCTCGTCTCAAATGCTGCCGCAGCAGACCCAGGGCACGTAATTTTTGGTTTTTTACCGTCTGAATATTAATCTGCAGTAGATCAGCAATCTCCTGATTACTGTTGCCTTCGAGGTAGCTCAGCTGTATTATTTCCCGTGCTTTGGGTGGAAGTTTTTGAATGGCATCGTAGAGTTCGGCCATTGTTTCGGCATAGACAAGCTCATGCAAATGGGATTTTTGATCCTGTTCCTGCTGCTCCACATAGCTATCGACCCGATTTATCCTTCGCTGCCGGGCAGTCTGCTTATTGAGTCCTACATGGCGGGTGGCCTGATAGAGTGCCGCTTTCAGATGGGATAAACTTTCAAAACTTCGTTTGCTCTGCCATAACCGTATAAATCCCTCCTCGGCAATGTCTTCAGCTTCTTTGCTTTCCTCTACAAAGCTCGATGCATATAAACAAATACGACTGAAATAACGGTTATATACATAAGCGCAAGCGCGCTCCTCCCCATTTAGGAAATCTTCAAGCAGCTCTTTCTCGCTCGTATACTTCATGGGTAGATTCGTTTAGCTAGCGGTTAATCTTTTCGTGGATAAAGATAACTAAAAAGAATGGATACTTCCTATGATTGGCCTATCCCTAAATTCTTCCTACTATTTTTTCAAAATTTCCACTCGTAAACCATAAATTTTTCGGCAAAGCGCATTAAAAACTAAGTAAAATCAATAATATATCCAGAACTAACCACTTACCCTTGTTTGTTTATTAACAATTCCACTAACTTTGAACCGTGGTCTTCTAAAACCAAACCTAATCCGATAAATCAACCTATTCGCAATATGATACCTCGTTCCAAAAAATTCGCTATAAGCACATTTCTCCAATATCTTATTAAGACAATATTATACTTAATTACCTGCTCCACCTACTGCTTTGCGCAGACGGGGCGGTCAGCAGTTCATGAGATACCGAGATCTGTCATTGAACGTGTTCAGACGGCTTCCATAAAGATGTTTGGCATTGACAGTTTGAGCGGACAGCAAAACAGTGCTCCCTTTAGTGGGGTAATTGTCCATTCGGACGGAACAATTCTTACTGTGGCACATGCTACAAGGCCCGGCAATTTCTATCGCGTTATTTTCTCCGACGGAACGCAAGGGATTGCCAAAGCGCTCGGAAGGCTAGTCGTTGATCAACAAAGTAACTTGCCCGATATTGCCATGATGAAAATGCTAGGCCAGGGCCCCTGGCCTTATGCTGAAATGGGCTGGTCGTCATCCATCACTGAAAACCAGCTTTGCTTTGGGCTATCGTATCCCGAAACACTACCTTTCAACATTCCTTTTCTACGGACGGGACGCATTCTAAAGAAATTGGACAACTTTGGGTTTATTCAAAGCAGCAGCATAATGGAACCCGGTGATTCCGGAGGTCCATTATTTGATGCCCTGGGCCGTGTAATCGGTCTTCACAGCCGTATAGATGGTGCTGAAGGCATCAATTTTGAGGTTCCTATAAACAGTTACCGGAGTTATTGGCAGTCGCTGACCAATCCAGTTGTTATCAGCAGTTATCCTGTATCAACCGATTCAATCGGTAAAGATCCTCAGCAAAAAAAACTATTTAAATTGGGGATCAAAAAACCTGCGAAACATCCGAAAACAAATTTTCAGCCCATCCAGATTAGCAGTACATTAGATGGCGACAGCATACTGCTATTAGGTACAGCATTTAATTTGGGAAACAATAAACAGGTCATCTTATCCAAAAGTAGTCTTATTGGCGAAGCACCAATCGTCAAAATAGGTAACAGGATTCATGTATTAAGAATTCTGCTCAGAGACGAAAAAAGCGACTTGGCAGCGCTCGTCAGTGATCATCAATTTCCGTCAGTCGATGTATCGAAGGTAGCCCGGCAAAGTATTTCTGATTCTTTTGTTGGTTTAAACCTGTGGTCGCTTCTTGGAGACGATCAGCGTAAATTCGGTGTACTGGGCATGTCATCCCAAACCTTCCCACGTTTACCTGTTCCCGGAACTTTCGATGCACAAATGCAGGAAATAGAAGGCCTTCCGACCTTAACAAAAGTAGATAGCATGGGTGCCGCAGCCCGGGCTGGACTTCGTGTCGGCGACCGTATGCTTACACTAAATAATCGCGATGTGTCAAGCGCCATCAAAATAAATGCGGTGATGCAGCAATTTTCTGCCGGCGATACGCTGCAGGTTCAATACCGACGTGGAGCTGCAGATCTATACACAAATGTAATTCTTTCTAATTGGCCCGTCAGGGAAAATCCACACCCTGCAAACAATATTCCAAAAGGAAAGTCAGTTCGCAGGGATAATTTTTTGCGTGTATTTCTTCATGACTCACGCATTCATGCCGACGAATGTGGAAGTCCGGTAGTCGATAGCAAAGGTAACTTTATCGGGCTCAATATAGCCCGATTTAGTCATACAGCTTGCCTGGCGATCCCAAGAGATACCATCCTAGCCTTTTTATCCACAGTCGAACACATGCTCTAGCACAAGAAAAGATAAAGTCATTAGGAAATTTTTAGTACCGTTGCGATACTGTTTTGAACAAAACTATCGGGTATGGAGACCACTAGATCATTATCGAGTTGTTGAAACGCTATACGATCGTTAGTTCCGAGTAACTGTACCTGACCAACTTTTCTCGAATTGGGGGCTAAACGACCCAATGACTTTATTCGGAGCTGCTTTTTGGTCAACGTTCCCATTATAAAAGCGTACATGACATTTCCTTTTGTCGTGAAACGCACATCATCGCCGGTAAAAGCTTTTCCCTTCCCTTCATTAAAGCCCTGCACATGCAGTGAAGGAGCTTCCTCCTGTGCAGGCCCCTCACCAAAAATATGCCATGGTCTTGTTCCTATGATTGCTTCACTGTGAACTGCCATCCAGCCTCCTATTCCCGTTACGACCTCCTTTGCACGGTCGTCGATGGAACCGTCACCGCGTAATGGTACACTTAACAATAAGTTGCCGTTTTTACTGACGACATCAATCAGCATATGAATTACGGTTTTAGCCGATTTATAGTGATTATTCTCATAAATCCGGCGATCATAGTGCCAAGAACCGATACAGGTACAGGTCTGCCAGGGCTGCGGTTCAATGGTGTTGCTCTGTCCACGTTCAATATCCCATACCAGGCATTTTCGTTGTTGTTCATTCAGGATTTTTCCATTGATTACCACATCAACCTTGCCTTTATTTGCCTGCACGCTTTTATTATAAAAATCGGCTGCGATCTCCAGGCCAACATTGCTTATTGGATAAAGTGGCAGCACCGTATCGTCAAAATAAACGATATCGGGTTTGTAATTGTTGATCAATTCCAGGGTCCGGGCCTTAAAGTTTTCGCAATAGGCCTTTGTTGGCACACTTACCCCTGAATTTACATCCCAATGCCATTGCCGATGAACGGTGTTATCATCCTTACTATCCAAACTAAGCGCATGATCCTGTGCATAAAGCTCCTGCGGATCGTATGCTGCCCACCATTTTCCTGCGCCATCCTTTTTCGTTAGTTTCCCATCATAGGGTATACCGGCAAACTTACCTTCTTTATCACTCCGTTGTGCCGTTTCATACCAGGTCCAGGCATGTGCCGCGTGTACGCTGACACCAAATTTCAGCCCTCTTTTTTTTGCAGCGCTTTCCCAACCCTTTATAATATCTTTCCTGGGGCCAACATTTACACTATTCCATTTATGGTGGCTGCTGCGATAAAGGTCCAGATTATCATGATGATTGGCCAAAGCCATAAAATACTGGGCTCCGGCATTTTGATACAGTTCCATTAACTCTTCCGGATTCCAATTTTCGGCTTTCCACTGATGGATAACATCTTTAAAACCAAACACCGAAGGGTGTCCATATTTTTCGACGTGATAATTATACTGATCGGATCCCTCCTGATACATACCCCGCGCATACCAATCGCCGCGCTCGGGCTGACACTGCGGGCCCCAGTGCGCCCAGACACCAAATTTGGCATCCCTGAACCAATCAGGTACCTGATAATTTTCAAGTGAGCGCCAGTCGGGATGAAAAGGTACTCTTCCCAAATAGGTGTGTGCAGCGCTAAATTTGCCAAGGAAAAGCGTCGGAATAGTTGCACCGAGAAATTTAATTGCTGTTCTTCTGTCCATTATACAATGATCTTCGATCAGAATGCCTCGACACAAATTGCACGACAAAGGCATCCGGTTTATAATTTGTTATCTACTTGAATACCAAAAATACCTGTATTGGATCAGGAAAGAAACTACATAATCGATCAATACTAGTACAATATCGACACAGGATTCTTTTTGTTCAATGGAACAAAAAAAGGTGCCCTAAAAAGGACACCCCACCTAAAACTAACTATGAATAAATAAAAACATCTATTTTCCCAGATCAATTGTTCATGTCGTTCCCTTTCAAATTTTTGTTATTGTCCAGTTCGGCCTGTGGGAAGGGATAATACATGGCTTTTGCCGACCAGCCCGCTTTCTTTAAAGGCTCAAGCCAGGTAGGGTCAGCCATGCCCCAGCGCAAAAGGTCAAAATACCGCTGATATTCTCCCAAAAATTCGACAAATCGTTCATGCACGATAATACTTTTTATAGTATTCAACGCAACACCGTTTTTCACCAAACCTTTTGCAATCAGTCCATCTACGTCGGGAATTGTCCCGTTGGATTTTTGATACCAGAGATGCGGTTGCTCATCGGGGACGATATTATTGGCTCGTTTACGCACAAGATTGATGTATTGCTTTGCTCCAGCGATATCGCCACGTTCGTTAAGGCACTCCGCATAAAGAAGCAGAACATCACTATATCGGAAAATCCGGTCGTTGTTGCCGTTATCAAAATCCGCTATCTGAACATCGGGGCAGTATTTTCTCGTACCATAGAGATCCTTATTGGTCGCCAGATTTTTCATCCAGTCAGTATATGTGCTCACCTTACCGTCCAGCTGAGTAAATTTTGCACCATTCTCGCACCACAGCGTCATAAACTTTCTAGGATCTCCATCTTCAAATTCATCGTGGGCCATTTTATTGGGGGCCAAGTTCCACCAGGCACCACCCGTTCCGTCAAACATTCCGATTTCCTGCCACCGCCATGAACTCGATATATCGTCCCCTAGCCAACCTGGGCCATTGTAAAGTTGCACCTCGAAAACCGATTCTTGATTATTCTCTTTCTTTTCCAAAAAATTATCGCTGTATGCGGACATCAACTGATATTCCTTGCTATCAATAACGCTTTTCAATTGAATCTCGGCATTTGCAAAATCCGCTGGCTGTCCTTTTGCCAAAATCGGTTTGTACAGGTAGGTTTTAGCCAAGTAAGCCTGTGCTGCACCTTTGGTTGCCCGACCGATCATTTTACTGTCGGCATAGAGTGCTGTCCGCGTTGGCAACAATTCCGATGCCCTCTTAAAGTCATCCACGATTAGGGCATATACGGCCCCCGCCTGTGCATTGCCGGGATAGTAATCTTCGTTGGTCTCGACAGGTTTATTGATCAGCGGAATGGTTTCGCCAAACAACATGCTCAGGTGCAAATAGTTCAGTGCTCTCAAAAAATACGCTTCCCCCAAGAGTCTATTCTTTCTATTTTGATCTATTTCGCCTTCAAATTTCTGAATCCGATCGATGGCTAAATTAGCCGCAAACACCCCGTTCCAAAAATCTCTCCAGGTCTGGGCTGCCATCCCATCGCTCGCAGGGGTATTGTAGGTATCCTGATACATGGGTTCCCATTTGAAGGTATGATTATAATCATCCCCAGGAGCCAAGAGCTCGAAATACAAACTGCGCGCATATCCACCCTGTGTGCGGCCGATTAACGCTTGGTAGGCCGGTATGACCGAATTTTCCAATTGATCTGCTGTTTTATAATAGGTGTCTGTCGACAATTCCTGCGGGTTGGAGAGATCCAGATTCGGTTTGCAGCTTGAAAACTGTATCAGCAATGCAGCAGCTGCGAGTTTTATATATTTTCTATTCATGATGTCAATAAGGGATTAGAATGTAAATTGAATACCCATAAAATACTCTCTTGAATTTGGAAAGCTCAACCCCCAAGGCGTTTGCCCATCGATACCACGGCTTAGATTGGAGCGTGTATCGCCCGAGCCCACTTCAGGATCATAACCTGAATACTTGGTAAAGGTCAGTAGGTTTTTTGCGCCTACGTAAAACCGCAGTCGGTCGATCTTCCAACGTTCAAGTCTAGGACTTGAAAAACTGTAACCAATGTTGACGACTTTGAGCCGCAAATAAGAACCATCCTCCACAAACCTGTTGGATGCCCTTAAATTTTGATTCGGGTCGCCGAGTACTGCACGTGGAATATTGGTATCTGTATTTTTGGGATAGATGGTCGTTTCACCGGATATGGGATTTTTGAAGACAAGCTCCTCCGCACGATAACGATCCAGAGTCGATGCAAAATTATTGTAGTAATGGTACATTCCCTCGCCCCAATAGCGGCTATTGTTGTAGATGTCGTTTCCTTTACTTCCCTGCCACATCATCGACAGATCAAATGTGCCAATCGAACTGTTGTAGTTTACATCAGCATTGAAGCCGTAACTAAAATCAGGTATTGGGCTTCCCAAAAAATCCTTATCCTGATCATTTAAGACCTTGTCGCCATTTCGGTCATTGAAGCGTACATCGCCCAATGCTGCGTGGGGTGCAAAAGCTTTATCGGCATCCAATTGTGCCTGACTGGTATATAAACCGTTGGTGGTGTAGCCCCAAAATTCCCCTACCGAACGACCAACTGCTGTTCTTGTGACGTTTTCACCCCCAGGAGAGATACTTCCCCATAAAATTTCATTATTGTTGCCCAGACTCAGCACGCGGTTTTTCACAAAAGAAATATTGGCGCCGATACGATAGCCAAAATTACCGACCTGATCTTTGTAGGAAGCCAGGATATCCCAGCCCCGATTCCGTATGCTACCGGCATTCAGCACGGGAAAGTTGTTACCATAGCCTGCGGTAAACGAAATGGGTACATTGATCAGCATGTCCTCGGTCTTTTTATTATAGTAATCAACTGTCAAAGCCAATTTATGATCAAAAAGCTCCAGATCGAGACCAAGATCAGTTGAATACTGAC
Source organism: Sphingobacterium sp. 18053 (assembly GCF_902706145.1). NCBI lineage: Bacteria > Pseudomonadati > Bacteroidota > Sphingobacteriia > Sphingobacteriales > Sphingobacteriaceae > Sphingobacterium > Sphingobacterium sp. 18053. The sequence goes on from NZ_CACSJW010000003.1 coordinate 395,661, forward strand.
TTTCCCATTTTACATTCGGATTCGAGGGAGTCTGTGGCAGGGCCCCCGTGACCATCACATTGTTCAGGTAATACCAGACATGGTCGAAACTAACTGTCCGTTGATACTGATATTGTGCAATATCCGAATTACCCAGAAGCCCGTAACTAGCTCGGAGCTTCAATTCGCTGATTGCAGGAAACGCTTTCATAAAGGATTCCTGGCTGATGCGCCAGCCTGCAGATACCGAAGGGAAATTTCCATAGCGGTATTGATTACTGAAGTTGGCCGATCCATCCCGCCGCATGTTAAAGGTCAACAGGTAACGATTGTCATAATTATAGTTGATACGCCCCAGCATGGAATACATGGCCGACTGTCCCACACCTGACCCCACAAGACGGGAACTCGCCAGGGATGCCGAATTAAGGATCAAAACATCCGGACTCGGCAAACCACGGGCCCCAGCATTGACAGCATTATACCGGGATTCTTCTGAAGTGATTCCCGCCAAAGCCGAAATCGCATGCTTACCAAAGTTATTTTCATAAGTCAGCGTGTTTTCAAATAACCAGCGGTTATTCTGACTGCTGGAAATATTGAGTTCATCCGGATTATGGTTCTGATATTGTCCGACAGAGTAGTTACCTATATACCCCTCATTCCGCACCCGGCTAAGGTCGATCCCCATATTAAATTTGTAAACCAGGCCTTTTATAATCTCATAAGTAGCCCAGGCATTGCCGTTTACCGAAAAGTTGTCATTGACGTTTTTATTGAGGTATGCATTTGCCAATGCACTCTGAACATCCGTTCCATTGCCAGCTCCGGCAAAACCAGTGCTGCTGTTGGCATCGTAGAGCGGTAATGTCGAGGACCACTTTTGCGCATCGATGATATTTTTGTCGCTCCAGTTGCGGCGGGTGTAACCTAGGGAAAGGGTTTCGCCTATCTTGAGTTTTCCTTTGGTAAAATCAGAGATAAATTGGGCGCCATAATACTTATTTTTATCTTGAATAATAATGGATTTGTCTGTCGCATAGATACCGCTAAGCCGAAAATTGGCGTTTTGAGATCCGCCGGAAACCGAGAGATTATGCCGTTGATAATTGCCCGTCTGCAGCAATTCGTCCATCATATTATACCCGTGCCCGATGTCGGAGGGTTTAGACAGCGCGGCCAGATAATCTTTGCGCGAAGGATCCTTATTGTACATTTCCTCATTAATCAATTCGGCCAGTTGCTGTCCGTTCAGCAGAGGTATATTATGGGAAATATTTTTGATGCCGGCGAAGGCATTATAATCGAGCTTCACCTCTCCGGCTTTACCCCGTTTTGTGGTGACCAAAATAACGCCATTGGCCCCACGGGAACCATAGATGGCACTTGATGCGGCATCTTTCAAAACCTGAATGCTGGCAATATTATTTTCATCCGGCATAGCTCCGCCGATCATCCCATCCACGACATAGAGCGGATCGGTTCCGTTAATGGATCCAACGCCACGGATACGGATAGCGCCATTGGTTACCTGCACTCCAGGCACGGCGCTCTGAAGCGTAGCAATTGTACCACCAGGTACTTTCACCAGATCTTTGGTGTCCACAACAGCGATGGAAGAGGTCAGATCGACCTTCTTCTGTTTACCATAGCCTACCACCACAACTTCATCCACGGCAATTTCTGCGGCAACAAGTGGTATACTGATTTCCGAAGAATTACCGATTACATATTCTGCCTGATTATAACCCACATTGGATACAATAAGGACTTCTCCCGGATTGAGCTTGAGTACAAATTCGCCTTTCTCGTTTGTTGAAGTACTGAGGGTTTTGTCCTTCACTTTGATCGACGCCCCAATAATTGGTTTTCCTTGATCACTGATGATCTTTCCATGGATCACTTTTTCCTGAGCAGACAGTCGTCCAATGGACATTAACATGGAAGCCATTAACAACCACTTCACTTTCCTATTCCTTTCTTTAGGAAAACAAAAGAAAGAAGACACATAATTTCTGTTCATAATCTTTATTTAAGATAAATGTCTTTTTGCCCCTTGAGGCGAGTACTTGGTTATTTATTTATACAAATTGGTTATTTATTACTTATATGCTAACTGTGTGTGCTCACCGCTATGTGCTATCAGGTCACATATTAAGCTCGTTTCAACAGGCGGCATCCCTTAAAAATTCACTATTGCATTTACTCGATCATTTATTTAAAATGAACTGGCTTTTCGCCAATTGGTTACAAAGCAAAGCTATTGCTTTCAACAAAATCGCTTTGCAACGAATATTTAAAAGAAGGGTAAAAATGTTTAAAAGCTCTTATCGAAGACGGATGCCATTACTTTACGATATCGATCCAGAACCTGTCTTGAGACCAAAACAGAAAACCTATTGGGAGATCATTTTGAGAGATCTATTGAAATGCGGTGATCAGGTCGCCAAGCGAAAACAGTTTAACGCAAAAAAAAGCAATATTAATTTATAATCTTTTGAAGAAATATTAAAAATATTTTACATCTTTGAATTGACTTATGCAATCGATTGAATTAGCCATTTAACGCATATTTTGGATAGTTTATCCGACCTATTTTTTAAAGAAAAAACCAAACTTAATGGAATATTTTTCGCTATTGAAACACCATTCCGATGAAATCATCAAATTCATCGCTAATTGCGGTATATTTTCCTTACTTCTCAAAAATGGTAAGGTGATCCATTTTATACCGGACGACCCGGATCATTTTACCGAATGGCTCCATAGGAAAGGCATCAAAAATATTAAAAAATCACAATCTGTCGCTACTGAGGAGGAAATAGCCGTATAAGCGAATAACGAATGTTCACAATCCTAGGTAAAAGGAAGTTTCTTATCGACCAAAAATAGTACAATATTAACCAATTGAACCCTTACCCTCATTCCAGTGTATGAATGGCCAGTATTAAACTTCGCATGTCCTGCTGAATAGAACGTATGGTCGCCTGCAATTCATTGTGCATATTGGCCAGATCGTGCAGTTCCTGGGCAGCAAAAGTTCCACCATTCTTAAAATAAAGCTGCAGCAGGGGACTATCCGGTTCATCGTCCAAACCATATTGCAGCCAGCGCTGCCGCATTGTTTCTATCAATGACGAGTTTTCAGCGTTGCTAAAGTTTTTCTCGGATAAAATCCCCCAAACTGAGCTTGGGTAGACCTGCGCCTTATTATTTTGATACCAAATACTTTCAAGCATATTACGTTGCAGCTGCATCTTGACCTTTTTGCCTTTTGGGTTCAGTGTCATAAATCCCAATACCGCCGTACCGACCCCGCCAGCGATGCTCAATCCATTGTTGAGTCCATCATTTTTGACCGTGGTCGCCGTCACCGCTGTCACCGCTCCCAGAAGTATAGAAGCCACCGTCAAACGCGTCTGCGTTTTCGCATTCAGTTCGTCTATATATCCTGCGAGCTTATCGATACGCTCACCGTTACAGTCTAACTCTGCTGCAATGGCATTCAGTTCTGTCTCAAACAGCATGTACCTTTCGGTCATCTTTTGCCTTGCCGCCAATTTCAGCGTAGCATTATTCGCAGTCCCCAAATACTGGATAATGGGTTCTGCCAGATTGAGGTATTTGATCAGCACAAAATCATGGTAAGAAAAAATTTTCCTTATCTGAATACTGTCCGAGGCAGTGATTTCCTGTATTGGAATTGATGTATAGGCCACATTTGGCACACAGTAGTTTGTTGTCAACGTATGTACCTGAACATTGTTGATCAAGGTCGAACAGGCTGTCAACAGCAATACGGACAAAAAGAGAAAGGATCTGATCGTTAGAAGAATTATTTTCATTATCTGAGGTTATGCCTTATTTTTTACAACAATAACCTTTTCAGAATGTTTTTGCCCCCCCTTATTTACTTTTTTGGAAAACAAAAAGCAGGCCCTATATTTTTTTGAAAATCCGCACAACAGGTCGATCACTCCATATTTTTTTAATATATTTAAAATGAAAACAGGAACCCATTGTAGACAGATACAATGCGGGTGCAAAATATACGAGCCTAGCAACATCAAAAGACCATTTATGAACAAAACCCTTTTTCGTAACCTATTTATTGTATTATCCTTCGTTGTGATACTCTTGCCCATTTACCCATCTATTCGGTCGTATTTCAGCAAAACATGTATTATTGAAAAATATGGAGTCAATTACAATGGGCAACGCAAAAAGCTGGGACTGCATCCTCTTCCAGCTAGCTGGGGCAGAAGAAATCTCGATTCGTGCATCATTTGGTATAATCCGAGCGGTAATACAGGACATCGCTGGAAAAACATCTATTTTAAAGGCTGCAGCATCAAAAAAGAACTCGATCTTTTTGCTTTCGGATATGATGCCGAAAAAAGACAATATACCAAGGTATTGGAAGTAACGACAGATTATGATTTACAGGAGAAAGTGTTGGATATCCGTTATAAAGTGCTGACCGCATCATACAATAAACAAATCGAAAAAGCAGAAGCTGACTCATTGATCAGCACTTTAGCGCTAAATGACTCCAAGTAATCCATCATCAGTAAACTTTCGATAAAAAACGGCATTGAACAATGTTCAATACCGTTTTTTATGGACATATCATTTTTACTTCCAGATACGAAGTCTTTCAAATTCACCATAACCTAACTGGTTGTTACCGGCAATCTGATAAAGTCCAACGCGCAGTCTTTTGCCGTTCAAATCGGGGCGTAGAAACGGTGTTCCGGGAAGATCCTTCCAGTCCATGCCATCTCCCGAGCAACGCAAAAAGAAATAATTACCGATCTTCTGAACCTGAAGGTAGGGCGAAAAATTTAGGCCGGTTCCTGTATTCTCTTCCTGAAAAATCTGTGGGCCGATGCTCCGCGAAAGATTGCCCAGGTTCCATCCCGTCAAAATACAATTGGTGATGTAGGCATCCTTACTATCCATGCGTTGAATCATGATACCGGCTTCATTTGATGTGCGTACTTTACGGGCTAAGCCTGCCACATCGCTTACCTTAACCTCTAGCGTGAAATCTCCCTCCAGCTCTTTATAAACAAAGGGGGCAAGAAGGTCTGCATCACCCCATTTTGTATTTTTAGACTGGATTTTCCAGGTTCCATTCAAGTAGGAAAGCGCTGTCTGCGTACTGTCGGTTCTTTCACTATATTGATAACCATCCCAGAAAGGAATTTTCTGATCCTTGGCCGAATAGCTTTCATTGTGTGCTGACTGTACCAATTGTGGCTTTTGCACCAAAATCCCTTCCACTACCGGCTTACTGACATGGCCAAAGGCATCCTTCGCCAGAACTTCGATAGATTTTCCAGATTCGAATGATTTAAAGAGATGGTAAGACTGTTGCTTCCAGCCTGAGCTCTCACCCTCAGAACGGAATAGATACCACATTCCCGGCTGTTTTTCGACCTGTGCAAATACCTGATCGGCATTGATCAGGTGCGGTGGAGAAAGCACCTGCGGAACATACCCGTCCAGCCCATTGGCCAAGCCAGCCTTCCACTGACTGAACTTCGCGGTTACCTCATCCGATGTTAAGGTGCCAGAATAGGCGCGAAAGAAATAAAATGGATAAGTCAGTTCGATGCTAGTCTTATTTACCCGCAGCAATTTGTCAGAAAACACCCGCTTTTCAGCCTTCCCATTGCGATAAAAGCGCTTTTTTCCTTTATCATACACAAACACAGCATGCTGCCAGGCAGCGCCATCGTACCAGTCAAAACCCAGCGTATACTGTTGCTGTCGGAGAATGTCTGTTAACGCCGCACTTTCAAAAGCCTTACCTTTCAATGCCAATCTATTTCCCGCTACCATGACCTCCGCATCGTCAAGCGTCACTAAGGTATCCATTGCTGTTCCTTGGTTCCGCAAAGTGCTGAGCTTTCCGAGATTTAAATCGTCAGTTTGCAGCGCAAAGAAATCCGATTTCGGGACTTCATTGGCCAAACTGGCCACTTCCTCCTCATCCAAGCTCGTATTATATACCTGCAAACTGGATACATAGCCCGAAAAATGTTGATCCAGCACATCCGAAGCCCCTAGGACAAAAACATCCCCGGGCCTGACAAACAGCATCCTATTTTCCTTGCGCTGCAGCTTTCCGTCCACATAAATAGACTCCTTATAGCCGTCAAAAGAAAATACAATATGATGCCATACATTTGCGCCCGGAACCGATGCATACCCCAAATCAGGCCAGGAGCCATGCGTGATGGCCCCACGTCCGGAATCTGTACCATAACCAAAAATCGCTTTACTGAGATCCTGCTGCCCCGACGACCAGGCAACCAACGGTTCAAACCGGGCAATGTCCGGATTATTAACCCATAGCGCAATACTATAAGAACTATTTGCAGCCAACGACTGTGGCACAGCGAAAGTCGAGCGCAACGCGGTAGCTCCATCAAAGAAGAATGCCTTTTTACCCTGATAATTTTTAACGGCCAAGGCATGTTCTGTACGGAACATCCCCCCGAGTAGCCCTTTATTCTGAATACCTTTTACCTGTTGCCCCTCCTGGTAATTGGCCGCATCGATATGGATTAAATTACCCAATGTTATTTCCTTGACGGGCATCGTTTGTGCTGCAGACCACAGCGTCTGTTGCGCAAGCTTTTGTGCATACACTTTCATGTTCCAAACGCCACGAGGAAGTCCATTCACTTGCGTGTTCAATACATGTAATCTAACATATCTTGCCATAGCTTTGCCGTGTTCAACAATAGGACTTGCCCAACGGTCATTATTCGAGCGATCTACAAAGCTTTTCCAGACAAGACCATCCACAGAAGTTTCGAGTCGATATTGATAGGCATAAGTTGGGTATTCAAACTGAATGGATATGGTCTGTATATCCAGCTTCTTACCCAGATCAATAGTTACCCAGGCCGGTCCTTGATTATTTTTGGCCCGCCATAGTGTTCCATTGTTGTTGTCGACTAAGAATGCAGGCCTAAAATCTGCGTTGTAGTAAGAGGAGGCCTGCACCGTTTTCCCAAAAGCCAAATCTACTGGCCCTGTAACTGTTGGAAGCAAATCTGGCACACCAGCATGTGTGGGCCGCACCTGCTCAATATCGCCGTCAGGCGTAAAGAATAGCTCGTCCATGGCAACCTGACGATGGAATCCGCCCCCAGCATGTGGATTGTTATGCCTGTGATAGACGATGAAATAACGATTATCCTGTTCAAGAATACTATGGTGTCCCGGACCGTGAATACTGCCATCCTCGTTTGTAATCAATATTGGATTGGTCGATGGAAATTCAAAAGGTCCCATCGGACCGATTTTACTTTTAACATATTGCACGCGATAAGTACCATCTTCACAATGCCCCGAGGAGTACATCAGGTAATAGATACCCTTACGCTTAAACATATAGGGCGCCTCAAAAAAGTCCTTTGCCACCGTATTGGGAATCAATGCTGTCTTTTCGAACGTTTTCATATCCCTGTTGAGTATTCCCACCGCACATCCATGATCGGGGTAGATTCCCCAGGTTCCCCAAAATAGATAAATACGGCCATCATCATCCCGAAAGGTTTGCCCGTCCAGAGTAATTACGCCTGGAATCATATAATTAGGGATCATCGATTTGCCTTCGGCTACCAAAGGTTCCCAGGGTCCCGTTGGGCTGTCGGCCACTGCCCCAAAAATTTCTACAGGCTGACTATAATAGAGGTAATATCGTCCGTCGTATCCCTGCGTCATATCAGGAGCCCAGTACCAGTGTGTATTGGGCCAGTTCATGGGTTGAATGGTCCAGTTCTTAAAATCCCTGGATGTCCATACCTGTGATGGCCCTGCTCCCCAGCCATTACCATCGGTGGTCGCATAGATATAATACGTATCCGCAATTTTCTTGATGCTCGGGTCCGCAAAATACCCGGGCAGCAGTGGATTCAATACATTAGGCTGTTGGTAGGGTTTCAACGACTGTGCCACCAGCCCTGTAAGCGACATAACCAGTACAGCCAAAATAGCGAAAGAAAAATAATGTTTCATGATAACACAAAGTTTACAGGTACATAAAAAACGATATCGCCATTCAATTGACTTTATAACAAATAAAATCTACGATAAATGTCTATTTAACATTAAATTTATAACTTCGATCATCGCATTACAAATTTTGAGGGCTAATAGGTTAAAAATGGGCTATTGAAGGTTAAAATCTACCCATAAATCGAGGGTACAATCCTTCATCTTTGTAAGAACAATGATCTTCGGCGTATTAAATGAGCAATAACATGTCAAAAATGAATCTTAAAAAAAGCTATTGGATCCTATTTGCGCTCGTATGCACACAGTTGCCAAGCAGCGTATATAGTCAACAGGACGAACACCCCGTATGGAAAGCAGTCAAAGCACAGCAAGCCACTTTAGGTGTTGAAGAGGGTGCCAAAAGCTTTACCCTCAAAAACCTCCATGTAGCTATCCTCAATGCATCGCAGACGCTATCTTCTTTTCGCCCCAACGGCGGCGAAAAAGATTTTGACTATACACCTGTTGAGCTCCTGAGCAAAAGAGACCGCAATAAGTTTTTTCATATCGGTGATATCAATATCAGTTTGCGCCGTCAGGGTGATACCCCCTGGACTTCCTACTCATCGGCGGCAGACCGTAAGCATGTCATCCCGATAAATCCGGCGAAAAACGATCTTGCAAGTGCAGATATCAGCCCTACGCTCAACAATATTCCGTTGAAGGTTGTACGCAGCTGGCGAGATGACGGAGGCGATCTGATCCTGAGTTTTGAGGTTTCAAATCCCAACGATTATCCCATCGAAATCGGCGCGCTGGGTATCCCACTTCCCTTCAACAACAACATGGATTGGAAAAATCTCGATCAGGCACATGCACAGAATGTCTTTTTCGATCCCTATATCGGCCAAGATGCGGGTTATCTACAGGTCAACCGCCTACATGGCAATGGGCCGAGTCTGTTGGTATTGCCCTATAAAAATGCAGGCTTTGAAGCCTACAATCCGCTCAATACAGACCCTACCCCCCGAAGTATTACCTTTGAGGGATTTCATGAATGGATGATCCACAGTAAGGCCTATGCCGAGACTGATTGGAAAGGCGTAGAACAATGGAATACACCGACTTCTACCCTCTTGAAGCCACATGAATCAAAGACCTTTGCCTTAAAATTTGTCCTCGCACCAAGTATCCGGCAAATTGAATCGGAGTTATTGAAAAACAATAGGCCTGTCGCTGTTGGACTTCCCGGATATGTTGTCCCCATGGACAATCCCGCCAAACTCTTTGTTAAGCACAACAAAGCGGTCAAAAGTGTCAGTGTCTATCCCGAAGGTGCATTGACCCTGACAAAAAAAGGAAGCACAGCTCAGCAATGGACCGAATACGAAGTGAAGGGCAACCGTTGGGGACGTGCACGGCTTACCATCAACTACAGGGATGGCATTACGCAGACGATCCACTATAAAGTAATCAAATCCGAAAAAGAAGTTGTACGGGATCTGGGCCATTTCCTCACCACCAAGCAGTGGTATGAAAATGACAAGGATCTCTTTGGCCGTTCACCATCTGTCATATCCTATGACTATGAAGAACAGCAGCCCATCACCCAAAATAGGAGCGCCTGGTTTGCAGGCCTCAGCGATGAAGCCGGAGCAGCAAGCTGGCTTGCCGCCCTGATGAAACAAGTACTGCAGCCCGATCAACAGGAAATAGCCAAATTGAAACGTTTTGTCAATGAGACCCTATACGGTCATATCCAGCATAAAGAAGGCGACAAGAAATATGGTGTTGTCAAAAGCCTTTTTTATTATGAACCAGATTCAATGCCAGCCGGTACCTACCGTTCGGATATCAACTGGAAAACCTGGTCTGCCTGGCCCAAAAAGGAAGCCGATGACATTGGACGATCCTACAATTATCCACATGTTGCGGCAGCACATTGGGTGATGTACAGGCTCGCCCGCAACTACAACAATCTGGTCAATGAGGAAACCTGGGACAAGTACCTCGAACGGGCTTACCAGACCAGTATCGCCATGGTCGAAAAAGCGCCTTATTACGCGCAGTTCGGTCAAATGGAAGGCAGTATCTTCCTTATCGTCCTCAATGATCTCCGTAAGGAAGGATTAACAACGATGGCCGACAAGCTTGAAGCCGCCATGCGCAAGCGAGCAGAGCATTGGAAAACCCTCAATTATCCATTCGGGAGTGAGATGCCATGGGATTCTACAGGTCAGGAAGAGGTATACCTCTGGTCGCGCTTTTTCGGCTTCGACGAAAAAGCTCAAGTGACGCTCAATGCCATCATTGCTTACATGCCTACCGTGCCGCACTGGGGTTACAATGGCAGTGCACGTCGTTATTGGGATTTTGTCTATGGCGGCAAGCTCTCCCGTATCGAGCGGCAGCTGCACCATTATGGTTCGGCCCTCAATGCCATTCCTGTCCTTACAGCTTATCGCGACCATCCGGACGACTTCTACCTGCTCCGTATCGGACATGCAGGTATGATGGGGGCCTTGGCCAATGTCACAGCCGACGGCTTTGGCCCGGGAGCGTTCCACTCCTACCCGTCCACACTAGCCAATGACGGCATCTCGGGCGATTATGGAACCGGCTTTTATGGTTATGCCGTAAATTCGGGGACCTACATTGTCGAACATCCCGAATTTGGCTGGCTGGCTTTCAGCGGTAATCTAAAAACCGAAAAACAACAGGTCAAGGTTGCCCTGACTACAGCCTCCAAGGGACGTGTCTTCCTGGCAAAAGAAAATCTTTGGTTGACCACAGATGCCGGAGAAATTGCCGAATTGCACTACGATCAAAAAGACCGCAGCGTCACCCTGATCTTTAATAATGAGGCAAAACAAAATAGCGCGAATATTCTGCTCAATGTAAATCCCGAAAGCCATTATGAGGTGGAAGGAATAAACAAAGATCCGTTGAATCGCTATGTAATACCCCTATCAACAAAAACAGTAAAATTGAAAAAGCTGAAGTAGAAAAGAATGCAGACAATGGCCTACTAAAACATGGGCTATATCTTCGCCAGCCTCCATGCTAGAAACACAAGCGATTATAAGACTTCAAAAAGCGGGCTTTCATTTACATGGAAGCCCGCTTTGGTTTCGTAGCAGCAGCGCAGTTCAATTTATTTAAAAAATAATCTACTAAATTTATAGACTTTATTTTTTATTCCCTATATTTGCTTATCGTATTCAATCAACTAAACTTTTTTAACATTTAAGATCCCTTATGAAAAATCAACAATTCCACATTGCATCCATGCGAATGTGTTGCTAACAAAAAACTACAGTGTTCTGCTGTAGAAACATTCCCCTAGAAATCCTGCAAGTAATCAATTGGCGTTGGCACTTGTTTAATTTTTAACTATTAATCCAAATTTTATGAAAAACATTGGAGTACGGCTGTATTCTATCTATTTTCTATTGTTCTTTTTTTGGGTACAACCCACTTATTCACAGAACAAGCCCAAACCTATCGTAAACGCTACCCTTGAGGGCCATATCATTGACGCTTCTACAAAACAGCCTATAGAAGATGTCACTGTGCAATTGGATGCTGTTACCCACTCTGTGAAAACCGATCGGGAGGGTAGATTTCAATTTGTTACTGGACAGAAGCTTCCCTTTAAGGTTAGGCTGACGCATCTCAACTACAAGTCACTCTCCCTTGTTATCGACAAAAGTCCCATTGTTATTGAGCTTAGCCCAGCAAGCAAAGACCTGGAAGAAGTCGTGGTAACAGGTGTTGCACAAGGCACAAGCCGCAAAAAGCTATCCTTTGCATTAACCAAAGTAGACCAGGAGCTGATCGGTACCGTTCCTGCTCTCGATGCTTCCACGAGTTTACGCGGAAAAGTCGCCGGCCTTCGTATCGACCAGTCGGGTGGCAATGCCGGAGCATCGGTATATCTCCGTGGATCAAAGTCGGTAACTGGAGAAATCGAGCCTTTGATCGTGGTGGATGGCTTCGTCACAGCCCTCCGTCTTTCAGATCTTAATCCCAACGATATTGAGAGCATCGAAGTTGTCAAAGGAGCTGCAGCCTCGGCCTTATATGGAACCCGCGGCGAGGGCGGGGTCATTCAGGTGTTGACAAAAAACGGTAAAAAGGAAGGAAAACTGAATATCAGTATAGATAACGAACTTGGTTACTCGAGCCTGTTATTACTTCCACCCCTATCCTATCAGCATCATTTCAAGGTCAACCCAGACGGATCTTTCCTGTTGGTTAATGGAGCTCGGGTGATCGACTACAAGGAAAATGGTTTTTCGGTCAATCTGCATCCCTATAAAGACTATGTGGACAATACCAAAAATCTATTGGGCCGGACCAGCTATTTTACCAATTCCATCTCGGCCGCAGCAAGTGGTGAAAAATACAACATCTATTTATCCGCACAAAACCAACATAAAGGCGGTGTTTCACCAGTGGTCGATGCAGACAAAAGACAGAACATCCTGTTCAATCTTGGTTACCGCGTTTCACCCAAAATTACAGCCGATCTAACCACACAGTATAGCTTCTTCAATACACCTTCGAGTGCTGTATCCAGCCGTTCGGATGGACTGCTTTATTCGACTTTACTTGTCGAGCCTTTTATCGATCTCAGTGAAAAGAATGAATCGGGAAAATATGTCTACCTACCCAAAGGGAGCAATCTTTCCGGTCAGCAATGGACCAATCCTTTCTATCGACTGAGCAATGAGGAATACGCCTATCAGACCGAGAATCTGCTGCTGGGTGGAAAACTAAAATATGCAATTACCGAACACCTGAGTGCCGAAGGAGCCCTTTCCTTACAGACAAAACAATATAATACCGAAGAATACTACCCTAAAGGTTATCAGACCATTGTCCCGGATGTCAGTCTGAATAATGGGAACTATGCTTTAAGAACCTCTAAAAGCACCAGCAAAAATGGTCAGCTACAATTAAATTACAACCGCAGGACTGGCAATCTGGATTGGGGGCTTACTGCCAAATATGTGTATGAATTTGCATCGCAGACAGGTTTCAATGCTTCCGGTCGAAATCTTACGGCCCCAGTCAAAAGCCTGGATGTGACAGAACCGAGCACGAGGGTCATTTCATCCAATTGGGAAAAAACAGTTAACCATGGCTATTTCCTCAACGCCAAGTTTGCCTGGGCAGATAAACTATTTGTAGATGCCTTGGGCCGGCTCGATCAGAGTTCACGGTTTGGCCGCGATGTAGGAACAGCCTTTTTCCCCCGCATTTCTGCCGCCTACCGTTTGACGCAGGATATCAAGCTCGATCCATTGACAGAGTTTAAGCTACGGGTGGCATATGGAAAAGCGGGAAGCCTTCCTCCTTTTGGAGCCAAAGACAGCCGCGTCAGCATCACCAATACAGGGGGTGTCAGCTATACACAAAATGACAATACCGACCTGAAGCGGGCAGTTACCGCGGAAACGGAACTTGGTTTTGATGCCGTCTTATTTAAGCGACTGAATGTACAGTTCAACTATGCTTTTTCAAATAGTACCAACGATTTTATTTCTGTCCCAGCCTTTACACCGATTTCGGGCTCAGCAAGCATCTACGACAACCTAGGCGCTGTAAAATCAAATTCTCTCGAACTGGAGGTCAATGGAAAAGTGCTCGAGCATAAAAAGTTTAGTTGGTCATCAGGCCTTACTTTCAGCCGCGTCAGTAGCCGGATTACATCACTGGGCGATGTTCCCGAGTTTACATACAACGGTTATCGAAAAGCTGTCGGTGCCAGTACCACCGCAATTTATGGGTACAGTATCCACTCGGATCTCGCGCAGTTGCAAACCAATGCCGACGGTTTTGTCATCAATGCCGGTAACGGTACCAAACGGGTTGAAGACTATGTGGTAAATGACTTTGGTGTTGTGGTCGAAAAAGCCACATTGGGTACGGCAAATGAAGCGCCCGTATTTTATGTCAATGCTGCAACTGGCAATGCCAAAATTATCGGCGATGCCAATCCAGATTTTTTACTGGGCTTTACAAACACCTTTAATTACGGGCGTTTTTCACTTTACAGCGTGCTGGATTGGCAACAAGGGGGACAGAAATTCAATGAAACCGCACAATATCTGACCTATGTCTACCGCTCGGAATTTTCTGACCGGAGTGCCGCCGCAGGCAAACCGCTAAACTTCACCACCCAGGTATTCAACGCCTCACAAGTGACAGATTATTGGATCGAAAAAACGACCTATTTGGCCCTTCGCGAGCTTTCGTTATCCTATAAACTCCCAACAGAAAAACTAGGTCTTTCCAAGGTTCTGAAAAATGCCAATCTATCCCTTATCGGCAGAAACCTCTTTATCTGGACAAACTATAAGGGAGTTAATGTTGATGGAATCGGACAGGATGGATTCAACTACCCTACCTACCGTATTATTTCAGGGAAACTCACCTTCAATTTTTAACCTAATCAGACAAAGTAAAACATGAAGAAGATATTTTTTGGTTTAGCCGTTCTTTTCTCACTAGGCTCATGCGAATCAATCGGATTCGATGACCCCTCGACATTGACGAATGCCGAAGCCATAGAAAAGATAAAAAGTTTGGGTTATGTACTCACAACAAGCAGTGTGCAAACCGCCTTTAATACCACGACCAATAACGCTGGTGGCTCCCATTTTAGTCTTTGGGCAGACCAGTCAACCAATACCAACGGCAGCCAGTCCTGGTGGGATTTTGCGAACGAACCGCGGTTACGTTTGAACAACAATTCCGCTTACCGCGGTAATGCAGCCGTTCGTGAAGTGTATTCCAATTTCTATCAGTCCAATCTGGATGCCACCAAAGTGATCGACCTGATCGAGAATCAAAAGTTGACGATCTATGATGACAAGGGTGCCGACCGGACCAAAGACTGTCTTATTGGTGCCTACTATGCAAAAGGTGTCTCCCAAGGTTACCTGGGCGCAATATTCGACCGCGGACTGATTGTCGATGATGTCAACCTTAAACTCAAGGAGTTTCCCAATTCCTATAAAGAGCTGATCGAGAATGGCATCAAACATCTTGATAAGACCTTGCAGCTTATTGCCGAAACACCTAACCTGAATTTCGATTTTTTAAAGGGTGTCACCATTTCCAAAGGCGATCTCGTATTGCTGATCAATTCGCTTTCTGCTCGGATCCTTTCCTCCGTAGCACGGGATAAGGCCGAAGCAGAAAATCTGGGTTCTCCTTATTGGAACAGAGTTCTTGCCTATGCCAACAAAGGCTTTACCACCGATTACACCATCACCACTACCGTGGGTGGCTACTACAATGCCTTGGTCGATGTACTCGAACGCCCGTACGGAACAGCCTCTTATGTTCCTGCAGATATCAAAATCGCTTATCTGGCGGATAAAACAAAAAAAACGCCCACAGCCTACCCTACAAACAACAGCGTTATCTTGGGTCCTATTGAATCTGACGACAAACGCTTCTACCAATATTTTACTTACACAAGTAACTTCGGTATTTTGCTTGAAGCCAGAGGAAGGGGGCTTTTCAGCAATTACATGCGTTCCCGGTGGATGTATCCCAAATTGTCTACCCTCAATGTTGCTGGCGCTGTCAATCCTTACTTTTTGGCCGAAGAAACACGCTTATTGCGGGCAGAAGCAAAATACTGGTTGAAAGATTACGATGGTGCTGCCGCTGAGCTGAATGCTTCGACAGCCTCCCGCAAACAAAAAGGAGGTCTTCCTGATGTGATAGCCAACGCCAGTGCCCTACGCGATGCCATTCATTATGAATATGCCATAGAAATAGATGGGGCGGGTGGTACTTTTGTACCCTTCACCTTTATGCGGAGAAATGATCTGCTACAGGGCGGCACGCCGACCCAGTTTCCGATACCACAGATCCAACTGGAACTCATCGGAGAACCTGTATACACCTTCGGTGGGAATGAGTCTGCTGGTGAAAAAGGCAAATTTGGTGAGCTTGGTACAGCCCGCGACAATGGCTGGAAGCCAGCTTCAAAATAATCAAACAGAACAACCATTCTGTCGAACTAACCCCGTTTATATATAAGCCTTCTGTTTTCCGCGCTGCACACAGCAGCGTGGAAACAAAGGCTATTTTTTACGGCTCTATTTAGCTCAGCAGCTTTTGCTGAAACGCAAAACGGATCAGATCGGCCGTGTTTTTGCTTTTTGTCTTATCCATCAGATTCTGACGGTGCCCTTCGACAGTCCGTTTGCTCAAAAAGATTTTATCCGCAATTTCCACAGCGGTGAAACCCTGCGCAATGAGTTCCAGTACGGCAAATTCCCTTTCTGAGATTTCATACTGCGACAGCCGTGAAGTAACATCAACATTCGCACTATTCTCAACATCAAAGTTTTCCATAAACCGTAGACCGAAATTGGTCATCAGATATTTATGCCCCTGAGATAAACGTAACAATCCAAATAAGATTTCATCATAGTCCCCTCCTTTAGATAGATACCCGTCTGCACCACTCCGAAAAGCTTCGGCTACATCAACCGGATCTTCAATCATGGAAAGCGCAGCAAACCTAAGATCAGGATATATTTTTTTGGCCATTCGGATGAAACTCACACCATCCATGCCCTGCATATTCAGGTCCGTTAAAACCAGATCTGGCAATGCATTTTGTTCAAGATAGATTAATGCATCCTCTGCACTGTCTACTTCTCCTACCACCGAAAGCTTGTCGTGGGTATCAATGATCAAGCGTATCCCATTTCGCACAAGTCGATGGTCATCAACTAAAAGAATTTTAGTCATTTTTCCTCCAATCCTACCAAGATAATCTATTTTTTTTATTAAGTTATTTTTTAAAATTAGTTCACGTAAAAATCCCATCCAGTTCTACTTGACCTTTCGCCATATCTTTTCATTGCCCACCTGATTATAGTGGGGTGCCAGTGCAGAAAAGCGCAGTGTCTCCTGACTGCCTAAGGCGAGGTAGCCGAATGTTTCGAGGCTTTCATCAAAAAGGGACAATACCCTGGCCTGCAGCTCTGTGTCAAAATAGATCAGCACATTGCGACATAGAATCAGCTGAAAAGCATTAAAAGAAGCATCACTCACCAGGTTGTGAGAAGCAAAAACAATACGTTCCCGCAAGGTGGAATTGAATTTTACCCAGTTATAGTTCGCGGTATAGTACGATGAAAAATCAGCTTTACCGCCCGAAAGCTGATAATTTTCAACATAGGATTTTAGGTTTGCCATCGGGATAACAGCCTTCTTTGCCTGCTCGAGCACCGACGGGTTGATATCGGTGCCATAGATCAATGATTTGTGCAATAGATTTTCTTCTTGCAATAAAATTGCCAGCGAGTACGCTTCCTCACCTGTTGCACAGCCCGCTATCCAGATGCGGATAAACGGCGAAGTACGCAATTTTGGAAGGATTTCATGACGAAGATTTGCGAAAAAGCTTGGGTCACGAAACATTTCGGTTACGTTCACTGTCATCTTTTCGACAAATCGCTGCATGTATTCCGGATCGTGAACAACACGATAACGTAGTTCGGCGAAACTCGCAAAATTATCCAGCAGGCAAAGCTGGTTTATCCGCCGCGATAAGGATGCTTTCGTATAGTGGGTAAAGTCGTAACCATAGAGACGCTCCACATCCTCCATCAGGATCATGACCTGCTCTTGGCTGACAATTTTTTTCCCTGTGGTCATCCCGCTATTTCTCTTATCATCTGCACAAGCAGTTCAATGTCGATCGGTTTCGAGATATAGCCGTTTGCCCCCGCAGACAGACATTTTTCACGATCGCCAGTCATAGCCTGTGCCGTCACGGCGATAATAGGCAATTCACTTGCGTTCCATGACTGACGGATCAGCTTGGTGGCTTCATAGCCGTCTATCTCGGGCATCATCATATCCATGAGCACAATACCTATGCCGCCATGATCCCGTAACTGAGCAAGTCCTTCTTCTGCAGACAGACTGCCCATCGCCTGAAAACCTCTTGACTTCAAGGCCAATTTCAACGCAAATATATTGTTCTGATCATCGTCGATGATCAATATGGTTTTGTTTTTATCCATGCTCCTTATTTATTGCGTTATTATTCATACAGCCATACGCGCAAGAGGGACAATAGCTGATCGATATCCACCGGTTTGGATATATAGTCAGACGCTCCTGCGGCAATACATTTTTCCCTATCCCCCATCATTGATTTGGCTGTAACAGCAATAATGGGCATATTTTCGTATAGCTGATCTTTTCGGATCGAAGCAATCGTTTCGTAACCATCCATTTCGGGCATCATCATGTCCATCAGGATCACAGCCACATCCGGATTATCTTCCAACTGTTTCAGCGCATCTTTTCCGTCCGTTGCCGGCACCACGGTCATCTGATATTTTTCGAGCGCTTTGGTGAGCGAGAAAATATTTCGGATGTCGTCATCCGCTACAAGTACCTTTTTTCCCTGCAGAACATCCTGCAAAAAGCCAAGTCTACCCGGCGATTTGGTAGAAGGACCATTATTTTCCTCTACAAGATGTAGAAATAGACCGACTTCGTCCAAAATACGCTGATAGGAATTAGCCGTTTTTACAATGATAGAATCCGCATACCGTTTTAATTTCATTTCCTCTACCTGCGAAAGGTTCTTACCGGTAAATACAATAATCGGCAAATTTTCAAGGCCTTGGTTTCGTTTTACGGCTTCCAATGTCTCGTAGCCAACACGGTCTGGAACCCCCATATCAAGGATCACACAGTCGGCAGTGTCTGAGCTCAGCGCCACAATGCTATCTTCTACATTGCTCTTGATCTCCGAGGCAATGTCAAAACTATCGAGGAAGAGCGACAGCGCCGCAGCATGTTTGGGATTTTCTTCAACGATCAGTACTTTTTTGGGATGCCGCGTGAGGGCATCTTCTATTTTACGGAACATATCGCCCATCTGCTCCAATGCCATCGGTTTATTGATAAAGTCTATGGCGCCCTGAAGCAGGCTTTCTCTTTTAACCTGTAAAGAAGACATAATATGCACGGGTATATGACGAGTCTTGGGGTTTTCCTTGATCTCAGCCATTACCTGCCAGCCATCTTTGAGCGGAAGCTGAATATCCAGCAGGACCGCCAGCGGCATATAACGTGCCACCATCTCCGCCGCAATATCACCACGGACTACCACGATACCTTTGTAGTTTTGCTGACGCGTATATTTCAGCAGGATCTTTGCGAACTCAATATCATCTTCAACAATCAAGATAAAGCGGTCGCCTGCGACGATGCTATCGCGATCATCCGGGATATCGGCTGGGATAGGAATCTCAGGCATCCTTTCCACTGCCGGCACTGCCACTTGTGAATCTTGTCCCACTACTGCGGGCCCCACTGTTTCAAGGTCTGTTTCGCGGGTCATTGGCCGCTGCAATTCCACAGCAAATGCGGTCGGAATGTCTCCCGAAATTTGCTCCGGAAGGATCAGCCGGAATACACTGCCTTTGTTTTCTTCGCTATCCAGCAAGATTTCGCCTCCGAGCAGACGCGCCAGTTCACGGCTGATCGAGAGCCCCAGTCCAGTACCGCCAAATTTGCGGCGTGTAGAACCATCTGCTTGTTGAAAAGCCTCAAATATCAGATGCTGCTTGTCTTTTGGTATTCCTATTCCCGTATCGCGCACTTCAAATATGATACGGCTTCTCTGCGATTGTTCGCGGTCAATATGCAGGGTAACCTTACCCGAAGCTGTAAATTTGATGGCATTCGACAATAGATTACGTAAAATCTGATCCAGGCGCTGCTTGTCTGTTTCGAGCTGCATCGGCAATCCCTGCGCGGCGCTCATTTCTAATCCGAGCTGCTTATCCGCTGCGATTGGTCCGAACATAGCCGTCAGTCCATTCAGTATATCGGTAAAGAATACAGGCTGTACATCCAGATCCATTTTTCCGGATTCTATTTTGGAAAGGTCCAGAATCTCATCTATCAAGGTCAGCAGGCTCTTTCCCGAACTTTGGATCACAGCTGCCGATTCCATCTGTTCTTCATTCAGGTTGCCATCCGAATTTTCGGCCATCAAACGGGAAAGTAACAGAATTGAATTGAGCGGTGTACGCAGTTCATGCGACATATTGGCCAAAAATTCAGACTTATAGCGTGTACTTTGTTCCAGCTCTGCCGCCTTTTTCTGAATTTCCTGATTGCGTTCGGCAATTTCAACATTTTTATCTTCCAACAGTTTTGAGCGCTCCTCCAATTCACGGTTAGACTGCACCAGTTCTTCTTGCTGCACGCGGAGTTCCTCCTCCGATGCCTGCAATTTATGGGTATGCATTTCGAGGCTCGAATTAAGGGATTCCAATTCGGTATGCTGTGCCTGCAGCTCTTCAGTTTGCGCCTGGGTTTCTTCCAATAGATTCTGCACCACCAGTCTGGCCTGCGCCGCCGCAAGTGTAGTACCTACCTTTTGCACTGCATCCCTAAAAAATGCCAGCTGTATGGAAGAAAAAGGCTGTAGTGCCCCCAGTTCCATCACACCGATACATTGGTTACCATCAAAAACAGGCAAGATAAAAAGGTTGTTCACCTGCACCTTTCCAATAGCAAAACTGATAACATAACTGCTATTTTCGAGGTTTTCGAATAACTTTTCTTTTCCGTCCTTAAAGACCTGGCCAACCATACCCTCCCCCGGCACGAAGCGTTTATGGTCGGGATCTTCAAGTCCATAGGATCCCCTTAAGACAAGTTCATCCTGTTCCATCAGATAAATGGCACCATTGACACAGTTGCCATATTTTGTCAGATGGCCCAGCGTAACAGCTGTAAGCTCTTCCTGCTGTTTATTACCCATCAAGAGGTTGCTCAGCTGGGTTAGTCCGGCTTGGTGCCAGTTGTTATTATTGAGTCCATCAAAAGATGTTTTGAGCGACCTAGCCATTTCATTGAGGGATCCCGTCAAGCTGCCCAAATCATCCTGTTCGGCATCCTGAATCTGCATCTCATAATTGCCGGCAGCAATCTCCCGTGCTATACGCTGGGTAATGCTCAATCTGCGTTGGATCTCTTCATCTTTGCGCTTTAGGTCATTCTGCAACTCCTCGCGCTTAAAGAAATCTGCCCTAAGGCGGAAGTAAAAAAACAGCGTAATCAGCAACGAAACTGCCGCAGCCAATAAAACAAATATGGAGGTGTAGCCCGAAGACCGTGTAAGCTCATCCGAACGTCGATTGAGCAACGATTCTTCTTTATCTATGATTTTGCTGATCAGCAAACGGCAACTGTCCATATAGGTTTTGCCTTCTTCGAGCTGGGCAACAGAGACCATACCACCTCGTTTTTTGATGTTCACCAAATTCTCTAATCGATCCAGTCGAGACTTAACAAGTGTTGACAGGGTATCAATCACCTGCTGCTGAGCTGGATTATCAGCCGTAAGATCATGCGCGCGGCTCAGCGATTGAGGTAAGGACTGAAGACCATTTTTGTAGGGATCGAGAAACTTTTCCATCCCCGTCAGCAAGTACCCACGCTGGCCCGTTTCAGCATTCTGCAGATCCTGCAGAATTTTATTGACACGGCTCATGACACGGCGGCTGTGATCAACCATCGTACTATTGTGGATCTGCTTACGGATACTCACATAAGAAGCCGTTGAACTCGCTAACAGGATCAACAGTGAAATTCCAAAACCTATCTGCAGGTTTCTTAAAATAGTTTTAGGCATGCTTTTCAACAATTGAGTTAAGACAATGCCAACTGATGGTCTAGATGGCCGCCAAATATAGCAATAGGGAGCTTAAATTAAATCCCGTGTCGCCCGGCCCCAACCATCTTACCGTATTTTAACAAAAACTTACGTATTTATCCCCCTTCAGCAATTTTGCCGGCAATGATAGCCGAGGTAGCGGCGCAAAAATCTAGCCCCGAATAATCCGGATTATAGCCGCCCATATAAGGTACAGCCATCATGAAAAGACGTTGACTGGCGTTGCCGCTGTGGTCTACAAGCCGGAAGCTGTCGTCTATCTTTACACCGGGTACCTGCAAAAAAATGGCACCATCCGGAGCCACAAACATATGGTCGTTGCCTGCCAGCATTTGTTCTTTGGCCTGTTCCACTGAACGAAATCGCAGGTAAGCTGGACTGACATTGCCATTGTCGACTAAACTCTTGAAAGGAAATTCTTCAAAGTTCAAGGGTCGCTGTCCTACACAATCCACAAATGTCTTATAATGGGTTTTTACTTCTATCCCAGATTCATCGGTATAAAAATAGTTAGCGCCGCGGTCGCTCGCAGGTTCAATCCGACTGTCCGTACCAACATTGACCACTTCCAGCCGACCAGCATCGTGTAGTGCGAGGAGCTCACGACTGGAACTCTGCGGCACAAAAGCGATGACAATGGAAATCAACGGCATCAGTACTTTTTTTAACCGCAGCATATCTTCGGCAGACATATATTTGGCCGGGTAATTCAGGGTAAAGCTCAAGGCAGAAAGCACTTCTTTCCAATAGATAGACTGACGCCTTCTGATAGATTTCAGCGCTTGTTCGTGCTCCTGGCGAAATCCCTCGAAGGCATCTTTCTGTTCCCTTAAACTGAGTACTGCTTCTACAAAGTCTTCCAGGCTGAGCTTTTCCACGATCGCATAAAAATCGGGATCCTTTTCTTTAAACTGCGCTTTAAAATTACGATCGAACAGAAAATCCAACGACACGAAACCTTCATTTTCAAGTCTGTTAAGCATGAGTTCCTCTTCGGAGATCAAGAGCTTATTGGCTAGGAAAGGTTCTTCCTGATGGAATCGGATCGCAGGCAGAAGACCACTGCGGGTATGCATCAATAACTTAAAATTTTCACTTCCCGGGTCGATCTGATACCTTAACTCACCTGTCTCCAGCGCCTCAAAAGACCCATTGTGGCGTGCCAGTGTACGGATAGCATCGATTGCCGTGAGCGAAGCGCCACGCAAGCCTACTGCATGATCTGTTTTTAAGGCGAGCTTTGACGGCGGATAGGGTGATTCAAAATAATGTTCTACATTGCCCTCATACCTGGTTGGCCATTTATGTCCGGTACAGATGATAACCTTGTCTACAATATAGGTATCAGTGCTGCCCACCATGATTTTAACCTGCGTCTGGCTTTCAAGATCAATGATATCACTGACCTGGCTGCCGAGATGAATCTGTGTTTCTATCCCCTTTTCATCCGCCATCCGTTTCAATAGCATAAACTGCTCCGAAAGGTAGCGGCCAAGGAGCAATCGTGGCACCACTTTGTAGCGATTAAAATCGTCAACATCGATTCCATAGCTTCGAAGCGTGGTTTCCGATAATGATTGAACATAATCCTCAATCGTGGAGACCAGTGCGGGAATTTCATGATCCGAGACATTAGTTAGATGCTCAGGTGTAGCACCTTCGTAGCTATAAGGCATCCCTGCCCCCAATTGCTTGCGGGACTCGAAAATAGATACTTTGAGACCGGCTATATTCTTTTCGACCAATCTCTTGTACATAAACAGGCCACTGGGTCCACCCCCGATAATGGCTACATGAATGTTTTGTTGCATAGTTTTCGTTGCGCTGCCTAAAGGACAGTATTCGGTTCTAAGAACAAGGGTAAATTGCAGAAAGTTTTAGGCCTATTTATTCCCAGACAATAAAAAACGGGATAAATACGGACTACGATTTAAATACCTGAATCTCGGATTCTGCAAACGATCGTTTGGTGCCTGCTGTTTTTCCAATAAACAAAAATGATTACAAAGAACAATATTATGGAAAACAACATCAATAATCCGGAAATCATCAACGACATTATCAAGATCAACAACGACCGCATCGAGGGTTATAAAAAAGCTATTGATCTGGCAACAAGTCATGGCTTAGATAAACTCATTCCAACATTTCAAAAATTCATCGGACAGTCGGAAGAATTTATTGCCGAGTTGACACCTTATGTTGAACTTGAAGGCAAAGAGGCAACAGATAGCACCATGCTGAGCGGCAAACTTTTCCGCGCCTGGATGGGCATAAAAGTGAATATTACGGGAGACGACGAAAGAAGCCTGCTAGAAACCTGTGAACAAGGGGAAGATGCCTTCAAATCAACTTATCAAACAGCTTTGGCTGAAGGATCGGAAGAACTTTCGCAAAATGTGCATAGCTTGATCAATACACAGCTCAGCAAGCAGCTTGAAGCGCATAATATCATCAAAATGCTACGCGACAGCAAAACCATCTAACATTGAAATAGTAGTTTTTCTTTTTCACGAAAAATACCGAAGTGTATATTACTTCGGTATTTTTTATTAAATCATATTTTCAGATCAACTTTTTCTAAATCCTTACCGTATAGTCAAAAATAAGGACACCCATTTGCCCAATTACACTTTTGCTCTTACTCGGCTCAATGTGGATCGCGTTATCCCTAAATACGAGGCCACAATACCTAATGGTCTACGTTTTAATACTTCAGGATAGCGTTCAATGAGATTTCTATACCAATTAAATTCGGGGACTATATGAAATACATCAAATACAGTTTGATCGCCTTTTCTATTTTAGTTATCGTCTGCCATCTTCCCTTTATTGGAGTATCGATATTAAGTGAAATCGACCGGATTTTTAGCGGGCCCATAAAATTCGACGAACAGGATCAAAAAGTAATATTTTACATGATTTTAAGCTTTTAATACATGAGTTTTGGTATTTATTACGCTTCCTTTGAGTGACAATTATAAATCAATCGGAAAGCTGGACATCGGTCGTCCTGCTTTTAAATAAAATAGTAGCGCATTTATGAGACCGGTTTATACGAAAGCACTTTCAAATTTAGGAAACAGGATTTTTGAAATTCGACGAGAAAATCGCGACAAATACCTCTCCGAATATCATTTTCACAGTGAATGCCAATTCACCTACATCTTTAGTGGCAATGGCCAACGCTGCATAGGAGATCATCTGGAGGAATTTGAAAGCGACGAACTGACATTTATCGGCCCGGGCTTGCCACATGTTTGGTACAATGCGCATGGTGATACCAGCCACGAACCTAGCGCACAGTCTATCACCTTACATTTCGATCCAGAAGCCCTACTATCTTTTTGCCCCTTATTAGTTGAAACGGCCCCGCTGCATGACTTCCTGGAAAGATCGCGACAGGGGATGTTATTTTATGGACAAACAAAAGATACACTCAAAAAAATACTACGAAAAATGGTCGGCGCCTCCGATATGCAAAAAACAGCCTATCTATTTGAGTGCTTAGCTACCCTTCTTCACACAGAAGAATATGCTGTACTATCCGATAAATCCTATAGCAATGGATCACCGCGAAAGGATGGAGAAATTATTTTTAGCATATACAATTATGTTTTTGAAAATTTCAACAATGAAATTTCCTTAGAAGAAGCAGCTAAATTGGCGAACTTGACCAAGCCATCCTTTTGTCGCTTTTTTAAAGCACATACACGAAAAACATTCTCAAAATTTGTCAATGAAGTGAGGATCAATGAAGCTTGCAGGATGTTGGTTCAGGATGAAAACCAGATAACAAATATTGCCTATGCATGTGGATTCAACTCTCTTCCCAACTTCAACAAGTTCTTTAAATCGATTAAAGGGATTACGCCTTCCGATTATAAAAGTAAGCTTTTGATGAATAAAGATTAACGAGCAGTGCCCCCCTTGTAAAAAAAGAGCTGTTAACACAGCTCTTTTTTTAGTCCTCAGGTGCCAATGGGATAGTCTGCGTTCCAGCGAGCTCACGCATCCAGTTATTGAAATCCACATCCGATGGTATGTCGAACTTTTTGCGCAGTCTATTTTTGCGGACCTGCACCGCCCTGATCGTCACAAAGGTGTATTCCGAAATATTTTTTGTCGAGAAGTTGAGAAAGGCCATGGCACAAAACTCTAATTCTGTACTTCGCAGATTAGCGTCAAATGATTTGAGCGCCTGGATAAACTGTGGATACAATTCAGTAAATAAGATCAAAAATTCAGGATTGTTGCTTTTGGCCAGGTCTATCAATGTATTGAATTTATTTTCCCCGATCTGTTCGGTCAGTTCCTTATTGATTGTTTCAGTTTCCTGCAATGCCTCTTCTTTCTGTACCAATATCTTCCTGTTGTGCTTCGACCGCCAAACAAAAAACGAAACCGCAACAAGCAGCAACAATAAGGCGTTAAGTGCAATTGTTCCTGCCTTTGACACCTTGGTATTCGATTCCTCATCTTTTAGTTTCAAAATCTGGTTGAGCACTTGATCGATTACCTGTCTATTTTCACTTTCCAGCGAATCATTGAGCCGGCTGAAGGCCATTTCATATTGATTGGCTTTAGCATTATCTAGGTTGGTTCTTCGATAAAAATCAGCTAAAGATCGATACGAGTTTTGCATGCCTATTCTGCTACCGGCTGCCCGCCTTCTTACCAAGCCCTCCTCATAAAAAGCTGCAGCCTTTTTTAAGTTTCCTCGATTTTCCTCCAAGATAGCTAAAGCATCATACGTATTCAGAACGACAGGAATTTTATATTTCTTTATGAGTTCAATTGATTTGTCGAGGTATAATTGTGCTTTTGCCAAATCGCCTTTCTGCGCATATAATTTTCCGAGGTTTTCATAAACAATTTGATAACGCATGGACGCATCCTTTTCAGCAAATACCTTCAAGTTATCCAATTGTAGCTCCGTATATTTTTGCATCGAATCCAGTTGCTCTAGGCGCTGAAAAACGACACTTAAATTTTCATAATTAAACTGGAGGGCTTTTACTTTCTTTTCACCGGTCAGCTTTTTGATGAGCTCTTGCTGTAAGTGAAACTCCCGAAGGGCCTGCTGATTGAGCTGGAGCCCACCATAAGCCCGGCCGCGTAATCGATGGACTTCGGATTGCATAAAAATTTCATTCTTATAATAGTCCGTAGTCTCAATACGATCCAGCTGTTTCAGCCCTTCCTTAAATAAGCCTGCAGTCACAAGTCCTTCTGCTACATAAGAGCCCGATTTTGCTTTTCCTTCGTCATAGTCAGCAGCATTAGCGATATTAAGGGCTTTTATTGCCGTTTCGATATAGGTGACCAAATTCCCTTTACTGGCAAATTCCATCGATTTTGCTAAAAGTGAATCCACCTCCTGCTTAACGCGATCCGCTGCAATTGTTTTGAACGTGAGTAAACATAAAATAAAAAGTAAAAATTGCTTCTTCATGGTAGTACTAGGTCATTATTTAGGCATCTCTCGATTGTCTCCATTGCCAGGTTCTTTAGATCTTCCTATAGCGCGTGCAAAGCTAGCTATTTTGAGAAATTAAACCACGATTAAATCAATACAAAATCAATTTAATTTCCAATACTCTTCCGTTCATATTCTTAAAAGAAAGACAGTTATCATTCTGACCAAGGCACTATTGCCATCACATTTATATAAATAAGCTGTAATAAATGGCAAACTCATTGGTTGGAGAAATACAATAAACAATCGTATTGAATTACAATAATTTATTAAAAACGAAGATAAACAATTGTCAAACAACTGGGGAAAACCCAGCTATCACATAAGTATCACACATTTAATAAAAATACCGACCACCCGATTGTTTTTTTGGATATACCCGAGTTATATACATCGGGAGCAAAGTACAAAAGCAATTTATTTTAGATCGTTTGAACAGAACGCTCTTGTCTAGCATGGGGAGTGCGGTGAATCTGATCGCGCATCCAGTTGTTAAAATCTATATCAGAGGCAATGTTAAACTTTTTGCGCAATCTATTTTTGCGTATCTGGACAGCCCGCACCGTTACAAAGGTATATTGAGCAATGTTTTTGGTCGAAAAATTCAGAAAGGTCATAGCACAGAATTCCAATTCGCTGCTGCGGATTTTTGGATTTATTGTCTTTAATGAGGCGATAAATCCGGGATAGATTTCATTAAACAAAGCCAAAAACTCGGCATCATTATTCTTCGCTAAAGCAATTAGATCAGTAAAGTTATTCCTTTCCATTGTAT
The DNA here is from genome assembly GCF_902706145.1 of Sphingobacterium sp. 18053. Classification (NCBI taxonomy): domain Bacteria; kingdom Pseudomonadati; phylum Bacteroidota; class Sphingobacteriia; order Sphingobacteriales; family Sphingobacteriaceae; genus Sphingobacterium; species Sphingobacterium sp. 18053. Next base: position 423,660 of record NZ_CACSJW010000003.1, read on the forward strand.
ATCGTATTTCAGTAAGTTTTGTTCTTATATTCTGTCCCTGAACCAAATTAACGCCTTCCAAAACTGACAACTATTTTCGATCAGCTGAGGGAAGAGCAAATAAACTCGACGGGGCTCCATCTTCCCCATCGAGTAAATCCAAATATATTATCACAGACCTTCACGCAAATTGGTCCGGGCGATAATTCATTATTATCATTATCAGGAAACTTTTATCAGCGCATTTTCAGCTATGAATTTATCTGCCAATTTCTTTTCCGAAATACCCTTCCTGATTATGGTGACAAATATTTGGATTAAAAGAAAGAAACAAAAAAAACAGCCTTTCACATTGCTATCACACTTAATAAAAAACTGAAAAACAACAAGTTAAAACCAATACATCGATATAGACCGTCAATTTCTCACACAATTCAGTATGCACCCTATCGTTGAATTTTCCACCGTTGTAAGCCGAGCGTTGGTTTCTTGCATCGTTGTGTACAGCTCCCCTCCAAAAAAAACTCGGCTGAGATCTTTTAAATCCCTGCCGAGTATATTTACTTCAACTTAGCTTCTGTCACCTGAGACAGCACTACCTTACCAATTAATGGTTCGATTATCGTCACCCGCATTGTCCCATGACTCCTGCGGATCGGTACTATGGATCGTATCAGGAGCTGAACCCGCAGCGATACCTTGTTCCAACTCTACTGTCGTTGTTTCAACACGTGGACTTATATAAACCTTCTTTTCTATATTTTTCATGATTTGATCTTTTTTTATTGGTACTCCAATGAATATATTATACTGTCAGATTAGGGACAAGCAATCTTTTTTCTACCGCTACCGGCGCCAAGCATTGTTGTTTTTCCTTGTACTACCTGAGTAATTTTCACCGTATTTGAAGTCGAACTCCAAGGCACAATATTAAATGTACCAGCTGTTAAAACCAATGGATACAGTTCGCCACCATTACTTTTACTACCATACATACTTACCTGACCATCACGAGCAATGACAACACGAATAATTGGATGAGTTGCTGTACCAACCATGTTATAAATCTGAGGAATATTAGCCCCACCTTCGGCGTTCGCTCCATTATAAATACTTCCATCAGCAAATTGAACATTCCGCGGTGCGATGGCGATGCCAGCTTCAAACTGAATCTCCTGGGTCGCCAGTTTTATTCCATTGACCTCCATATTAAAGGAATTGTCCATCTGCTGAATATCAAATACAAAACCATAGTCAGCACCTGGAGCTGTCAACGTTTGCTCAACGGTATTACCACTTGGAACTACTACACCATTTACAATGGCACCATTTCCTGATGCCAGATAATTCCAGTTCAGATTGGCACCCCCTGTTACAACTTGTGTACAGGTTTTAAAGTTCAAATTGAGGTTATAACGTTGCCCCGGAACAATATTTAAACCTGCTACCGATACATTATTCTTCGTTTCACCATCGATTGTGATGGATCCAAAATTAAAGACACCATTTGTTGCACTTGGATGAATCAATACTGTTGGTGTACTGGACACAGTACGTAACCCGGCAGCTCCCAATCCCGGAAATACAACATTGGCTGTAGCTGTTGATCCATTGTAGGTAATTGTACCATCTGCCAATTTTAGATTGGCATTTGGATGTGTTGGGTTAATAGTTGTCGCCGCCAGGTTTGTAATGGCACCAGTCATTTCTGTCGCCATGCTCAGATTGGTCGTTACTTCGCTGTATTGATGCTTTAAGACAACATCAAGATTATTGTCACCAGCTTGAACAGTAAGATCCTTCTTAAAGTACATCAGGTCAGCACTGATATTATCCAGACTGGCTGTTGTCAAATCTGTTTGTGCCGTCACCGCAGGTACCGTAGAGGTACTGTTCACCGAATAGGCTACGAAAGTGTAGGCTTGTCCAGCATCCAGCGTGATGTCGCTCGTGTTGTCTACTGTGTTTGTATAGGTCTTTTCAGTCACATAATCACCGCTGCTATTGTAAACAACGATTTTGTATTTGACATTATCGCCAAGTGGAGTACGCTCCTCGGTTACCGCAGCGCGATTTCCGGACGAGGCCCGCAATAGGTTGCCACTTGTTGCGGACGACTCGTTCGTCAACGTTGCTTCAAAAGAACTTGTCTTCGTAAACGGTACTACAATGGTCTGATTGGATGCTGTCGAGCTACTTCCGTTGCTCGCTTTCTTTGTTGTGACGACAGGATTTTCTACCCCGAGTAAATGAATGCTTACATTCGCTTTGCCACTCTGGGCTACACTGTCTTTACTTTCCTTACATGCGAATAAAGAACCGCAGATAAGTGCCGAAAAGGCTAAAGTTTTCCAACCGCTTGTTGTTCGAAATTGTGAAATCATTTTGGAAATGGTTAATTAAATATTAATGTATTTTTTATGATTTTAGAATGAAATACTTCGATTCGATTACATGTCAACAACGCCAGGTTCTTTCATGCTCAAAACGTTGCCACAAAGATTAACATTCGAGCAAAAAAATAAAGAAAAAGCAGCTATCACATCGCTATCACACTTTGTTTTACAAAACACAAATCACTAATTATCAATAATATAAACCAATATAAAGCAAGTTAACTTTAGGTTATATTGAACACGAGAAAAAATTAGATTATTAATAAGGAGGGTAAATATTATCCATTTATTACCGAAACCACGGCATTGATCTTCTGACAGCGTAAGATCAATAGGGTATAAAAACTAAAAGGCCAATCCTTTTGGACTGGCCTTTTCAAGCTGTTATTAAACCTATCGTTTTTTGAAGTTTTTCGTTCAGGTTGGTTCGGTTTAGCGCTGCCCTGAAAGGTTCACGTGAAATACCTTTCCGCTATCGGGATAGCGCTGCAGTTCTGCCGCTTTGAGTCCTTCCCTGGCCGTACTAATAAACAGCTCGGCACCTGTAGCGCCGCCAAAACAACAGGAAGTCACATGCGGCGCATTCACCCTTATTTTATCCAACAATTCGCCTGTTTCAATATGCCATTTGCAAACGGCAAAACCACCCCAATGGGCTACCCAAAGATGCCCATCGGGTCCCATACACATACCATCAGGCATGCCCAGCTCATGGGGTACGCGTACCAATGTGCTGTAGTGCTGCCCTCCTGCTGTCATCGATTCACCTATATTATGCCTAGCATAACGACGGATTTCGCGGGTATAGGTATCGATAAAGTAAAAATAAGGACTATCGCTGGGCCACACAATACCGTTGGGAATCGTTACTGCCGGAATAATTGTATCCAAAACTCCGTTGCAGAGACGCATAAGTTTCCCCTGATCGGGCAAAGCTTGCATGTGCATCGTGCCGAACCAAAAATTACCCTCGGGATCTACTCCGCCGTCATTGGTACGGACTTGTCCACCCCTAGCATCTAGCTCAGCTACGATCGTCAAATCTTGCGTTTCCTTTGTCCAAATAGCCAACCCTTGCTGCATGGCCACAAGAAATTTACCGGATCCATCTGGCCAGGGTACGATCTTGCTCACATAACCTGGTAATTCCCAGTAAGCCGACTTCTTGCTTTCCAACTGATAGCTATGAATACGCTTGTGCAAAATATCCACCCAATACAAACTGTTATCGCGCTGGCTCCATACCATGCCTTCCCCCAGCAGACATTCGGTATGCAATAAGACTGCTGCTTCTTTTAAATTATTCTTCATCACCATTTTGCTATGCCCGACCTGATAGGCAATTTCTTCTTGAGATTAATATTCTAGTATTAAATAGGCAAGCTCACGTTGGGGTTTAATCCTCTTGCATCAGTGCACTTCTTCCACCATCAATTAAATAGGTACTTCCACTTGCAAAGGAAGCGTAGGTACTGGAAAGAAAAACACACCAGCCACCGATCTCTTCAGTTGTACCTAATTTTTTGACTGGATGTCTATCGACTGTTTTCTGTCTTTCGGCATCGGCATCCGGAAAACTGTCAAACCATTTTTGATTGCCGGGTGTATCGATAAACCCAGGTGCAAGTCCGACCGTGCGGATCGCTGGGCCCCATTCGATAGCCATGGCCCTCACGAGTGAAAGGAGCGCCCCTTTGGTTACATTATAAGGAAAGCAGCCAGGTATGGAGGCATAAGCATGGTTGGAGGCCATAACAATAATCACCCCCGGCGAAGCTTGGGCCAACAGTGGTTTTAATGCCCGTGCCAGCAACCAATGTGATGCCAGGTTTAAGTTATTATTGTGATTCCAATCTACTAGCGTACACCCATCCAAGCCTTTGAACATATTCTGACCTGCATTCGAAAGCAGTACATCCAAACGGCCATGCTCCTGTTGAAGGAGCACAGCCAATTCCTGAATAGCAGCTTCATCGGACACATCAGCCGCATAATAAAATGTTCGCTGCCGATAAGGTTCCATTGCTGCAAAAAATGAAGCCACTGCCTGATCATCGACCGCCAATTCGGCACAGGCTATAACGGTCGCACCTGCCGATGCAAATTGCAGACTCGCTCCTAGCCCAATGCCCGAAATTCCACCTGTGATCAGGACAACCTTACCCGTTAAATCAATTGTAAATGCCATCTATTCCCAAAATTACACATAAAAACCTGGTCGTGGTTCCAGTACCCCAGGATGTTTGAGCATTTCTTCTTCGATCAAATCCACGCCCAATCCTGGTCTTTCGCTCAAGACCAAGTGCCCATTTTTCACCATATCCTTAATCGGATAGTCGATGACTTCATCGCGCCAAGGCACATCATTGAACATAAATTCCTGCCGAAAGAAATTGGGCACCGAAGCACAGACATGCGCACTGGCCAATGTGGAAAGTGGTCCGTTGGGGTTATGTGGTGCCAATAACACGTTGTATGCTTCCATCATCGTTGCCATACGCTTCATTTCGGAAGGCCCACCACAACGCGTAATATCAGGCATCATAATATCACAGATATTTTTTTCCAATACCGGTCGGATCCCATGACGGGTATAATGTCTTTCGCCAACGCAGATCGATACATTGGACGGAATGCGCTCCCGCATGGCACGCAGGTTGTCTGCATTTTCCGGTCCCGCAGGCTCCTCGTACCAGGTAATATTCAGTTCAGAAAGACGTTGCGCCATCTGTACGGCGACACGATAATTGAGCATGGCATGTGTTTCGATCATGATATCAAAATTGGGTCCAACTCCATCACGAACCGCTTTACTCACCTCAAACGCCAGATCCTGCTGTTCGGCAGTCAAAGTCAGGTTTGCGGCCAAATCTTCCCCATACAGATAGTTTGTATGGGCAAATGGGTCAAACTTTAAGCCTGTAAAACCGGCTTCTTTGACCGCTTGCGCTTGTCGGGCATAATCTTCGGGGTTATGTCCACCACCGGTAAACCAATAATTGGCATACAACAGGATCTCTTTACGGAAAGCACCGCCCAACAATTCATAACAAGGTACACCAAGCACCTTGCCTTTCAAATCCAATAGTGCCATGTCAATACCCGAAATAGCACACATGCTTGCACCATAAGGTCCGATCCAATTGAGATCGCGGTAGAGTTTGGTCCAGATAAAATCTGTTTTCATCGGATCCAGACCAATAATGCGCTGTCCCACATGCTTAGCGGCCTCATATACAATGGGACTGCCGGGCCAGTTGGTTGCTTCACCCACACCTGTATGCCCCGTATCGGTATAAATCTTGATTAAAGTCCAATTATATTTTACGCCTTCAACCAGCCAGACTTTAACATCTATAATCTTCATTGTTCTATTATTTTAATTTATCTTAAGAATAATCTGTCCACTTAACTTATCACCTTTTTTTAGCTTTTTGCGCCCATAACTGTGTGGCGATCCATAAAAAGGTTCCGAGCCATTATTCGAATAATCAGCGATCAACCATTGTATCTGCTGATCCTGTTTCCAGGCCCGTGCATGCTGCTGGCCATTCGACAGCACCTTTACCGTTGCCGCAGGGCTACGCAAGCTAGCCCAGTAAATGTTTCCTTTGGTCGACCTAAAGTCGTTCGAGCCCAATATATTGGCATCGTCTTTCCAATCTTTTGCCTGTGGCTTACCATGCTCTTCTACTTCATACAACGGCACGGCATGCAATACAGCCTCGCCCTCATTGCGTCCGATATGATTGGCGGGATAAGTGGAAAATGTACCCTTTCGCGACCAAGCCAATTTATCGTAGGATAAAGGCAATTCAAGCATCAGACCGGCCTGATAAAGATCCATTTCCTGCCCCTGCTGATAGACCATTTCATACTCCACCCGCAAAAGACCATTTTTAAGGAAAACAAATTTTTGTTTTCCGGTGCCATTCTGATACCGCAGGTCCATGCGAACACTTATACTGTCGCCTGTCTGACTGGCTTCTGCAGCATCCGCAAATAAAGTATACTGCTCGTACTGCTTCAATGGCGCAATGTTATTTTGATACGTCTCTCCCGCAACATTTGGCTTACCACCATCTTCCGCATTTGCTTCGATGAGCGCTACGGCCGGCCCCTTCGTCAGAATCAGCTCACCATCTTTGCGCACAGCAAGCAATTTGCCATAGGTTCGGCTGAATGTATAATCCACATTTCCCTGCTTTACATAAATATACGCCGAATCTTGTTTGAGCTGTAGTTCCGTAGCCGAAAACTTTTCCTGATTTTTGGCTACTTTCTCAAAGAGTTCATTTTCAACCTCATTTTGCTGATTGTCCATGGCAATAATCCGCAATGAGCCATATTCAGCTTGGATCGGTAAAATGATCTCGCCACTCGTCCGCGGTCCAATCGCTGCCCTAAAAGGAACTTCCTTACCATCTACAATGGCGACGAGTTTGAGCTGGTCAAGGGAAAGAAAATCGTATCTATTTTCAATCGTGACCACCACTTTACCTTTCTTCAATTGCGGTGTACCGATCCTGATTGGCGAATAAGCCTTCTTCATTCCAAAATACTCCGGTTTTGGTCTACGCCATCCATCAATCGGCCCCCAAGGTCCATAACCAACAATACGTCCATCGGGAAGGTGAAAGGTATCATCGATACCGCTCCATATCGCGCCACCCAAGTTGGCCGAATGCTTATAGATGGAATCCACAAAAGTAACCAGAGGCGCATTGTAAGCATCGCGTATACCAGGGTCGGTCAGCAACTCACGCCTGTTATACGTCGACAAATGGGCGTATTCACCAAATAAAGTCGGTCTTTTCATGGTATCGGTGGCCGCAGGGCCATTGATACCCGGATAATGGTAATTGGCAATATCCGCTTTACTTCCGCCATTATTAAATCCACCCCAGGTCTGATCATGGAAACTGGTTGGGCGCGTTGGATCCAAGGCCTTCACACGTGTATTGACCTCGGCCCACAGCGGGCTCCAATGCGACTCATTGCCTAGAGACCAGAATAACACCGAAGGATGATTGCGGTTGCTCAATACATTATCGATGTTTGCACCCAACATAACCGGTAAAAAACGCTTATCCTTGTAATCCCATTTGCGCCAGATTGGTGAAGCATGGTGCTGAATCCAGCTCAAAGCCGCCTCACTCTCCACATACATTCCCAACTCGTCTGCCGCATTCAAAAATTCTTCTGATGGCGGGTAGTGCGACGTACGGATATAATTGACATTGGCCTGTTTAAATAAAACAACGTCCTGCAGATCTATTGCCGGATCAGCAGCCCGGCCATTCAGTGGATGTACAGCATGCCTATTGACTCCTCTCAATTTGATGGGTTTACCATTTACCATCAGCTGATTTTTGAGAACTTCAATTTCACGAAATCCGACCTTTTGTTTATTGGTCTGTATCGCCTTGCCATCCACAATCAATGCCGTCTCCAGCACATAGAGATAAGGCGTCTCGGCCGACCATTGCTTCGGTTTTTTTACCGCTAATAGACTTTCGATCTGTTTATGGCTCCCTAATCCAAGCTGAATCTTGTCGGAGGATTTTTGAAGCACTGTTTTGCCCTCGGCATCTCGGAGCACATAGCGCAATTGGACCTGCTGCTGCTGATCCGAACTATTTTGCACCAGCCCCGCAAGTTTAAGTGTTGCATGGACATATTTTGAATCGAATTCTGTTGCAATCGCTGCATCCGAAATATGTACTTTAGGCACTGTAAACAAAGTTGCTTTCCGCAAAATTCCACCCACGGTATGCACCGCATACTGAGACACACAAGATAATATATCACTGATGGTATTTGCCTGAACTTCTACAGTCAGTTTATTTTTTCCTTTGTTGACTTTCCCTGCTAAGTCGACCTGAAAAGCGACAAATCCACCTTCATGTTCACCGACTACCTGATCGTTTACTTTGACGAGCGCATGTGAACTGACCCCGTCAAAGCGAATGTATACTGGATTGCCTTCCCAATCGTCGGGCATATCAAATGAACGCTCATACACTGCCGTTTCTCCCGCAGCGACATGCTGGCCTTGCATTTCCCATTCTCCCGGTACCTGAATGGTCACGGGCTTCGTATTGGCCACTTTGAAGTTCCACTGTCCATTCAACAGCATCCGACTGGTTTTACTTGTGGCCAACTGATCGGGCAGGGGCGTCAAAAATGGTCCAGCCTGTTGTGCCGACAGATTTCCAAAGGACGAACAGGCCAACAACAGCGCCAGCCAGCTGCCTTTGGACAATTTGAATTTACATAATTCCATATTTTTCAAATGCTTCTTTGGCACCCATGCCTTCCATAACCTTGTTCAATACTACTTTTTCAGCTCTGGCTTTTTCAAATGCTCGAGCGAAAACCTCCTGTTCATGTTCGCGCGGTACCACGCAGACACCATCAATATCGCCGATCAGCATATCGCCATCCTTGATCAGGACATTTCCAAAATGGATTGGCACACGCCAGTCAATAACCTTTCCTCTCGGCGCCTGATCCTGCGCATAACAGCCCATGGAGAAACAAGGAAACTCGAGTGCCAAAATCCCTACGGTATCTCTCGAGTAGCCATTGACAATCGCCCCATGTGCACCCAATGTTTTGGCCCGTGCACTCATAATCTCACCCCAAAGCGCATAGTCCGGCGAAGAGCCGCTGCAAATGTAAACCTCGCCCGGGCGCAGATCATCCAGGGCCTCAAGCATAAATCCAAATGATTTAGCCAATACAGGATTCTTCGACTGCTGTTCAGCATTTCCGCAAACATCGGCCTCCAATACCGTCATCGCCCTACCAATTAAAAACAAATCTGATTTTAACGGTCTTATACTCGGTGGCAGAAATTGATGGAACAATCCCATTTTGTCCATCACATCCCCAATGACAGCTGTAAAAAGTTCCTTACGGATCAGCTCAAAGAGCTCCTCATCATTTGCCCATTCCACCAGATAGTTTTCTTTCATTTTTTATATCAATTAAATCATGTTACCATAAAAAGACATACAGGGCTACCAATATCCCTAGGATGAATAAACTCACTAATTTGAAACCACTGGAGGTCACAAAAAGATTTCTATTCACGATTACTGTATCATTACGATAGTTTCGATTGCCCAGCAGGCTGACCAATACCATCGTTGCTACCGTACATATAAACACCACAAGAATGCGATTCATAAAGGGGCTTTGATCTAACCAGAAATTTTTAAAGAGCAAAGAATAGGCAAATGTAGAGATGGCACCAGCAAATGCTGCGTTAGGTGTTGTCCACGTAGTAAAGATACCCATCAGAAAAATCGCCAATACTCCTGGTGTGATAAAACCTGTAAATTCCTGAATAAACTGAAAGCCCTGATCCAGATGCTGCAATAGCGGAGCCAAGGAAGCACCAATGACCAAGGCGATCAGTACAGTTACTTTGCCCAGCTTCACCAACGCTGTATCGCTCACGGCATCGCCTTTTATATTCTTATAAATATCCAAAGACACGATGGTTGCTATACTATTGACCTTTCCAGCCAGTGAGGCCACGATAGCAGCCGTTAAAGCTGCAAAAGCCAATCCTTTAAATCCCGTCGGTAAAATCGAGAGTAGCAGCGGATAAGCTTTATCGGGCTTCACGGTACTACCTTCAAGCATCCCTTGTGCAAAACTGAGATTCGAACCTTCTTTATATAAATAGTAAGCAGCAATGCCGGGCAACACCACAATCAAGGGCATAAACAGCTTCATAACGGCTGCAAACAACATCCCATTTTGGGCTGTTTTTAGATTTTTGGCTCCAAGTGCACGCTGGGTAATATATTGATTGCATCCCCAATACGATAGATTGATCACCCACATACCGCCCAATAGAACCGACCATCCGGGCAGATCCATATAAGCATCGGTACCATCGGGTTTTATCAGCTGTCCTTTTTCGATAAAAAGATGAAAATGCTGTGGCACTTCCGTTTTCAAGATAAGGAGTCCATCTAGCCAATGTCCCATGCCCTTTGTATGCGCCACGAGATCGAGGGCGATATAAGTCGTCGTGAGCCCGCCTATAATCAACAAGACCACCTGGATTACGTCGGTGTAGCCAATCACTTTCATCCCCCCTAAGGCGATAATCAAGGCCAATGCCGCCAACAACCAAACCGCTAAAACCATGGGAATCCCCGCAATCGACTGAATGGCCAAACCACCCAGATAAAGTATCGAGGTCAAATTGACAAACACATAGACCAAAACCCAGAATACCGCCATCACCATACTCACCCGCGGATCGAAACGCTTGCGCAGAAACCCAGGCATGGTAAAAATCTTATTCTTCAGATAAATGGGTAAAAACACCACCGCCACAATAATTAGTCCGATAGCAGCCATCCATTCATAGGATGCAATGGCCAGCCCCAGTGCAAAACCCGACCCCGACATCCCTATAAATTGCTCGGCAGAGATATTCGAAGCAATAATAGAAGCCCCAATGGCCCACCAGCTTAAGGAACCTTCCGCCAGAAAATAGTCATGCGTTAGTGAACCGGAACTGTGTTTGCGTCGATAAATGTAATAGCCATAACCACCGACAACAATAAAATACAGCAGATAAATGATTTGATCAATCCAAGCCAACATAGCGATATCATTAGAATTTTAATGTGATAGATCCCTGACAGGGTGAAGCTTCCAAGGTCTTACAATAATTGCCCCAGGCAATTTCAGGATAATCCCATTTGTTGTTTACATACAAAACCAGTTGCTCATTTTCCAGGCGATCCATACGACAAGCATTGTCTGCTTGCTGTGAAACCACATGCATCAGATTCTTTGTGCCACTGCCCAAAGAGTAATAGTATATATTCTCTTTCATTCCCTTCGCCTGCTGTGTTAGTGGATGCTTACTACGCGCTCCTTTATCGGCCCAATAGTAATAGTTGTGCGTATCCATATACCACGACTGTTTAGGCTCCTGACCGTACGGCGTCTTATCTACATAAGACAAGCTTGCTGTTCCTTCATTACCCGCAAATGATTCTTGGGGATAATCGTTCCAATAACCATTTCTGCTCCAGGTAATACGATCAAGTTCATTGCTGAGATAATACTTTAGCCCAATTTCACGCAGGTAGCCATTGGGTTCACCCTGGGTATGATATAACGTCTTCATTTCTCCTTTACCATCGATAGTCAGATCAAACTGAATGGATAAACTGCCATTTTTTCCCACAATCGATACCAGGGCCAAATTGTCTTTGATGCGTACATCCAATTTGTTCAATTGCCAATTTTTATCTTCGAGCAGGTATTTGCTTGCACTTTTGCGTACTTCTGCACCAGTCAGATGGTTGAGGTTGATGTCCATATTTAAGAAAGGACCTTTTTGGATCACCACTTTACCATCGATCAGCGCGTTTTCGATCAAGCCTGTTGTTTTTGAAATCGGAAAGGTGAAATTCCTTCCCCTGATCAGGTAACGATTAGGCTCTTCAACAAGCTGGATTCCTCCATTTTGAGTCGATTCAGGTATTCTGACCTTATGCTCACCCAAGAAATAACGATAGCTATCCAGCAGCATCCCCCTGCTATCCACAAAGCGCAAAGCCAGTTGCCCGCCCTGTTGCCAGGCTAAACCGGGTAGTTGAATATATCCTTTCTGATGCGGTGCGATATCGGGTAATCCTAAGGTATAGGTATTCCCGTCATACGTGTATTGCAGTTTAATTTCCTGGAGCGAAGTATGATCAAATCGATTGTATACCGGGATCGTCAGCGGCTGAAAGCAGGCAAAATCAGGTATAATCTTTCCTTTCAACGTGACCAATACAGGAGACTGCGCTTTTTTTGTTGACCAAAATTCAGGTTTCTTGCGCCGCCAAACATCGACGATCCCCCACTCACCGTAGCCTACCGCCTGCCCCTGAAAATCTTCGGGTTTGGCGGTATGAGCAAATTCCTTCCAAAAAGCAGTTCCTTTTTTGAGCTGTTGTGGAATCATAAATACTTCGTCCACATAGCCCCATATTGCACCACCAAGGCCGCCTTGCTTTGGAAACAATCCACCCCACATCATGTCCATGGAGATTCCCCAAAATTCACGGATATTCGGATCATCCTGTAAAGTTTTATAGGTATAACAGGCCGGATGAGCCCATTCATCAAATAAAGCGGGGATGCCATGGCCCTCAAAGTTACGCGTGGTCTTACCATACTGTGTCAAGTTACCATACACGTCCTGATAGTGCATACTCAGGATTTCATAAATCTTAGGTTCGGTGGTTTGCGAACCCGGATAACTCCAGATAATAGGTCTTGTCGGATCTGCACGCTTCACAAAGTCATGACTTTGCTTAAAGTTGTCGCCATAGATCGACTCATTACCGATGGACCAGAAAAGTACAGCCGGATGGCTTTTAAAGGTATTGACCATCTCGCGCGATTGGCTCAGGTATTGGTCCGTCTTTTTCGGATCATTTTGTGAAGCGCCAGGCGCATAATTTTTTTGCCTGTACGTATCCACAAAACAGATTGCGGTCTCCACTTCAACATAGATACCATATTTATTACAATATTCGACAAAACGCTCCGTCGGCGGATAATGCGAAGTACGAATGAAATTGATATTTGCTTCTTTAAACAATTGGACATCCAGGCTATCGTAATAGGCCGAAGCACTGCGTCCTAAGGTCGGGTGCATATCGTGTCGATTAGCGCCACGTAGCTTGACAGGTTTGCCGTTTACCATCAGCTGGTCTTTCACCACTTTTACTTCACGGAAACCGACCGATTTATGAAAGGCATACGTAGCCTTCCCCTGCTCTTTCACTTCCACATCCAATCGATAAAGATTGGGATGTTCGGCATCCCATTTTAGCGGTGCGGCAACACGGAATACGTGGCTGTTAGCACCATCTAAAATTGGTTTTTCAGGATTATCCAAGACAATACTTTTGTCGTTCGGATCAGTCAATGTATACGTAATCGTAGCTCCTTTGGCCATAAAACCGCCAAAATCCAATTTTAGCTGAGCGTCTGTATAAGACGCATCAAAGGCCGTTTCGAGATTAAAGTCGGTCAGCGGATGTGCAGCTGTTGCAAATAAGGTGACATCCCGCAAGATTCCACCTATCGGATGATGCGCATAGCCCGATGCGTACGAAATATCATCCAGCTGATCCTGTACCTCCAGTTCGATTTCATTTTGCTTTCCGAAGATCACATAGGGCGTAATATCTACTTCCCAACGCGTAAATCCACCATAATGGCTCGTGACAGCTTTACCATTGATGCTAAGTTTGGCGAAGCTATACACACCGTCAAAGCGGATGATTGTCTTTTTGCCTTTATACTGGCCAGGTACCAAAAATTTACGGCTATAAAAAAAAGAATTGTCGTGTTGAATACCATAGCCCTGCATAACCGCTTCCCCGGGAACCTGAATAGTTTCCCCGGCCGAACTACGGTCAAATTTGAAATTCCATTGGCCATTTAAGGATTGTACAGAAGCTTTCAGACCAGTCACTTTGTCCGGCAGCTGATAAGCCGCCTGTTGCGCCATTGCTAAACTTCCCATTACTCCCCACAAGGCCAACAACAACAGTTTTTTTAGTTTTTTCATATCATAATAGGTTGTAATTCCACCCGATTAAAACGCCATACTACGTTGTTACATTCTTTGTCAAAGATAGCTGCTCCCACACTTCAATACTACAACTGGTTATACAAAAACTAAAACTATTTACACCTTAATAGAAGACATTGAAATATTATTAAGTGAATATTGTTTGATATACGAGCAAATACTGTATTTTTGCAGCAACCAATGTAGCTATGTATGAACAAATTATCCAAACCTCAATTTATTGAGCTTACTCCACCCAGCGAAAAGACAATCCATGTCAAATTGGTCGATCAGGAATTTTTGAGCAATCCATTGCACTTTCATGAGCTCTGTGAACTGGTCCTGATCGTGGAAAGTTTCGGCAAGCGCATTGTAGGCAACAATGTGGCCACCTTTACAGAAGGAGACCTGGTCTTGATGGGTCCCAATATTCCCCATATCTGGCGCAACGACGATTTATTTCTGCAGCAGGACAATGATTTACGTGCACGCGCCATCGTTGTCTATTTTCCGGCCGATTTCCTACTTCGCCTGACCGACGAACATCAAACCATCCAGGCCATGCAACAATTTATCCGCAAGGCGCAACGTGGACTTCGTTTTTACGGCGAAACGCTCGATAAGGCACAGCGCTTAATGGAAAACCTCAGTGATAAAGAAGGATTTCCAAAAATCATCGAATTCCTCAACCTTATTCAGTTGTTACAGGAAACAGCTGAATTTGAAAGTTTAGCTTCCGACGGTTATCGCCCAACTTTCAGTGAGCAGGAGACCCAGCGCATCAATAAGGTTTACCTCTATGTAATGAGCAACTTTAAGGAGGAGGTTAATCTACAAGTTGCCAGCGACATGCTGAATATGACGCCCAACGCCTTCTGCCGTTTTTTTAAACGCCATACCCAAAAACCGTTTTCTCGCTTTGTCAATGAGATGCGTATCGGTCATGCCTGTAAACTGCTGATGGACCGGACACTTAGCATATCAGAAATTTGCTACGAATGTGGCTATCAGAACCTGACCAACTTCAATAAGTTTTTTAAATCCATTATGAACAAAACACCACGGGAGTTTCGTAAAGAGATGGACCTGTAAGCACACTCTAATATACTTGTTACCATAGTTTTCCTCTTCAAAATCTTCCACACCAAAGCGGTTTAGGTAAGTAGAGTAATCTAAAACACTCTCACTTACCAATCAAAAAAACATCCTTTTAAGAAAAGTCGAACTCAGAGTAGCCCGTCCAGTAAAAAGGCAGGCATATTTCTGTAAAAGTACTTTTCTATCATATTCAAACTACCAATCGACCCAAAGGAGGTAGAATAATTTCAATCTTGGATAGAATAGTTTTGGTTATCCGTCTTATGCCCGCCTAATTTTACAATACAAAATTAACGGTTTAACTATCGAAAGATAACCAAGCTAAAAACCAAAAATAAAAGCGTCACCTAATTCAAAAACCGCAACCTATTCATTTTCAAACATGAATAGGTGCATTACAGATATAACACTTACAAACGTTTTTATAAACTAAATTTTAATACATGAAAAGAAAGCTAAACGTTGACTTTCTAGGTGGCATGACCGCATTCTTACTTTTATTGGGAAACACATCCTTTACGAAAGCAAGCGCTTTGCACTACGCCTTAACAAATGCAAGCCTGGATATTCAGCATAAAACTATCTCGGGTAGAGTAGTCGATGCGGAAGGAAAGCCAATATCTGGTGTTAACATCAGTATCAAAGGAACTTCCACCGTAACAACAACGGACACCGACGGTAAGTTTACGGTAGTTGTTGCAGAGAATGGATCTTTAATAGCCAGTTCTATCGGTTTTTTACCGAAGGAAATCCTAATCACTAAAAACTCCTCCACACTTTCCATCATTTTGGAAACAGATGTGCATACATTGGAAGAAACCGTCGTTGTTGGCTTTGGGACACAAAAGAAAGCAACGCTAACAGGTTCAGTCAGTGTGATGAAAGGTGATGCTGTATCAAACAGACCCATTACCAATGCTACACAGGCGCTATCTGGGCAAGTTCCAGGGGTATGGGTAAACCAACAATCTGGTCAACCTGGTCGTGACGGTGCCAGCATTCGGGTACGTGGAATTGGCACACTAGGGACCAGTGATGCACTCGTTATCATCGATGGGATTGTAGGTTCCCTTGGAGCATTAAACCCAAATGACATCGAGTCAATATCTGTTCTGAAAGATGCTTCAGCAGCAATCTACGGTTCTAGAGCGGCAAATGGTGTCATTTTGGTACAGACCAAACGAGGAGCAAAAGGAAAGGTAAAAGTAGATTTCTCGACCTCCTATGGTAAACAGGCTGCAACAAAACTACCTGAAATGATAACCAACTCGGTAGATTACATGAATCTGTACAACCAGGCTCTTGTCAACCAGGGATCCCCTAAATTTTTTAGCGATGCCACAATAAATGAATACAAAAACGGGACAGATCCAATTATCTATCCCAATACAGATTGGCTAGACATGATTATGCGCAATGCAACTATACAAACCAATCAACTCGGTATTTCTGGTGGTGAAGGCAACACACAGTTCAATGTCTCATTAGGCTATATTAATCAAGATGGCATTGTTCAAAATGGGAATGCCAAACTGTATAATTTAAGGACCAATATTGACACTAAAATCAATGAAAGACTCGATATTGGTGTACGGTCAGGCATAAGATATCAAGATCGTAAAGAATCCTTTAACGGCTCCGGTAATCTATTTACGGAGCTTTATCGCACCTTGCCCTATTACGGCACCTATACGTCTACAGGCGAATATGCTTCTACTTGGGTAAACTCCATCAATGCACAATTCAGAAATCCGTTGGCTATGGTCAATGAAGGTAAAAATCAGAGCGCATATGGCAACATTAATACCAATGTTTTCCTGAATTACAAACTTCTTGAAGGACTTAAATTCAATGTAACAGCCGGGGTAAATTATTCGACCAACGATAATCAAACATTCGTTCCCAAGAATTTAGTTTACAATCCTAAGACCAATACAGTTACATCTACCATGAATGCATCCGGTCCCAATGCCAGCAATAGTTGGGACAAAACACTATACAAAACCTTGTTTAGTAGTCTGACTTACAACAAGACAATCGCCAAAGACCATGAGTTTACCTTAGCCGGTATCTACAGTCAGGAAGAAGAAGAATACCGCACCCTATCGGGTTCAATTATGGGCTTTGTCAATAACTCCCTTTCCGAGATAAATGCAGGTCTCACGACCCCACTGACAAATGGAACCACCTATGGCTGGGCACTACGATCCTATATTGGCCGACTTAATTACGCCTTCCGCGAAAAGTATCTCTTAGAGGGTATCGCACGCTATGATGGTTCTTCACGCTTCTCTCCAAAAAATAGATGGGGTTTCTTTCCCTCGATTTCTGTTGGCTGGCGTATTACTCAAGAGGATTTTATGAAAGATCAAACATTTTTTGATGAATTAAAGATTCGCGGTTCATGGGGCAAATCCGGGAATGACCGCATGGGATTCAACGATCAACGTGACCTTTATGCCTACATACCGACTTTGGCATTTGCCCGCTTCTATCCCATCGATGACAATATTGCGACTGGCATAGCGCAAATGTCAATTGTAGATGAAAATATTAAATGGGAAGTGGGTACAAAGAGTAATATCGGGTTTGACGCAACGGTCCTCAAGCGGAAACTCAATGTCACCTTTGATTATTTTATTGACAAACGTGAAGGGATTTTACGCCAGATTCAACTTCCAGATTTTGTCGGTATCCGCAATGCTCCTTTCCGAAATCTAGCTACTGTTAGTAATAAAGGCTGGGAGCTATCGGCAAATTATCATCAAAAAATTGGAGAACTGGATATCAATACAGGATTTAATCTAACGCATGTAAGAAATAAAATCGATTATATACCCGATCCACAAAAATCGCGAAACGCGTTGCTTCAGGGTGAACCAATCAATGCTTTTTATATGTGGAAATCGCTCGGTATATTCCAGTCCCAAAAGGAGGTGGATGAAAGTCCCAAACAGAATGCTGTGCCGACACATCCCGGAGATATCAAATTTGAAGATTTTAGTGGTCCTGAGGGAAAACCAGATGGTATTATTGATGCTTATGATAGACAAGTTGTGGGTAAACCGATCCCCACCTGGACCTACGGAGCCAATATCAATTTAGCCTATAAGGGGGTTGACCTACGCGTCAATTTACAGGGTGTCGCCGATGTCGAATCTTATGTAGGGAGTGAACTATTTTTCCCTTTCCTAAATGGGGCCGGTGTAGGCAAACAATGGGAGACAGGAAATACGTGGACGGTCGAAAACCCAAATGCAAAATTGCCTCGATTGGTACAATATAGTGCTTCAAGCAGTCAAAATTATGCAGACAATAGCTTCTGGCTTCAAGATGCCTCGTTTTTACGTGTAAAAAATATCCAAGTGGGTTATTCCCTTCCATCTCGTGTACTTTCCTCGCTCAAGGTTGCAGGCCTACGGGTATATGTTGATGCACAAAATGCCTTCACATTCACCAAATTCGAAGGCTTGGATCCAGAGCGTAATCTGACAAATTCTTCTCCTGCCCAATATCCGAATGTGAGAATCATCACCGCCGGTTTAAATTTAAAATTCTAAAAAAAGTATCTCATGACCAAAACAAAATATTTCAGCATTGGACTGGCAGCAATATCCCTGTTTGCCGTCTCTTGTCAAAAAGATTTTCTAAATAAGCTTCCACAGGACTCCGTTTCGCCGGAAGTCTTTTGGAAAACAGAGGAAGATGCCAAGGCAGCCAATATCGGTTGTTATTCGGCGCTGTGGGATGTGACTACCGAGGTGCTTCCCTATTTGGATGTATTAACGCCAAATGCTTACAGCAACTACCCTTGGGAAGGATGGAAAAATATTTCTTTAAGTGCACAAACGCCGAGTGACTTGGGTGGAATGGGCGGAATCTATACCGGCGCTTATGGCGGAATATCCGCTACAAACAACTTCTTAGCAAACATCGATAAAATTAAGATGAACGAGGAACGGAAAACTGTTATGAAAGGAGAAGCTTACTTTCTGAGAGCCTATTATTACTCGTTACTTGTCAATTATTGGGGTGGAGTTATTATGATATTGGATTCGCCCAACATCGATCAGATCAATACCAAGAAAAGTACAAAAGAGGAAGTGTACGCACAGATTGAAAAAGATCTAAATACTGCAGCTGGCATGCTTCCGGTCGAACCAGCAGAAAAAGGTCGCGTAACCAAAGGTTCAGCTTATGGATTACTGACACGTGTCAGTCTTTACCAACAAAAATGGAATGAAGCGACCAAGGCAGCATCCGAAGTAATGAAATTAGGCTACGAATTGTTTCCAAGTTACCGGGGAATCTTTTTAGAAGGTAATGAAAACAATAGCGAGGTGGTCTTTGATGTACAGTTTTTACAACCAAGATTTCCAACCAGCTGGGATGTATACTTAGGTATTTATCAGCCAACAAACGCACCAGGCTGGAGCTCAATAGAGCCTACGCAAGATCTTGTGAACGAATATGAAATGAAAGACGGGAGCAAATACAGTCCGAATAACCCGCTCGTAGATCCTAAAGATCCAAATAATAACAGGGATCCAAGACTCGACCAAACCATGTTCAGAAAAGGTGTTTTATATAATTCTGTTCCCTATCCGGTGACCGAGGATGGTTGGCCTGGGGTATATACAGGCTATAGTTATAAGAAATATACCATTTATGACAATAATACCAGTCTTTCCAATGCGATAGGAGGCACTGGTCTTTCTCAGATTAACGGTATTGTAATTCGTTATGCAGATATCCTATTAATGTATGCCGAAGCATTGAATGAACTATCAGGGCCAACCGCAGAGGTCTATAATGCGATCAACCAAGTACGTGCACGTCCATCTGTTAAAATGCCGGCACTTCCTACCGATTTGAGCAAAGAACAAATGCGTGAACGCATTAGACATGAAAGAAGAGTTGAATTTGCAGGTGAAGGACTGTACTACTCTGATGTACGCCGCTGGAAAATCGCAGAGGAAGTGCTCAACAGATCAATCGTACTAAATGGTGGGCAAACCAAAGGTGCGGTAGAAAAAAGAATATTCCGAAAAGAAAAAGATTATCTCATGCCTTTTCCGCAGAAAGATATTGATAATGCACCCAATATGAAGGATCAACAAAATCCTGGCTATTAATTTTCGAAAATACCCCTACATGGAATACACGTTTATAGAATCTATAAACGTGTTTTTTTTTGCCCATTAAATATTGGTCGCTACCTGTTGCTTGCTTTCAGTATAAAATCGATAATCGGACTTGGGTCTACCAGACAATGCGGATGATGGCCGACCTCGGGTTTATGGATGATCTCAATATGACCACCTGCGCGACGAATCTCCTCCGCAAATGGCAAGGTATTTTCGGCAATAGGCACGACATCGTCCTTATCGCCGACAACATGCAGCAATGGTATTTTGAAACCCGCAATGATTTTGGCTTTATCAATGGGTGCATCCGCAAATGCCCAAGCCTGTGTTTCGGTCAATCCATAGTCTTTCTTAAAAATCTCCCAATCCGGTTTACTTCCTTTTCCTGTAGTTTTGCCGCCGGGCCAACTTTTAAAATCCAATACGGGCGCATCGGCATAGATCACATTTACCCGATCAGGATAACGTAGGCACCAATTGTAGATATAGACACCACCCCTGCTCATTCCCTCCATAGCCGATTTTTTACTGAGCCCACCTTTCTGTAACTTTCGGTAAAATCCATCCCAGATTGTTATCGCTTCCTCATTACCAAAAAGCTCGGCGACATCACAGTATACCACATGGTAGCCGCGCTCGAGCAGGCCAATGTCTACCTGCGGTTCGTGCCCCCAAAAGCGGGCCCGCCATACCCAAGGATGCCCTACCGCTGTCACTTTTGGACGGATAATCTTGGCCTCACGTCCCTGAAATAAAAAACTATAGCCCTCAAAACCGTGGAAATCTAAGTTTGAGGCACCCAATTTCATATTTTGGGCCAGGTTGAAATCGCCCACTCCATTTTTCCCTAAGGTGATCCCGTCGGTACTCGATTTTCGCTGCCCTATACTTTGCCCTGCAATAGTCAACAATAAGACAAATAAGCCGTACTGTAGGGTACGGCTTAGGTAAGAAATTTTATATTTCACTGCTTTTTTCATGCTTGTTTTAGGTTCCTAAAAAGTTCAATACCATTGATTCCTAAATTTAATTAAAATTGAGCGTTATCGATCCACTCACCTGATCATTTCTTTTAAGCGGCCTATAATCCAATTCGGCATGCGAACTCAAAAACCCTTCTCTACCGGCGTTAATATAATCAGCGACCAGGAGTTTATTGGCGTCGGTATGGACATCCCGCCATGTCCGGAGATGTTGCTGCCCATTACTTAAAACATTGATTTTTCGTCCATCGCCCGCAACTAAGCTTGCAGATCTGATATTTTGTTTGGTTGCCCTGAACAGATTTGTCCCGGCCGTGGTCTGATCTTCGGACCAGTCCCAAGTTGGTTTTTCGGAAGGTCCTGCCGAAACAGAAATCGGCCGCTGCGGATTGAAAGCCTTTGCCCTTCCTTGCAAGGCACCCAGATGCTGCTGCGGATAATAGCTCCAATAGCCCACACGATCCCAGCTAAGTTCATCCAATTCTTTTGGAATGTCAAAGACCAGTCCGATCTGTCTTGGGCTGACATCCTGTAGCAATTTAAAATTATAGGTAACAGTGAAGGTACCATCATTGGAAACAGTATAGTTCAATTTCCCTTCGGCCTGGGCATAAGTGCCAGTCACTTCAATCACGACCTTATCTGCAGAAGATTCTTTCAGCAGAATGGATTGAGCTACCCAGTTTGAGCAAAGGGGATTGTAAGGCTCAAAATTCTGATCGTCACCCAACATCTGAATGCCACGACCTTCCGAGTTGAGTGGAAGCAACATCAAATTGGCCCCCGACTGGATAAGCGTTGTTCCCTTAGCATTTGACACCGTAACTTTACCGTTCGACTTATCAAAGACAAAGCTGTTTTGTTTGGTAGACACCGTAATATTAGCTGTAGATGCTTTGGTCACTAACGTAGTCTTTAGCGATTTGTGTACCTGTAAGGCTTGAGGTTTTACGGTAAACAGATATTCATCGACCACAAAACCTAATGGCGAAATGACCTTCATATACAACTGACTATTTGGTTCGTCGATGCCATGGAGGTCGAGTTCGAAAGCACCCGTTTTACGCGGTTCGATTTGCGTCTGCGCAGTGCCCTCCCTATCACCCCATTTCCATACGATCTGACAGGCCGCTGTATTTGTAAAATTATACCTGTTTTCTAGCTCAAATTTCAGTTTCCCGTGGGCATCATGGTTTGCTACCTGGGTTATACGGACAGTGCTATAGGCCTTTTTCACATTCCAATATTCGGGTTTCTCGCGGCGCCAGCCATCCAGTGGCCCCCAGGTACCATAGCCGACCACTTTATGGTCCGGTAAGAAAAACGTATCATCTATCCCCGCCCATATCGCACCACCCAGCACTGCTTTACTGTTGTACATAGCGGTCCACATCCGATCCAAAAGCGGGCCCCACATATCGCGGATGCCAGGGTCGGCAGAAAGCTCAAAGCGGTTGTAAGAATTGACATGGATATATTCATCAAAGGTAATTGGTCTTTTGAGATCCCGGTATTTATCGGGGCCTGTCGGTCCGGGATAATGGTGGTTGGTAATTTCCAGTTCACCATCATCCGCATCAGGTCCCCATTGGCTGAAAATACGTGGCCGCGTGGGATCCATCTGTTTGACCACCTGGCCCGCCCGTTTAAAATACTCTTTGTATTTGAGTGATTCATTTCCGAGCGACCAGATAATCACCGAAGGATGGCTTTTATCCCGATTGACCATTTCAACATGCTGATTAACCAACAGCGCTTCCATTTTATCGGCCGGTACCTCGGTCTGATGGGCCCAGCAGAAAGGGGCTTCCACTTCGACAAACATCCCCAGTTCATCGCAAGCATCCAAAAAACGCTCATCGGGCGGATAGTGTGAGGTACGGATATAATTAACATTTGCGGCACGGAATAATTCGACATCCTTTTTCCAGATATCGTCCGTCAACGACCGGCCACGGAGTGGCATCACCTCATGGCGGTTGACGCCATGCAATTTGACCGCTTTGCCATTGACCAAGAGCTGGCTACCCTCCACTTTCAGTTCACGGAAACCGATTTTTCGGATTGTACGATGCAGCAACTTGTCGCCATCCATCAATTCGGCCTGCAGGGTATACAGGTAAGGATCTTCCGAGGTCCATTGCTTTGGCTGATTGACCGGTATAGCAAATTTGAAACTTTTGCTTTCTTTGAGCGACAAAGGGTCGATTGTTTGTATTTCATTTCCGATCGGTACGACCTGGGTATCTTTATTCCATAGCGTAAATTTTACGCGGAGATTTTGTTGTTTTTGATTCGACTGATTGGCTACTTCGAGTTCTGTATGCAGTATTGCATTACGAAAGGCCTCATCAAAATCAGTTGATACATGAAAGGAAGATATATTGGTCGATGCCACTGCAAATACGAATATATCACGGCTGATTCCACCTAGATTATGGGCTGCATATTTGGATGCACTGGCCAAAGAATCCGCCAAAGTCTCGCTTCGTACCGCTATGGCGATATCATTGGCCCTATCCCAGTGGACAAGATCTGAGATATCAAATTCAAAAGGCGTAAAACCACCAAGATGGTACCCCACCCGCTTTCCGTTCACATAAATCGTACTTTCGCTAAACACGCCATTGCATCTTATTTTGATACGTTTACCGCGGTAGCTCTCCGGAAGCGTAAATGTACGCGCATAACCGGCCGGTTGCCCCGCTGGAACCTGCTTCCCCTGCATAATCCATTGTCCAGGGACCTGTATATTTTGAGTGTTGCGACGGTTGAGGTTTGTCCAGAAGTCTGGTTTAGGGGATGCATCAAAATTCCAGCTTCCATTGAGATCAACTTTAGTTTGGATGATATCTTTGGGTAAAGCTGTCAGTGTCGGAATGCTGTAATCCTGCCCTCGCGATAGGAAGCAATTGAAGATCAAGACCAGCACGATAAATGGTACTTTCATCAGGTTCATTTTTGAAAATAAAATCATAAAAATCGAAGGTATAAGAAATACCCTTCAAAAAATTAAACTATACACACCGTTCGCACAACTATTTATACCGAATCCCTCCCATTTATACCCAATCCTTTCCCGTTTATACCGAATTCCTTCACACATTATTTGCTATTGAAAAAACGGAGGGGATTTATGAAGATAGATTTATCCTAAATTTAATTTTAATAAGACAAACAGTACTCCAATATGCGCTGATATTTCCTAAATTTAAGCTATACGTTACAACACAATCAAACACAACATGAAAACATTCGTAACACTTATTTTGGTCCTCTGTTCCTTTGTAGGTTATAGCCAGGCATCCAAAGACCTTATTGGCAAATGGCAGCTGGTCAAGATTACAAAAAACGGAGCTGAAAAATCCATTAAGGAGCAGTTCAAATCAGATCAGGTCTATCAGGTTTTTGAAGAAGACGGAAAATTTGAAGGTATTATTGCCGAAGAAAGCATTAACGGAAAATGGAAGCTTTCAAAGGACGATAAGATATTGACTGTGACAGTCAAACTGATCCCTGTCAAATTTAATTTAGAGTACATTGATGCGACCAAACGTATCATTTATCATAAACAATTGGGCACCCTCGAATACAAAAAAGTGCAAGAATAACAGCGTAAAATAATTCCTATTGGAAGCAATGAATTATAAAGCCCGGCATGGATCTCCATCGCCGGGCTTTTGTCTGCTTTATCCTGAGCAATCATCCATTCAGCTACAGCTGTCAGGGTATGATGGCTATTTTTTGGTACCATAAATCAACACCTAGCTCTAGTTATAAGGCAATTGAATCGACCATTATGGCGTAAAAAAATCAAGCTCTGCTATGGCCAGTGACTGCGATTTCCCGGCAATTACTGTCGATTCTACCTTTATAAAACGTGCTTTTTTAGCATTTTTTAAGTGATAGGTGCGTGTCGAGGGATCATTAATTAAATTGCCAAACTCAAAGCTGCCTGCATCTTCCCAATGCGTGCCATCCAGACTTACAGAAAGCTTACCTGACTGCATCATGCCTTCCGCATTTTTACGCTGTGGAGTGTAGCTGAATGTGGCAATTGAATACTCGGTTCCTAGATCGACAACCAGCTCCTGCACCGGGCCAGTTGCTTTCGATTGCCAGTATGAATCAACGCGCTCGTCAAAAGCTTCACGCCCATTCTTTCCATCTAAGGAGCTGCTTGCAGCAACTAGATTCCAGCGTTGTTTAGGAATTCCCATTTCTTTCTGTGTTATGGCACCTTTAGCGCCATCCTTGTCAATTGCGATCGCTTTAACGAGTTTACCTTTACTTTCAAATGCACCACTGTATTTTAGAGACGCAGCGGAAGGCGTTGTACCATCTTCGGTATAATAGATTTCAAAAGCGTTATTGAGATTTTTGAGAATATCCTCATGGTGTGGTTTCCAACCAAATTCGCTTTTTGCGGGATAAATGCTGACTTTACCTTCTGTATCCCGAGCGATATCCAATTGCGGTGGTCGTGTTGGAACATAGTAGGCACCGAGACTAGCCAGCACCGGTGTTGCACGACTAGCCAATACGCGTAATCGAATGCGGTCTGTTTCTTTTGCCGGAAAGCGCAAAATGCGTTTGTACCCTACATTGGTAGCTGTCGCCACCTGATGCCATTTTCCGCCTTGCCAGATGTCAAGCGCATGCTGTTCAATACGTTCACCGTTGCTGTGCACCGCCTCCTGAATCACCAAGCGATTCAATTTAACTGGATGTGGCAAAGAGACGATCAGTTCACCTGTCTCGGCAGGAAATGTCTTATTCGTTTTATCATTATTGTCTAACAAGGATTTGTCCAGATTACTTCCGGTCAGCAAATTGTTTTTATAGCCCAATTCAATACGTTCGCCTACAGCGTGTAGCACGTTTACATCTTCATCAGAGAAGCGCCCCTCTCGGTTGGGCGGAATATTTAAAAGGAATGTTGAATTACCACCAACAGCACGTTCGTAAATATCGAATACGTCGTCCGCCGATCGCACTTTTTGATACACGTCATCGCGGTAAAACCAGCCCTCCCGTATAGATGTATTGGTTTCGGCCTGCTGGTAATGGAGAAATTTTGCGCTATACAACTTTTCCCTGCTGCCCAGATCCTCATCCGTCAGATCTCGAAAACCCTCCATCTGAACAGGATCTGCATAAAATGGAATCACATTCCACTCTGTACTGCGGGTCTTACCGGCCTCATTACCACACCAGCGAATATCTTCCTTACCAAAAATAACCGCTTTCGGCGCCAAATTGGAAATTAAATCCCGCCAGGCGGCATAGTTATATTTCTGTCCACCTTTTGTTTTTGGATGCGCGCCATCAAACCACACCTCATGGATAGGGCCATATTCTGTCAGTAATTCAAAAAGCTGATTCAGAAAATAGGCATTATAATCGTCTACTTTATAGCGGAAAGTTCGCTTATCCTTAAAGGGCCTTCCCGACGCCTTTTCCGGTATAGTTCGCTCCGTATAAACACTTTGATTCCCATAGATTCCTTTCTCATTTTCAATCTGATAAAGATCCGCCGGAGAAAGATAAACCCCCAATTTGAGCCCATATTTTTTACAGGATTGTGAAAGATCTCTTAAAATATCGCCCTGTCCCTGCTGAAATCCCGTCGACATTATACCATGCTTTGTATAGCGACTTTGCCAAAGAACGAAGCCATCATGATGTTTGGCCGTAAAGATCACCTTCTTCATCCCGGCAGATTTCATCGCAGCACACCATTGGTCGGTATCGAGATTTTTTAGGTCAAATATTTTTGGATCTTCTGTTCCGCTGCCCCATTCCATTTTGGTGAATGTATTGGGGCCAAAGTGAATAAATGCAATGAATTCATCCTTTAAGGCCTCATACTGCTTGTCCGTCGGTATAATATGGACTGCCTTGGCAATAATGTCTTTCTTACTATCCTTTGCTTCGATAGCGTAGGTGTTTTTAAATACCAATGCATCGGAGTTCATTTGTTTCTGCGCATAGATAGGTGTAAAAAAACTACTTACACATAGCGCAAACATCAATTTCCTTTTCATAATTCGTTATTTATTCTAAAAAGCTCGCTTTAAACTGGGCAAATATCTTTCGGAAACCAATAGATCAAAACAGACCAATTTCGCAAAAAATAGCAGGTGTTTAATTTAAGTAAACTTTTGTTTACATACATACAGATTTTGTAAAAATACAAGAATTAAAAAAGAGCAAAAAGAAGATTATCGATCAATCATTGCACATTATCGACTTGCTGAATACCGTCTTAGGCTTTATCCTAAAACAGTATTTTGCTATCAGAAAGATATTATAAACCCAAAACTTTCAAATACTATAGCTAAGAAACAGTCGGGCAAAATTTATGGTGGATCCCTATTCAATGGCCATGGCAGTTTCAATCTCGTTGGAACGGCGCCAATGTGCATCCTGAAATTTATACTCCATCGATTCTCTGTCGCTAAGCTCCCAATTGTCCAATCGCTCTTCCAGATCAAAATAATAGATTACTCCCCCGTCATCTTTCACCAGCGCCATCTGCACCAGAGGATTCAGCAATTGCTTACTTTTGAGCAGCCCCCACTTTACATCAGGTGATGCCTTTGATTTGAGGTAATCGCCCATTACCGCAATATAATTCAGTTTATATTTTTCAAAATTCTTCTTGTCTGCTACAAAGGCATAAATCTTATCGATCTCAGCTGCAGTAACTACCTCGGATTCAATTCCAGCCGCTTGCAGGAGCTCTTCTTTCAGTACAGGGATAAAGGTATTTAAATGATCCATTTTTTCTCTGTTATTGAAATAGAAACGGTTCAGTGTGCCTTCCATGGGAAATATTTCCTTCTGGATCCAGTTTTCCATCAATACGCTGTCTTTGGTTAAGATCGCTTTGCTGAATGGGTTGAGCGGCATGATAATAAAGGTCTCCTTATATTTATAGACCTGAGCATTGTTAAATGCTATCGATTTCAGGAACGATCCTCCCTCTTTTGAGGACATATCATTGGCCGTGGCCCAATCGACCATCTTATAACTTGGCAATTGTGCAAATGATTTCATGGTCAGTAAACTGAAAATGCAGAAAAGAAGTCCAAACGCTTTCATAAAAAACAATACGATTTAAAATAGAGTAGATTTAAATTCAATTGAACAATTTTAAAAGTTTTTAATCGAAATTTAAAAGCCTAATCTTAAATTTTCCGATAAATTCACCCTCTATTTAAAGACCATAAAAAACATAATTTATCAAACAACTATGATGACTCTTAATAAGAAAGTACGCTATTTATATTTTCTCTTTTGTCTCCTATGTTTATTCAAGGGGGTGGTACAGGCGCAGCAAAAAATAGATAAGTCTAGCTTTACCAACATCAACCTCGATTACCCAGGTCTAGAAGCAGTAAAGAATGCTGTAGAGAGCAACAGATTTGATGTAGCAGCTGCCGCTTTATTAAAATACTATAAAACAAAGCTGCATGCAAACGAACCTGACTTTAGCAACATGGAAACGGCTGTCGATACGGTAGGGCCACTTAGTGCTGCAACGCGCGAAACTGCAGACAATGCCCTCAGACATCTTTTTAAAACACAGGAAAGCTATGGTTTTTTTGATTTTGGACAGGATATCAATTGGCAGTTATGGCCAGTCAAGGACAATGAAGTCCGTTGGCAGTTACATCGAGTTAAATGGTGGTTGTCTATGGCACTCGCCTATCGTAAAACCAAGGACGAAAAATATGCCAAAGAGTGGATATATCAATTTGACGATTGGGTAAAAAAGAATCCTTTGGGACTATCTGCGGATAATGATCGATTTGCGTGGCGGCCATTAGAAGTATCCGACCGAATCCAAAGCTTAGTACCGGTAATCAGTATTTTTCTTCAGTCGCCACATTTCACACCTGAATTCCTTATTCGCGTTTTAAACAGCTACCACCAACAAGCCGACTATTTGCCAACTCATTATGCCACAGCAGGCAACCATCGTTTATTTGAAGCTCAGCGCGTCCTTTTTGCCGGTGGTTCTTTTCCAGAGCTAAAACATGCCGATAATTGGCGAAAAAGTGGAATTGACGTTCTTAATACCGAAATAAAGAAACAGGTTTATTCCGATGGTGTTCAGTTTGAATTATCTCCGGTATATCATGCCGCTTCGATTGATATTTTTACAAAAGCCTACAGAAGCGCACAGCATTTTGGCCTTGAGCACGAGTTTCCCACCAGTTATAAAAGTACCATTGAAAAAATGGTACTGGCTTTTATCAACATTACTTTTCCAAATTATAACCAGCCTATGTTTGGTGATTCTTGGATCCGAAAAAAAGAGTTTAAGCTCAAACAATTTTCATCCTGGGCTCAGTTATTCCCAAAAAATCCTTTTATCCAATACTTTGCCAGTGACGGCAAACAAGGAAAGGCGCCCACCTGGTTGTCCAATGCCTCAAGTAAAGCCGGATTCTATACCTTTAGAAATGGTTGGACAAATGCTGCAACCATCCTGATGCTTAAAGCAAGTCCTCCAGGTGAATTTCATGCTCAACCTGACAATGGAACGTTTGAGTTATGGGCCAATGGACGAAATTTTACACCCGACGCGGGTTGTTTTGTCTACAGCGGCGATGCAGCGATCATGAAAAAAAGAGATTGGTTCAGGCAGACACGCGTACACAGTACCCTCACACTGAACAATGAAAACATGCTCATTAATAAAGCGCAGCAAAACAAATGGACAACAGGTAAAGACTTAACCGTATTAACCTATACCAACCCAAGTTACACCAATCTGAAGCACCAACGTACGGTTCTTTTTGTCGACCAAAAATACTTTGTAATTATCGACCGGGCCATCGGAGACGCTGTAGGCAAAATAGGCATCCATTATCAGCTTAAAGAAGATAGCAAACCAGATTATAACAGTAAAACAAATGCCGTTAACACAACATATTCAGATGGAAATAACCTCCTGATTCAATGCTTTAACCGCAAGGCCGGCCTCAAGCGGGAAGAAGGGAAAGTCTCCTATAGCTATGGCGAAGAAATTGATCGTCCTGCATTTGTATTTGAAACAACTAAAGGTAGTCATGAAAATATGAGCACTTTGGTGAGTATCCTATACCCTTATCAAGGAAACAGGGTGCCGAAGATCTCGCTCACCGAAAACAAAGACAACAATTATCAGGATGGTCTACTTGACATCAAACTAACACTAGATGGCAAAGTCAAATCATTAAAACTAGATATCAACCAGTAAAAATCAATTCAGGAAAGCTCCTGAATCCTCTATAAAAAGAGTGTTCCCTTTTTATAGAGGATTCAGTTACGCTTGTCCCACCCGACCATCTACCTCGCTACTGCTAATACAAGAATCTTTTTTATCCCGGAATTATATCCAAAAAGACAGTGTTATACGTTGGGGTGATCTGTAATCTTTTATAGTTAATTAATTCCAATATCGTTTCATAACACTTTATCGCCATTTGGCGTGAAGGCTGTGTAAAAACAGTCCAAGTGGGGTTAAGGATCCTTACATAAGCGGTATTTGAAAAACCGATAACCTGAACACAGTCAGTAAGCATTCCTTCATAGGTTAATAGCAAGGGCAAAACTCTTGTTGTTAATGTATCCGTTGTTGCAATGATACCATCATACCATACCCCCTCCTTCTGTTCTTTCAAGAGTCGAAGAAGTTGTTTTTTCAAATCTTCATTCGGATGATTGTATTCAATTTCAAGAACAGCCCAGCTATATTCTTGCTCTTGCTTACCTAAAAATGCACTCCTTATGCCCGCAATTCGTGCATCATTCGCACCGATACCTTTACAGCAGAGAAGCAATATATTTTTACAACCTTGTTTTAACAATTGTGTAGCAGCCATAGCGATTTCGCGTTCATGCCGTACCCCAATTTTATTGGCTTCCAATTGATGGTTAGTTCGATCAAAAAGTACCACTGGACACACCTGTTTTTGAATATAGGCTAGTTTTGAACCGTTGGAATCATCGTGTACAGGCGAAATAATAATGGCTGCCACCCGATTCTGGATCGCCACATCCAAAGCTTCACATTCTTTTATCGAATTATTAAAGGTCTGCAAAAGAATAACATTGTAATCTGTCTTCGAAAACAACATCGTGATTTCCTCAAAAAAATCAACAAAAAAGGGGCTTGACAAGAATGGAACGACAACAGCAATTGAATTAGAAGTACCCGTTTTTAGTGCCTTTGCAGCCAAATTGGGAATATAATTAACCGAGGAAGCATAGTCCCTCACCAAGGTTTTAGTCTTCTCGCTGATTTGATAGTTATCGTTTAAAGACCTCGATACCGTAGAAAAAGACAAATTTAGTGCTTTAGCGATTTCCTTTATCGTCACATGTTGCATGCTGAACTCGTTTTTAACTCAAAAAATAACCAATGCACAAAGGTCAACCCAATTAAAATCGAGTTGATCTTAGTCAGGAAAGACCTTTTATGCAATTGATAACCAAAATGAAGATTTTCTATAGAGGAGCCATTACCTGACAGCATCGTATTTCACCACATCCGGTAGGACATCGATCGTTTCATATTGCTGAACTTTCCCTTTAGAGCCCTCCATTAACAATGTGCTACCTTCCTGTTTTCGCGTGTATTTTTTACCTGCAAAATCGATTACCATTCCCCCCCCGTAATCAAAAACTGATGCAGCATCACCGATCTGTAGCTTTGCAGGTTTCAAACCATCAAGCTGGACAGTTATCTGCCAATTACCTACCTGCAATACCGTAAGGCCGTCGCCAGTATGGATACTTTTAATTACCTGCGGTTTACCATCTTTAACCTGTATGACTGTCAAATATCGCATCTTCTGCACCGCAGTAGAGGTAACCCCGCAATGCCATTGATCTTTAAATTCTTTAATATCGCCATTGACGTCCTTTACATTGGCCCAATTGACAGCTGGCTCAGAAAATTTATTATGGATCTTCATCCCTATTGGGACAGCCGCAAAAACGCTGGCCGTTGCATGCCCTCCTTCCATCATTACTTCAAAGTTTTGGACTTTACTGTCCATTGCTGGCAGGGCCTTCATTGCATAATAGGGTGCATGAAATTGGGTGGTCCATTTTATTGGCTGTTTTGCTTCAAGCTCGTCATACAGTACGATTATTCCGCCCTCCAGCTGTACCATGTGACGACGATATTTTTGTACCCCCACATCACCATATACACCCGTTGACTTAGGATCAATTCCTAACTGGTCAAACCTATTCAACCAAAAACTACTTTCAATAGCACCATAAGCATTACTTGCATCTCCTAATGCGTATTGAATCCGTTCGCCACTTAGCGCACGAGGAATCCATCCATACCCTTCCTCTCCAATTTTTTGGCTCAGGCTATCCACCAATATTGTGCTATATGCTCTTGAAGTACGGTAGTAGAGTAAATTATGTTGATCACTAAAATTACCGTAATAACCCGAACCTCCAAAAACCGTCTTTCCCTTAAAGTTGACTGTTATCGCATTTTGTGAAGCACTTCCATGTCCAGATGAACCAAATGGGTTACTCATCAAATAGCTACTCAAATCTTTTTTTGTATCTGCCAAATTGGAATGTATGGCCGCAACACCCACATCAGCAAAATTTCGCAGCTTAGGGAGATCCTCTGGCGACTGCTGAGGCAGCTTCCGGTAAGGATTATAATTAAGTAGCCGATAAAAAAGATAATCATCAGAAGGCCTTGTAAAATACTCGGGATTGTCTTTTTTTATCGTTGCTACATACCAATTTAAATAAGGGTTTTCGGCACGATAAGCAAAGGCATCAGCAAATAATCCTTGCTGTCTGGTCATAAAAGGCGTGTTCTCCCACATATCTCCATACGCAGTTGTTGCCGATGCAGGTGGATGCGTATACATCAGGTAAAATGGAAGATTCTTCATCCAAGGAAGCTGGTAATAATCAACCCCAGAAAGATCGCCGAATAATTGACTTAGGTAAATCATAGATTTATAGTTGACTTTGAAATAGCCATTGCCCTCATGCCAACCGCCATCTGTTGTCCCCAATACAGGATAACGCGCACTCCACACCTCGTAGAGATACGACAACCATTCTTTCGCTTCTGGAACATCCCCTATAACCGCTACAGTGGCAATGGTCAAATTACGCATGGTAATTTGCCAAATATGGTTATCACTGACATGTAATTCGAACCTATTGGGCAAATGGTCATATACGCGCTTCGCCCGTAATCTTATTATCTGTTGCAATAAGCTCTTCTCCTTTTCTGTCAAGATGTGATATCCTGTATCATAAAACCAGCCCAAAGCTTCAAG
Organism: Sphingobacterium sp. 18053; assembly: GCF_902706145.1. Taxonomy (NCBI): domain Bacteria; kingdom Pseudomonadati; phylum Bacteroidota; class Sphingobacteriia; order Sphingobacteriales; family Sphingobacteriaceae; genus Sphingobacterium; species Sphingobacterium sp. 18053. The sequence goes on from NZ_CACSJW010000003.1 coordinate 457,206, forward strand.
CACTGCTCCACTTGTAAAATCGTCACCCGTTGCGAGTCCATTGGGATCCATTTGCGCGATATTCAAGGCTCGTCGTTTGGCATCGCGTAAAAAGCGTTCGTCTCTGGTCAACTGGTAAGCAATACACAGATTGCTGATCGGTGTCCCCACCGCATCCCCAAAACCATGGTACATCGCCTCGATAATCTTCTTCTTTTCGAGCGGCGTCTTACCCGTAGTATCGATGACGCGCATTGGCTTTTCCACTGGCAAAGGTTCCTGCATCAGCTTTTCAGCGTAGGCAATAAAATGATGTGCTTCAGGATTGTTCCGGTTATTTTTATAAAACACTTCGCCACGTGTATGCATATCCCATAATCGCGGATGGGCCACTTGGTTACGTGCAAGCACCTCACTTACAGGCGGAGATACTTGTTGACCTTGCGTCTTCGCATCGATGACAAAATCATACACCTGCGACCATGTCCAACTGTCGCTTCCATTCTTTGCATAGGCATATTTCCAATACCAGGAACCTGGGGCCAAGGACTGATGTAACGGATACACCGCCCAGGCCTGAACATCACTTGCGATGACATTTTTGGTAAATTTGCTATCCCTAGCTAAAACAACTTTGTACCGTACATCAGCAATACCTGGATCCTGCGGTACTTCACTTCCACTTTCCATCGGCAGGACCATCTGCGTACCATTTGTAGCAGGCCACATCAACGCCGGAGCATTGGAAGAAACAACCGTCCCCCCCATTGGATAAGGCCACTCACGTACACGTGCATGCAGTTTATCCTGGCTCAGTTTAATCACTCCAGCCTCCTGCGCCGATACATTCAATGCGACAACGGTTGAAAAAAGATATAATAAAGTTTTCATAGTTATGAATGTGTTACCATCTTATAAAACATGTTGTTCAAAAGCGTCACCATTATTTTTACACCAAGATTTAAGGTACTGACGCATAGACTTTAATTTTGCTTTATAAGCAGGCACTACTGCCAGATTGTTTGTCTCTCCTGGATCCTTAGCAAGATCAAATAGTTGCTCCCGTATCTTACCTTCGCTGTATACAATATACTTCAGACCATCGGTAATAACTGCTCTGCCACTGATCCCCAAGAGCTCTTCATTATCTGCAAAATCAGTTTCCACAACCAAGGTATCGCGCAGGTTTACGTGGGTTGCTGACAACCTTTTGCTAATATCCAATCCCTTTAAATACGAAGGAGCCTTTACCCCCGTAAACCCGCATATTGTTGGTATAATATCTGTACCATTACAGATCAACATATCATCGACTCGAGGTTTAATTTGCCCTATTTGTGAAATAATAAAAGGTACTTTGATCGATTCTTCATAGAGGACCTGCTTTTGGTTCCAACTATGCCCAGCGTAGCCATCACCGTGATCAGAAGTAAAAATGATAATCGTATTTTGTTCAATACCATACTTTTTCAAAGATGCCAGTACCATCTCAATATAATTATCAACCTTTTCCACTAACCTATTATAGGCCCAGCGGTACTGACGCCATTGGCCTTCTGTCCAATTGATGCTCGGATAGGTACGAAAATTAGACTTTTGTTGCTCTCGCACCATTTCTGGCTCATGTGCGGGTTTTTTCCAGTTCATGGGTAAGACAGGGCATAGTTCGGGTGCTGGAGCATCTTTGAGAACATCCATTTTCAATTCTTCATCCCGTGCCCATTCACAGATATCATGTGGATTCAAAAAAGACGCAACCAGCAGAAAGGGATCTTTTTTATGATCACGGATAAAGCGCGCACAATAGGAAGGCGTCGCAGCATCGTTGTAATCCAAAAAATCTGTGTTTTGAATATATTCAAAACCATGCTGGCTTATCTTTGAGACGGGGATTGACAGATGCCATTTCCCTACATAGCCTGTTTTATACCCCCCTGCCTGAAAAATCTTCCCCATCATCAGAAGGCTATCCGGCCAAAGACCATCTTTTTCCGGAACATTACCTACAAAACCCGTTTCGTGTGGCCGACGACCACTGAAAATCGCCGTACGTGATGGAGCACACAAGGGTTGCACGCAATATGCTCTCCTAAATCTTACACCATTGGCAGCCAGCTTATCCATGGCCGGAGTATGCAGATCACTATTTCCGGCAGCACTCATGGCATCTGCCGTTTGCTGATCGGTCATAATAATCAAGATATTTGGTCGTTGCTGGACTTGGGCTTCAGACCTGCCTAAAAGTCCTATAAACAACAGCACTATGATCATTATATTCCTTTTCGTTTCGGTTCCGAAACCTTTACGAAAAATACGCGTCCTATTCATTCCTGCTTTTGAATTGTTCAGTAATTTGATCTATAATTTTTTATTTACTTTTTGGGTATTAATTCCACAAGTATCGAACTTCCTTTTTGCTGCACGACTTAAAAGCCTGGATTCTGTCTTGTTATCGCCTTATTGACATCTGTTTCATTTTGAGGGAATGGATACAATTCATGTTTCCCAGGCACAAAATTATCAAAGGCAGGATAAGGGTAATTTGCGCGTATAGCTTTTACTTTAGTATTGGTTTCTGCAATCGCACTGGACAGTTTATTCCAGCGGATCAGATCTGCGCGGCGCATTCCTTCAAAACAAAGCTCTTTTGCTCTTTCATCGATAATAAGATCGAGGAATGCAGCCTGGTTCAAACCAGGTTTAACAGCAATCTGCGCTGTCGTAGCCTTCGGTAAAAATGCAGCGGTAACAACGGCACCGGAACCTGCCCCCCCGGTAATCGATACGCTAGGAACAGCTGTATATCCCTGTCCCACATTATCCACGACAAGGGTCTTTAAACTATTTGTGCCTGTATTTCGCGCAGTAATTCTTGCCGCCGCAAAATTGCCACCACCGCCAGATACTGTAACGATCGGATTGGCCGTGTACCCTGCTCCGCCATTAACGATCGTTAAGCTAAGGCCATAATTCATGTTATCCAGACCATACGCTCTTCTCCGCACCTGATTGATTGCATCAATTGCAATCTCATTTGGACCACCATTCAATTCATTTTCCACTTCTGCACGCATAAGCAACAGATCCGAGTAGCGCATCACGACATGATTGATATACGTGAAGCTGGCTTCCAAAGCATCATTTGACTGGTATTCCCTACTCCATTTACCAACCGCCCAATTGGCTTCGTTGTTTCCCGTTAAATAAGTCCGTGCTCCTGCTGCATTAATGTTGTATTTTGCAACGACAAAATCTTTTCGTTGATCATTATCCTGAAATAGATCGTAAAATGGCCGCATCACGATGTACCTTGGATTTGTGGGCTGAAAAACACCCTTTGCAGTCGTTGGCGCATTCCAAAACCCGATCCACGAACCGTTACCGCGCGTCCCTGATGGGTTAGCGAAAGCAACCTCAAAGATATTTTCAGTGAACTCTAATTTATGCATGCATTGGTTTTTGAATACCTGTATATAATCCGGGTTGAGTTTATAGACACTTGCTCCTATCACTTCATTGATCTGTTGCTGTGCCAAACTATAGTATTCCTTGTATTTGTCAGGCCTTTTCATCGTTCCTTCGGCATTAAGGGAATAGCCACCGGCAAATAAAGCTACCCGCGCAAGCATCGCCTTACAGGCCCATTTATTAATACGTTCGTTTGTTGGCATTGCTGCAGGAAGAAGTTCAGCGGCTTCCTGCATATCTTTTATGACTTGCCCATAAATCTCGTATCGGTCGGTCAAGCCAACGGTTAAATTATCTCCCGCTTTGGAGGAAGAAATTTTAAATGGCACATCACCCCAGAGACGTATCAATTCCGAATAATAGAAACCTCGCAGAAACTTGGCTTCCCCTAAAAAGCGATTCAACTGTGCTTTCTGATCTTGCGAGCCACTTTTAAATTGATCCATCTGCTGGATATTTTCGATCACGGTATTGGCCCGATTTATCCCCGTATAAAAAGCGCTCCAAACCGTATAATAAACATTTGTTTCTGGCATAGCTTTATAATGCGGTATCACCCGCCACGCATCGCCCGTATCACCCGAAATTTGACCAATATCGGTATCCGTGTCAAAGACCATAGGCAGATTCCAACCATAGACATCGACCGCAGACATAACTTCATAAACGCCCAATATTGCCATATTGGCTTCATTGACATCAGCAAAAAAATTATCACTCGTAAAGCTGGAATACGCTTCCGCATCCAATATTTTTTTGCACGAATGCAGGGGTAACAAGGTGAACAGAGAGAAACCCGCGATAAGCAAATTTCTGGAAGATTTTATGTTAAGGTTCATATCAAATATGATTTTAAATATGCAGTTTATAAAGACAGATTAACTCCCACAACAAAGGACTTAGCCTTCGGATAAGCACTGAAATCCACAGCTGGGGTGATCGCATTGTTGATCACACTCACTTCCGGATCGTAACCTGAGTATTTGGTAAATACATGCAGATTGTAGGCTGTAACATAGATCCGTGCGTTAGCAATCTTTGCTTTATTCAGTAGCTTTTTAGGCAATGTATAACCGAGACTAATAGTATTGATCCGTAAAAATGAGCCGTTTTCAATCACCCGATCAAACAGTCTGCCCGTAGAATATCCGGTGTATGAAGCGACTGTTTTTCCCTGGTTCAACGCAGCAAGCTGCTCCGGATTGTTCATGATATTGTTGCCCGCAGCGTCGATTGTCGTAAATCTATCGGCCATAAACCCAAAAGTATTGTAGTAGTCGTTATTGACCATATTGGCGAGGGTATTCGCGTTGTATACATCATTTCCCACTACAAAGTTCAAAAACACACTGAGGTCTATTCCTTTATAACTGAATGTGTTCGCGATTCCACCCGTATAACGTGGGTTGGCATTTCCGATGTAGGTACGGTCATAATCGTTGATAATGCCATCAGGGGCGCCATTCGGCCCGCTAATATCTTTAAATTTTTGAAATCCGGGCTGCACCGTCACATTATCTTTTACAACTCCTGTTTTAAGTGAATAGGTATTATTTGAAGCATTGAAATCAAAATCATCAACAGTATATAAGCCATCAGCAAGATAACCATACATAATTCCGACAGGTCTCCCCACTTCAAGAATATAGTCATTGGACGTCGTATAACTGTTGGTCACCATGGTTTTTTCATCATTGCTCAATCCAAGTACTTTTGTCTTCGGAAATGCAATATTGACATTGGTACTCCAATTGAAATTATTGTTTTTAACATTAACTGTATTTAAGGTAAATTCTAAGCCTTTACTGGATGTGGTACCGATATTTTGAAATTGTGTTGTGTAGCCGGAGCTCGCTGGTATACGCGTATTGAACAATAGGTCTTTCGATCGGTTGTTGTACCATTCGGTCGTCAAGGTTAGCCTTTGATTGAACAAGCCGAAATCAAGCCCTATATTTGTTGCCTGGTTCGCCTCCCATTTGAGCTTTGGATTGGGCAAATTGCTTTGATAAGCTGTCGGTGTCATCTGACGGTTTAGCGGATAGAAACCTGAATTAAAAATTCCTAAGAAAGCGTAGTTTGCAATTCGGTTGTTACCTGATTTCCCGTAGCTGACGCGCAATTTGAGATCCGATACTGCAGGGACAGCTTTCATAAAACGCTCGTTCACAATACGCCATGCTCCCGCTACCGAAGGAAAATATCCCCATCTGCTTTCGGGAGCAAATTTGGACGAACCATCAGCGCGTAAGGTTGCCGTCAGTAGATATTTGTCTTTAAATCCATAATTTAATCGACCGAAAAAAGACAGCAACATATCTTCTTCTGCATGCGAGGTCGGAAAATTAGCGACCGTCCCCATCGATAGGTCGTTCCATCCATGATTGACTTGCGGGAAATTGATCGCACCGCTACCAAAGCTCTCCATATAATTACGGATATATTCTTGGCCTAAGGTGAAGTCTACCTTATGATGATCAAGATAGGTGTCGCTATAGCTCAATGTATTGCTATAGTTGAAGCGATTGGTCTGTATATCATTAATGCTCCCAAAAGGACCTCCTGCCCGAATTGCAGTAACGGAGCGAGAATCCGTAAATTGTTTACTCTTGTTGCCGTTCTCCGTATAACTGACCAACCCCCGGTAGATCAGTTTTTTCGTAATGTTATACTGCAAGGTAGCACTCGCATTCAGGGTCTTGATCAGTTGTTCCCGTCGTTGTGACTCCAAGGCTATTATTGGACTTTGAAAAGTCGGTGCTTCAGGTGCTGGATCATAGGGATCCCGTTCAGCATCGATGAGGTCAGCATCCGAATCATTGCGTCCATTAACAGGCCGATATCTAAGTACAGTCTGCAGAAAACTTAATCTTGTATTTCCACCTTCATTGGTTCCCAATCCTGTAATTTTCTGATTTGAATAGTTTACAATGGCATTTAAGGTAACCTTATCACCTAATTTATGATTCAAGGTGAGTTTAGCAATATTTTTCAAAGCTCCGCTGTTGATCATAATTCCTTTATCATCGTTGCGGGAATAGAACACATTAAACTTCGTATCTTTGCTACCACCGTTCATACTCAATTTGTGATACTGGCTGACGGGCGATCCGCCAAAGATTTCATCCTGCCAATTTATACCCGGTTTATTTCCATAGTAGTATTGCAGCGAATCATAAGTCCCGTAACGGTTGAGAAATAAGTCTTTCTTGACCTGGTCGGTTCCGGTACGTTCCCATTGCAGCTTCAGGTACTCATAGGAATTCAATAAAGGAAGATTAGCGTTAAATTTTTTCACGCCCACGTAGCCATCATAATTAATTCTCATCTTACCGGCTTTGGTAACTTTGGTCGTTACCAACACGACGCCATTTGCTCCACGAGCACCATAAATTGCTGTTGCAGAAGCATCTTTTAAAACATCAATAGACTCAATATCCATCGGATCCAAAAATGCCAGACCGTCTGTTTGTGGGACACCATCGACTACATACAAAGGTTCATTGCTTTGCGTGATTGAAGTACCACCACGAATTTTTATCGAAGGATTCTGCCCCGGAGTACCGTCATTGGTACTTACCTGAACTCCCGAAAGGCGTCCTTGCAACGCTTGCGCTACGTTTTGAACAGGCACCTTTGCGAGCTCCTCCCCTTTTACAGAAGAAACCGCACCGGTCAAATCTTTCCTTTTTTGCGTACCGTAGCCGATCACCACGACCTCATCCAGACTATTATCCTCCGTTTGAAGGGAAATGTTTAGCGTTGTCCGGTTATCGATTTGTCTTTCCTGGGTTTTATATCCAACATAGGTAAAGACCAATACACCATTGGCTGGAGCAGCAATTGAAAACCTGCCATCTTCTTTCGATGCCGTATTTCGCTTCGAGCCTTTTTCCAAAATAGTAACACCGACCAATGCCTTGCCACTTTCATCCTGGACCCGTCCTTTAATGGTTATCGTTTGCTGTGCATAAGTGCCCAGACAGCCAAACAATAATACCCAAATCAACCAAAATTGCTTCATTGTATAAATTAGGTTTTTAATTAATTTAATTGTGTTTATAAGTAGTTTGTCGTTTGCCAGCGTAATCATCATAATCAGTAGGTGGATATATCTTTGGCAATACCGCTAGGACAAACTTAGCATTCCACGGTCTGAATCGATTTCAATAATGATAAAAAAGCTTACAGTTTTGATAAATAGAAACCTAACCAGCTTAGTATCAACTTAAATAAATCTCAAAAAAATCATTCAGCGCAAGTTATCCTGCAAGGCATCCCAGGGGCTTGTTTATCATTTTTGAAAGTATCCGCAACAAATGAGAAAGTCTAAAATCCCGTCGGTAGCTACTTTTATGATTGACTTACATTTATAAAAAAATCATGATGAAAGGATTTTGCACCTTTATTATTACACTAGCGCTTAGCAGCAGTACGACCGTTTATGCGCAACAGACGAAAGCTCCAAGTTGGTTTCAACATTCCGTGGAAGTTATTGGTCAACAGCTGAACAAAGCAACTCAACGATATACTCCCGGTCAAAATCCTCGTTCGGTCAATCCGGATGGATCTGTCCGTTTGGCGAATTACAAAGATTGGACGACAGGTTTCTTTCCAGGATCACTGTGGTATGCTTATGAACTCACCCAGGATTCGAAATTGGCAAACCAAGCCAAACGGTTTACATTAGCGCTCGATTCTATCCGTTACATCACCAATACCCATGACCTTGGATTTATGCTGTTTTGTTCCTATGGAAATGCCTATCGCATTACAAAAGACAAAACATACCTCCCCGTATTGGAAGATGGAGCCAAAAATTTGGCTGCGCGATTCAATCCCAAAGTGGGAGCCATCCGTTCGTGGGACTTTGCATGGCTTCATTATCCCGTTATCATCGACAACATGATGAATCTGGAATATCTTTATTGGGGAGCTGGACAATTTCATAAACCCACATACGCCAGCATCGCCGATACCCATGCCCTGACCACCTTAAAAAATCATTACAGACCTAACCACAGTAGTTACCATGTGGTGGATTACGATGCCACAACGGGTCATGTTATTAGCAAAAAGACCCATCAGGGGCTAACAGATGAGTCATCATGGGCCCGTGGGCAAGCTTGGGGTTTATACGGTTATGCCATGTGTTACCGCTTTAGCAATAAAACAGAATTTTTAAAACAGGCCGAAGATATCGCAGCATTTATCATGAATCACCCCACATTACAAGTCGATAAAATACCGGCTTGGGATCTCGATGTACATAACGCTTACGACCTGGACGAAGACGGCAGAGCTCCGCGCGATGCCTCTGCAGCCGCTGTCATCGCATGTGGTCTTCTCGAATTGAGTACTGAAGTCAAAAATGGAGCGAAATATTTCGACTATGCCGAAGACCTCCTAAAAACACTCTCCTCCGAAAAATACCTCGCAAAACCTGGCGACAACCAATTTTTCCTCCTTAAACATAGCGTGGGAGCATTTCTCTACAATTCAGAAATTGATACCCCTTTAGATTATGCCGACTACTATTATTTAGAAGCAATGAAACGTTATGCTGAACTTAAAAAACTAAAATAACCCCTAAAATAAACGCTAAATTATGTAACACATGAAAAATCAATTCCTACATTTAAAAAGATTGGGCAGTATGGCGCTCATCTTGCTCATTGGCAGCTCTTGTTCTAAGTCGGTGGTCACACTGGAAGAACCTCCAGCGAGATTAAAGCTTAGCACAAATCTTGCTCCGGCTTCCGACTCTACGACACTTCTGGTGGATGTCAATTATGAATCAGGAACCAAAAACTCTGGCATCCCCGACCTAACCACGACACATGCCAGCGCTGACAGTGCCGAATATGTAGTTAGCTCAGGCCGAACTGGGGATTATGCCATAGCCCATAAAGTCGTTGTTGGTGATAGCAGCTACTTTTCGGACAATCATTGGCGCAGTGAGGCTGCGACCTCCCAGTTATTTGATGATGGAAAATATTACAATGGCGACGAACGCCGATTTGAAACCAGTTTTCTGTTAAAAGATTGGGTACCTTACACCACAGCTTGGGCTGCAAATGGTGCCATTATCTTTCAGGGCAAGCAAAACGGTGGTGGAAATCCCGCCTGGTATCTCAATGTAAAGCGGAATACAATCACTTTCCGCCTTCCATATGCCAATATTGAACCAAAGATTATAAACGATTTTCGCCCATATATCAACCAATGGATCGATATCCGTATTGATGCAAAGATGACCACCGACACAACAGGTTACTATAAAGTCTATTGTAGACTGCAGGGTGAGTCGGCTTATACACTAAAATGGGAGATTAATAATATCGCCACGTTTAATCAAGCTGTAACTGGTCCTACCCCATCGGGATACCTCAAATGGGGACTTTACTTACCGGCATCACAGCCCAACAGTACACCTCCCGAAGTTCCCACCCGCATTATTTATCACGATGATATAAAGATATATCGTTTGCATTAGCACGCGTAAAATAAAAAAAGCCGCTTTGGACCATTCGACACAAAGCGGCTTTTTCTTTAGGAATCCGACCTATCTTCCCCTTGCCTTTCCAAATACTCCGAAGGCATACAACCATAAAATTGCTTAAATGTTGTAGAAAAATAAGATGGTGTATTGAATCCACATTTATACGCAATTTCCGATAAAGTATACTTCCTTTCCTGCAGCAGTTCCACAGCCTTCTTTAAGCGTATTCGTTTTATCATTGCGGTCACGGTATCACCAGTGATGGCTTTGATCTTCAAATATAGATTTGTGCGGCTCATTCCCAATTGTTGACTGAGTATTTCGACAGAAAAATTATACTCATCCAGATTAGATTCGACGATCGCTATTGCTTTTTCCAAAAACTCCTGATCCAAGTGATTGAACGTCAGTTTCTCTGGTTCTATTTCCCCTGTGTTTTTATAATATTCCCTTAAACGGTCGCGTGTACGCAACATTGATCTCACTTTTGCGTCCAACAAGGCGATAGAAAAAGGCTTTAAAATATAATCATCGGCCCCCATTTCAAAGCCCTTAAGCTGCTGCGAAATCTCCGATTTTGCCGTAAGTAGTATGATCGGTATATGACTTGTCTGAATATTCTGTTTAATTTTTTTACAAAAATGCAATCCATCCATTTCGGGCATCATGACATCACTGATAATTGCATCGGGATGTCGGTCGGCCAATAGCGCCAATGCCTCCTTACCATCAAATGCCGTTATGACGGTATAATTTTGTCCAAAATATTCCGCTAAGTAAGTCACAATTTCACGGTTGTCGTCGACAATCATCAATACTTCTTTGTCCTTTGTTTCTGTTGCTATGGCAGGAACATCCAGCTCCGATCTGTCCTCCTCTTCTGTTGAGCTATGGTGAGTTTGATCCCGATTTGTTTCCTGCGTATCGACATCCTGTATATCCTGTGCGTAGCATTCGTCGGCCAAGGGTAAGCTGATGATAAACACACTGCCCTTTCCCAATTCGCTACTGACTTTGATCTCCCCGTGATGCAAATCGACCAGACTTTTGGTGAAAGCCAAACCAACACCTGAGCCCAAATTCATTTCCTTCTGATCGATCTGATAGAAACTTTCAAATATTTTGTGCAGATGTTCATTCGCCATTCCTCTCCCCGTATCTTTCACCCGGATAATAACCTGTACGTCATCTGCTTCCAGCTCGACGCGAACGGAATCTCCAGCAGCCGAATATTTGAACGCATTAGACAATAGGTTATAGAGCATACTCTCTACCGCAATACGATCGATATAACAGACCAAAGAATCAAGAGCTGTGTCAAATGTAAAGTCAATATGTTGTTTAGCCGATAGCGGAGTAAAAGAATGGCAAACCTGTGCCGTCAAAGCAACGACATCCAATTTGGCCACCTGTAGTTTTCGCGTTCCCAGTTCTGTTTTCCGAAAATCGAGCAATTGATTCACCATATCAAAAAGCCTTTTTGTATTGCGCATAATCAGCTCATGACTTTGTCTCATCTTCCTATCCAGCGTCGGTCGTGCAAGTATTTCTTCCAAGGGTGCCATAATCAAGGAAAGTGGTGTCCTAAGTTCGTGAGAAACATTGGTAAAGAAATCCATTTTCACCTTGTTCAGGTAATTGTTTTTTTCCCGTTGTATCCGTTCCAATTTAAGCTGATGCTTAGCCTGTACCCGTTCAATAAGGATACGATAGATAATATAACCCGCTGCTGCCACCGCAATTGTGACGAATAAGTAAAACCAACTTGTTTTGTACCAGATTGGTTTTATTATAATTTCTAAGGAGCGCTCCGGGCTCTGCTCCCCCTGCGAGCCGGTGGCTTTCACGTGAAAGACATATTTACCAGCCGGTAGATTGGCGTAGCTGGCCTTCGGAATATTTTCAGCTTGCTGCCATTCCAGATCATACCCCTCTAGCTTATAGTTATATTTAGTACTATTCGGAGCTATAAAATTGAATGTATTGAAGAAAATTGTAAATTGTTTCTGTTCATGACTAAATTCCAACGTATGAACAGCATCGAGCTGCTGAACCAAAATATTGCTCCCATCTCCGACTGAAATTGTTTTATTAAACAACTCCAGGCCTGTAAACGCTATTCTTAACTTTAAAGGTGCATGACTGATGGATTTAGGATAGAAATAGGTAATACCATTAATTCCTCCAAACAACATCATCCCCGTTTTGGCCCTACAGGCCGCATTCAAATTGAGCTGTGTATTTTGTAGAGTATGCAGGCCATCGAAGTAAACACGCTGTCTTGCATCAGTATTATATTTGATCAAGCCACTACTAAGTCCCAGCCAAAGGTCTCCCCCTTCATCAGGGAGTATACTATTAATGGTCCCTTTTGCAAAGTCCGGTCTGGCTTTATAGTTGATGAAGGAATGTTTTACTTCATCAAAAAGATTTAGACCATCCCGGGTACCGATCCAAATCCGTCCTTTTTTATCTTCAGCGATACAGTTAACCACGTCATTGCTCAGTGTGCTATTAGCGAGCTGTTCGAACCTATTGCTCACCAGATTATAGCGATTCACTCCGTTATTGGTACCAATCCAAAGCCTCTTTTTACTGTCTTCCATCAGAAAGTTAATTTCTGTCGAACTCAATTGAACCCCAGATTTATCCGCCTTAAATTCATTAAATTCAGCACTGTTCTCGTCAAATAGATCAAGGCCGGTCTTCGTTCCAACCCAAATTTTACCGCTATGATCCTTCAGCAGTGCATAGACCATATCACCCGAGATACTTTGAGAATTATTCGGACTGTGTTTAAACACACGGCAGTAGCCGGTTTTTGGATCCAGTATATTGAGACCACTATTATGCGTACCCAATAGAATTTTACCATCGGTACCAAATTCTATCGCTTTGATATTATTGGAACTAATGGATCCCCCGGTTTCTTGATATGCAAAATGGCGAATGACATTTTCTTTCGGTTGCCAGTAATCGACACCTTTGTCATTTGTTCCAATCCAAAAGTTTCCAGTTTTATCCTCTTTAATGACATTCACTACCTTATCGTTCAATACCGCATTACCGGTATTCTGAGAAAGTAGATTAAAGCTAATGTGATCGTTATGAAAATAATTCAAGCCTCCATAATACGTACCCAGCCACATGCCTCCCTGTCTGTCGCGGAAGATACAACGTACAGAGTTTTGGCTTAATGTTAGGGGTGAATTGGCATGATGATAATAATTTTCAAAATTGCCGATTCCATCAAAAATGGACAGTCCCCCAAAAGTTCCGATCCACAGTTTTCCACTTACATCTTTCGTTATACCACGGATATTATTATCTGCAATACTATGGCCGTTCATAGGAATTCGGAGAAAATTCAGGAATTGAAGATTTCGGGTATCTAATCGCAAGAGTCCTTTGCCCTCGGTTCCGATCCATAGGAAAGGGCCATCGCTATAAAAATAATTCACCCAAAGATTTCCGAATGGAGTTGCCAGAGGTCTTGTCTTTCCCGATTGCACGTCATAAAAGAAGAGACCATTTTCAGTACCGAGCAGCAATTCTTTACCCACCATCGCAATGCTGTATATTCCTTTGGCTCCATAGGCATGCACATTGGGTTTTAACGCTTTGAACAGGTCATTTTTAGGATCATATCGATAAATTTCGCCTGTGTTGGTGGAGGCCCAGATATCTCCCGACTTATCCTGGATGATGTTGGTAACATACCATTCGCCAGGCTCGGGATTTAGGGTATAATTCTTAAAACTATTTGTATTCGAATTGTACACACTAACACCTCCATTGCCTCCTACCCAGAGCTTTCCGCTGCGATCTACAAATAAAGAAAATATATAATATGAGCCTATACTTGACTTATCGTCTTTTGATGGTTTATAGATGGTGAAAGTTTTGCCGTCGTAACGATTGAGCCCATCCTGCGTACCGACCCAAATAAACCCAAGTGTATCTTGTGTAATAGCAAATACTGTACTCTGTGACAAGCCCTTATCGACAGAAATATTAATAAATGATTTTGAGGTAGATTGAGCATGAACTCCAATACTCAACAAAAACAAGCCTAATAAGTACAATAATTGTCTTATATATTTCTTTGTGAACATAAATCGTAGCTTGGAAAATATCATTATTTAAATCAACCCTATATCATCCGATACCCCTATATGGTTCATTGATACTATGAAAGTTTTTGGTTTATTCGAAAACAAATATCGACAAAATATTATCAGAAAGGAATGAAAACAGGATAAGTTTATCCGAATTACTTATCTTAAGGCTTGGCACTTTATTTCCCTGAATTGTAACTTCAGCCAATATCGGCGTACCCAGTTTATTTTTTGTCGAAGGCTTGCCTTTGTTTTACACCAAATGCAAAATAAGTTGGAATAGGTGCCCTATCAGACAAAGGTCGATGGTGGTGTGTCAATAACCATGGACCCTATCAGCTGTTTATAAAGAACAGACAATTTGAAGGGAGCCATGATGATGACTCCCGCAACGGAAAGTAGTGTTGTATTCCCTATTTATTCAGCGCCTTTTCTATCCAGGATTTGGCAGCCTCAGTCTTGTTCTCGGGGAAGACAGCACGATCGGATAAGTTTCCTGCTTTATCAAAAACCAGATAGCTCGGAATAGCATAGTCAAACTGTTTGATAATTGCTGCAAATTGTTTTTTATAGAGGTAATAATGATCGCCTTCCAGCAGATTTGTAAACTCCTGGAATTTTTTGCGATCGGAGCTTTCATCCGTCACATACACAAATACCACATCATCGCGATCGCTATACTGTTTCTTTACCTTTTCCATTTCAGGAAAAGATGCAATGCAGGGACCACACCAGGTCGCCCACAAATCGACCAGCACCACTTTCCCCCGATAGGGTTTGATCAACTCTTCAATAACCTCCTCTTTGTCGACTGCGAAAGGAAACATCGAGACCTTTGAATTAGATTGCTGTTTTAGGAGCACATTTTGTTCATCCTGATAAAGAAGATATTCGCCCAGGTCTTTAATTGTAAAACTATTTGTTATATCGTATTTATCTTGTGGACTTAACAGATAACCCTTGTTCATCTTTTGAACAAAGGCACTTGCTGTTGTCATCTCATAAAACAGGTTGCCCTGCCCTTTAAATATAGGATCAAAGCGCTGCTGCAACTGTGTTCTGAAGGCTCTAGGCCCAACCGCTGTAATATCTGGAAGATGTAATAGCGTATCTTGTAGGATAGCAGCCTGAACATTCGAATACACAGAATAATAGAGACTCATCGTATCCTGATACCTGGGGTTAAGGATATCGCTGTAAAACGAAATATCCCGTGTTGGTACCATCGGAAACTTGGTAGAATCCAGTCCAGCATTTTTATTGTGCTCATACACAGTAGCTGCATAATTTAAAAGAAAGCTTGGTACCTGAAAACCTTCAACGAGTCGGGTATAGTATTCCCTGAGGAATCCCGAAGTTGTATCTGCGATCAGTTTCTTTGTCATCTCTTCCGTCTGGCCCAAAAGATATCTTTTAAAATCATTGGCTGATTTAAATGGTGTTTTTATATTTTTTTTATCGCTTGGATAAGTAAACAAGCCCATCAGCAATTTTTCCTGCTTTGCCGAATTGTCAAAAATCTCCTTAAACGGCCCCTGATAATGTAAACCGCTGTTTTCACCATTCTGAATATCAACGGTTAACGTGCCTACCTGTTTTGGTACTAGCATAAAAGCAAGGTATTGTCCATTTAGCCGCATATAGACCGCAGAAGGTCCAAAGGAATAGGCTGATGCCATTAATGTAGAATCATTTACTTGTTTAAATGGCAATGGTTTATCCTGTTGGAAGGGATTGCTCATAAACGGAATAGGCAGATCGAGATCTTTCACATTCTTATCGCCCCTAACCTTAACGACCAAGGTTACAAAACCACTTGAAAGCGAAGGGCTTTGTGCAAAAGTACAGCTCAGTGACAGGATGCACAAGAAAAAGACACAGCTCATCTTTTTTAGCATAGCTCAGGATTTATATAGTTTACCGGGTTATTTACCCTCTAATTTAAATAATATTTTAAATTAAAAGCAATCCATCCAAGCTAACGGCGTCGTGAAATCGGTAATGCAAGCCCGAGAGTTACTCGAGTACCTCTGGCTGATCGATCTTATCCACCAGCTCACGCATCCAATTATTGAAATCCACCTCCGAAGGGATATCGAATTTCTTACGCAGCCTATTTTTACGGACCTGCACCGCCCGTATTGTCACAAAGGTATATTCCGAAATATTTTTTGTCGAAAAGTTGAGAAAGGCCATTGCGCAAAACTCCAATTCGGTACTTCTAAGATTTGCGTCAAGTGTTTTTAAAGCTTGAATAAACTCGGGGTACAAATCGGTAAACAAGATCAAAAATTCGGGATTATTACTTTTGGCCAGATCGACCAGGTTATTGAATTTATTTTCTCCAATCTGTTCGGTCAGCGCTCTATTTGTATTCTCCGTTTCCTGTAAGGCCCCTTCTTTCTCGGCCAGGACCTTTCGGTTGTGTCTAGAGCGTCTTATAAAAAATGTAATTGCGATAACGAGCAACACGAAGGCCATGATTGAAAAGGCTACTGATTTTGAAACCTTTGTAGCAGACTCTACATCTTTTGATTTCAAGATCTGGTTGAGCACAATATCCAATACTTGTTTATTTTCGTTCTCTAGCGAATCATTGAGCTGATTATAATGAATATTATATTCACTGGCTTTATTGGCGCCCAACTTGTAGTATTGATAATACTCCGCTAGAAACTTGTATTGGTTTCGCATGGCATTTCGATCGCCAACTGCCTGCATGTTGGCCAGGCTTTTATAAAAATAAGGCAATGCTTCTTTAATATTCCCTTTCTCTTGCTCTAAGTTGCCCAGGTAAGTATATGTATTAAAGTATATGGGAATTTTATTCTGCTCAATCAATTCCAGCGACTTTTCAAGATAAAATTTTGCTTTTGCAAAATCCCCTTTCTTGGTATACAATGTCCCAAGATCATCATAAACGCCTAAACCGATCATCGCTGAATCTTTTCCATGCAACTTGGGTAATATATCCAACTGAAATTGGCTATATTTCAATACAGAATCCGCCTGTCCCAGCCAATCATATGCTGTACTTAAATTTCCGTATGCATGTAAATAGGATTTTATTTGTATTTCACCCTTCAAGCTACCGGTAGATGCTATTTGGAGATGAAATTCTCGAATCGCTTGGCGCAATAACCTTAGTCCCAAATACACCCGTCCTTTTAAGCGATGCGTTTCGGATTGCAAGGAGTTCTCTTTCTTGTAATAATCTGTCGTTTGAATCTGTTGGAGGTGGCTAAATGCCTCCTTAAACAATCCAATATTCGAAAGTGCGTCTGCTGCCCAAAAATGAGCTTTTGCTTTTCCTTCATCATAACCATATTCAATGGACAAATCAAGAGCTTTCATAGCTGATTCCAGTTGGGGAGCCATTTTTGCTGCCACATGGAGCTCTTTCGTTTGGTTTAAGATGGAATCAATCTCTTTTTCTTTGCTACCATTGGCTATTGTTTTCAGTGCAAATAACAATAAAATCAAAGAGAGGATTCGTTTTTTCATAGGGTAGATTGTCTATTAAGATTTTTTTTTATAAGTATCATCTGAGCCCTACTAAAGCCAGCATGACAGGTTATTCAAACATAAGAATTTTCACAGAAAGGTCTTTCTGCAAGCGACAAAAAAAGACTAGTCTCACGACTAGTCTTTGATTTTACGAAACAACAAATTTTAAGTTTGATCTAAAATTAAGTTTTATTTAGAATAATTCCAAATAAATTTCAATAAATATGATATCCATTTTATCTTTATCCCCGATTACAATCGGTAGGAAACCGTCGCCACAAAATTTCTGCGCTGCTGTGGATTGACAGACCAGTAGCCAATGTAATACTGCTTGTTGTTTATATTATTGAGGTTAAAATTGACCCTGAATTTGTTAAACGAGTAGTATACGCTGCCATTTAAAAGCGCATAGCTCGGGAGCTCAAACACTCCGGTTACGCTATTGTCGATGACTTTGTATTTGCCAGCATAGTTACCGCCTAGGCCAAAGCCCAGATTTTTGAGTTTACCGTTCTGAATCTGGTACGATCCCCAGAGATTACCCAGTGTACTCGGTCCCTGTCCACCCGGAGCACGTCCCTTTTCGTTGTAGAAATCATTTCCGTTTCCGGAGATGATGGCAATATGGTTGTAACTGAATCCTGCTTTGACCGAAAAACCAGCGTACGGTATTGCTTCGACGTCAAAATCAAATCCCTTACTCTCGACCTTTCCACCCTGTATGGAACCTGTGGGAGTGCTATACACCCGATTGGCAACCCTAATATCATACAGGGCCAGTGTTGTCCACAGTCTATCCTTGATCAGACTCGCCTTGGTGCCGAGTTCCCATTGGTTGGCCCGCTCCGGCTTGAAGGACTGTACTCCGGTCTTGACATTATTGGCATCGTATACGATACTGGGCGCAACATTGTAGAATGCATTCATATAATTGGCAAAGAGCGAGACGCGGTCTTTTACCACCTGATAGACCAAGCCCAATTTTGGCGAAAGTGCCCATTGGCTATAATTATCGTCTGCATTGGAAACCTCCCCTTTTGAATCAAAGTAATCGGCACGCAAACTCGCCATCAGCGAAAGGCGGTCGGTCAGATCCAATAAGTCCGAGGCATATACACTGAACGAACTGCTTTTGATATGCGAAGGGTCGCCCGCGTCGGTCCCCGCCAGTAGCTGGTCTATCGCCTGCCTGTTCATCGGAACCGTCGTCAGCTCCTTGCCATTGCCATCCAGTGGCCCCTTGATCAGTCCCTGCGGATTTACCCGACGTCCCAGTGCCCAGCCCGAACCATGATCCTTTACATCGCGGGAAAAATAGTCGACCCCGACCAAAAGCCTGTTTCTCAGACCGGCCAGCTTAAAGTCGCCGTTAAAATTCTGCTGTATATCAAAGGTTCGGGTCTTCTGGTTTTCATTGTGGAAGTACTGGTCAAAAAAGCTATCACCGGGCTGATTTCCCCAGATATAGCTGTAAATCCCATCAGACTTCACATTGCTCATGGAGACTACAGTCTGTGAATTCCATTGCTCATTGATCTTGTACAGCACCTCGCCCTGCACATTGGACCGTGGATTTTTAATGGACAGATCGTTGCTTGTAAAGGAAAGTTTTGGATTGAGGTTGAGTTCGGCAATATTTTTAAAGGTCAACGGAGCAACACGGTCCGAGTGGAAGAAAACCGGCGCAACAGCCCGTTTCATATCGAGTAGCTCGGCCATCAGGTTGACCGTCAGCCTGTCATTGACCTTATAGGTCAGTGAGGGCGCAAAGTAGAACGAGTTTTTAAAACCCGCATCCTGAAAACTATGCTCGCGGTGGAAAGCCGAATTGATCCGGAGTACGATCGTCTTATTTTTATTTAGCGGTGAGTTGAGATCTAAGGTTGCGCGATGCAGGTCGTTGCTGCCATAGTTGTAGGCCACTTCACCACCAAAATCAAAATAAGGTTTTTTGGTGATGGTATTGATCACACCACCGTAACCGTAAAAACTAGCGCCAAAAAGCGTTCCCGAAGGCCCTTTGAGCACCTGTATTTCCTCTACACCGGCCGGGTCCAGGATACCGCTCGACAAGCCCGGAAGCCCATTGACCAAATTGCTCTGGGCCTCAAAACCCCGTAGCGAAAAATAAGCGCCACCATCGCCACCCCGTCCTGTCGATTCCCAGGTACGGCTTATACCCGATACATTGCGCAGCAAAGCGTCATCAAAATTGGTAATGGCCTGCTGCTTCATTACTTCATGAGAGACTGTACTGTACACCTGTGGGTTTTCGAGATTGCTCAGCGGCATTTTGGCGACAGAGCTTACCGTACGGTTGGATTTGAATGCAGATACGAGTACCTCCTGCAACTGCGCGTAGTTTTCATTGAGGACAAAATCAAGCACGGTCGGCTTATTGCCTTCAACGGTTACTGTTTTTTCAATTGAGTTTAAACCCGTAAAACTCGTGACAAGCTGATAGCTCCCCGGTTTTAGGCGTTCAAATTTGTAGTGACCATTTTTATCTGTCTGTGTCTGTCTGTTCGTTCCCTTAATGGTTAGGTTGACCGATTCCGCTGGATTGCCATCCAAAGTCGTAATCTTTCCAAAGATACTGGCTGTCTGTGCATTGGCGACACCGGTAAGCGATAACATCGCTACAGCAATATGTATAGATTTCATTCCATAAAAAATTTATGGAGCCGAATATACTACTATTTGATGTTTAATTAAAACTAATTAGACTAATTATAAATAATAATTTAGTTAACTGCTAGCCTGAAGGTTAAATAATACAGTGCGCAACTCGCTTTATTGGCCTATCGATTGGCGACCGCAAAATTTCATGCTTAATTCACGACCCCAAAACCTGATAAGAAAAAGCATTTTTGTCAAAAATAACTCACCACATAGGTACAAATTATTTTAGCATACCGTAACGGCACCTCATAGGGTTCGGTTCTCCACATTTGTGCAGATCGGCCGAGGTTCAAAAAAGGCAACCGATAAAATCAGCCACCTTAGTATTAGAATTGAATAATAATTGTCCTTAAAATTCGGTCATATCAATAAAAACTGACTGTATTCTTATGAAAGTTTATTGTAAACATTATTTGCTTGTCGCTTTAAAGAATAGCATCTCCTCATCCTGCTCTACATGATCAAATTTTTGCACTCGTAGCGAAAATAATCCCTTTCAATCGCTTGATCTAACCAGATACCCCGCGATCCCCTTATAGTGCCCATTAATATCATTTCAGGGTAATAATAAAATGTAAAAACTGTGCTTTCGTTCGTTAAAACTTACTTTTGGATTCAAAAAGTCAATAAAAGAATTCAAATGAAAAAGCGCTATAAATTCATCACACTAGCTT
The DNA here is from genome assembly GCF_902706145.1 of Sphingobacterium sp. 18053. Taxonomy (NCBI): domain Bacteria; kingdom Pseudomonadati; phylum Bacteroidota; class Sphingobacteriia; order Sphingobacteriales; family Sphingobacteriaceae; genus Sphingobacterium; species Sphingobacterium sp. 18053. The sequence continues at coordinate 478,136 of NZ_CACSJW010000003.1, forward strand.
CTCTCTCTTTTCTTACCAACAGTTGCAACATGTTTGACATCCACCCTTATTCAGGAAAAATCGATGGAAGAAAACATATTAATGCAGATAATATCGCCAAAATCGAACATGATTATGCTAATCAGGATACCATCCGCTACGCTTTTATCAGTGATTCGCAGCGCTGGCACGATGAACTTGACGATTTTGTAAAAATAGTCAATAAAAGAAATGACATTGATTTTATTGTACACGGCGGCGATATTAGCGATTTTGGACTTACCAAGGAATTTTTGTGGCAGCGTGATATTTTGGAAAAGCTGAAACAGCCTTATGTCGCCCTTTTGGGGAATCACGATTGTCTCGCCAATGGCGAAGAGATCTTCGAACAAGTGTTTGGCACAGTCAATTATAGTTTTATTGCTGGTAAAACAAAATTCTTATGTTTAAATACCAATGCGCTGGAATCAGATTACTCCAATCCCGTTCCCGACTTTTCATTTATCGAGCAAGAGCGTCAAAAAGATACCACACGTTTTGAACAAACAGTTGTCGTCATGCATGCCAGACCCACATCCGATCAGTTCAACAACAATGTAGCTTCGGTCTTCCAATACAGTATAAAACAATTCCCCAATCTCCTTTATTGTACCAATGGCCACGATCATATCTATCAAGAAGAAGATATTTTTAAGGATGGTATCATCTATTACGGTACTCCCAATATCGGTAAACGTCAATTTCTAATTTTTACAATCACTAAGGACCACTATACCCATGAACTTGTTTCTTACTAAATCAAAAATACGTTCTTTCGCGCTTGTTACCCTTTTCTTTTCAGTTCACGATATGGCTCAGGCCGCCAAAAACCAATATCTCCCACGAACAAGCTTGGCTGGCAACAAAACGGAGACCCTCCAGGAGAATAGCATCACAACGGACAGCATCAAAACGGGAAACATGAGCACTAAAGAACTAAAAAAAGCTGCCTTTAGCCTTGTTCCATCAAGTTATATGCTTCAATACGCAGGGTCCATAGGACTGCTTTCTACCGGAACAGGCTGGGATTATGGCCGACACAAGCAGTGGTCGACAGATTTCCTGCTTGGCTATGTACCAAAATATGATACAGACCGGGCAAAACTTACCTTAACGCTGCGTCAATCGTATACCCCTTGGGAAATTAAACTCAGTGAACAGTTTACTTATCATCCCTTGCGTACCGGCGCTTATCTCAATACGACCTTGGGTAAACAATTTTGGTATAAAGAACCCGACAAATACCCGAATAGCTATTATCGGTTTTCGACCAGGCTACGCATCAATATCTTTGTAGGACAGGACTTCAGTTATAAAATCAAATCCAACAGTTCTTATTTTGAAGGCATAAAATTCTATTATGATCTTCATACCAGCGATCTTTACCTCGTTAGCGGCGTACAGAACAAGTATCTTAAATTTGATGATTACATTGGACTGGCCCTAGGTGTCAAGCTACAGATTAGGCGAAAATAATGCACAAAAAAGGCTAGATCGATATCGATCTAGCCTTTCTGTTAAAATACAATCAACGCACTAACTTACTTAAGGTATCATTTAAACAAAAGCTACGGTCAAAACGTTTTAGAATTTACAGTCTGTACGGTTAATACCCCCTCTTTTAAACCTTTGCATTTCGCCTTTATCTGAATCTTTCCCGATTTTTCGCCTGCCTGCACAATCAAGGTAAGCTGTCCATTGAATAAATGCATCTGCGGTTTATGAAAAGCCTCCAGATTGGTTGGATCACCGTTAGCCAAGGCTTTAAATGTACCATCGCCAACTACGTCAAATTGGATCAGCTCTGCAGCCCTTGGACAGAGGTTCCCCGCTTTGTCCACTGCTTTGACACGGATGTAGGCTAATGCACGGCCATCAGCAGAAATGGAATCATGAACTGCATCCATTTCAATCCTGGAGGGTTTTCCAGCCGTCCGTATTATTTTTTCGGCCGCTGGTTTTCCAGATTCATCGTAAGCCACTACTTTGACTTCTCCGGGTTCGTATACTGTATTCATCCACATTAGGCGGTAACGCTCCTGTAAAGAAGCCTTACTCTTGCGCTGTATTCCCTGACTTTTCCCATTGATAAAAAGTTCGGCACTTGGATAATCTGTATACACGAAGACAGGGGTTTCTTGTCCCACACGCTCAGGCCATGTCCAATGTGGAAGTATATGCAGGGTATGCTCATTTCTATTCCATAAACTTCGGTACAGATAATAACGGTCTTTGGGAATGCTCGCCAGATCAATAATACCGAACATGGAACTATGGTTGGGCCAGGCATCTGTATCGTAAGGGGAAGGTTCGCCAAGATAATCAAAGCCGGTCCAGACAAATTGTCCCATGGTCCAATGATGATCTTCCGCCAGGGCAAAATCCTCATCCGGCAGGTTGGACCAAGAGCAATGTTCCATATCGTAAGAAGACGACTGATGATCGGAATACAACATATCACCTTTTTTTAGCACCGGAAATTTATAAACGCCCCTTGAGCTCACTGTTGATGCCGTTTCCGAACCCAACACTAGATTTTGGGGTAATTTGGCATACGCCTCTTCGTAACGGTGCGCACGATAGTTTAGCCCCGGAACATCCAACAGACTAGCAAAACCATTTTCCAGCACACAGCTTACCTGATCCATACCGCAGGTCACTGGTCGGGACGGATCCTCACGATGGCATATTTCCTGTAAAAACGAAGCTACTTTATAGCCTTCAGCACTGCATTGTGTGGGCACTTCATTTCCAATGCTCCACATCACGACAGATGGGTTATTTCTAAAATGACGGATCATGTTTACCATATCCCGTTCGGCCCAATCCGCAAAAAATCGATGATATCCATTTTTACATTTAGCAATATCCCATTCGTCAAAAGGTTCAATCATCAGCATAAAGCCCAATTCGTCACATAGGGCAACCAATTCCGGAGCTGGCATATTATGTGCCGTACGAATGGCATCGCAGCCCATATCTTTGAGTAATTCCAATTGATAACGAAGAGCCGAAACATTAATTGCAGCCCCCAATGGTCCAAGATCGTGATGATTACATACCCCCTGAAACTTTCGGACCTTTCCATTTAACATAAATCCCCGGTCGGCAATAATACGTACCTCCCGAATCCCAAAACGGGTTTCAAAACTGTCTGTCAATTTGCCTTCTACAAATACTTGTGTGGAGGCCCGATATAGATTTGGATGTTCGGGGCTCCAGAGGGCAGGGTTTATCACTTCAAGATTTTGTACGAAAGGCTTGCCATAATTTAGTTTTTGTTGGTTTTCTTTCTGCGCAACCACCTGTCCAGTTGCATCCAAAATCGCAGTTACCATACGTACCAACTTGCCATCAGCATTCTTCAAACTGGTTTCAAGCTTAACTGAGGCTAAACTGTCCGACACAAAAGGCGTCGTGATATACGTGCCCCAAACAGGTACATGGATCTTCTCCGTCACGATTACATGCACATTGCGATAAAGTCCTGCACCGGGATACCAGCGTGATGACTGCGCTTTATTTTCCAACCGTACAGCAACCGTATTATTCATCCCGTCCTGATGTAGAAATTCGGTCACATCACAATGAAAAGCATTGTAACCGTAGGGCCAAAAGCAGGCTTCCTTTCCATTGACATAGACCCGGGCTTCGCTCATTGCACCATCAAATTTCAGTACCACGCGTTTATTGACGGGATTGAATTGTGGAATATCAAATTTGGTACGATACCACCCCACCCCCACATAAGGCAAACCGCCAGTCCGGCCCGTTTTTACCGTTGCCTTTTTCTCTCCATTTTGTGTCACTGCAACATCCTGCAGATCGTGTGACCGGTCAAAAGGCCCGAAAATAGCCCAATCATGCGGTACAGTGACATTTTTCCAGGTATTATCATCCAATGCTACTGATTCCCCGTGAACAACCTCACCCTGAAAAAAACGCCAGTTTTTCTCCAACAAGAAGGATTGGCGGGTAGACTGTCCGTGCGAATTGCCCGGAACAAGTAAGAATAAAAGAAACAAAAAGTAAGTCGTACGCAGTAATCTCATCATCAAATCATGTGTTTATAGTCTACAGTTCAATTTTTTCATTGTCATTCAGCGGCTTAAATATACCTTATTTAAAAGCATTCAATGCTTTTGTTGGGCGCCCATTATTGTCAAATGCACCCAGGGTATAACCATTCCAGCCACCATACGCCAAAGGCTCCCAATAGAATATACCCAGTACTTTCTGATCGGGCACGCTATTAACCAAGTTGAAAAGATCCTTTAACCATATTTCAGCACTATCTGCTTCATCCCAGCTCATCCCCACCTCACAGATCATCACTTCTGAATTGTATCGGGCAACCATATCTTTGATGTTGCTGATGCAGGCCGCATTGCGCTCTTCCCAGTTTTCTGGGGTCGGATAAAGTGACATGCCAATTACATCCCATTTCCCACCGTTATTTTTCAGACCGTCGAACATCCAACGAAACAAGACATTGTCAAATCCATTATGCAGGTGTACGATCACTTTTGCTGCCGGAAACACCGCTTTTACCGCATCATAGCCGGCATTATTCAATGTGGCATAATTAGCCATACTGACAGAGGCTTTTCCATCTTCCCAAAGCATTCCATTGCCCGTTTCATTACCGACCTGCACCCATTCAGGTGAGATACCGCTATCTTTTAGCAATTGAAGGACCTCCGTTGTATGATCACTAACAGCCTTCTTTAAACCATCAAACGATAAGCTCTTCCATGCGGCAGGCTTTGTTTGCTGTCCCGGATCCGCCCAGGTGTCACTGTAATGAAAATCCACCATAATGCGCATGCCCAGATGATGCGCCCGACGAGCTTTGACCAGTACATCATTCTTGTTGCACCAGCCTTGCTGAGGATCTACCCAAACACGCAATCGTACCGCATCCATCCCCAGTCCACGCAAGATTTTCAGCCCATCCACTGCGCTGCCTCCTGCATTAAAAAATTGCATACCTGAGGCTTCCATTTCAGTAATCCAGCTCACGTCCGCACCTTTTGCCAAATGTGTTGTGGGTACATCCACCTTAAGATTATCTTTGTCGTTGCAGCTAGACAAGCCCAAACACAAGCCTACCAAGGCCAAGATTATTTTTATTTTTTTCATCCGATTATTTCGTTTAAGAACCCGTCTCGATCTATTTTATTCCACATGATATTTGAATTGTTTTGGATCGCTTAGATCAAGAATCAATGTATGTGTACCGATCTTATCATAAGCGAAGCCAGTTCCATCGGCCGTATACAAGGCACAGTTTCCATCGCCCTCTGCTGCGCCAAAAAACCAAGTCCAGCTGCCATTGATCAATACCTTAATTCCCCATTGTTCAGCTGCTGTTGTCGTGATGGTTGCTTTCCAAACCTTCGCCGTCTGGTCATATACCATTGGCGTTGCTGTTGCACTCCAACCATTAAAATCGCCCGTTACCGTCATGGATTCTACGGAAGTCTCTTTCCAGGCCAATTTATTGAGATCGGCTGTCAAGTATAGGTACCCACCTCTACTCGTCCAGCAATTCCAGCGATCAGCTCCGCTATACAAGATGTATTGGCTACCATCCAGGGGATAAGAACCATAGATGAGCGGTGCACTCGCGCTTTCCGCATTGGTCAAATAGAAGTTGTACCATTGGTCGAGACGCACAAAACCATCGTAAAAACCATCTTCCTTTCTCGAACACAGTTTCCATGGAAACTGCGTAAACTCTTTATTCGATAGATAGAGATAGGCAGCATCCTCGACGGGCTGGTAAGCTGTAACAGTCAGGGCGATCACATTGCTGTAGAGCCAATCTGTATTGGTTCCCAATCGTGAAGCAATACGGACATAAAACACGTTCTTTTCATCGGGCAAAAATCCCATTCCCGTGACAAGGTTATTCAATTGTTCATGCGTATAGCTGAGCGAGCTTGCTACCTGCTCGATACTTTTGGTGACAGCAGAAAAAGATGGATCAGCAGCAATTTCTATTTTATTTTTTAAAGCCGACTGCGCCATTGGTTCATCGCTAGCCAAAATCGCCTCATCCCAGACAAGCTGCAGGGCCACGGCCTTGCGGTCAGTAGATTTTAGGACCAGTTCTGTTGTACTGCTGTACAACACTGCAGGTTTTATCCCACTGACAGCCGGTGTTCCCCCCTCCTTTTTACAGGCAACGAAAAGCAACACCAGGATATAGAGTGTCAATTGTTTCATAGGTATCATTATCTTTAAAAGTCCATATGGGAATACCTGGATACTCTCCGCAGCATGTGTGCTCAAATAGCAGTATATCCCCATAGATTTAGTTATTAATGCCAGCCACCGCTAGTAGCCAGGATTTTGGATCAAATTCGGGTTAGCACTCATATCGGTAGTTGGAATCGGATACAGATTGAATTTCGCATCCACAGAGCGGCCGTTCATGTCACCGCCTTTCCATTGCCAGAGGTAATTGCTACCGGTAAATTTCCCAAATCGAATCAGGTCAGTACGACGCGTACACTCCCAAAACAGTTCACGACCGCGTTCTGCAAGGATAAAATCCAGCGTCAGCTGCGCCTGGTCTATGGCTCCGGCCGAACTACCATACCCCCGCTGACGGATACTGTTGACCAACCTGATCGCTTCCTGTACACTTCCTCCGCCACCGCGCAGTACAGCCTCAGCATACATTAGATACACGTCGGCCAAGCGGATCATCGGGAAATCAGTACTTACCAAACCTTCATCTGTGGTATAGGTACCATTATCTTTCAAATTTGTAAACTTAACAAGCCCATATCCCTGGCTCGAGGCAGCGGGATCTTCGACATCCAGGGACTGGCCATTTTTCCAAAAATCACCTCTTTTGTCTTCCACCTGAAAGAGTGCTACAAATTCGCGAAGTGTACGAAAACTATTCCAGCCGGAAAGCACACCGTAATCCGATGATTTCATGCTTCCAACAATAGGGCCGTTGACAAGATACGTTGTCGCACCCCATGTCGTTGTATGCGCTACATCGGCCTCTATCGGAAAAATAATTTCATTGGTCCGTTTATCATTATCAGCATTAAATACCTGCTTATAGTTCGCATTTAAGGAATATCCAGCATCAATCACTTTTTTAGCATAGTTCAGGCATTCGGCATTACGTGCTGTGCCCGTATAAACTTGAGCATTCAGATAATTCTTGGCCAATAGGGACCAGGCAGCAGCACGGCTTACCCGGCCATACTCATTTTGACGTGCTTCCGGTAAGATCGTTTCGACCTCTGTCAATTCTTTTTCAATAAATGCAAAGAGATCAGCTCGTGTCATCCGTGGTGGAAAAAATGCAGCTACCGGGTCCTTTTCAGTCACAAAAGGAACGTTCCCATAAAGGTCCATTGCATGACTATAGGCCAATGCACGCAGAAAACGCGCTTCGGCTGCAAACTCTAAAATTTGTGCCTGCTCGGCCGAATTAAAAGTCGCCAGCTTCTCTGTTGTTGCATTCCGTAGAAATTCATTACAGATAGCTACCGTATAATAGATCCGATAATACATGGCATTCACCCAGGTATCGGAAGCTCCCCAGGTCATATACTGGATATCGGTCATATTGTCGCCTCCGGCCCATGTATAGATCACCTCATCAGTCGGTACCTCCTGCAAGTTAAAATACACCCGAAGGTACCCCCAAGAAGCCGTGCTGCCCGCCATATCCGGATCGGCATCACCACGTCCATTGCCCGCAACGGCAAATGAGGCATACAATTTAGCAAGCACAGCCCGGTAACCATCCACAGAGGTGTATACCGACTCCGAAGTCGTTTCTACAGTAGGATACTGGTTTAAGTCTTTTGTACAGGATTGCAGTAATGCGATTATACCCAACAATCCAAAACAATATCTTTTTATATTTTTCATCGCTATATAAGTTTTCTTTTTTGAGGCAGCCATTAAAAATCCATATTGAGACTCAAGGAGAAAGTTCTTGAGCGTGGGTAGAACGAACTGTCGAAGCCACTCGGAACCTCAGGGTCCATACCGCTATATTTGCTCACAATAAAAACATTCTGAGCTACCGCACCCACACGTAGATTGGAGATCTTACCCACCTGACCAAAATTATAGTTCACTGACAGGTTTTCCATCCGAAGGAAAGATGCATTTTCGACGTAATAATCCGAATAATACTGTCTGGTCTGGAATTGGGTATTCAAGTAATCCCGATGTAAGTTATTGATCGACGCATCGACATATTGAACTGTCTCCCAAGCACTAAGGTTCATTTTGGTATTATTGAATACGTAGTTACCCAAATTTGCACGTAGCGTCGTTGCTGCTGTCCATTTTTTGTAGGTTAACTGCGTATTGAAACCGAAGAGCCATTTTGCTGCCGGCGATTGATAGCGGTATAAGTCTTTTTCGTTGATCGCTCCATCACCATTCAGATCCGCATATACACCTTCCAGCGGCTTGCCAGCCTCATTGTACAACTGTTTGTAGACATAAAACATGTAAGGCTGATACCCCGTTGTCAGAATCTGGATACCACGACCACTGACATTCGGTCCCACATAAGTTCCCACGGCATTGGCATCCTGCACCAAAGCTATATTGGTTACTTTTGTATGCTGATTAGTCGCATTGAAATTGACTTCCCAGCGCAAATTATCCTTTTGTATGGGTACGGTATTCAGTTGAAATTCGAAGCCACTGCTTTCGACATTACCTACGTTAATGGTCGCATTCTGGTCAAAATTGGTTCCCGCGGCTACAGGCACATTAGCCAATAGATCATGCGTTTTTCTTGTGTAATATTCTATTGCACCAGACACCCTGTTTTTCCACAAAGCGAAATCGAGGCCGTAGTTAAATGCTTTGGTCGTTTCCCAGCGTAAGTCCCTATTGTAAACCGATGGTCTATACACCAGATGGTACTGATCGCCGAAACGATACTGTGCATAGGCTGTTCCCAAATTGTATACCGGCAAATATTCGTAATTTCCGATTCCCTCCTGCTGTCCTGTAACACCGTAACTCGCACGGAGCTTTAGATCGTCCAGGAAAGATATTCCTTTCATGAAAGACTCCTGCGAAAGACGCCAGGCCAAGGCGACTGACGGAAATGTTCCCCAGCGGTTTTCGGGACTGAATCGGGAAGTTCCATCCTTACGGACCGTAGCGGTCAATAAATAACGGCTATCGTAATTGTAGTTGATCCGTCCGTACCAGGAAACCAGGGTATGTCGTTCGTCAGATGCAATAGCAGTCGAACGTATATCACCAGCTTCGTTATAGTATACTATAGGTGGCCGTCGGGCACTCCAATATTGATAATCGTGGCCTGCTGTCACGTCAATTGTACTTTTAATTTCCGGGAAGAACTTGTTATAGTTTAGATAGCCTGTAAACAATTTATTTTTAAGCGTCTGTTCATAACGGTCAAAAGCACCTCCAATCGTAAAATTATTGGCCGCACTTGCCGGAATAAGATTCGATCCATTTCCTTTGGCATAGTCATATCCGAGTGTTACGTGCGCTTTCAATTCAGGCAACAGATGGAATTTATAATCGAGGTCAAGATTACCCACGGCTCTATTGACTGTACTACGGTGTTTTTCCTGCTTGAGCAATCCAAGTGGATTGAGGTTTGCACCTGTTGCCGGAAGACCGGCATTATCCAAACTCTCGTAATAGCCACCATACGCATCTGCCCCAGAATAAATCGGTTGCGTTGGATTAAAAGCTACAGCAGACCATATCGCATCGGTATTGGCAAAACCGTTGTTGTTATGGGCACCTTTAACATTTAAATTTACGGTCAGGTGTTTATTAAAAAAAGTGGGATTTAACACCAAAGCCCCCGTCACGCGCTCCGTTTTGTCGGTACGCAAAGTCCCCTGCTGATTATAATAGCCCACCGATGTACGAAAAGGCAAGGTCTTACCGATCTTTCCCTGTAGACTTAAGTTATTATCCGTCCCGATGGCATCCTGAAAAACCTCAGACAGCCAATCTGTTGAGGCATTGCCCAATAATGCCTTTTGGGCAGTGCTCCCTTTGGTATTGATGAGCGAGGCAAACTCGTCGCGCGACATCATATCGGCAACCCCCATAGCCTGCTGCATGGACACGATTGAAGAGAAAGAAAGCCGTAAAGCATCTCCTTTACCCTTCTTTGTTGTTATCAATAATACCCCGTTTGACGCTCGGGATCCATATATTGCTGTCGATGATGCATCTTTGAGCACTGTCATGCTTTCGATATCATTCGGGTTGATCAGACTGAGAAAATTGCCACTATTGCCGCTAATACCACCAGTCTCTAGCGGTACCCCGTCCAATACGATCAATGGATCGTTGCTGGCACTTAAGGAGGCTCCCCCACGGATACGTATCGTACTCCCAGAAGAAGGTGAACCGCTGTTGGACATCACCTGTACACCAGCTGTTTTTCCATTGATCAGCTGTTCGGGAGAGCCGACAAGTCCACTGTTAAAATCCTTGCTTCCGACCGTATTAACGGCACCGGTTAGATCCTTTTTTGTCGTACTACCATAACCTACGATGACGAGCTCTTCCAGCACATTTCCCGCAGGCACCATACTGACATCCACGGATGTTCTCCCTACAACCGTCAAGGTTTGGCTACTGTAGCCTACAACAGAGAATAGAAGCTGGGATTTACCCTTGGGCAATGAGATACGGTACGAGCCATCACTCGCTGTTGAAGTGCCCACCGTAGTTCCGGCCACCAGTACTGTTACACCTGCCATCACCTGTCCATGCTCGTTGCGGACCACCCCACGGACATCCTGTTGTTGCATCGACCTGATCCACTTGCTTTCCCCTTTCGTTGCAGCATAAAGCTGCGTTTCCCCAAGACAGGATAGCAAGGACAAGCCCAATAAACTTGTTTTAAATGCAAAACCCTTCATTGTTTAAAATTTAGATGTGTTTATAATTGTTTTCTTTCCCTTTATTATATTCTTTGTACTCCTTATCGCTTTGTTAAGCCTTCCCCTAAAAAAACGCAGCCGTTTTTTTCAGGTCGTCGTCCTGCTACAAACCTTGATCCTTACAGCCTGACGGATTATTATCCATGCCCTAATAATCGGTGGTATTAAGCAGCTTTATCGTTATTCGAGCCATATCGCAGCTATAGATAGTGCCACCCCTTCCATCTTTTCGCCTGAAACGATTAGTTTTTCGATATCCCTTTTGTCAAATTGAACCGGAACCGTGGGCTTAAAAAACCGTTCGAGAAATACAGGATAAGGAGCAGGTAGCAAAGCCGTAGGCACGAGCTTTAAGTCGGCTAGATCCATACGGACCACTGTTTCGCCGGATGCCCCAATAGCTATGTTTTCCACATAGGTATACCCTTTTTTTGTCACAAAACCAGCATTCAGTAGCGGATTCCCGCCCTCATGTTTCAAGAGTATACAGAGCTTTGTGGCAGCAGCAATACCCGCAGGACGTTCAGCAATTGTCGATTTGATATCTTTTACCCAAAAATACTGTACCCCCGAATCCTTGGCATGAAAAGTATAGGTCCAAAAAGGAACTTTACTGAGATCATGATGCTCCCGTTGCGCAGTCATGTAAGCCGTTTCTGGAATAGCGAAAGTTTCCAAAGAAGAGACTTTGGACAAGGACTCAAAAAGCCCTATAGATGCGCGCTGTTCATATAAGCCAACCGTCCAATAACTATTGACGCGATAATTCCATTCCAGTGGGGCTCCAGTCTGATTGTCTGGGTAAGTAATTTTTTCACCACCCACAAACACAGTAGCTGTATATTTCAATTCATGGCCCACTAATAAGGATGCCGGGATGTCCGCTTCATAGGTACGGTTATCTTTGGAGAACAACTTGATGTAGGGATTATGATCTTTCCAAAACGAAACCTGATCCGTTTGTAGAATAATTGAATCGGGCTTTTTTTCAAAAACATAACGGAACTGCAATTTAGTAGACCGGCCTTTTTCCAATATTTCGGGCTGCTGGTGTATCAATAAAGGCTGCTTCAGCGCTTCAGTTTTTGGCGCGTAATATTCGCCCAAATGGCCATTTTTCCAGGGCGAGGAAGCTAGCCAGCTATTTTTCAGCTGGAGATTCTTACGTTTTAACAGATATACTCCAGGCTCAACGCTGAAACTTGTTTTAGCGACTGAAATATCTTCATCGCTGTTGTTTTTCCCTAACAGTGACCGGACGGTAAAAAGGTCGCCTAGATCAGGGATCCGAATATCGATCATCTGTGACCGGTACAGGATATGTACCACCTCACGATCGAGCGATGGCTTTGCAAAAGGATCAGCGATTTTTTCTGCATCCGGCATAACCTCCAAACGCCATAGACCATCTTCCAGACGATCTAAAAAATAAGCACCAGATCCGCCATACTCCACCACAGGTGATGAACCATGACCGGCAATATGTTGCAATTTCGTTGGATTTAAAGGGCTTACTGTCGTATTATTGGTGTAAAAATACTTATCCTGCGCATTCATCACGGAGAGATCCTGCTCATAACTGACGCTAAAATCGCCAAATAGGGTGTCTTGAGGATACTGTTCAAACTTTTTATTTCTCGGTATCGTATAAGCTACCTCCGCAGCGATCATGGTACTCAGTGCTTTTGCTGGGGTATAAGCCAAATTGAGATAATGTGTCTGATATTCGGTATTGTAGGCTGCAATATCCATCGGATCGTAAGCAAACTGAGTGACCCACTGAAATCCCGCCGAACGAAATGTGCGGCTCATCGCGGGATGCATATAGCTGTAGAGATTATCAGCAGGATCATATTCGTAAACCGCTTTCGCTTTGTTGGCGAAGCCTTTCAAGTTTGAAAAAGGGATATCGTACTGATCAATGTAAGGAAGAAAATTCCCCTGACGCTCCCGTCCAGCAACCAGTCCCACAGGATACCATTGATAAGTTGTCCCTTGGATATCAGCATCAAAATAAGCCTTAACATGTTCCATATTATGACTTACATTGTAGAAAATTGGTTTTTTATTACCACTTTTCTTCATGGCCTTCACCATTCGACCGATATAGTCCGACGTTGTCTGAATGGCACCTGTATGACAAGGTTCATTATTTATTTCAAAGCCAATGATATAAGGGTCCGTCTGATAAGTATTTCCGGTATACGGGTTGACATGATGAAGTAATTGGGTAATGTATTTTTCCTGTGCAGCTATCGCCTGTGGATTAGCATGAACCGCACACTTATCATAATGATACGTAAATGCATCTGTATTTATATTTCTCTCTGGATAACCATTACCAAAATTGGTCATTCCCGTAATCAGGATCCTAATTCCTCTTTCCTGAAGTTTAAAAAACAGATAGTCCAATAGATCAAGGTGTTCATTGTTGATCAGGTTACCATTTTTATCGGAGATTTCTACATCCCAGATATGGATACGATAAGCATTATATCCCAAACGGGCGAAGTGGTAAACGTCGCGATCAATAGCCTGCTTTCGATCGAAGCCTTTATTGTGCAAAGCCCGAAAGGCATGGGCAAAAGGAACGGTATAATTGACGCCATAAAATGAAGCTTCAGCTTTGGAGTCGGACCAGCGCATGACACCTTCACGGTCGACAAAAACTGTAGGGACCTTTTTAATAGCCTTAGATTGAGCGTAAGAATTGACATAGCCCAAAAGAGCAAAGCAGCATAAAATAATTACACGCATGGATTGTATCGATTTATAATTTTTTGGTTATTACTCTTACAAACCTATTAAACGTGATTATTTTTTAAGGCCACATATCGGACAAAGAACAACACAAATTGGACAACCTCAACCACCCAAAACAACAAACAACACTAACAATCAACTGCTTACAAATAACCCTCCATATATACCTTTGGTGACATCCCAAATTCCGATTGAAAGCATTTTGAGAAATAAGAAGCATTGGAGAATCCGACCATATACATCACCTCGGAAACGGTAAACTTTTTTTGCTGTAATAACAGCGCTGCTTTTTTGATACGAATGCTGCGTATATACTCCACCGGTGTATAACCTGTTAGTTGCTTAATTTTACGATGGAGTTGTCTGGCGGCGACCTCAGTGAGCTCACTGAGCCGCTGTACCGAAAATTCCGAATCGTCCAAATTTTCTTCGATCAGCTGCGTCACATTGGTCAGAAATTTTTCATCTGGTGAATGTACAGCTATTGATTCTGTGGGTTTACTTATTTCGTCGATACGCAATTGAGCGACAATCTTATCTTTCCTATCCAAGAGCTGCAATAGCTGTATCTGGAGCAATTCCAGATCAAAAGGTTTCGCCATATAAGCATCTATTCCGACTGCAACCCACTCGCGTCTGATCAGCTCATCGTTTTGTGCTGTCAGCAAAATGATCGGAATAGTTGCCGTCACGATATTTTGTCGTAGTTTTTTCACCATTTCAATCCCTCCCATATTGGGCATCATGGCATCAGTGAGAATAATGTCGGGCACAAAAGCATGTCCGTCGATCAAGCGTAAGCCCTCGCTACCATCACTCACAATGCGGCAATCGTAATGTGGCTGCATGGCATTTCGTAAAAAATCAGCGAGTTCGGCATTATCTTCTACGATGAGTAGTTTTCGTTTACCTACTACAGGTATGCTATCGGTCGCCTCCTTATCGTTTACATAGTCATGTTTCCAACTAAGCGTTACGGCTGTGCCCTTTTGATCGCTCGCTATATCAACGCTCCAGCCCAACTGCTCACAATAACTTTTGACCAGGTACAGACCAACGCCCGTCCCCTGTACAGCACTCACTTCTTTCAGGGAAGAACGATAGAATTTGCTGAAGACATAAGGTAGGTCTTCGGGTGCTATACCAATTCCCGTATCCCGAACGATAAGCTTGACATCTGGACCAATTACTTTCAGCTGCAGTTCCACGCTACCCTCCGGACGATTATACTTACAGGCATTAGCTATGAGGTTGTTGAGAATCGACCCCAGTTTGGCTACGTCGGTCTGTATAAAAAAGCTCTCTACATCAGCAACAAAGTCAATATGGACGGTACTGTACTCCGGAACCTGCTGCCAGTCAGCTATAATTTGTCTGCTATAGGCGACCAGATCCACCTGAGAGGTAAGCAAGCCCTGCAAGGGCGTCTGTTGCTGCTCGACCTGATCAAAAGTCATCAATTCCTGGATGAGATGGCTGATTTTTAAGGCATTTCGATGAACACCATCCAACTGCTTCTTTTTGTCACTGTTCTTTGTCTGCCGCATCATTTGGCTGACAGGAGCCAAAATCAGGCTTAAAGGGGTTTTCAGCTCATGCGACACAGCTGTCAGGAAGTCCATTTTCATCTTTGTGAGCTCAAGTACCTTTCTCCGTTCGCGCCTTTCCCATTTTAGCGTACTGCGAACCCTGAAAAAATTGACAACCCAAAATAGCAGGAAAATAACAATGAGGGCGTAAGCAGTTTTGGCCCAATAGCTTGCATACCATGGATAACGGATCTGAATATGGTAGGTATAAATCTTTGAGACTACATGACCGGCGATATCCACTTTAGCCAACTGAAGATCGTAGTTACCCGAACTTAAGTTGGACAGGAGCACTTTGTTATCACCCCGTTCCATCGGAATCCAGGTTTCATTTTTTCCTTTAAAAGCATAAGCTAGGCGATAGCCCAAATGATTCCCATAATCCAAATCGGAAAATTCAAGCCGGAGGTTATTCTGATCATGCGCCAAAGCGATCTCGTTCTTATACCGCAAGCCATAGTCGTAATTACCGAAACGTTCATTATTGACATACATTGCGGTGAGCACAATCTTTTTGGAACCATCCAGATCCGCTAGCTCATTTTGCGCGGGCAACAGGACCACCTCATCAATTCCTCCCAGCACCACTTGTTCCCGCTCGGCATCGTAGTACATCGAGGATATCCTTTGTCCGTATCTTAATAATTCAGTTTTTAAACTCTGCTTATTAACCTGCCATACTCCAGTACTCGTTGCCAGCCAGATGCTTTCTTTGACCTCGGCCATGGCAGTTACTTCTCCTTTACCAACAGGATCAAAACGAAGCAATGTATTTTTCCCGTCCGGAGCAATTCGCCTCAATTCGCCATGTTCCCCTACCCACACCGTATGCTGCCCATCCTTCAGCATAAAGGTCGCCTGATCCAATGCATGCCCAGCGCTGTCTTTAAGCTCCGTTATTTTCCCTGTGGCCACATCAATGCTACTGATCCCCTTATTATAGAACAGCGCCAAGATCTTCCCCCTTCCATTGTCAACGATCTGATTGGCAAAATCTTCCAGAAGACCGTCAGCTTTACTGAAATTACGGTTTGCTATGACCGGGCCCGTCGCCTCCAATAAACGGCTTCGGTTGACAACAAATATCCCCCCCATATAGGAGGCCACCCAGAGATTATCCTGTCCATCTTGCAAGATGTCGTACGACCATTTCGCATTTCGTCTTCCACTGGCATCGACGATTGTAAAGGTTTTAAACTGTTTCGTATGCGCATCAAACACATTGACGCCACCGTCGGAGGCTATCCACACCAATCCCGTATGATCCTCAAATATATCCCGGATACGGTTGTGTGCCAGACGATAGGTCTTGGCATCCATACGGTACCAGTTGCTTTCCGTATTTTTGTCGTCCAGCCCACGTACACGGATCAAACCATTATCGCCTCCCAGCCAATACCAGCCATTGCGATCCCTGTTAATTTTATAAAAACGGTTGCCGTCGCTGCTCGCTGTAAATTGATAGATCGGCAGTATTTTTTCCACCTTGCGGTTGGACCATAAGGAAAATCCCAGGTCGGTACCCAGCCAGATATTTTCCGACCGATCCTTAAAGATACTCCACACGATGTTATTGGCCAGCGAGTTTCTATTCCGGGAATCATGTTTGATCCGTTTAACCAACTGCTGATCCAGCTGATACGTAAAAAGACCATCATCCGTACCGACAAGCAAGGTGTTGGAATCTTTGGAAGCCATTGCTTTGATGGGATGATTTTGTAATACCGGAGTTTTCTGAAGCGTATGGTTCTTCGTATTATAGCGATACAGGCCGTATTCTGTTCCAACATAGGTACTTGCCGATTCCGGAATAGAAAATATAGAATTCACAAATTGATTACTCCCCGGCCTATAATCTGGGAGCGGTAGAGGCACAATATCTTTTCTCGCTGGATTTAACTCAAAAAGTCCATTATAGGTACCGATTAAGATTCTATCGCCCACCTTTTCCAGTGCATACACGGCGGTTTTTGATTTATTTTTTGGAAATAAATTATGATAATCAATAAGTTTACGTGTCTTGGTATTATAGCAATACAAACCACTTATTGAACCTATCCACAAGGTGTCGTCAACAAGTAGCAAAGACCTGACATCTCCAGGTCCCCCTGCCGGAAAAGATTCAAATCGGTCGAACTGATAGTTATAGAGCAGCACTCCCTGCCCCGTCCCCAATGCGTAATGTTTATTATCGATCAGCGCAATGCAGTAAACGAAAGTCTGAAAAGGAGATTTGGTCCCAGTGAGCGGCTGCAGCGCATAGCCATCATAATTAAATAACCCATTGTTACTTCCCAGCCAAAGCATCCCCAAGCTATCCTGTGCAAAAGAATGGACTGTATTTGCATTCGTTCCCAAGGAAATATTCCGAAAAGAGGGATAATCCAGCGATTGCCCGAAAACAGCCGTACCCACAAAGGAAAAGACAAGTGACCAATAGAAATAAAGAGATTGCATTTTTTATAAGCGCTATACCACAAACTTAATTATTTCAAATGGAATACCACTTATCCAATCAATCGTCCGAAGCGGAAATAGCATCCTGTACGTCGATGATCCGTTTCTGACTTTTGGACCGTTTTCCAGCTGATATTCTTTACCCGGCAATCCTGCCCAACTCAAAATTTTTCAAACGAAGCCAAGTAGCGGTTGTTCTTTTTAAAAAAGTATATATGGCACATTTAGAAGTAAAACCGAGAAACGGAGCCCCCTGGTGGCTATGGCTGCTGCTTTCACTTATCGCGCTGGGCTTGGTCCTGTATTTTATAAACCGTTACAACAGTGACGCTAGGTTAGATAAATCCACTCCCGATACAAGCATTAACACAACAGCGCCGCAAAGAGATACCCTTTAGACCTCCGTTGCATATAAGAATTGATCACCAAAAAAATTGAACACATGGCATTAGAAGAAAAAAAATATAATCATTTAATTGAACTCGGTGGAAGCGATTACGAAATTGTCGACGGCGAACCTGATATCCGGGGCTGGAAAGTAAAGAATGAGGCCGGTCAACTGCTCGGCAAGGTAGATGATCTGCTCTTTGACCCTGAAAGCCAACAGGTCCGTTACATTATAATCGATCTCCATGACGCCGAATTTGTTATTGACGAAGATAAAAAGGTATTGGCCCCCATTGGACTAGCTTCGCTTTACGATGGCACACAGATTCAGGCCAGCAATGAGGAAGCTTACGCCACTCCGCCTGTCGAACCGATCGATCATAGCGTAATCCTAACGGTAGACGAAATCCCAACAGAGGAACCCGCAACGGATTATCTGTATAATCCCGCCGATGATGGCGAAGTTGTGGTCATAGCTGTCAGTGAAGATCAGTTAATCCGCTTACCTGCTTACCGACCAGATGAAGTTGATCCGCAAACTGAGCTATCCGTCCGTCATGTGTTTGAAGGTACCGGCGACGTCGGTTTTGTCGTGAGCGACATCAACTATCACCCGACTGAGTTCTATGATCATTATCACTTTAGTGAAGATACGTTCTACAGCGGCGGGAAAAAGACGGAAAGTCTTCCTACAGATCAGAGGCAGCGCACCCGTAGAGTGGCTGCCCGATATGAGCAAGGTACCGGACATGAGCCGGGTACGCTTGACAATAACAGTGAACTATAGGACAATCAGGTATAACTATTACATCAGGTATAGATAACAGCACTTATCTATACCTGATGTCTATTTATAGCTGTTTTATCGGGCCGTATTTCCTGAATTGACTCGTTAAAATACCCAAACCGCCAGTATTTTATAACCTATCTCACAAAATAACTACTGAAATCCCTTTAACGTCATATAAACTGCATTAAAATTGCAGGATTTGTAGAAAATCAATACAAATCGGTTATGAAAGCAACATATAAAATCGTCAACGAAAAGAACAGGCAAACCATCAGGAGGTATTATGAAAAATATAGCTGGTATAAACTTGACCGCGAGGAGCTTACTCAGGAATTACTGATCCGGGGTGGTTTTCTAGCGATTCTTACCTGGTTGCTATGGTAAACTCCGATTTCGTTGAATTTACGCTTATCGAGTTTTGCCAGGATATAATAAAACAGCATAAAAAAGGCGGATAACATTGCTGCTATCCGCCTTTAACCTAAAAACACTATTCTACAAACCGTTCAACCAGCTATTCACCTCATCTTGTGTTTTTCCTGTTTTCTTTTGAAGTTTACCGACCAACTCATCTTCTTTTCCCTCTGCATATAGTAAATCATCATCTGTAAGATCTGCATATTGTTGTTTTACCTTACCTTTAATTTCGTTCCAACGACCTTTCCATGTTAATTCGCTCATAATATTTCCTTTCGTTTTTTTATAAATAGAACATCCTGCAGCTGAAATCGTTTAAAAAAAAATGTTATCAAATGTTAAAATATTCTTTCGAATCTTCTATTTCAGCTATTCATTTTATAAACCACAATAATTACTATAAAAGAAATAAAGACAAACTAATGATTAATCTACCTTGTTCCTTTTAAAAACAGCATAAAGATTAAAAATAGTATCACGAAAAAATGAAAAGTAATCGGAACAACCCTAATATTTTAAATGAGCTTATAAAAATCAATAATGACCGCATCGAAGGATACAAGCTGGCGGTCGATCTGGCCAATGAGCAAGGCGAAGGTGCCCGGGAAGCTGTCTTCAAAAAGCTCGCTGCGCAGTCCGAAAAATTCATTGCCGAACTCAGTCCGCTGGTTGAGTTTGCCGGTCAAGACGCCACCGACCGGACGAAACTGAGCGGCGAACTTTTCCGGCTGTGGATGGTGATCAAATCAAAATTATCGGGTGGCAATATGCAGCATTTATTGGAGCAATGTGAGCGGGGAGAAGCGGTTTTCAGTGAAGTTTATGAGAAAGCGCTAGCAGAGGAAAACAAGCTATCCATTGGGGCCAAAAACCTCATCCAGATTCAACTCAGCCAGCAGCGCGAAGCCCATGAAAATATTAAAATTCTTTGCGGTATCTAAATTTTTGCATTGATGAGTAAATCACAAAAATATCGAATAAAAAATAGGCTAGGAAACCATACCTAGCCTATATAAATACAATCATCTAACTTATTTAAGGTATCCAAAAAACCACTGTCAGCGCAAGAATGTTTTAAAAAAATTTCGAAATTTCCAGGTAATAGCAACTGCTACCAAAACAAATCCGATGAGCCAAAGCTTAGGGACCGCCCATGCGCTACGTTTATCTGTGCTGAGTACATATTTCGTTTGCATGTAGCTATCGCTGCTGCTTGTGGAAAGCTCATTTTTCGCGCGTGTATTTACTTTAGATTCCAGCATCGCCAGTTGACCGTTTTGTCCAATCAGACCACTATCTGGGTGAAAGCGGAAACTGCTATTCGTCCAAAAATGCCAATACCGCGATTGACTGTCTTTTAGTTCCTTGTACACAACATCCACTTGCCGCTTGTAATGTGATTGAATTCGCTCTTCTCGCTGATCTTCCTTTCCCCTGTTTCGATAAAGCTTACAGGAACAGAAAAACAAGAAGACAATAAAAAAAAGCAACCGCTTGTAAATATACCTTACCATATCCCCTCCCCGCAGTCCAACCAATTCGAAAAGGCATAAATAGTTATCAAAGGGCGTCGCTTGGAAAGCACTTGGTCCGCACTATTCCCCTCCACGGTCAGTATCCAGCTTCCCTCCTTTTTTCGCACAATCCCTACATGGTTGATACGCTGGAGATTGGGGCTATATATAGCGAAGAGATCTGCCTGGCGCACAGTTCCCTGCCTGATCTGCTGGGCCGTATAACGCCGGGCCATTGGAAAAAGTGCCGGACTCCAGGCATTGCGCGGAACAGCAAGGCCCGTCTGGCCATAACACCAGGAGACAAAAGCGGCACACCAGGCATCCCCCTTTCCAAGTCCGGTATACGCTAGGTATTCCTCTACCCGCTTGCCATCGTTATTGCCTGTGGCTTCCTGCACACCAATTTCGTGTACCGCAATATCGACAATGCGTTCGCGTACACCCGAACTGGCGTAGCGTTTCACTGATGGGTCATCCACCTGCTCCAGCCCAGGGCTGGTACTTGGGAGCTCAGCATAACTGCCTGACTGCTCCTTATCGGCTATAGCAGCATTGCCAGCACCGCCAAGAAAGAGAACAGCGACAGAAAGAAAACCGAAAAATAAATAACGCATTTTTGCCATGATGTCAATTGATTAAAGTGAACACTAAATTGCTGACGAAAGAGCTTAAAAGGCTGCCAGAGGATCTCCTGTAGCCAAAAGCAGCAGTAGATAATCAATAGTGCCGCCAAAACGGCAAAGAACAATACCGAAAGAATACCAATATCCAATACCCCTGCCGTGGGATCTATCGCTTGCAGCAGAAAGCCTGCAGCAATAAAAAATACCATAAGACAGACCAGACTAATGCCCAGTACCCATCTCCCTGTCAAAGGCCAATAGATATACTCGATATCCGCGACCAATTGTTGTTGTTGTTGTTGTACTATTTTCATTTGTTTGATTTTAAATTTTACCTTATCGAATCAATTCGTTTCAAAAAAAGAGCTGCTCCCGAAAGAGCAGTCTCCATAAATCCACACAGCTAGGTGAGCACAAATTCACCTAAATACTGGCTGCTTGATGTCATCACTCCGTCCCGATGGATGTTAAATGTCCAGCCGACTATTGTCTTACCGGTATAGCTGTCTGGCAGCGTAATATCCATTGCGGCATCAAGTCGTGTTGCACCTTCAAATGCAAAAAAGAGGTTTTCTATTACGTCGTACAAAATCACAAGGACCTGATCATCGTCAAACGCATTGAAGCGGTTTCCGATCGGATCCCAGGTCAAAGACAATACCTTCGGAAAAGATTCAACTGTCTGCAACCCTACCAGAGCGGCCAAACCACCGCTTGCGATTTTCACGACACTATAGTCGACCGTAAAATTGGGATAAGCCCCTTGAAACGCATTATTGATAAATTGTTGGAAAGCTACATTGTAGCCCGTTTTGTTTCTTTGTTTGCTGTCCGAAAAACCCAGCATCAGGATATCTTTAATGGATTTGAGAAAACTGGTTGTCATCCCAAATTTCATGCGCTGTGCCAGCTGGTCTTCCGATGCTGCCTTTGAACTTTTCTTTGGCAGTGACCGTACATAGTCTATACCCCGCCACGACGAACCTACGATGTTGCCGACCTTACCCTGGTAGGCCCCGTGAATTCCTTTTATAAATCTTGCCATACTATTATTTTTTTAAAATATTTAACCATCATGTGGCGCTGCAGGCAGCCACGATATCGATATCATGACACTAAGGTAAAGTGGTTTAGAAGCGCATTTGGTCTAACGACGCCATCTGACGCCATTTGTCTGAAATTGCCATTTATGGCGACATAAAACCGAGCTATATGTTGGGAAATACTGTATTTTTCGAGGGGTTTCGGTCCAGGCTCGCCCGCTTCTGGATTAGTCATTCTTTGTTAGTTTGTGGCTATTTTTAGGCCATTCAAAGGCCGCTGCATTGTTAATATGACAAGGTATAAGCAGATAAACAGCAAAGAATCACCAAAGAATAGGCAGAGAAATGGCAAAGAAATACCAGAGAATAGGCAAATGAATAGCAAAGGATATGCAGAGAAAGACCAAAGGATAAGCAATGAAGTAGCCTAGTTTAGGTAAGCTATCAGTAAGAAAATAGCAGGTCGGTATACTAGCAATACCAAACCAATGCGCCACAACAAGTAAAGAATTGGCCATAAATCAGCTATGAAAAAAGAGAATAAAAAAAGGCCAACCTTTTCATAAAAGATCAGCCTACTAAACACTAGGACTCAAATTAGTCCCTTAGCGATACTCCGCTTGATTGCATCCTGTAGATCCTTTTCGCGGTAGTAATGTTTGTTACCCAGGTAAATGGGCTTAAGGACTCCCGATTTTACCCAGCGGTTGTAGGTTCGTTCGGAGATACCTAATCTTGACACCACGGCCATGCGGGTCATCAATTCATCAATGTTCCACTTTGTCATTTGTCCAGACTCCAAAGAGAGGTGGTGTGCTGATAGTTTTGCATTGATTTCTCGCAACAATTGTACGATTTCATCCAATTGTGACATAAAATATTTCATTGGTCGATACCATGAAATGAGGGCAGCCTACCCTTTACTTATTATTTTGTTTATACACTTCATATTGGTGTTTAAAATTCTCTTTATAAGATCTCGTCATTAAAATAGGAAAAGTATTTCTTGGTTTCATCAAGTATAATTCATCTGTGCGTACTAGATCAACCTTCGCTAAATTAACCAAGGTATTACGTCGTGGACGCGCAAACTTAGCGACCGGAAGCTCGGATTGTAATGCTCTAAGGCTTCCTCTATAGCGATGGCTCTCCTCCTTCATAAAAATATCAACCAGAAGATTGTTAACCGTGGCATAAAAAATTTCTTCCACCTCAATATCAATCATTTTGCTATCCAAGGTTTTCACCCTCAGCGTTTTTACATCACGCGTTTTCATATCCAATCTTTTGTCGACCATCTCGACTACATCTTCCATTTTCGCCTTTAAGGCGTTAAAACTAATCTTTTTACTGAAATAAGTATAGATACCGGCCTCATTGGCTTTAAAGACATAATCTGTATGCGCAGAACAAGCCACCATCAATGGCGGATTAGGGATCAATTTAGCCAGTTTGATTCCATCGATATCGGCATCGCCAAGGTCCATATCAAGTATCAAAATATCCACTTCACTTTCTTTCAAATATTCAATGGCTTGCACGGGATTATTCACAATCTCGATATCCTCATTGATAAAAGGAAGCTCTTTTAAGGACATCAGCACATATACCAACGAACTGGGTTCATCGTCCACGATCAATACCCTATAATTTAGCTTATTCATTTGTTTTCAAAAAATTTTAGTTTAATATGTATAGAAAAGATCCCATTTTGTTGCTGTGTCTCCAGTGTGGTCTGATAATCTACTTGTTCCAGTTTCGCGCGCAGTAATCCAAAGCCAGTTTCAGTGCTGATTTTATCACTTTTGGGCGCCCAATGGTTTGTGCAACACAAAGACATTTCAACCCCGTTGCCAAGGAGCGTAAATACGATTGGATAATCTGCCGATATAAGGGCATGTTTTAGACAGTTTTCCAACGGGAAGAATAATATGCCTGTTGGTATTGCCGGGTAAGTAGGCTTTCCTATTGTAGGCTCATAGCGAACCGCTCTTTCTCCATAGTAATCCTGTAGTAGTCGAACGAAACAATTGAGCTCGTCAAGCTCTTCCTCAAAAGGTTTGAGTTCACCATTTTTCTCGATTTCCAGCAAATAAGCCAAAAACTGGATGATATCCCGTTTGGTACGTTTATCGGATGGTTCCTCATCGATCAACATCTTACCAAAGCTCGTCAGGAATATCGTTGTCAGGAAATGCGAGGTGTATTGAATACCCAAAGCCCTTTCCCTAAATTGTTCCAAGTCCTTATTCAGCACATTTCTCTCCTTTTTTAACAGCGATGCTTTATAACGAAAGAAAACTCCTGCCGCCAATAAATTAGCGACCAGATATCCACTGATAATCCTAAAATAAAACTTTGGCAGATTAGCGGATTGCACATGACGGGAGAAATGTATATTAACCTTCGGAAGTATCGTATAAATTAAGCTATGGATGCAGGGGATAACAGTCAGGGAAATAAGGACATACAGCACAACGCTGACTATTCTTCGTTTATACGCTTCTTTCCAGATATATAAGTACAGTACAGTTATCACATAACTGTATACCGTATACAAAGATGCAGCGATTACAATCTGGATGAAGGGAATAGCTTCTTCACTCCATAACAAATTTGCCAACCCTACTAAAGTCAACATAAAAGCAAAAACAAGCATATTCTGATACGCCAAATGAAGTATGTTTCGCATGGTAACCCGTCAGTTTACTTAACAAGTTTAAGTTAAAAAAATATTTTTATTCAAATTGGTAACAAAAATATTTTCTGTTAAATATTCCTTTCCTTTCTTCGAGTTGAATATGAATATTTTCTGCTAGTTTCAAACTAAAGTTAGGCGTTATATATGATTTGATTTTATAACAATTGAGAACATGTAGATATGCCCAGCATTCCCAACGCCAGGGTTCATCCTTGATTTGATTGGCTAAGAATTGAAACAGCAATTGCATACTGCGCAATAGATAATCTTCTCTACTTTCGTGGCTCAATCGAAAAATCTCTTCCCCCATAAAAAGGTAATAGCGGCCGTCTTTGACGGAATGGGCTAGTGGGACAATCGGCATTTGAAGTAAAAAACTCAGTAAAGCAATACCTTTGCGTACATAGATAGAGCTTTCCAAAAAACTAACTTTCAGTTTTCTCTCCAGCGTATCTTTAGTTCCACTATTTCCATCGGCAAATATCAGCAAGTGTCTCCCCGCACGCATCGTCGTCCTGGCCTTCAATAGTACACTTGGATCGTCGCTCATCAAAAAGCTGTGTAATGTTCCCTTTTCATGACATAGATCACGAAGTGCTGACATTTCTTCCTGATGCTTTGCAAATACTTTTCTATCCATTAAGATATCGAACTGGATGTTATTTTCAGCTAGTATTTGGGGGATATAGGCATGCATCCCCAAGTGATATAGTACCAAAATGCTCGGTTCGGCTTCCGGGAGCGATTCTATAGCGTCAGTATTCCAAATCAGATTAGAATGCAAGGGTTTGGGCAAATGATAATTGCACCATTGTTGGTAAATAAATTGGTGTTGCTCCCATTTCAATCGGGGCATGTAGCGGTGCAGATGTGCCGAAAATAGCGCATAGCTCCAGCTGTGGTTGTCTTCTGAATATATCATTTAAGGCGATTTATTGAAGGGAGGAAGAAAACATCCCTGTTTTCGTTCCTCCCTCAAGGGTATTTGGCTGCGCGAATTAGAAAGTTAAGATGGGACAACTTTCCTCATCTTTGACCTCACCGGAAATAAAAGATTGCAGCTCATCCCATTGTAAAATAGGCTGCGCTTCCATTGCCTGATCTATGCCATTGAATACCTGATCTTTCAAGATTTTCATTTCATACTATCTTTGATTTACAATTGGCCCTTCAAAGGATTGTACCTTCCCTTTGTCGAACACTTGACTACTCCATATCGGATCCGACGGTGGCAAATATGTTAGAACAAATAAATCCTTTCAAAAAAAATTGTACATATACCGGTTAATGTCACTTACAATTCAAATACAGCTTAGATCTGTCATCCACGATCAAAATATGTCATCTGAAATTTAATTCCGTCAACTGCATTAAAAAACAAGTCATGTACAATTATATTTGGCTCCCTCCAATTAAACTTCATAAAATCATCTTTTAACTATTTATATAACCGAGATGAAAAGAACTTACAAATTTTCTTTAAATGAGGGTTTTAGCGCAGTCAAACAACCTCAGCAAACAATTAGTTACCCCATCCGCAATGCAGAGCAAATGCATTGGCAATCTACCGACAACCAGATTAGCGAGCAGATCTTCGATGGGCGGTATGCTTACCTCTATTATTACGAGTATTGGATCAACGAGGCAATGGACCTCCAGGTGGAGATGACGATGAACGACCTGCATCTCATCTATCCCCAGTTAAGCACAGGGCATATTTACGGCAAACGTATGGATCAATCTTTTACCTTCGAACTATCAGAAGCAAAAGGTGCATATTTTTACCTCGCTAAAGGCATTTACAACCTACACCTGCCAGTAGGCCACCACATTTTGATTGGCTTTATTGTCGATGCGGGCATGTTCAGACCACCTGTCCTACAGCAATTCGCTTTTATCAGACATCTTATACAAGCCAAGAAGGAACAGTCTGCGGCAACACTTAAAAGTGCAGACTTTAGGGTAGGTCCGCTAACCATCAAATATCTGCGCATTCTATTTAGCAAGCTTAACCCCAATACGCTAAACAACGAGCATATCCTGCTCAGATACTTAATTTTCCTGGTTCATCTCAGCCGCTTTAAGCTCATCGAGGTAGAGGATCCGATCCTGCCTCTCCCACAGAAAGCGAAAGAACTGCTCGAAGTGATCGTCTTTCATGAAGGCGCGAAGACGCGCATCCATGAAATTGCTCAGATTCTGGCTGTCGATCCAGCGAGCCTAAGCCGCCGATACCATCAATTTTACGGTATCAGCATGCAGGACGAGCGCAATATGCACTTGCTGGCCTTCGTACAATTAACCATCGTGGAACATGATAAACTGGGGGCTACCGCAGATGAGACCGGATTTAGCGGTCCGAGTGAACTGAACCGATTTATCAAAAAGTTGACCGGCAAAACTGCATTACAGTTTAAGGCCGAAATTGAAAAAAATCTCAAACGCTAAAAACAACTGATAAACTTAAACATGAAATTTAACAACAACAAAAAACTAGGTACTAAAATCACCCAAGCGATTCTTCAGGATGCTTATGAGGCCGTACCACAACTGATGACCTTGTTGGCTCCGGGAGGTTGGCGAGAAAGTTCTTTCCATCAGGAGCTTATGGCCTGCCGTCAGGTATTATATCATGAATTTCTCCATGTGGATGATTATCCGTCCACAGAGATCGACTGTAGGAGATCGGAAACGGATCAGGAAATCAGCTCCGAATCAGCGCTCAGTTTTGATGAATACCTCTACCTCACCTTTCCACCATTGGGTAATGATCATCTAGAGCTCTTCTATATCCTATCCAGCATATTGATTGAAATCACCTTTACCTCTGCTCTCTACCGAGACCATGAGTTTGATGCTTACTATTTTGACGAATTGCAATGTGAAGGTATCATGATCCAGTTAGCGTATGTCAATAATCAGGTCGACAAAGAATGGGCTAATATCGCTTTCACTGCCATGCCGCCACCCTATCTCGATGAGATGGACGTACATCACTGTCTGGAACTTTTGTTCACAATTCTAAAAAAACATGGCTTTAAGCTGGATTATTGGCACGGTGAATTACTCTACATTGTAGAGTTGCAAGATATGTATTGGGCGATTTTGTATGGGGATCTAGACTACGAAGAAAAAGATAGTCGGTGCCAGCAGATCAAATCCGATATCAGCGAAATCCTCGAGCGTTATGACAGCTCCTACATTGATCCGCTTAACCTATCGTCAATTGTCGACCTACTCAACCGGCGCTGGGTATGCCCTTTTGTATTGGCCTACCTCCATGTTTATGATGATTTTCCAAAAGGCTACCCCTATTTACTGTCAGACTATGAAGGCTACTAAGGAGCCCGATCAAACTTGGCATATCGATCGATCAAATTTGGCCTAACACTAGGGTGAGATCAGGTAGTAATTTAGCTTTATAAAACTTGGTAAGCGATTAACAAAAACGGCAATGAAAGAAAACGGAAAATATAGAAAGTATGATGGGGTTGCAGCAGCGAATACAGTTCAAGGCCTGAGGTCACGTAGCTTGTTAGGGCGCAAATTCACCGGGGCGGTTTCTTATAGCAGAAAGCACCCCCAGGAATTTGTCTTGCATGTATTGACTTTCGCTCTGCTCTGTCTGTGGATTTATGTGGGATCGAAAAAGGTATTCACCTACGCCGAATTCAGGGCATCCATGATCAGGCAGCCTTTTGCCGATCAGTATGGGATTATACTGTCCTATATCCTGCCAGCCGTGGAATTAGCCACCGGTATCCTCTTTATTTTTGAAGGCACAAAAAGATTGGGATTCTGGTTAACCCTTATACTGATGCTTGTTTTTTCAGGCTATGTGATTCTTGCCCTACGCGATACCTGGGGCAGTATTCCCTGCGATTGTATACTCGAGTTTCCGATCAGCTGGAAAGCACATCTTTGCGTCAATGGTCTGATCACAATTGCATGTGCTGTAGGCTTGTTAATTGATAGAAAGATAAGGATTTCGCATCGAAAAAAATTGATGACGAAGTTAGGTTCATAAAAATTAGCACTATCTGCCACAGCGGAAGCTGAACCCTAGGCTGGTTCGGCGGAAGGGTACGTCTGCCAAAAGACATCGGGCTTCTCGCCCCTGACTAGCTTCATTTGCCGATCAAAAAGAGAAAAACTAATTCAATTTTTAAATACTAAACATCGATATGCTATGCATATGAGAAAATTCAAAATTAATGTAATGGCCTTAGTAGCTTTGGCCGTTGCAGGAGTAACTGGGGCGACATTGACCTCAGCAGGATTGAGCAAGAAAAGCTCAACTCCATGGATCGAAGTAACAACTAACTCTTCATCAGATCCCAATCAAGATCAATTGGGCGATGAGATTTCAGATCCAACAACAGGTAGTGGTCCTTGTGTTTTGACAGTTAAACCCCAACGTTGTGCTGTGCAATTCAATAATCCAAACGATCATGATCTTACCGACATGACCGTCGAGGAAGCATTGCAGCAGTCTGGTGTATCTATAGCAAAGAAAGCCTATAGGCCCTAATGAAAAACAAAAAAGGCCTTGCAATATGCAGGGCCTTTTAAGTTTAACGAGGTATCTGTATCACATCTGAATTTAACATCACACTCTGCGGAATTGGGAAAATATATCGTACATCATTAGGATTAAGGATATATTCCTTTCCTTCATAGTTTCTTTGTAATACAATTGCGGTTTCTTTCGATCGATTTAATCTCCGAAGATCCATCCACCTAACTCCTCTAAAAAGCAGCTCTTTTTTGCGTTCATTAAGCACAAATTTTAATGCCCCCTCCTGGTTCAATACTGGAATGGACACAGCACTCTCTCGCTTAAACCTACTTGTCAGTAGCCTTTTGAGGTATGACATGCCTTGATTTATCTCCCCTTTCCTGACTAAACATTCGGCCAGCGTAAGGTAAGACTCATCTAGGGATAATCCCGAAAAATCCACGTAATTTCCACCATATGTACCTCTGAACGTTATTTTCTCCGGATCCTCCGATCTAAAAAACAGGGCTTTTCTCAGATCATTTTGATCAAAGGAATTATAAAAGACATCCGGAATTTTTGCATACGTTTCGCTTATCAGTTCGGCATAGTCTGGCATATCATAAAATAATATTTCCGTATTTCCTGATCCATAGGATGGAAATGGAAAATTCAAATTCGGATCAAGGCTATTGTAATTTAGTAATGTATGATCAGCCTGAATCGTCTTCATGGAATAGACAGAAGCACTATTGTAATCTTCAAGAACGAGATAAACTCTGGCAAGCAAGGCCTGTACGGCAACTTTATCAGCTCTATAAATCGAAAGTCCTTCCTGTGGCAAAAGCGATTCTGCCTCCAACAGGTCTGCTATTATCCTATCATAAGTTTCCTGAACAGTATTTCTAGCATTTTTTTGCTCAGGGTCACTCCCTGTACGCAGCGGAATTCCATAAATAGATCGTTGCTTATCTGTGGGCAATCCAGCAAATTGCATCGCCAAATTAAAAAACATTAAAGATCGTTGAAACAAGCATTCACCTTTAATACGATCATAACGTACTTTATTTATTTCATTTCTTGTGATCTTTTGCAGTCCTTCCAAAATAATATTACAATACAATATCCTACGATATGCACCGTTCCAGTCTTCGCTTTCTGCGTTTCCAAATATATCCTGTTGCCATAAAAAAGCAGCCCTTTCGAAATCTCTTGAGACGAGGCCTACGGAGGCATCACGAACTTCGTACTCATCGCCACTTATCATTCCTAATGTATGACTTGAAGACTGGTTCATTGTCATTGAATTGCCTAGCAAACCATCGAAGTCATCCAGCGTTGTAGGAACGGTTTGACTTTTGTCCCGTTTTAGATCCAGATAATCCGGATTACATGCCAGCAGAAACATGCTGCACAAAAATAATAGTAATGTTTTCATTTTATTAGCTCTTAAAAATCAAGTTGAACCCCTATTGTGTAAGTTCTTGGTTTAGGATAATTAGCCTGATAAAAATCGGGATCCAATCCTGATTTATTCGCTCTATACAGCATGCCTAAATTATTAACGACAGCAAATACCCGGGTTTGAACAAATTTTACATTCCTCCATTTGAAGGTATAAGCCATTTGTATATTCGAAAGCCGTACAAAATCACCTTTCTCAATCAATACCATCGAGTTTGCATAAAGCGCATCCCTTCTATTATCCACGTTTGTGGGCGTAGCAGGCACCGTCGTAAACTGCTCATCCCCTATTTTCTGCCAACGTCGTTCATAGTCACGATTGCCAATACCATTCGCAAAAAGTTTGCTATAATCAATCGATCCTCTTCTGAGGTAAAATCCCATTTTAAACTCGATGTTTGCATTAAGTTCGAAGCCCTTATAATTAAAGCTCTGCATCAGACTGCCTTGCCATGGCGGGAATTTCAGCCCTACATATTCGAGGTCTTCGATCTTCGCATTGTTCATATATTTCAGGTAATCCTGATCACCGTTCGGCGTCAAAATCATTCCGTTTTCGGCACTTAGCCCACCAAATTTCCATGCATAAAGCTGATCCAGAGACTTCCCTATTGTCGGCACAGGACTAGTTACATAGCTCGAGGTCGAGACACGAGAAGCAGCCATGTAATCCGTCACCTTGTTACTTGTATAGCTCAATAGTGTGTTGACTGACCATTTAAAATTACCCTGCAATAGCAAAGCACTTAAATTGAAATCAAGACCTTTGGTAATCATATTTGCGTAATTCACTGAGTTATCGATGTAATAAGTACCGTCTACGGGACTAATTCCTGTGGTCGGGTCATACAATTTCTGTCCGATGAGATCTGTTCCTTTTTTATGGAAGTACTCTACCGAACCAGTTAGTCGCTGTTTCAAAAAGCCAAAGTCCAGTCCAAGATTTAAGATTTTTATTTTTTCCCAACGAAGATTCGGGTTGCCTGCACTGCGGAGCTGACTATAAGGCAAACCAGTCATCAGATCATAATTATTAAAGAAGGCCGAGGGCAAGGCACTCAATGCAGTATTGATATTTCCATTAACTCCATAGGTCGTTCTAACATCCAGTTGCGAAAGCCAATTATTTTTAAGGAAGTCAAAGGCAATTAGCTTTTCTTTGGCACCCAAGGACCATAGCGGCACACCTTTTTGATTGGTCTTTACACCAAAGATATTCGAGGCATCCCAACGTACGCTGCCGCTGAAACTATGTCGGTCTTGTATGGTTAATGAAGCATTTGCAAAATAGGACAAGAATCGCTCGGTGATATCCTGCATATTATTGGGCGGGACAGGAACACGGGCCGAACCGTTTGGTCGCAATTTGTACAGATTAGTATAATCGAAAGCAATCTGATTCGTCAATATATCCCTGTTGTAATCAAATAAACGAAATCCAGGCAGATCTTTCGTCAGGTTGGCACTGATCTCCGCTCCAACCAATGCGCTGAGTTCATAATTAGTAGCAAACTTTTTCTGATAATTTCCTTGCAAACGAAAATTATGATTAACAATATTACGGTTAGTGCCACCTTCCAATATACCACCGTATGGGATGATCCGCGTCATATCGGTCTGCGTGTATTGGTTGACAAGGTTACGTACATAATAACTGTCCTTATCGTACCAATTCTGCGAGCTGTTGCTTATATTCTGGTATTGATATTTGAGATCCAGAGACAATCCGTCAAGCAACCTATAATTTAATCCGGCCGCGAGCAACAGATTCTTGCTTTGGGTCGTTTTATTTAAGAGCTCACGGTCTTCCAATGGCTTAAAATCCCAATTGAGCAAGCTTGTGCTTTCAGCCTGTTCTACATATTCCCGTAGATATTTATAGTTGGTTGAAGCTGCAGTGCCATCCACATTACGCAGAAAAGTATATGGAGATAAGGTTCTTGTTCCGTTCAGATTCGTCAGGTTATAACCATTATTGGCATTGTCTAACCTTGCAACCTGCACTTCTGTATTCAGTGTTAGCTGGGATGTTAACTTAAGCTCATTGGCTCCACGCAGTGTGTACCGCTGTGCTTTATTACCGATTACATTCAGTAGATCCTTATTGAAGCTACCCGAAAGCACAAAACGGTTTTTGGCAGAACCACCGGAAAGCATCAAGTTGTAACGCTGCGTTACTGCCTGACGATACAGTTCCTCTCTGGCTTCCTGCCGAATATCCTGCATTTCCATACGGTTTTTAATCTGGTCAAATTCGGTCTGATCGATCTTATTTTCCTTCAATTTGAACAAGAGCGAGACATAATCGGGCAGCATTGTCTGATTGGCTTTCTTATAATAACCACGGTCGAACAATGTTTTTTCGACCTCCATCATGCTTTTGGAATCCAGAAAATTGGGATTGTAAAAAAGGTCGGGCCGATCGGACAGGACAAGCTGAGTACCGAAGCTTACTTTTATGGCATCGCCTGCCCGTCCTTTTTTTGTTGTAAACACAATCACTCCGTTACCAGCACGTGCCCCCCATATACTGGCGGCAGCGGCATCTTTTAATATCGTGATACTTTCAATGTCATCAGGATTGATCGTATTGATACTTCCTTTGTATGGAAAATTATCGAGGATAATCAATGGCTCAGTGCTGGACTGAATGGAACTCAGCCCCCGAAGCCGTAATGCAGGTTCGCCTACATTTTCATTGACATTAAACTTCCGATCGAACTGGAGGCTTGGGGTAATCCCTTCAAGTCGTTCAATGATGCTACCATTGGGATTAAACTGCAGCTGTTTATTGTCAATGGTATTGAACGAACCCGCTACACGACTTTTGTCCACCTTGTAATAACCCGTATTAACCAATACCTCGTCCAATTTTTGTTGACTAGCGGATAGTACAACGTTAATATGCTGGTCCCGCCCCTGT
This sequence comes from Sphingobacterium sp. 18053, assembly GCF_902706145.1. NCBI lineage: Bacteria > Pseudomonadati > Bacteroidota > Sphingobacteriia > Sphingobacteriales > Sphingobacteriaceae > Sphingobacterium > Sphingobacterium sp. 18053. The sequence goes on from NZ_CACSJW010000003.1 coordinate 512,272, forward strand.
TCCAGTTCTATTACCTTGCGTTCATAACCAATCATACTGAATTGGATACGGGAGTTACTGCCCAGGAGGAAAGCAAAGGAACCATCCTTTGCGCTCGATTGCTGTAACCCCTGGGGCAATAACACAATTGACGCCTTTTCTAAGGGATTTCCGATACTATCGGACACTATCCCGGTGACCCGATTTTGCGCCCATAATAGTGCTGGGAAGAGATAGATATAGAATAAAATGATACGTTTCATTTTCTAGCAAAGATTAAGGGTTAACGATTGATTTTTTTGACTTGCGAAACGCGTAGCATAGGTACTTTTCGATCCATGATAACGATTTTCATACCGTAGCGTTTCAGTTCCTGTTGTACAGATTGTAGCTCCGTTGCTTTTCGCATGGATTTAGGGAATGCAAAAGATGCCATGAAATCGTTTGGTATATCCGTTTCGTTAATGACAGCATTTTCATCTAGCTTGAGCTGTTTCATATTTCTGAGCGGTGCAGAAACAAATAGCTGAAAATGTGGCTGATCAAAAAAGGCAACCTCTGCCTGTACAGTATCGGCAGATTGCTTTGCAGATAAGGGCTGCTGCAATAGCTTTTTTACGACCGATAATGGCCGAATTCTTTGCAGTGCAGCATACCGCTTTCGGGGGCCTCGAATAAGCTCTACTTTTAACCCAAAATGAGCAAGTATTGCCTTTTGCAGCCTTTGCTGTAAGAGATGCCTGACGTCAGCATCAGTATACGATGCAGGTAGTTTTAGAGCATAGCTATAATAATTGTGCAACATCCAATCCCTTACTTTCAGGTCGTGCGCATAATCGCCTTGATAGCTTGGTACAGGCTCATGAAAAGATTGTTTTTGCAGGATAGATGGCGATACATTCCACTGAAAAGCCGATGTAATATCAAATAGCTGGAAGACATCCTGACGAAAAGCCTGATAAATAAGCTGGTCCAATGGATTATTGATTGAATAGATCAACATACTATCCCTGCCACGATGGATAGTCAGGGGAACCGTAAAATATTGATCCACAAACCCAGCCATCTTAAAGCCCTTTTGATCGACCAAAAGATCTGCTTTACCATTGTTCACTGTAAACAAGGACTTGTTTGGATCTATAGCTTTAATAGCATTGTTCTGCACCATCTTGGGCATATCTTCATGTAGGATCAATGCGATATTCTCCTTGGAGACATAGTCTGACTTGGGCTTAGCGACCACCTTACCTTTGTAGATCCAGATCATATGCGGTAGGTTTTGGTGCGGAAACATTTTGGCCAATACCGTATCCTCGGTAATGGACCGATAGTTCCAAGCAAAACGCTCGGCTATTTTGATCAGATCTTTACTAGACTGATAAGTAACTGGGATAATCTTTACTTTGGACGGATCCAATTCTTTGGAGATGGAATCCATTTTCATCAGGTAGTACAGACAAGGCTTACACCAGTTGGCCCAAAAGTCCAATACGATTAACTTGTCATAATCGGCACTCAGATCACTGATTGATTCAGCTTTAGATTTAAGGTCAAATAGCTTATACTTTGTTGTATAGAAGTTTTCCGGCACTTTATCGCCTACATATAAAGAACTCGAATCGGGCGTATAAAATTGTGCCTTTAGCATGGTAGGAAAGCACAATGAACATAAAGCGATTAAAAGATTCAGTTTTTTAATTGCTGATCTTGAAAGTAGCCCATCGGCCCCGCTGTTCTTGCGGGACGTCTGAGCTGATAAACTAAACATAGAAACTAAGAAGTATAAGATCACAATTACCGTGATCTTTAGTATTTGGATATATAGCAGTGCGCTGCTATTGAATTGTAGTTTTAATTTTTTCATCATTTTAGGAATTGGTATTGGATGGGGATACCCGCTGAAAGAAATCGGAGATCGCTTTAGAAGTATCTATTGCTTCTTTGTTTACTCCTATTGAAATAGATACCTTACCAAGATCCAATCGGGTCATGTGGATCATAAAATAAGCTATCAGGACGCGGAGAAGTTCGACGGAAAATTCAGACAATTGGGGGTTGACCTTCAAATTCTCCTTATCGCTCGTGTCGGGATGTAAAACAACGATATAGTCTTGGATTGTACTTAAAGGATACTTATCCCAAAAGTCTTGAACATTTTTCACAGGATCATATCCTGATCTATGAGTTTCATAAATTACCAAATCCAGTAGAATTAGGTGAGCATAATCAGATCTCATTCATTAGATTTTTAATGGCGAGTTTAAGGCATAGCTATTCCTGTCCGACTGAATCGGTTACTTTTTGGCCATAAACCGCCCGTAATAAAATTGGTTAATTGGGATAGCTAGAATTCTAGTGAATGGATATGACTCGGTATATAATTGGGCATCTCGAATTCCATAGCTGATGTGGCCAGATCATTGCTGGCTTAAACATGCCGAGCTACTCGGGAGATTTAAAGATGTTTTTTGTGGTTTGTTTTTTTTGTTTCATAGCTCTAATTTGATAGAGCCTCAATGTCTAATTATTAATTAGGCCGAGGCTACTGAAAGTTCGAGCTCCCGGTGGTAATCGGGGGTAGTTGCCTACCAGACACAATCAGTAAGACCTCGGCCCAACAATATATATCATTGCACCGAGGTGTCTACTTACCACTCGTGTCCTAATCAATTACCACATTGCTCGAACGAGATCTTACAAGTAAACACCTTCTAACTTCCTCAACGGAATAGAAAAGTGAAAATACAGCTTATTTACGTCTTAATCATATATAGTTTTATTTCTATAGTTGCAACTATAGACAAATATAGTAATAACTATAGACATTGCAAAAAATATTTTGCCATGACCAAGAAATCGCAATATGAGCTTGAAATTGTAAAAAACAGCATACAGATCCGAAATAGTTACAATAAATCACAATCATATTTTGCGATGTTATTAGATGTGACAGATGGATATATTGGAAACATTGAGAATCCAAATCGGCCGGAAATGTACACCCATGATCAAATTAATGCAATTGCTATTGATCTTGGAATCTCACCACGATTATTTTATCCTGATATAGCCATCGATCAGCCATTACCAAAAAGAGATGCTCAAGCGAAATTAGAAAGAACCAACCTAATCAAATTAGGCGTAGACAATTTGATTAACTCTCATTTCTTCGATTCAAAAAAATCAATTAAAGAAATCATAGTAGAACTTAATCAACAGGATTCATATTTAAAACTAGATCTCACTAATAAGGATTTAACTGATATACTTCGACCTATTGCCAAGTTAAACGCTTTGAAAAGTGTAAAGGTTGGAACAAAAAATTATTACTCGAAGTCTTAGTAACCAATACTAATCTATTTTTTGTAAAAAGGACGACAGTGCAAAATGATATCAAATTTAACGATATTTATTTGGGAGTCACTATTCTTCCTTTTTGTTTAGAGGAGCACAGGTTCTTGAGGTTGGAGGGAGCTAAAACAAGTTTTATTTGTTTGGAAACCTTTCTCCATTTCTTAAAATTGTTTTAATAGCATAATGAAAAACTTTGATAATAAAGCACTTCTGATCATTGGCCTGATTATCGGCTTCTTTTCGGGAATTGCTTTCGTAAATAATTGGCTCATTCTAAATAAAGGATTCCCAGCTGTAGGACTTTTTAAAGTTCCTTTCGAAGCTTCAATATGGGGTACTGTAAGCGACTGGGCGATACTTTTTATTACTGCATTTACGGCAATATATCTGGTTAAAACTTTTAGAGAGCAAAGGGTAATTACACAATTGGAACAGAGGAGATTTCTAGACAGTTATCTCCCTATATTGGAAGTAAACGATATTATTTATACTAATTCAAAATCACATAGTGAAACAAAGTTCGATGTAATCATTAAATCCAATGCCCTACAAAATTTAGAGATTAGTCATAATTTTCCAGATTATATTGACATTGAAATTCCTTACATCGTAAAAAATGTAATGCTCGCAAAGGAAAAAAAACTATCATTCTGTATTGTTATGGAGCTAAGCTCAGTATTTATGGAAATAACAGAGTATTCTGGGAACACTGTAATTTTTCAATATGAGGATTATCTAGGCCACAAGTATAAACAATACTTATTTTTTCTTGGCTCAGACAATGTATACATGCAACCTGCCTTCAGAATTGATAATTAACATTTGAATTTAGTTTATTTTCATATTTCAAGGTACGATTACCAATTTTGTTAACTATCCCTATTTCATCTTCTATTGAACTATCCAATAGAACCAAAAAATCGTAATCAACTATATAAAGAACCAGCCTCCCTCTCATGGACATATTCATCCTCTACCCACTTGCCAGTAGCACGGCTGCCAAACAAAATTACCTTAGCTGGATTGGTTATCTCCGGAGGATTCCGACAATTTCAACTAATTCGTCTTGTTTGTGCTGTGGTAATTGAGATAATTGATTTATAGGATAAGAATATGGAAAATAGATCTAGCTCAAATAAATCTATAATCTAAAAAAGCAACAATATTTTTATAGTATCGATATACATAACTATAAAAATTAATTTATATTTAGATAAAAATGTTCTATACAATAGAAATAAAGAAGTAAATATGGAAGGGTATTTCATATCACATTCCATATTTAAATCGAAAGAGAATCTTATGAAAACAATTATCGAAAGACCCGAAAATATTGATAAAATTTTATTGGACCAACTTATTGACTTGATTGAACAAGGAGGTCAAGTTCAACGCAGTTATATTGAAAAAGGAATTGAAAACGCCGATTTAATAGCCTTACTTGTTGAAAACAACGTCATTATTAGCTCTGCGACACTAAAAAATCCATTAAAATCCTATAAAGAACGAGTGTTTCAGCAGGCTGGAGTGGGTAAGTTCAACAAAGAAGGTCTAAAAGAGTTAGGGTATATTGTCACAAATTCAAAATATGAAGGGCAAAGGCTATGTCAAAAATTATTAAATGAATTTTTGAAAAAGATTCATACAAATCAAATATTTGCAACAACTAGAAAAGAGTCAATGATCCATATTCTGGAAAAGTTCGAATTTAAAAAAATGGGACAATCTTATAAGGTAGATTTACATTTACTTTCTTATAATTTGGGTGATATTAAACAATACTAATCAAAAGGAACATTTAAAAGAGACTTAAGTATTTAAAACCAAATCTTAATAATAGTAGAACGTAAAGCCTAAAATTATTTCCATATAAAAATAGATATTTACTTAGATTTAATGTATCTTCATTTTCGTTGTTTCTGACAACGTCATATTTATAATTCCTAGAAAGGATTAGCTAGAAATATTAACAAACATACATATTTATGTCAAAAATTTTGACCTCTCCCCGAATTTAAGAGTATTCTAAAGTAGAAAATTCTGCTGTTTTGACCTGTTTTTCGATAAACATTTCAGGTGTCATGTCCCCTAAACAGCTGTGGGGTCTGAAGGTATTGTACTCTTCCCTCCAGGTTTCAATTTTTTCCTTCGCATCTTCCAATGACAGGAACCAATGCGCGTTCAGGCACTCGTCCCGAAAACTTCCATTGAATGATTCAATATACGGATTATCTGTTGGTTTTCCTGGCCTGGAGAAAACTAATTCCACCTGATGTTCATAAGCCCATCTATCGACCTCCTTGGAAATAAATTCCGATCCGTTATCCACTTGGATTTTTCTGGGTATTGCCTGTTGGAATAGTCGGAGCCCTTCCAAAACAGAAACAACATCACTTCCTTTAAGCCCCTGTCCAACCGCAATAGCCATGCATTTACGGCTATAGTTATCCACTATAGTTAAGCAGCGGATTTTCCTGCCATCGAACAGCGCATCAGCGACAAAGTCCATACTCCAGCAGTCATGTAAATTGGAAAAAACCGGTCTCTCGGATCGATGAGCGGCGGCGCGGCAGCGTCTGGGCCTTTTCACCCGTAGATTTAAGCCTTCTTCTTTATAAATTCGATAAATCCGTTTTGGATTATCCCGCCAGCCTTCACGTTTCAAAAGAACGACGATCCGCTCTATGCCGTAACGGACACGTGTTTCAGCAATGCTTTTTATGCGAAGACGTAATGGACTGTCATCTGGTCTATGGTGTTTATAATACCAAACTGAGGTGCTCAGCAGAGATACCTCGCACGCTCTGCGTAGGGAAATTCGATAATCAGAAATGAGTCCGGTAACCATGGTTCTACGCTGCGAAGGCTTTAAAACTTTTTTTTTAATACATCCTGGAGCATCTGTTTGTCCAGACTAAGATCGGCCACGAGCTTTTTCAGCTGTGCATTTTCTTCTTCCAATTGCCGGAGCTTACGCAGCTCCGATACCCCCAAGCCACCGTATTTCTTCTTCCAGTTGTAGAACGTAGCTTCGCTGATACCCATTTTTCTGCAGACTTCTTCCACACGGGTACCTGTCTCGGACTGTTTGATCGCAAAGGCGATCTGTGCTTCGGTAAACTTTGATTTTTTCATCGTTTTTCCTCCCTTTTAAAATTAGTAATTCAAGTCCGAATTCTCTACTTTTAAATGCTCCAGTTTTTTGGGGAGAGGTCATCTCAGATAAGAAAAATTTTGTAAAATCTTAGATTTCGGATTTTGTATAATTTATATTTAAGAATAGTAATAGGGAATTAAGCATTGGTTTATAGTGAAAAACTGATTATTTTGCGACATAAAATTAGTAGTCTATGAAACGTACTATTCCTGTATGGCAATTAAAAGACAATATATCTGGCGTACGCATTGATATGATCAATAACGCTTTTATTTCGTCATTTATAGAAAGTATAAGTAAGCTACACCGTAATGACCATTTTGTATGTCTTTTTTTGACGAGGGGCCGAGCGAAACTTTTGATTGATTTTAAAAAAATAGAAGTCACGCAAACAAAATTGGCTTTTCTCTTTCCCGGGCAGATCCAACGTGCAATAAGCTTTGACAGCGATAGCCAGGGCTGGATACTTTTTGTGGACAATAAGATCATTGATGAACATGTACGCCTTACAATTGAAGACGCCTCTTTTTCGGAACCTGTACTCTCCCTCTCATCCACTGATTTTGACTGGTATCAGCGTTATTTCCAGCTCCTTTTTACAACTTACAATGACTGTACATTAAGGAGCTTTCACAAGGCTGCAGTCGATTCTTTAGTACGACCTGGAATATATAAGATTGCAGCTTCCTTTCAGGCTACTGCGGAATATTTTTCAAAACAGCACTCACGAGGAAAATCGGAATTAACAAAAAAGTATAAAAGACTGGTAAGGAAACATTACCATGATCTAAAAAAGCCCAGCGAATATGCCGAATTAATGAATTATTCAACTACCTACCTAAGTGATACGATAAAAGCGGTGACAGGTTTCAAAGCGACTTACTTTATCCAGCAGGAAGTACTGAGGGAAAGCCAGCGCCTACTTTGTTATACAGATCTCACAATAAAAGAAATATCCATTGAGATGGGCTATGATGATCCTAAATATTTCAACAGAATTTTTAGCAAGTTGGCCAAGATCTCACCCGGCCAATTTCGAAAGGACTTTAAAGCTTTCGGTAAGGAACCAGAATAAAATTGAAGGCTATGGCATAACCTGTCTCCCCCCCCCCCCACTGAAATCGATCTAACAAAGCATTCCTTAAAATAGCCTTGACAGAATAGACCTTGCTCAAAAATTCCAAGTTGCTACAACACTATAAAATCTAGCACTGATAATATCAGTACTTAAAAATAGTGATATATTGATTTTACTCAAACTCCAATTTTCAACTCCCATAAACATAAAAGTGTTTTGTCCACCAAATAAGGGGAAATATATACTTTTTTAATATTAACTGCAGGTAAATTTGTCAAGATTTTTTTAGCAATGATTTTGGGATAACTCCCTAGCTGGCATACGGAAATAGAAACTAAAAATGATACACAAAGTAAAACAATCAAAATTCACGATACTACTCTTATTTTTGATATGTATCCCAAGAGTTCTTAAATCACAGGTTTTAGACAGTACAATGATCAGATTATCATTTGTTGAAGCTGTGAACAGGTCGAAGGATTTTAACAAACTATTAGGGGTGTCCAGAAATGAAATAACCGCTAGTCTAGCTGACTTAAAAGATGCAAAAATAGCAATATTGCCTCATGTCGCTACAAATGCATCCTACCAGCGGTATAGCGATATCACGGTTTTTGATGGAGTGCTAGGCGAATCAAACTCAATTCCAAAACCTCCAAATGCCAATGCTGGCACCCTAGGCATCGAAGCTTCATTTAACCTATATACCGGCGGGCGGCAAACATTCACCATTAATGACGCACAGCATAAAAATGAGCTAGCCGCTATAAACCACAATGAACAGAAGGCATCAATTGGTTTACAAACAGCTCTACAGTATTTGGATTTAGTACGTAATTATTATCAAGAAAAATTATTAAAGGAACAAACAATAAGAGCCCAGACCCGATTTAAGAATATTAATGCCTTCTTTACTAATGGAAAAGTAACAAGAAGTGATTTACTACGTGCAGATGTGGCATTATCGAATTTACATTTGAGCCAAAAGACAAATAAAAATGATTATCAAATCGGGATAAAACGGCTAAAACTTTTACTCAATTTGGAAGACACTGCAAATGTCTTAATTACAGATACAGCCTCACTCGAGCTTCCTGATTTGATTGATGTAAAAAAAATGACCGGCAATTATGCAGAAGCATTCTCTATTTTGAAGATACAGAAAAACATTCAATTGCAGGGGAACCGCACCAAAATTGCAAAATCATTCAACCTTCCGAACGTTAGTCTATTCGGTGGTTACGGATTAAATTATCCCAATACCTTTGTGTTTCCACCTAAACCACAGACTGTAGGAGTAGGACTTGTTGGCATAAAAGCATCCTATAATATATCTTCATTATACCAGAACAAAAATAAAGTGTACGCATCGATGACGAGAGAAAGCGGGCTTAAACAACAGAAAGAATGGATTGAAGAGAATGTAAAACAGGAGGCAGCAACTTTATTTATTAAATATACTGAATCCATTGACAGAATATCAGTTATCGAAAAATCTATTATACAGGCCGAAGCTAATTATAAAATACAAAATGCAAAATATTCCAATCAGCTAAGTTTGCTGACGGATCTACTTGAAGCCGACAACCTCTTATATGAGGCTAAATTTAATCATATACAGGCAAATATTGCCGCGCTTTCGATATACTACAGATTACTTTTTTTAACAGGAAAAATTTAAAACAGAAAAAATCGTGAAACCAAAAAATAAAAATTCAAGAACTGCTACCATAATGGGTATCATGACGACTTGCACTGTATTAATTTTATCAGTCGTTGCTGTGGTCTATTTCATAAAATACATCACGTACTCGAATCACTACGAAGATACAAATGATGCGCAGATAGAATCATTTATTAATCCTGTATCTGCGAGGGCGGGAGGATTTATAAAAAATGTACTCTTCGAAGAACATCAGAAGGTTGAAAAGGGAGATACACTTGTAATACTGGATGACAGAGAATACGCACAAAAAGTTAAAGAGGCAGAGGCAATGTTGGAAGATACCAAGGCACAACAGGAAATCTTAGCCGCTAGCATTAATTCAGCCCAAGCATCGACTTTAATCAATCAGGACCAGATCAAAGTAGCAAAAGCTACCCTGTGGCAGCAAGAACAGGACGTCAAACGTTTTAGAAATTTATTGAATGAAGATGCTGTAACGGTGGCGGATTATGAGCAAGTTAAAACGCGATATGATGTAGCCGAGAATAGTTATAATGCCACAGTAAACGGGCTAAAAACAGGTCATATGAAAGTAAACGAATTGCAAGCAAAATACAGTTCTCTTTTCGCTGCAAAGAAGCGTGCCGAGGCATTGTTAGATCTGGCCAAACTCAATATGAGCTATACGGTCATTACATCTCCATACAGCGGATACACCGGAAGAAAAAATATTTTAGAAGGACAACAGGTACAAGCTGGACAACCGCTGGTATCTATCGTAAATACGCACGATAAATGGATAATCGCTAATTTTAAGGAAACTCAAGTTAACGGAATGTATGTGGGGCAGACTGTCGAAATTGAAGTAGATGCGATAGGCAACAAGATATTCAAAGGAAAAATCGAAGCCATATCGGCATCCACAGGTTCAAAGTTTTCTTTATTACCTGCAGACAATTCAACGGGAAATTTTGTAAAGATTATCCAACGAATTCCTGTAAAAATAAAATTTGCACCTGATCAGGATACAGATGTACTTAAAGCAGGTATGAATGTCAAGGTAAGGGTGAAGGCAAAAAATTAGAACTTTATAACTCATGAGGTCAAATATTTATTTTAAAACATGGATTAACAAATACCCTGGATTGACAAGAATTTGTTTGATTTTGATTTTATTTGCTGGAATGGCACAATTTGCCTCTTTCGGACTCATACAGGCTCATGTCATATCTTTCTATGGAGCACAGTCCGAGGATATTTCGTTCGCCTTTCAGATATCTTACGCAGGTATCATTTCGTTTTTACCAATACAATTCAGGACGCAACGATACTTTAATACAAGAAACTACCTTATCATTGCATTTTTAATAGGAATATTTTTGAACCTTGGATGCATGGTAACGCAGAATCTCGTATTATTTTCCGTCCTACGTTTTTTTATGGGGGCAGTTACCTGTACAATAGCTGCCTGTATATTGATTATTCTATTCTCTACACTGCCAATCGAAAAAGCCACCTTGATCGGGGTATCTATCTTTTTCTCATTGGTGTTAACCTGTGGCATTATTGTCGGAATAGGCGCTTCGTGGATCGTGGTAAGATGGGATTGGACCGTTTTTTATTATGCGCTGATTGGGCTGCAAATAGTCGCAATGGTTATTTGTATTCTTCTCTTTAAACTCAAAATAGACCGCAAACCATTACCTCTGTATCAAATAGACTGGATCGGCGGCCTATTATTTGCGTTTGGGGTAGTGGCGGCGGTATATATTTTTATTTATGGACCTAAAAGATATTGGTTGTCAGACCAAACAGTACGGTATGCTTCCTTTTTTTCTATTTCAGCTTTATCTTTATATTTTTATCGAAAGACAACAATCAGGCATCCACTGATTGATATGAATGTTTTTAGATATCCGAAGTTTATTTTTGCCATTGGTCTGATGCTTGTATTCTGGTGTGTGAAAGATAGTATAAATCTGATCTATGGATATGCAGCTTCCGTACTTGGCTGGGACGCTGTTGATGTTGTCCAATCTGGACTATTTAATATACTGGGGGTCATCGTAGCAACACTTATCGCCATAGGGTTAATATTAAGAAAAAAAGAAAATCTACCGAAACTACTACTCGTAGGTTTTTCGTTATTGTGCCTTTATCACCTCTGGCTTTATTTTCACCTGACGCCGGACCTCTCCTTTAATGAGCTATGCTTGCCTATTTTCGTCCAGGGGCTTGCCTGTGGTTTCCTATTTGTTCCTATCACTATATTCTGCTCTGCAAGTGTACCAAAAAGCACGGGAATGACGGCGATAATTATCTGCGCTTATACAAGGTTCTGTTCGACATTAATTTCGATGAGTGGTTTATATACCTTACAGCTCTATTTTACTCAAAATTATAAATACCAATTTCTTGACAAACTAACCACAGATAATGAAATATTAGTACAGCGCCAAAGTCTATATCAAAACTTGCTTTCTACAAAGGGTTTTTGGAAAAGTGATACAATAGGGATTTCAAATATGATGCTTTCAAAATCCTCCGCAATGCAAAGTCAGTTACTTGCCATACGCTCAATATTTATGATAGGTGCAATAGTAGCCGCAATAGTAATAATTCTATTATGCTGTTTTGCAGTTATCATAAAATTTAAAACAGCCAGAGAAAAATAAACTTGAATCTCGTGCATCCTAACTTTTTGCTCCGTAATGTATATACTTTCAAATTTATTATAAAACAATTGATAAAAAAATACACGATATCATCCTTAAATGTTACATTATCAATTAAGTTTAGTTTTTTTAACCATAACCTAGATAAAAAATAGACAATTAATAGTGATTAATTAAAAAAAAACGAAGCAGCTATATTATGAACTTGTTTTTAAAAAAATGCATTGCGGATGTAAGACTGAGGATTACGGAGGCGATACCAAGCATTACCTCGATATTGATTGGCTCTTACATTATTATAATACCTACTGAGATCTACGGAGAATTTTGCTCTTTAATAGCTATTTCATTTTTAGTATGCGGTATTTTTGAAATTTGTTTTTCAATTAAGAATAAAATTCAGGAAAAAGATCTGATTTACATGATTATAAGTGGTCTTCTCAACACTCTTATCGGCTCAATTCTTTTATCTCGGGCAGAAATAGTTGTTCCTACATTACCGTTTATAATTGGCTTCATTCTTTCGATACAAGCTCTACGAGCGGTCAATTTTTCATCTTTTTTCCCATCTAGTAATAGCTTAAAAAGACAATGTTTACTCATTGCCAATGTTATCGGATTAATTTTTGCCCTCATTTTAATCTGTACTCCCATTTTAAAATGGCTACCATTAACAACGATCACGGGATTGGCCTTTATCTTTGCGGGAGTTGGTAGAGCTGCCGCCTTTATTACGCCAGGCAGATAATATCGGCCTGGCGTGGCTAATAATAACTCTTTAAAGTCCCTATTTTGCTAAGTCATTCATCGTTAAGATAGCTTGATTAATAACATTATCTGACTGTAATTTTTCTATAAATCTGAGATTGTAATCGTCTTTTTCCTCAAACATCGAACGTATCCTTAATTTATCATTATTGACTTTAGTTGGTGATAGACGAGAAAGCTTAGCGAGTCGCTTGGCCATAATATTGTAAGAGTCGTATTGTAAGCTCACCTTTGATTTTTTAAGAAAAGAGATTTCTTTTGATCGGTCATATATGTCCTTTAAGGAGCTATCTGCAGAAATACGGTATTGTGCATTTGCAATGAGTTTTTTAAGCGAAAGATCTTTCTCCAAAATCTCATGCGAAGGTGAAATCATATCCCACGGCAATGGATCATGAAGATCTCTCTCGCGGATGCCGGCGTATTCGTTCAGATCAGCTATTACGATATCAGGACTAACACCTTTGAGCTGCGTGGATGAGCCATTAACTCTATAAAACTGTGCATAGGTCAATTGGAGAGAACCTTCCATTGGAGGTGCTAGCCTTATAAGTTTCTGTACACTTCCTTTTCCATAACTAGTACTACTTCCAATGATCAAACCACGTCCATAGTCTTGAATTGCAGCCGAAAAAATTTCAGAGGCCGACGCACTTAACTCGTCTACTAAAACAATTAAAGGACCTTGGTAAATTTGTTGAAAAAAAGGTTTACCTGTAGGCATCATCATATCCAAATCATTGGCTGTCCTCGCAATCGGATAACCTTTGTTGTCTTTAATATGTACAATAGGGCTTTGGCCTAAAAAAAGTGTGGCCATCCTGACGGCTTCTCTTAAAGAACCACCGCCATTACCCCTTAGATCAACAATAATCCCCTGTACCTGTTCTTTTTGAAGATCAAAGATAGCTTGTTCAACATCTAATGAGCAGTGTCTGCTACTTAGATTATTGAGAGATTCATAAAAAAACGGAAAAGTAATATAGCCCGTTTGAACTCCTCCATATTCGATAATTGCAGTTCTGGTCTGAGAGCCATTCCCCTGGCTAGCCTCTCGAGTTAGCGTTTCGGTATGTCGATTTTCTTCGGCTCCTCGTAGCAATATCAGCTGCAAAGAAGTGCCAAGCTGGCCACGGATCAAAGCAGCGACTTCTCCACTTGTCATGCCTGCTACCTCTCTGAAATCTCCTTTTGCTCCTTCACCAATCGCTACAATAATATCGCCAATCATTACTTTACCACTCCTATAAGCACTACCATTTATATCTAAACCACTAATTCTGACACCAAGAGGAGAAGTTTCGCCATCAAGCGTAAGACCTAATCCACCATAGTTATTGTCCATCAATTCTGAAAATTCACGTTCTGCCCGAGCAGATAGATAGCTACTATGCGGATCCATTATCTTGAGTATACGATCTACATAAGCTTCAAACTGTTGTGTCGGATTTGATAAGAGTCTCATACGTTCGATTGATCTTTGTATACGCAACTTTACTGTAGACCTCGCACGTATTTCTAGACCGGCAAGATCTCGGTTTGTAGGGTTGTTTTGCCTAAGTGCATAATACTGTTGTATGATGAGATATTTAATACGTTTTCTTCTAGACTCTTTTATCTGTAGTAGATTTTTGGCTATGCCTATCGCCGTCCGTCCCATTGGTCCAGTATCTTCATTGATCATAAAATCCATAGGCTGCGCAAGGATTTCAGCATAGTCCTTTTCTAGATCATTTAATCTGTTCATATAGATAGCTAAAACCTGGGGTAAGAATGCAAAAGCTTTGAACTCATTAATCTCCTCATCAAGCATATATTTATACCTATCTAGTTTTTTAAGGTCTGATTTTAAAAATAATTGACCCAGAGGATCTAAGTTTTCAATAGTTGCCTGATACAGCTTCAAAGAAAAATTATCATCAATAGATTTCGGAGCGTAGTGTTCGGATTTAACGATATCAATAATGTTTTTTAGTAGCTTTCTATTTTCCTCAAAGGGAATTGAAGTGGTCTGTTGTGCTCTTAAAGCACTAACAGTAACCACAAACAACAATAAAAGTGTAATATTAGTTTTAAACTTCATAAATTACTTTCCGGAAAAAATTTCAGTAAGCTTCTGTTGTAATGCATCGGCCCGCAAATTGGTGGCGACAATATTACCGTCAGGGTCAATAAGATAATTTTGCGGAATAGCTTCAATACCGTAAAGCTTAACTACAGGGGAATCAAACGTATTTAAATCAGACAGTTGTATCCACTTTAATTTATCTTCTTTAATCGCTTCAATCCATTTTTGTCGATCGTCGGGCCGTTCCAAGGCAACGCCAAGTATCTCAAATCCTTTTTTCTTAAATTTTCGATAGGCCTCAACTAAATTAGGATTCTCCCTCCTACATGGAACACACCAACTAGCCCAAAAATCTACCAAAACATACTTTCCACGGAAATCACTAAGTTTTGTCATTTTGGATTCTGTATTTGGAATACTAAAATCAGGAGCCTTATCACCTATTTTGAATTTGGTGCTTGGTGCTTCTTTGCTTTTTGAAAGCGCTTTCCGGATTTCGGCTCCTATATCGACCTTAGGTGTAGGATTTCTCTTCTCCGCTTCAATGCGTGCAGCAAATGCAATTCCACTTGGAGTCTCACGTAACCGTTGTGAAACTTTTAAAAATAATGGTTCGACCTCTTCCACGTTCATGTATACACCAGCAATCTCCTTCAGTGCAACTAAACAAAAATAAGAGTCTGGAAAATTTTCTATGTATTTCATCTGCAACATCTTCCTTACCTCAAGCCGATTATTTCTGTCTTCGTTGGCAATACGCTCCATACGTAAGCGTTCGGCCAAAAGGCTATCTGCTTTAGTCATAGTAGTCACGTTTTTTTGTTGCTGTTCAGGAGGATTGATAGATCCTGATCTTAAAGCACCAAAAGTAATAATTCCATTTACAGGTAATATCCCTAATGGCTCACCCGGCACTTTGATATAATCTACATATTGGGACATTTGTTTATATATACTTGAACCCGTCATTGTAGCTTTATTAAAATCGTCGCCAATTTCCATCTGCAACTCTTCTCCATCCAAAAAAAGAAATATTATCGAATTCCCAACACTTCGTACTCCTTTGCTATATTTTGAATAGGCCAAACTAACCATTGAAGGCAATTCTAGAATCTCTTTACTATGAATCTGAAACTGACCATTCATGACGTCTACAGAATCTATAACCGTCTGCCCTGCATAATAGGTGGCATAGACCCTTCCCTGGGCTTTATTATCTTTAAACCGTCCCTTGATATGAAAACTCCCCTGGGCGAGATTTACTAATGGTATTAAAGAGAGTAGTACTAATAATAATTTGTTCATATTGTATTTTTTTATGTGATCGTTAATTGTATCCAGGATTTTGTGCATTGGTATAAACAGGTGAATAATCAATCTGTATTTTAGGTATAGGAAAAAGCTCATCAGTAGATTTCCAATTGCTTCCCTTTATTGCAGCCAAAATGCTATCGGCCCTTCCAGTTCTTTTGAGATCAAACCAACGATGTCCCCATTCGCTGAAAAGCTCTATCTGACGTTCGTGCCAGATGGTTTCTAAAAGTTTCTGCTTATTGACCATAGGGTCTATATCTGCAATTAGCGCCAGACCTGCTCGATTTCTAATTTTATCTAGATCCGAAATACTAGCATTTAATTTTGCTTGCATCGCCCTGGCTTCTGCCCGTATAAGTACAACTTCTGCTAATCGAATGACCATTGAATACTCTGATGTTGGCTGAGAAAGAGCCCCAACCTTGTATTTAAAGGGATAATGAAATGATAGATATGTTCCGACCCAATGATTTCTACGTTTGTCTCCAATTTCAAAGGCATTTAATAAATAATCGTTGAGAGCGATTGTAAATCTGCCCAAAGCACCGGGTGGAGCAAGTAGAATATAAGTGTATCCTTCAAATCCATTGGTATTGACAGCATCGCTGGGCATCATTTGCCAAATAGCCTCCCTGCTGTTCTTCTTAAAAACGTCATTAAGATCATTAGATAATCCGTAATCCTGACTTTTTGAAAGAACTGCACTTGCAAATTCTTCTGACCTCTCCCACTCTCCCTTGTAAAGATAGACCCGGGCCAACATAGCTTCTGCAGCTGTCCGATTTGGCCTGACGCGTTCTGTTGAAGGCTTATTTGCCGCATCAGGAAATATATCATTCAATAGCACCTTTGCTTCTTGAAGATCTGCAATGATCTTATTGTAAACCGACTCGACGGACTCCCTGGGAGCAAGGTTATTTTCTTTATAATTAGTTGTTGCGACATAGGGTATATCGCCAAAAATATTGACTAAATAGAAATGGAGAAAAGCTCTTGTGAAAAGTGCTTCTCCTCGAAGTTGTTCGCTGACTTTTGAACTTATTGTGGAGGATTTTGACACCCCTTCCAAAACTGCATTACATCGATATATACTCCCGTAATAGGCCGTCCAAAAATCGTTGTTATCTATTGCATTTAAGTTATTTGTATAATAGTTAGAATACGGTGCTACGGCGTAGCTTCTGAATTCATCGGCAGACTGTCCGAGAAATATTGAAGCACCCATACTTAAATTTGCTGTTTTCATAAATTCACCGTAGACGCCGAGCATAGCAGCTGTTGCACTATTATCATTGGCAAAAATTTCTTTTGAGGATGTTTCCGTAACTGGGCTACCTACATCTAAAAATTTTTTACAGCTCACAATGAGTGTAATAATGATCAATGATAAATAGAATCGTATAAAAAATAGACCTTTCATTTTTTTGATTTTTATAGGGTAATTTGTGTGCCTATTACAATAGTACGCAATGGAGGGAGCATAGATCCCTGACTTTCTGGATCAAATCCTTTATAATTTGTAATTGTTAGAAGATTCTGTGCTTGAGCAAAGATCCGAAGCTGCTTCATCTTTATTTTTTGCAGAAATTGATCCTCAAATTTGTACGAAAATGAAACATTTTTCAATCTTACATAAGAAGCATCTGAATATGCTCCATCACTCCGCTTCGCAGCATTATATGCTGTGGTAACTGCTGCTGCTCCGGGTGCTAGGCCTCCGGCACTGAGTCGCTGTAGACTGACATTATCCCCAGGGTGAAGCCAAATATTATCCAAAAAATATTCAGGTAAATTTGTGGCTGTAGAAAAAGGTAGGTTCCCTAATGTGTTAAACAACATATTTCTACCCTGTTGCTTTACAAACTGAATCTGAAAATCCAATTCTAAATTACGATACCGAAAATTATTGCCCAGCCCTCCATAATATAATGGCCTCAATTCTTTGCGTTGAGTTACATCTTTTACATTATCTGGAGATGAGGTAATCTGACCATCGGCAGCAATGAATTCGTAAAGCCCAGTCTGAGGATTGACACCATG
Organism: Sphingobacterium sp. 18053; assembly: GCF_902706145.1. NCBI lineage: Bacteria > Pseudomonadati > Bacteroidota > Sphingobacteriia > Sphingobacteriales > Sphingobacteriaceae > Sphingobacterium > Sphingobacterium sp. 18053. The sequence continues at coordinate 530,371 of NZ_CACSJW010000003.1, forward strand.
TAATTTAAAAAGGGGCTCACTGATGTTTATAGCTTTTCCCACTACATATTGTGTACGGTAAGGTGAAAGGGCTAAATCCGGAAAATCCAAAAGTTTATTGCGATCAATTGTCAGGTTTAATGATGTTCGCCAAGCAAAATGATTCATCTTGAAATTAGTGCTAGAAATCTCAAATTCGAATCCTGTATTTTGGATCAATGCCGCCAAATTTGCCTGTACGTTCGTATTTCCGGTAGTGGGTGCTAAAGGAAGATTTACCAATTGATTGGAAGAGCGATTTCTGTACCAGGCGGTATTCAACATAAGTCGATCATCAAAAAAGCCAAGCTCTATAGCCGCTTCAAGCTTATGATTGCTCTCCCAATGGTATTCATCATTAAACACTCTACTTGGAAACAAACCGGTCATGCCCAAATAAGTTATACCATTATTGGCCAAGTAGGAATCTAGGTATCGATAATCTCCGATCTGGTCATTGCCTGTAACACCATAAGACATTCTTAACTTTCCGAAACTAATAACGGGTAACTTTTGCGTAATCCAAGGTTCCTTTCCAAACACCCAAGCTAAACCCAATGCCCCAAAATTCCCAAATTGTCTTCCAGGTGCAAAACGGCTACTTCCATCTCGACGTCCAGTTAAATTAATCACATAACGATCTAAAATAACGTAATTAAAGCGTCCGAATAAAGCATTATATCTATACTTACTATAACGATTACGCGTACTAAATCTGGCTGCCGCACTTAGATCTCCAAGCATAGCATCACTTGCAAATCCAAGGGCATTAATTGTAGTGCCGCCAGACTCTAACTGTTGAAAAGTGGTACCTGCCAAAAACGTAAACTTCCCCTCACCAATTTCTTTATTATATTCAATCTGTGGTTCAATTATCCAAGAATTATTTTTGTTGTTACCAGTTAGGGAACTTGCGGAAAGCCCTGCAATCCCAGGATTGAAGCTGGAAAGCGGATTAAGACGTTGTTCATTGAAACCGATATCGGAGTATCCAACACTAGTTCTTAGAAACAAGCTTTTAAAAAGCTCATATGAAAGACTCGTATTAAATAATATATTTCTTGTGAGCGCATTGTACCGTTGCATAAGAGATGCGTACGGATTTGTTGCCGTTGCATTCCACCAATTGAGCCTACCATCCTCTGTTAAAAGTTCGGGAGCATTTGGAGGCAAATTTAAAAAGCTTGAAACATCCAATCCCGGAAGAGTATTTGCATCGTAACCATAATTTCCACTAAAAACTAATCGAAAGCGATTATCTGCAGAAGATGAGCTAATATTAAAGCCAAGAGTAGTTCTTTTATCAGCAAAGTCCCCATCATATGGTGGACTCACCTCATTGTGTGCTAGATTTATACTGTAACTCAGCTGGCTGCTCCCCCCCGAAAGTGAAATGGAGCTATTTGTATTGACAGTTTTTCGGCCGATGAGTTCTTTACCCCATTGTGTATATCTTGAGGTATCCCAAGTTCCGTTAAGATCGTAATCAGTTGGTCCGGGTTCTTTTGCGTCGTTCTTAAATACAGCTCTGCGATATCGTAGATACTCCCTCGTATTAAGAAATTTTGGCATTCTCGAAGGATTACTAAATCCTAAACTAAAACGCCCATTGATTTGCATCGGACCTGCTTTTCCTCTTTTAGTCGTAATGAGAATCACTCCATTTGCACCCAGTGATCCGTAAATTGCAGTAGCATCTGCATCCTTTAAAATATCAATACGCTCGATATCGCCAGGATTGATACTATTAAGTGGACTAAGTCCTCCTGCGCCGGCAGCCGAAGACTCTCCTGTTGTCCCTACCCCCCCCAAAAAGCTGTTGACATTGCCCGCAATCTGTCCCATAGCAGCTGTACTGAATGGAATACCGTCTATAATAAATAAAGGATTGCTTTGGTTTAGACTATTCCTGCCGCGAAGTTCAATCGTAAAATTGCTACCCGGATTACCACTCTGCTGAACAATGGTAAGTCCTGGAACCCTACTCTGAAGCGCTTCCAACAGATTAGAAACAGGTTGTTTTTCAATATCTTGCGAAGTAATGGATACCACATTACCGGTATTGAGCGTTCGCGTAGTTGAATAATATCCTTTGTTGACCGGTACTTCAGAGAGCTTTTGTTCTTGCCTAATTAAACGTATACTGGGATCTTGTATTAATTCAGTTGTTATCGCCAGCTCACGCGGAACAAATGAAACGTGACTAATCCGTAATAAGGAACCTTTATCTGCAGCTATAGAAAACTTACCATACGTATCACTGAAACTGATTATTTTGTTATTTTGAATCAATGAAATATTTACACCGCTAATTGGCTTCCCCTCCTCATCTGTTATTTTTCCCTTAAAAATCAATGTACCAATGGGAGCAGATTGAATTTGTACAGCTGTTGCCTTCTCATTTTTTGGCGCTTTCACTCTATGAGAAATTATTATATTTCGATCAACTATGGTGCAAACAAATGGTTGATTATTTGAAATTGTCATTAGAAACTCGGATAGTGGCATGTCCTTTACATTAACTTTTACTGGTGTAGATAAATCGAAAAGGTCTAGCTTGCCCGAAGTCCGAAAACCTGTCTGTTTTTGTACAGCGAAAAACACCTCAGAAACTGAAAGACTTTCAGTATTTAAGGTAATACGTTGCGAAAAGGCTGTACCGCTTATCAGCATTATCAATATTAATAGTTTAAGCTTAAGCATGTGCTGGGTAATTTAATTGATAATTCATAGTTAGTTTGGTTTTTATGTTTTGATAGCAAGGTATTTTTATCGAAATATCCGAGTATCCGTTTACTTGTTTTTCTTTTCATAGTATAAATATGCTATTGGCTTGTATCTACCTCCTTTCTATTATTGATAATAAGTCGCTTCCCATTGATGGTGAAGTCAACTCCAATGGAACGTAATAAAACTTCTATGACCGCCGGGTTTGCACCAATATGAATGCTTCCTGATAGATTATGATTTGGAATTGGCCCATGATATTGTAATTCAAAACCATAGGCTCTAGCAATCTCGTCCATACTCTGAGCGAAGGTTTTTCTATTAAAGCTGATAACACCATATCTCCAAGCAATCTCAGAATCAACATCGACTGACCTTTTATAGGTAGTTCCATCGTCTGTCATTATACTCTGTTCTCCAGGATGAAGAAATAAAGATTTTTTTTTCTTGTTGTTCTCAATACTCACCCTCCCCCTAACCAGTGTTGTACGAATTTCTTCTCCCGGAAATGCCCGAAGATTGAACTCTGTACCTAATACGACGATACGTTGCGATCGGCTTTTTACTTCAAATGATCTATTATTTTCGTGTTTTATTTTGAAATATCCTTCACCTTTCAGCTCAACTTTTCGATCCTTCTCAGCAAAGTCGAGTGGAAATTTTAAGGCTGATAATGAATTCAGCCAGACATGTGACCCATCGGAAAGGATAATCTCCTGCTGACGACCTGCTGGAACTTCTAAATACACCAGATTAGGAGTCTCTCCTATATTGGCGAACAGCTGTCTTCCATGTTGGTCTACAATATTATTTTTCTGAACATTAAGTGTTCCATTAACACTGTCCAACACGATGGTAGACCCATCAGAAAGTACAAACCTTAATTGATCCGATCCCCTGCGGTTAACTTCACTGGATGTGTGATGGTATACAAGGAAAACAATACCTAGGAATGCGACAAAAATGGCCGCTGCCGCAGTTATATTCAACTTTAACAAATTTTTGCTATTTCTATTCTTACAACGTGCTTCAGCCGTTATTCTTTGGGATAGTCTTCTATAGCTTGAGGCAGAAGTACATTTGGCATACTCCAACAAATGACTATTGATATTTTTTCTATCAGAAAGTGTCTCAAAAAGCTTCTCGTTTCTTTCGTTCTCACTTCGCCAAGTAAGAAGTTCTTGAATTTCAGCTTCACTAGCCTCTTTCCGTAAATATGCTGCAAGCAGAAAAGCCATACGGCGCGCTTGCTTTTCACTTTCATAAGTATTTTGGTCCATCATTATTCGTAATACACCCAAGGATTGAAAGGGTACCTATTCCATATTGTGTTTTTTTATTTATTCTGAAAGAATAAGCTCTATTAAAACAAGTATCAAGAGCCAATTTTCTTTACTTAATTGAATACGTAATCGGGCCATAGCCCTAGATTTGCAGTTTTTAACTGTTTGAAGGGAGAGATGCAATTCATCCGCTATGTCCTGAAGTTTTTTCCCTTCCTCTAAGCTCATTAACATTACTTTGCGCTGTTGTTTAGGAAGCATTGCTATCTCACTATAAATTTCGCTGATAAGCTCAGTATGAATAATATATTCTAAATGGCTCTGTTCACTTTTTTCTTGAAGCATTCCAGCCATGTAATGCTTTTGTTCAAAGCGTAATTTCGCTTTTACAACATTCAAAGCAGCATTTCGAACTGCCCGATAAAGAAAAAATCTAGCGTGTTCGGTATCTTCAAATATCTGTGAGCGTTGCCAGCACTGTAAAAACACATCTTCTACAAGATCTTCTGCCTCCGCAACAGATCCTACAATTTTTTGTGCATAAAAACTTAACGGAACAAATAGAAGATCAAAGACCTGTTTGAACATATTTTCTCTGTTCATCCTGATTGGTTCCTTTTCATAGGTGTAGTGAGCATTCATCTTTCGGAAAGACAACTACCAAAATGAAACGTACCTATCATATTCTCATTTTATAAAAAATATTTTTAAGAAGCTGGAAGCAAAACAAAACGTAAATAGTTTTCACCTGATAATAACCTCGAAGCTGCCTCCTGAAGCGTACTAGTTTTTAGCGATTCCATTTCTGCGACAAGTTTTTCAAAAACATCTAAATTCTCTCTATCCTGATAAACTAGGGTAAGATAACCTAGATAGAATCCATTATCCTCTAACGCTAACTCATTTTGACGCCGTTGTTCTGCTTTGAACCGATCTAAATCATCTTGGGATATTGATTTAGCCATTGAACGGATTTCTGCTTGGGTAAGTTTTATAAGTTCGTCAACTCGCGAAGGGTCACATCCAAAATTAACTGTAAAACTATACCTGGGACTGGGATATTTGCGCTGACTAGATACCACTTGTGGTGTATAAACACCTCCCTGCTCCTCTCTTAATCTGCGTAGCAAACGGTACTGAAGAATTTCTTGTAGGGCAGTAACATTCATTCGTTCATTTAACGTATATTGATAATCTCCACCAAAAATAAGTCTGACCGTAGCTTTTGGAGTAATTCCGGCACGTACGAGACGACTTATTTGTCCATTAGGTGTACGTATACCTAGATCAATTACATTTTCACGTATACCTTGATCAGGTAATGAGGCTAAATATTTTTCGCAGAGATTTCGTAGCTTGAGCGTGTCAATTCTACCCACAAAAATAAATGTAAAATCACCCGCATTTGCAAATCGCTCATGATAGATATCCATAACCCGATCGAGATCTATTTCACCAACTTTTCGGAGATCCGGAGCTGTTCTTCTACTATTTCCTCCACTTATGTATGCCGAAATAGTATCTAAAAAAACGATATCGGGATTGCTATGCCGAAAAGAGATCCCTTGCCGCGTATCCTCAATAATCTTATTGAAAATTGCCTGATCCTTTTCAGGTGAGGAAAATCGCTGATGAATAAGCTCAAGAAAATCCGAAATCTGAGATATTGGAGCACTCCCTTGCATTCCTTCATAATGCTCGGAAATAAAAGATTGAAGGTTAAGCTGTCGCTCGTCCATAAATTGCTTCAATAAGGGCGCTGACAGATTTTTAGTACCAAAGCTGGATACGATGCTTGCGCTATTCGCCGCAGATTGAAAATCTTTATCACTATATTGAGACGTTCCGCCCGGACTGATCGCCATAAAATGCATTTTGTCACTTGGATCAGATGTTTGCTTAATAACCACTTTTGCTCCATTACTGAGATACCATTCTGATACGCCTAGATAACCTATGTTTTTAATAGAATCGATCTGGCCAGCATTAGAAAATGGAGATTGAATATGCTGTGGAACTAAAACAGTTTGCGGACTTTTAACTTCCATCTTTTGCGCCTGGGCAATCCAGTCTTCCACCTCGCTTTGTAGAGGAAGTTTATTACTAAATTTAGAAGGTACAACAATATAAACATCGCGGTTGTAATCACTCAGCGTCTCTACAGCTATTTTATTTACATCAGCAAGAACTGTAGTGGAAAGAGCAGAGTTATAGATACTGTCTTCTACGCTCACGCCGGGAAAAAGCTCACCTGTCAGGAATTGCTGTTTATACCGGTCGGCGAGGTAACTTGAAGTTCTGGAAAACCCTTCTCGCTGTGAACTTAAAAGTTGTGCTCGGAGCTTTTTCTTTGCGTTTGCTAACTCATCTGCACTAAAACCTTTCTTCTTGATCTGCCAAATCAAGTGCCAGGCATATTTAAAGCCCGATTCAATCTGATGCTCGTGGGTGGAAAACTGGACAGAAAATGCCTCTATACCACCCATCAATGGAGAGAATCCTCCAACAATATGATTCAACGGACGACCAGTATTTTGCCTGTCGTTTTCTAATCTCGTCGATAACATTGTCGAAAACAACATCCGCTGAATTTTTCTTCCGAGATCTTGCTCACTTCGAACATTGGTCAAATAATGTTTTCTTGTTATATCAATAGTTACTTGAGACTGTTCTGGATCAGCTAGAGTTTGAAACCGATTTTTTCCGTCTAGAACGACATGATAAGATGGGCGCTTTTCTATATAAGGAGGATTGCGCAATGAACTAAATAACGAGACGATCATTTTACGGGTTTTATCTACATCTATATCTCCCACCACGATAATTGCCTCCAAATTTGGTCTGTACCATTTATTGTAAAATCCTCTGATGTCAGACTGTGAAAAGCTATCTATTACTTTTTTAGTGCCTATAGGCAGTCGGGAGGCGTATTTTGATCCATTTAATAAAATAGGGAAGCGCTGTTCCTGAATCCGTTGTGATGCATTCAATCGCTGTCGCATTTCCTCAATTACAACACCCCGCTCAGACTTTATTTCTTTGGGTAATAAGGTTGCCTCTCCAGCCCAATCTCTTGTGATTTTTAGACCTAACTCTAAAAAAGCCTCGTCATCTGTTGGAATAGGTAATTGATAAACCGTTTCCTCAAAACCCGTATAAGCATTTAGATCAGAGCCAAAACGTACACCGCATTTCTTTATATAGTCAAGCAAGTTATCTTTTGTAAAATTTTTTGTTCCTTTAAAACTCATATGCTCAATAAAGTGAGCGAGTCCTCGTTCTTTTTCGCTTTCTAAGATCGACCCTGCTTTAACAACTAAATAAATTGTCGCGCGGGCTTGAGGCCGAGTATTTTTATGGATATAGTACTTGAAATCATTGGGAAGCTTACCGTGAATAAGGTCCGGACTCGATTTGAGTGCTTGAGCATTAATATGTAAAAAAGAGCTAATTATTAACAATAATGATAATAATAGATAAATGATATGTTTTAATTTCATGTATTTGGTTTTGATCTGTCAACTTATGGATACCTCCATATGCTAATAATGTAATTACAGGGTTAAAGTGTCCATCTATTAGATAACTACAATACAACTATCATCTGATCATGGTACCTATCATGCCGAACATTTTTGTTCAATCTCAGATTGTACAAATATTCTAGTCTATCAGAACGTGAAATCTGATTGTTGTTTAATCGTATTACGACCTGGGAAAATACTATTGGCAGAAACTAAATAATAACCAACAATGTGAAAAATGCCCAATATAAAACAGATGTAAAAGTTAGAAGTATGAAGGATAATCTGCTATTGTGGTAGAACGCTATCATTTTGATAATCATAATAGCAATAGCAAATATTTCGAAGCTCGCCGTAAACTTCACAAAGTTGCATTGCTTGAAGCCCATTGGGATGTGAGCCTTTCGAGAAATTATAATTATCAAATAGTTTATCTGTAATCAATAAATAGCAATCGCTATTAATGGAATTTTTAAGCAATCGATGAGCTTCGATCACCGTTTCACCATAAAGCTTGGTAAAGCCATTGATATTATATTCCGAAAAAGAGCCATAGTGCACAATCATTTTTAACGATAGACTTAGCTCCTTACCCATCCTTAACGAAATTTCTTCGATTTTTTTATTAAAACTACTAAGCATACGTTCAAATTGATTAACCAATTCTTTGAGATTGGGCTGACACCCATATCTGTAAAAAAGAACGGCATCGCCTTCAATTTCAGAGACGTTTAGTGACATTTCATTATTCGAAATAATTGCGGACAACAATTCATAAGTAATTATCCTCCCTGTTGTCTGATCAACATTGTGGACGAAACGGGTATAACCACTAATATCGGGAATAATAATAATTCCATTTTCAATCTCCTTATCTTTCGTAGAATAAATCATTTTAATGACAATAGCTAAAACTCAACCATCCTAATATTTTAAAATATTTTTACTAAACGTAAAAATTAAACTCTAGGAAAAATACTCGCTTTTATTAATTTGTAATTTCTTAATTTTCGAGTGCAATGTGTTGCCAGGAATTTTGAGAATTTCGGATGCACTGCCCGGACCAGAGATCTTTCCAGCACAACGTTTTAATACTTGAATAATATAATTGCGCTCCAATTCGTCAAGTGAGTAATTTAGAAAATTTAAGTCCTCCTGTCCAGACTCAGCATGTGGCTTTGGAAGATAGATATGGTCAATTATCTCTGTTGTGGTCAAAAGTATAGATCGTTCGATCAGGTGTTCCAGCTCACGCACGTTTCCCGGCCAGCTATAGCCACGCAATTGATGGATTACTTTTGGCATTATTTTCTTAATCTTGCGCCCGGTATTACGACTATATTTTTGTATGAAAAAATCAGTCAGTTGGGCGATGTCTTCGAGGCGTTCACGCAGTGGCGGTATATGTATCGGAAACACATTAAGTCTAAAATATAGATCGGCCCGAAAACGTCCCGCTTTTACCTCTTCTTCCAAGTTACGATTGGTAGCAGCAATTAGCCGTACATCAATTCTGATGATCTGCTGACCACCGATTCTTTCCAACTCACGTTCTTGAATGATTCGCAATAATTTAGATTGGGCTTCTAACGGCAGTTCGCCAATCTCATCCAAAAAAAGTGTGCTTCGGTGTGCCAATTCAAATTTACCGATACGGCGTTCTACGGCTCCTGTAAATGCACCTTTTTCATGGCCAAATAATTCACTTTCGATCAGGTGAGTGGGCAAAGCGGCACAATTCACCTTGACCATGACTTTATCTTTTCGATCCGATGACGTATGTATACCTCTGGCGACGAGCTCCTTTCCAGTACCAGTTTCACCTGTAATCAATACGCTAGTGCCAGTACTTGCCACGAGCGACATTAGACGATACACTTGCTGCATCGGCTCTCCGCTGCCAATTATTTCAGAAAAATTGTAAATGGTCTTGATCTGCTCTTTTAAATAATCATTCTCTATTTCTAGATTCTTTTTATAAGCTAACAATTGTTCATTCGCACGGATGTTATCGATAGCAATTGAAATCTGGGAACAAATGCCCTTAATAAGCATCTTATTGAGTTGGTCTGCTAGCAACCATATCGTACCAATATTCTTATCACCGATCCGCAAAGGCAGCCCGTACATGTTACGTCGCCCCGTGGTCTTCCATAATCGAGCATAATCGTTTCCTTTTTTAATTTCCTCGTCAACATTAAATACAAGTCCCTCCTTGCTGGACAACACTTGAGCGGTATATAACTCATCGATTGTAATAAGATTGCTTGCCATTTTATCAAAATCATTTTTTGCCTTAGTAAACAGTGCTGCGTCATACATAAAAGGAGATAAGTGCATTCCATCTGCTTCGATCACACGGATCATGGATAATCTCGTGGATAGGGTTTTGTCCAAAACCCTGCTGATAGCCGACTGAAGGTCCTGCTTTGTCCTGAGCTGGGTAATATCATTGCTGAAGTCCAATAAAAAAGATTGCTCTTGTTGCTTTTTAACAAGCTGTTCATTAGCCAGCGTATTTGAAATTGCCGTTGAGATCTGTGCACAAATGCTCTGAAGTAATGGGATATTGATTTCGGCGGTTTCTAACAACAACAGTCCTAAATTGTTCTCACCATTCCGTAACCTTATCCCCGTGAATGTCGCTATTTCCAATGATTTCCAATACTGGAGATAACCTGAAGTAATACCACGTTGCACCTCCCGGTCGACATCAAATAGCAGCGGAATAGCACTCGTTAAAATACGGTTCTGTAAACCATCGTTGAGGGGCAATTGTTGGAACCACTCCCCTGTGGCTTTCGGTATGGGATGGCTTCCGAAATCATAAATGTAGGGCTCTGTAAGAGATTTGGTATCGCCACAGATTCGCCGAATGACAAAACTTCCAGTCGGACTAAGTTGCTTCAATACATCCCGAACTGTCTCCGTTAATTCTTCCTTTGTCCTTACAGCAGCCATTCGGCTACTGAATTCAAGCAGAAAAGTCTTCTCCTTTTCTCTTTTAAGTAGCTCTTCGTTTTTTACTATATTGGAGACTGCACTGGATATTTGAGGAATAATGCCGACGATGACATCTCTGAAATTTTGGCTAAAGCCATTTATTTGATCAGTGTAAATGTGAAGGAAGCCAATAGCACGTCCCTCTCGCATTAATTTAGCCATTAAAATTTCCCGAACGCCTTTTTCATAATTGACGCGTAGGAAATTTGGACTTCTGGGGTCTTCAATAATATCCGATAACACAAATGAAATTGGCTCGGAGGCATCCAAAACAGCCTGAATAAATGGTTCATTAAGAGGAAAACGTGCCTTAATCATTTCGGCATAACGCGGATGATCCCGGATTGGGGAACCATCATTGTCCAGAAGAAAAGGACTATACGTATCATCTTTATAATCGATGGTAGTTACAATGGTATGCGTAATGAAATATAGGCCTTTTATACCTCTCTTAAAAAGCCGAATAAGATCATTTTTATCACGAACTTTAGTCAAATCATTACCTAATGCCAATAGAATTTCGCGCTCTTTTTGGTAATATGCTATCCCCTGCTGAGACACATCAATTTTAGGATTGGTTGTTTTATTTGCTTTCATGTTATAGATAAGTGTAGTACAGCAATATGGTTACAATTATTACTGAGTGTTGACAATTAGGCTATACTTCGAATATACACAATCTGTCTATTAATTTATCCACTTAAAATAAATAGACAACGGCATTAAAAATAATACAAACGGTACAATTACTGAAAAGCTCGTCCCCATACATTTTATAAAACCATTATAGCGTCGATGTGATATACCTAGCGATGTAAAAGCACTATTAAAACCATGCAAAAGATGCCAAAACAGCGAGACACAACCAAATAAATAAATTAATACCTCCAGCGGATTGCTAAACTTCTCCAACATCAGATTATAAAGTGGCAGCTCCTCATCATAACGAAACTGGTGAATACGATTGGGTATCCAAAAGTTGGATGTGTGTATCACTAAAAAAAGAAGCAAAAGTGTCCCTAAAAGAGTCATGCTCTTACTATACCATTTAATTTTGGGTGTTGCCAGCGGATAGGCATATTTAATGGGGCGCGCGGCTCTGTTCTTTTTCCACAACAGAAGGCCTTGTATAATATGAAGCACAAATCCAACGATAAGAACGATTTCCAACGTCCTGATTACGGGATTTGTAGCCATAAAATGTGCTCCGATTGTAAATGTTACTCCACCATCGTTATAAAATATAAGTGCATTGACTGACATATGCACCAGCAAAAAACTGATGAGGAACAGTCCGCTCAATGCCATCGTAAATTTTCGGCCCAAAGAGCTTGTAAAAGTTTTATAGAAACTGTTCATAGTATAATATTTTAAAAAATATCATTCAAAATCCAAGAGCGCAGCTTGCCCTTGGATCAGATTTAGTTTATTTTTGAACACTTAGGCCAAACCATTCTTCAAAGGTCATCTTACCCAATTTTGCATCGATCGAAGGCACTAAAGTTAATTCTTCCAAAGGTGCACCAAAATACAAGGCATCCTTACTTCCAACAACTCTTTTTGGGTTTTCTGTCTTGAGCAAATATTGTTGCACTAGGGCCGCCAGTTCAAATTGTTCGGGGCCGCCAATTTCTACGATTCCTTGAATAGGCTGGCCTAGTGCGAAATCGACGACAAACGAAGATACATCCTCGGCGGCAATTGGCTGTATTTTAGCGGTAGACAGATTGATAACATTGCCGTCTTGCGCAGAGGCAACTATACCGCCTAGAAACTCTAAAAATTGTGTGGAATGAATAATCGTGAACGGAATACCTGATTTGACAATAAGCTCTTCCTGTACTTGCTTTGCCCTAAAATATCCACTTGCCTGTAGTCGGCTCGTTCCGACAACAGACAATGCAATATGATGCTTTACTCCCGCATTAATTTCTGCTGCTAGTAGATTTTTTCCAGAAGTCTCAAAAAATTCCATTACATCATTATCTGCAAATGACGGTGAATTGGCCAAATCAATCACAACTTCGGCCCCATTTACGGCTTCTGCCAAACCTTCACCCGTAATGGTATTTATACCCGTGTTGGGTGATGCTGCAATAACTTCATGCCCCAGCGCCCGTAATTTCGTGACAGTTTTTGTCCCGATCAATCCTGTACCTCCAATGACTAAAATCTTCATGTTTTTAAATTTTAAATTTAATGAATATCTATATATCTTAATATAAACAACATCGAGGCCAATAAACACAAAATACTAAAAACCAATAACTTAAACTTAAATTCAAATCGATAAAACACGATATACCGTATTATCACCTCGATATTCACTATATAAAGTGAAGTAAATTTTAGTTGATTATATCATGAATAATTACAGTCGGGTATCTTTCTTTATTAAAAGAGCCAAAAGCACCCCCTTTATATAGGTTAAGTGAGTATCGTATAGTTAAAAGCTGGGTATAAAAAAAAATCGTAGAATTAAATTCTACGATTTTTTTTATACCTCAATTCATTTACGCGAAAGCGCCGCCGACTTGAAGGTGACTGCTAAGCGCAATTCTGTTCCACGCATTTATTGTCACTACAGCGATAACTATCTGTGCGATCTGGTTCTCCGTAAAATACGTAAGTGCGTTGCTGTATGCGCTTTCAGAAAGACCTTGTTGATGAATAAGGGTAACTTCTTCTGCAATTGACAACACAACTTTCTCTTCATCAGAAAATATTGATCCAGCTTCGCGCCATGCATTTAGCAGAAAAATACGCTGGTCAGTTTCGCCATTTTTTAAAGCATCTTTAGTATGCATGTCTATACAATACGCACAGCCGTTAATCTGTGAAGCCCTAATTTTAATGAGTTCTTTTAAAGTTTTAGAAATATCTACTTTAGAAAGGTAGGTTTCAAGACCCATCATTGCTTTTAAAGCTTCGGGTTCTGCTGCGTTAATATTAATTCTTTTTTGCATTGTTTTGTTATTTATTTTAAAAAAATCTTATTTGCAGGGACAGTATCAACAGAAGGGCCAGAATATGTATTCCACTACAAAACAGGTAATTAAAAATTAAACCTATTCAAATATTCACGATATAAAGTAATATCACCTTCGATATCACTGTATTTAATGAAAAAACATGGTCAGTTTAAGAAATCGAAATACCTCCATCTACAGGTAGAATAACTCCAGTAGTCCATCTAGACGCTAAAATAGATACCGCAACCGAAACAATATCTTCGACATTTCCCCGCCGTTGCAAAGGAATCTGCCTTTTTTCGCTTTCCTGAATGCTCAAAATAGTCTCATCATCGTAACCAGCTGATTTCAATATGTCGGTATTGGTTGGCCCAGGAGCAATCGCATTTACTTTGACACCAAGTGGCGCCAACTCAAGTGCCCAGATTTTCGTCAACATATTTAATCCAGCTTTTGCGGAACCATATGCGCTTAAATCAGCATATATTTTGATGCCATGACTACTGGTTATGTTCAAAATATGTCCCTTTGTAGCTGTCAAGAATTTTAAACATTTTGAAGTGAGTAAAGAGGGGCCGATTAAATGAGCCAGATACATAGCTTCCAACGAAGATTTTGAAATATCCTTTAAACTTCCCAGCTCAACATGGCCAGCACTGTTGACCAAGATATCTAACCTTCCGTTCCAGTGGTCCTCTATAAACTCGACTAGATGCGCTAAATGATTGTCATCCGTACTGTCATATACTATAGTTTGAATACCCGGCATTACATCTTTTGCAGAATTTAGCTTATCTTTGTTTCTGCCGGTAATCAAGACATCCCATCCTTTTTCATAAAAGTGTTTGGCTATACCGTAACCAATACCGGACGAACCTCCGGCAATTAGAATTTTATTATTCATACATTAAATATTAATTTCAATAGCCAAAGGTAAAATACAAAAAACTGAAATACAATAACTTACCACAAGGTAAGTAACTAAAAACAAAGTTTGCATTATTGATTTAAAGACTGTTACTACAAAAAATAAAATAAAAAAATGAGCTACAGCAGAAGATCCACCATCAACTGTGAAAACAATCCCAATGCTGATTGTACTATCGAAGCTTCTTTGTCTATCCTTGGCGGTAAATGGAAACTAAAAATCTATAAAATATTGAGATCGGGTAAGCCTCTAAGATTTAAAACAATTAAAGAGCAATTGGACCCCATATCTGATAAAACGTTAACTGCGCAACTGCGAGAGATGGAGGAAGATAATCTTATCATTAGGGAAGTATTTCCTGTTGTACCTCCTAAAGTGGAATACCAACTAACAGACTTAGGTAAATCGTTGGAAGAAATTTTTCTAGCATTAGAAAAATGGGGCAAAACTTATATCAATCAACGATAACGGACAATTTGCGTCAATGACACCTAATTGTCCATATATCATACATCTTTTCATTTTAGTTTTTATATACTAAAGATTCGAATCTAGCCTCAAATATATAGTCTTCCTTTATCACCGCATGAATGCAAAAACTAATAAATTTTGAACTCTCTAGCAAAATCTGACTTGCTATAGTTATTTCCCCTTTAAAAAAATATAATCACATCTTTAATAGCCAATTTTTAAGTCTCGCCTTATTAAAATAATCAAAAATAACGAAGGGATTGTCCTTTTGATCTTGAGCAGTATTTAAATTGCTAAAGCTCCAAAAGTTGGTAGTAATCGGAAAAGCTTACAATGTGAATTATACGTCTGGATGGAGACGGACAGATTCAGGAAAGATCATTGCTAATTTGCAAAAAAGAAAAAGCTTATGATCAACTTAAAGACTTTCTATATCATAGTACTACTTGCCGCAAGTTATTTTACCGCAGCAAGACAGGTCACTTCCAAGGAAAAATCAAACACTATAGCTCAACTTCATAAACAGCTCGATACCATTATACAAAAGGAAAATATCCCGGGTCTGATGGTCGCGATTGTTAAAAATGATAGCATGCTATATGTTGGCGGAATGGGCTATGCTGACCTTCAGAAACGTCGTCCTGTAGATCAGCTCACCCAATTTCACTTTGCCTCCGTAACAAAATTTTTCGTAGCGATGGGAATCCAGCAACTAGTCGCCAAGGGAAAGCTTAAACTCAGCGACCGCATTCGCGCTATAGCACCTGAAATTCCTTTTAACAATCGTTGGGAAGATACAGATCCGGTAAGGCTGGTTCATCTTTTGGAACACACCGCTGGATTTGATGATGTACAACTCAACAGTATGGTAAATATCAGTGAAAAGCCCTTACTTGGTATCGAAGCGATCAAGGCTGTAAGCAATTCGCTGACCGTCCGCTGGAAGCCAGGAACGATGATGTCCTACTCCAATCCCGGTTATAATGTACTGGGTTATATCATCGAAAAAGTGACGGGAATGCCGTGGGACAAGTATTTGCAGCAGCAGATTTTTTCACCACTAAATATGAGCAATAGCTTATTCGATCTTCACGGAACACGTATGCCTAACTTCGCCACAGGTTACGATTTTAAAGATGGGGAATTCAGGCCTGTGCCTTTCTATAAACCAGGTAGCAACGGAGCTAGCAGCGCATTGGTATCAAACGCCGAAGATATGGCCAAATTTATGCTTTACCTACTCAACGGCAGTGCCAACAGCACACTACCAAATAATGTCTATTTAAAGGAAATGGAGATTATCCACAGTACCATTGCCAGCCAGGCTGGATTACAAACCGGCTATACCTTGGGCAATGATCTGTTCCCGAATAATAAAAAGGTTAGCCTGCGAGGCCATAACGGCAAAGGAGAAGGTTTTGTATCCTGGCTATTTTTTAATCGCGAAGCTGGTATAGCTTATGCCATAGCAGCGAACAGTGTAGTCAATATGTGGCCGATCTCGCAAGCAATCGAAGACTTTCTAACTAAAAACATATCCCCGCCGAAATTGACCAGCTTACCGATAGATGAACAAAAAATAAAACCGCTATTAGGATACTACCAATTTATGAATCCCAAAAATGATCGTTGGGAATTCTATAGGCGGATCTTTGGCGGTATTGAATTAAGGGGGATCAGCAGGGATCGGCTTCTCGTCAAAAAAGAAAACGGACAGGTGGATTCACTGATCCACATCGGCAATGGCTTATTCCGCGCAAAAGAGGATATTATTCCTTCCTTTGTATTAGCGCAAGATTCCATGGGCCAACCTTTCTTTCAGGGTTATGGCAATAGTTTCTATCGAAAAGTGCCTTGGGCTTCCATACTCATACAGAAAATCCCCATCTATCTAGGAATTAGTGCCATTTCGATTTATATGATTTTTAGTCTGGTGGGAATAGTGCTTACGCTCTTTCGAAAAATAAAATTGATGGACCTCGGAATTCCTTTATTGCCAACAGTAGGAACCTGTTGTTTTATTGCAGCATATCGGCTCATGGGATTGACAGACGCCAGTCACAAGGAATTGTTTACGTCTTGTAATGCAACAAGTTTTTCTATTTTCCTGGGCATGCTCTTATTTGCAATATTTGTTATCGTCAGTAGTTTGCTCCTCTATAAGCGTTGGTTTCAATTGACTCCGAGATGGTTGCGTCTGCTCTTAGCATTCTGTAATTTCTTTTTATGTTACTTGGTTGCGCTGCTGTCTATAAATGGCTGGATCGGTGTGCCCATCTGGATGATGTAACTCATTTGGCCGATTATGTTTAAATTCACAGTACAAAGATAGGTTAATATAAACCATGGTCAACATACTCTATACTTTTCACGCTTTTTCAGCTGGTGCACTTTGGTTGCTCGGGACTTTGATCTTTATGGGGGTCAACAAAACAGGTCTCCAGGCCGACCGCTGGCTGGGCACATACTATTTTCTGTTGGCATGCTTATTTACCCAGCTCTTTCTCGAAGGTTTTCAAATCGAAAGTGAAGCCTTGATCCATGTTCTTGAACTACCCCGCTGGGCCACCCTCCCCTGCTTTTATCTTGCTGTTCATCACATGGTCAAACCAACGACTCCGATTCGGTATTGGGGATTACATTTTGTGCCTCTCCTGGCTTTTCTGCTTTTTTCTGCTATTTACTTGATACCGGGACTTTTTAATAGTTACATCCATCCGCCTAAATTACCGCAGTGGATCATATTTGCCATTAAATATTTATTCTTTGCACAATGTATCTTTTATTGGATTGCCTGTTACAGACTCTTTAAAATACATCAAAAAAACATTCGCCAGCTATCTTCCTATATAGAGAAGATCAACATGATCTGGTTGAAATATCTGTTGATCGCACTATTATTTATGATCCTTGTCCGTTTGCTGGCATTGGCTCATTTTGTATTTAACTCCTTTGCACCAATCCTATATTTCATGGGCTCATTGGCCCTTGGGTACGCAACTTTAACACAGCGGTCAATATATGCTGTTGAATCTACCGATAATCTGATTGATGAAAGTGACCAACCAAAGAAAATTAAAACCGAGGAGCGGTTGACAGAACAACAGGTAGGCACGTTAAAAGAAAAAATCGTACAGAAAACAAGAGCTGAAAAGTTATATCTAGACCCTGGCCTAACCCTCTCATCCCTCGCAGACCATATCGGCATCAATTCGCATGATCTTTCCTATATCATAAACAATGGCTTGGAGAGAAATTTTTACCAGTTTATCAACGAATTGCGCACGGAGGAAGCGAAAAGACTATTATTATCCGAAGAGGCCAAGCGACTTGATATGTTTGGGGTAGCGATAAGTGCAGGTTTCAATTCAAGAACAACTTTTTACAGCAGCTTCAAAAAAGCAACTGGTATTACGCCGACAGAATATATGAAAGTCTATGGTAAACAATCACCTTAACGAAGTGAAGTTTGTTCGATTGCATCCATTCGGACGGTTAACCTATCAAAAAGACCTAATCTTGTATCATATCAACACAAAAAATTATGATACAACAAATTAAACCAAGTATTCGCTCGAAAGCGATAAGCCAAATTTCTAAAGCAACCTTCGGTCTACTAGTGGGAGCATGTTGCCTTTTAGCCTCGTATGATACACTTGCGCAGACCGCCTCCACAAGTGCCTCCCTCCAGCAAAATCAGACTCTGCTCAAATCATTTCAGGGCTACTACCAACTCCCCAACAAAGTAGCTTTCATTGCTTTCGACGAGCAAGAAAATAGCTTGTATGCAACACAGCTATGGGATCAGAAAAAAAGATATCAGCTCGTCCGTAAAGATGATACGCATTTTGAATCCAAAAACGAAGGCTATGCGATAGAGTTCTTAAAAAATAGCGCTGGGGATTTTAGCCAAGCTAAGATCCTGGGCAGAATTGTATGTGAGCGTGTACCGTTTGACCCGAATAAAATTGTGAGCCTGACCGCATCTCAACTGAAACAGCTTGCCGGAACTTACCTCATGGCCAACGACAACAATTTTAAAATTACCATAGAACCTTCGGCACAAGGCATAATCCTTAAACAATTATGGGATAACAAAACAATTTCATTTACCCCTCGCTCTGAACTTTTTTTCCTCAACGAAGATGGTACCTTTCCTTTGACATTTTCTGTTGCCAATGGAAAAGTGGAGCAGATGACCTGTTTTGAAAAAGACCTTTGGCTGAAGACTGATTAATCATCCTATTTAAAAAAGATATGAAAAGAATGATTGTCTGCTTATACTTTACACTGCTGAGTATAGTGCAACTAAAGGCCCAGCAGGTAGCTGACGAACAGTTTCATTATCCCATTACCGATCCGCACCATCGGATCGGTGATGGACCACTGCTCCTATTTGACGAGGCACACAACAATCCAGTTACTTTGAGAGGAACTTATGCCGCATTTTCAACTCTTCTGCAAGCGGACGGATATAGGCTTCGCAGTGCCAAAGAAAAAATTAATTTGGATAGTTTAAAAGAAGCAAAAATATATATCAGTGTAAATGCGCTATATGATCCAGAAAACTGGAGCCTTCCTGCCCGTTCGGCTTTTACTGATAAGGAAATAGAAATTCTCCGTCAATGGGTATTTGACGGCGGAAACTTATTTTTGGTCACAGACCATATGCCCTGTGGCGGATCGGTACAGGCTCTTGCCGCAGTATTCGATATTCATGTTATTAATGGCTTTGCTTTACGAAAAGATGGACAGCCCGAAATTTTTTCAAGAGATAGAAAAACGCTTTTACCCAATGAAATCACAGCTGGATCAAATACAGAAATAGACAGTATCATGTGCTGGGGCGGCACCGGATTTACAGTCCCAGCAACCGCACAGATTATTTCTTTGTTGGACGATGAATATGAAATTTATTTACCTACTGATGCTAATCTGATAAAAAGGCCTATACCGGACGATATTCCCCAATTGCCGGGCAAAGGATTTGCAAATGGTGCATACCTTCGATTTGGGAAGGGAAGAATTGTGATATTCGGAGATGGCGCTCCTTTTTCTGCCCAACTCCATGGCATTAAAAGTGAAAAAAGAGGAATGAATCATCCTTCTGCTTACCAAAATGCACAGTTTCTGCTTAATATCGTTCATTGGCTTGACCAATGAACGATTAGCAAATGCCAGTAACGCAATTTTCTAAGATCATTCATAAATAGAAGTTTTATCAACCTCGGAATAGGATTGCCATCCTTCATAATCAAACACTTTTTTAACTGCGCCTATTTTTGAGCAGGCATTTTCAAAACACGCATTATTCAATGCCTCTTGAATAGCTTTACGGATCGTTAAATGGGATAAATTTGGCACGATAACCATATCGGAAGCCCAGAAATAGGAAGCCTCATCACGTCGCATCAACATGTTAATGTTTTTTAACATAAACAAAGTAGCAACATATACTTCATCATTATTCACTATAATATGAATATCTACATTGTCATTAAAAATATCCTCTACCCGGTGAGTAAAAGATAATTTAAACTGCATTTTTCTCATAATGGTCATCGTCAATTAGCTATCAAAAATCTATGCGACTACGATAATGAAAAAAAGAAAAATTGCTGCTTTCATATTTAATGATTTATCAATGAGATCATAAATAAAAACCTGATAAATGAATTTACTATTAATACGCCAAAATGCGCTATTTTAAATTAATTACGAAAAGCCGTTAACAACTATCAAAAAAAGCGTATATTAAAATATCTACCCAAAAAACTAACATTTATGGATCTCAAAACAATTCTTATATTCGATGATGATATTAATATCCTTGAAGTCTGCTCCATTGTACTGGAACAAGAAGGATATCATGTAGAAACATCTGAAACAACCGAAGATGTGCTTGAACGCGTGGAAGATGTTCATCCCGACCTGATCTTAATGGATAATTGGATACCGACATTAGGAGGGGTTCACGCGACGAAACTTTTGAAAGCACATCAGCTATACAATGAAATACCTGTGGTACTCCTATCTGCCAATTATAATTTAGAAAAATTAGCGCTAGAAGCCGGAGCGGATAACTTTTTAGCCAAACCATTTGACTTGGAAGATTTAGAGCATATTGTCAGAGAAATGCTCTTCAATTAATCTAAGTCATCTAATGCGCCTTGCACTAAACTAGCCCGTACAATTGTTCATGTACTAATTTAGAACATTCATAGTAACGATTGTTCTTCCTGAAATACTTTTGTTAAATAATCGAAATACGGTAATCTAAACTGTATTCAAAAACTTTTTTAAATCGAGCAATGCCGGTGGCATTCTATTGTTCATTTGTGTTATTATATCGCTTATCATTGCCAATACACCAGCCGGTTCAGCGTTACAGGATGTATTAGATACCAAGATAGGATTTGAATCCGAAACATTACACCTCAACTATAGTATTTTGCTCTGGATAAACGATGGCCTAATGGCAATTTTTTTCCTGTTGGTTGGTCTGGAAATAAAGCGCGAAATAGTCGAAGGTGAACTTTCTTCACCTAAAAAGGCATCACTGCCAATACTGTGCGCAATAGGTGGAGCAATTGTCCCAGCTATCATTTATTTAAGTTTCAATGCAGGCAAAGAGACTTCCGCTGGATGGGGAATTCCAATGGCCACCGATATCGCATTTGCACTTGCGGTAATAGGCATGCTGGGAAATAGAATACCCGCCAGTTTAAAAGTTTTTTTAGTTGCCCTTGCTATCGTGGATGACCTTATCGCTATTTTAGTGATTGCCTTTTTCTATTCCTCCGGTATCGAAACCGCTTATCTGCTATATGCAGGAATCGGTATGATCGTATTGATCATAATGAATAGGATGAATATACAGAACCCCTATTTATATCTAATTCCTGGCGTGTTTATCTGGTATTTTATCCATCACTCCGGAATTCATGCTACTATAGCAGCTGTACTCGTAGCGATGACCATTCCGACCAATGCCACTGATCAGGAGTCTCCTCTGGAGCGGCTTGAGCACGCCTTGGTAAAACCGGTCAATTTTCTTATCATTCCACTTTTCGCTTTTGCAAATACCAATATTACCCTAGAGAGCGAAGAACTTATTTGTAAATTGCCGCAAAAAATTTTCCACATTTATTCCATATATGGTTGAAAGTGTACTTTTTTTTATCGCCCCTATAGATAAATTTATCGTTCACCCGATAAATTTTATTTACACACGAGAAGAAAAATCACTTTTGACTATTAGATAGTTCTCCTCCATTCAGTCGGAGTGAATAAGAATAATAATTGGGTATACAATCAATATTTCTCATATAAATCTAGGTTGTTTTTAATTTCAAAGATACTACTGCGATAACATAATACGGTTTTAATCCCTTCCATATGTAGTTCGGAGAACTTCCTTATCGATTCGTTTCTTGATATATATTAGCGAAAGGTTCTCCGATGCCCCTACGTTTTTAAGGTATCCATCGCTAGGTTTACAATCGTCATTAACTCTGTTGTATTTGTAGCGGCTCGCAGTTTTATTAGATAATCTTGAAATAAATTTCTATTATTTTCATTTTTTGTCTTCTTTATCAGATATAACAAAGCTTTCTCTATGTATCCCTGAACTGCACAAAACTGCTTGTCCAAAGAACCAAGATGCTTCGAGTATGTTTCCCCATGCTCCATAAACATAACATTCTGCATGTTGCAAAGATGAGCTCCATTTTTATTCCGATCGCAATTAAAAACCTTCATTATAAAGCGCTCATATTTGGACGCTATAACATATGTATTATCCATTTTTTTAATTTAATGGTCGAGATATTTCGAAAATTATCCAGGCCGTTTTTGTATTAATAGAGGTTGGAACTATTATTTAAAAACTAAATAATAGTATAAAAACCGAATACAGATCAAATGGCAGTATAAATATATATAATGACCTCTCCCTAACCATTTACGATTTCTCCACCATTGGGATGTAAAACTTGACCGCTCATAAAATGTGAATCTTCGCTAGCTAGAAATAAAAAGCTTGGTGCAATTTCATTTGGCATTCCTGCCCTTTCCATGGGAGAGTCGCTTCCAAATTCAGCGTTCTTTTTAGGATCAAATGAAGATGCTATCAATGGTGTCCATACCGGACCTGGGGCAACAGCATTGACCCTAATTCCTTTAGCGATAAGATTTGCTGACAAACTTCGTGTAAAAGAAATTATGGCACCTTTTGTTGCAGAATAATCTATCAACTTTGGACTACCCCGATAAGCAGTCACCGAGGATGTATTAATGATGCTTGCTCCCTTCTTAAGATAGGGTAGGGCATATTTCGTAATCCAGAAATAGGAAAAGAAATTATTCTGAAAAGTCTTGATTAACTGCTCAGTGGTAATTTCTTCAATTGATCCTGTTTCCCAATGAAGCCCCGCATTATTAACAATAATATCAACTTTCTTATGCGTTTTTATCGCAATTTCAATTACTTTTTTACAGTGATTTTCTTTTCCCAAATCACCTTTAATCAGCGTACATTTTCTAGAAAAGGATTCAACCTCCTTCTGGGTTTGTTTTGCATCTTTTGTTTCACTAAGATAGGCTACAACAATATCAGCTCCCTCCTTCGCAAATAACAAAGCTACGGCTTTCCCGATGCCGCTATCTCCTCCGGTAATTAACGCTACCTTATTTTTTAATTTTCCTTCTATAGGATACCTTAATGGAGAAGTGTCAGGAACTGGTGTCATATTTATTTCCAATCCCGGTCGCTTTTGCTTTTGCAATGGTCTAATTTTTTTACTTGCTACTTTTTTCATGCTACTTCCTTTAAATAACAACAAACAATATGCGATTTCCAGAATATGTAAGAAACAAATAGTCCTTCTACCGAAGAACTATTTGTTGTATATCAAGAAGGTACCTTTCTGGATTTTTCTCTCTCCCAAACACGGTGGCCTTTCATTACCGCTATAAAATCTTCTGTTAAATTGTCCTTGCTTTCGAAAATAACGCCTTTATCTTTTTTAATAAATGATCTTTCAGCTAACTCTTCAGCACCTTGTGCAAATGCCAGGGCCTTACAGTGTCGGTAACCTTCATTGATAAAATGAAGGTAATCGGCATTTTCCGCAAGAGTTTTGACCGATTCGCCTGCTGCTGTGTAGAATGCATCGTAACAAACTGATGACTCCGTAAGATAGGAATGTTGGATATCTTCTTCTGTCCCTTCCTTGAACCGGATCTTTCCTACATGAGATGCGATTAGCACTGCTTGCGCCCCTTCCCTTTCGAGTGCTGTTTTCATTTTATCTATGGAGGATTTGCTAGCTCCATGATCAACAAGAAAAGCAACCTTTCTGCTCTTGATTGTACCCTCGCCGTCTTTTACTTTCATACTCAAAGCAGCAGACTTTTCAACGTCGGGTTTGACTGGTTTAAGCGGATATTCGGGATGGTTCTGACGTGCAAATTTGAGGGTTAAAGGATCAAGTTCTTTTGGCGGTGTAAGCCCGAGGTTTGAACCAACATTTTTTGCTAATCCTTGGTCTATCTGGTTCAAAATAGCCAGTTCTCGCTTTCGTATATTGACATCGTTCACTTTCGAAAGCTCAAAACTCAAGGCATTGACCATGTGGTCCTGTTCTTCTGGACTCTGTGAATTAAAAAATAGTCTTGCTTGCGTAAAGTGATCTGCAAAGGAATCTGAGCGAGCCCTAACTTTTGCACCCTCGATAGGCTGCTTGTGGGATTCAAATCCTACCCCATCATTAAGCATTGCATGATAAGGGCAACCCACAGCCTTGCTGTTAGGGAAATAACTCACAGCACCTTTAGGAATATCAGATCGCGCAAAACCATCTTTTTGGTTATTGTGTTTACCCGTCACTGGACGATTGATAGGAAGCTCATGGAAATTTGGCCCACCTAATCGGTAATTCTGGGTATCCATGTATGAAAATATCCGTCCTTGCAAAAGTGGATCATCCGAAACATCTATACCCGGCACTAACCTTCCGGGGTCAAAAGCGGCTTGTTCAGTCTCTGCAAAAAAATTCTCGGGGTTACGATTTAGTGTCATCGTTCCGATAATCTGAACGGGCACCAGTTCCTCGGGAATAATCTTTGTCGCATCAAGAATGTCAAACGAATATTTAAATTCATCCGCTTCAGGAATCAATTGAACACCGAGATCCCATTGCGGAAAATCGCCCCTGTCAATAGCTTCATAGAGATCCCTTCGATGAAAATCAGCATCAAATCCTGAAATCTTTTGGGCTTCGTTCCATGCCACTGAATGTACTCCTAATCTCGGTTTCCAATGAAATTTAACGAATGTGCCTTTTCCTTCGGCATTCACAAATTTAAAAGTATGGACACCAAAACCTTCCATCATCCTTAAACTCCGGGGTATCGCACGGTCCGACATAGTCCACATGATCATGTGTGCAGATTCGGGCATCAGCGATATAAAATCCCAAAAGGTGTCATGCGCAGATGCCGCCTGCGGCATTTCGTTGTTCGGCTCTGGCTTTACGGCATGGACGAGATCTGGAAAGTTCATCGCATCCTGAATAAAAAAAACAGGAATATTATTCCCCACGAGATCGTAATTACCTTCTTCGGTATAGAATTTAACAGAGAAACCGCGTACATCTCGGGCAAGGTCGGTAGAACCTTTGAAGCCCGCTACGGTAGAAAATCTTGTAAAAAGAGGCGTTACTGTTCCTTTTTTTAAAAATGCTGCGCTTGTATATTGGGATAGGTCAGCTGTTGCTTCGAAAATACCATGCGCTCCCGATCCACGCGCATGAACGACACGTTCTGGTATACGCTCACGGTCAAAATGCATCAGCTTATCAAAATAGATATGATCCTGCTGTAATGATGGTCCCCGCTCACCCGCCTTTAATGTATTGTTGTTGTCGGAAATAGGCACACCATCATTGGTGGTCATAATCTGTTCGGAATTGTCCACTAAATGCTGCTCAATCTCAGCAGTTTTTAAGTTCTTTTCTTTTTTCATATCCAATTCTGTTTTGGTTTATACTAGTAAGGAGAAAAATATATTATCGATTCGTGCAAAAATTATATAGGAGCCTATCCTCTTCCCTATTGGTAGGCATTAATTCTTATAAGCTGTAATATCCATGATGTGAACAAAGCCAAAGTCTGAAAGGTTTGGTCGGTATTTACATTTGCCGTTGAGGACTGGATTTGAGAAAACACCTCTGCCTTTTAAATAAGTCAAGCACTTGATTTCTTTTATTGAACTAAAAGCGTCTAGGATCGGTTATTAAATAAGGTAACAACTATAATTTTTTATTATGGCTACGACAAAAGCTGTACAGGCAAAAAATGCCACAAAAAAAACTTCCGGCCAAACCGGAAAAATGAAAGACAGTGAATTTCACGGATTTTTCGTCAACGAATTAAAAGATATTTATTGGTCGGAGAAGCATCTGGTCAAAGCGCTGCCCAAAATGCAAAAAGCGGCTACCAGCGAAGAACTTGTAACTGCATTTGCAAAACATACACAAGAAACTCGGGCACATATCGAAACGCTGGAACAGGTATTTGAACTATTGGAAGAAAAAGCAGTCGCAAAAAAATGTGATGCTATGCAGGGTTTACTAGACGAAGCTAATGCGATTATAACTGATACAGAAAAAGGAACATCAATAAGGGATGCCGGCCTAATCCTTGCCGAGCATTATGAGATTGCGACGTACGGTACGCTCCGCACATTTGCTGAAACGATGAACCATCAGGATGTGGCAAAATTACTCCAACAAACATTGGATAATGAAAAAGCCACTGACGAAGCGCTGACCGCCCTCCCTGAGGGCTTTGTAAACGACCAAGCTGCTGAGGAATAGTTAATAAAATATAAACTGTGACCTGATCATCGGAATTCTCGAAGACATAGGTTCGGAAATAACTTTAAAAAAGGGAGGTCATATATATTGGTCCCCCCTTCCTATAGCCTGTGGAAAGTGCTTGTATTTCTGAGAAAGAGAATTATTCATTAATCATTCAATTTAGTTCTTCAGTTTTCTAAAAATCGGACTTGCTGTGCCCATATCCAATGCTTCCATATCCACAAGTTTCAATGATTTGACCATGTGTAGCGTGCCAGTCTTATACTTTTGGAAATGTTCGGTTTTTAAAGCTATTTCAATTTTAATATGAGTGTATCCGTTCTAGATTTCATCTGCACGGTATTAATCAACCTTAGCTCCAAAGATGTATCGGACAACAAATAAGATACTAGTGAATCGTACCTTCCGTAGTTTTGAAGGACATCCTCTTTGTTGTTTTTAAATTTCCTAACTTGAATATAATCAAGAAGTGTAGCATTTGATGGCACATGATATATCCTCAATTTATAATTCTGTTCAGGAACATCAAACTCTGCCAGACGATTTACCTCAATGTCAAATAATGAGAACGTTGACATTTTATAAATGACAAAAACAATTGCAACAAATACAATGGTCAAGAAAATCAAACCGAACCTATTTTTTCTTTTCATAATAGCTGAATCTTGTTATAATATCATTCAGTTATATATAAGTTTTATCAACATGGGTATAGGATTGCAATCCTTCAGAGCCAAACACCGTTTTAACTGTGCCTATTTTTGAGCAGGCATTTTCAAAACACCCGTCATCCAATGCCTCTTGAATAGCTTTACGGATCGTCAAATGGGATAAATCCGGCACGATAATCATATCGGAAGCCCAGAAATAGGAAGCCTCATCACGTTGCATCAACATCGCTATGTTTTTTAACGTAAACAAAGTAGCAACATATACGTCGTCATTACTCAGGATAATATGAATATCGATATTGTCATTAAAAATATCCACTACTCGATGAGTAAAAAATAATTTGAACTGCACTTCTCGCATAATGATCATCGTCAATTTGGCTATAAAAAATGAGATTTATTCTTTGTCTAATTTCAATAAATTATCCATTCAAGCCAAATTAAAAATAGAAAGGATGACAACCACTAATAGTATTTAGACATTACGGGATACCATACCGACATATGAACCGGCGGTTGATCCGGCCATATTACTCTTAAAATACCGAGCCATCACCCGGTAATGAATATTTTTTTGTGCTAAATACAATCTTTGGATCAGTGAACCATAAATGAATTCCTTTACCGAATTTGACTACAAAAGTACAAGTAATCAGTGACGAGTGATCAGTAATGCATTTTAAAAAGGAACCATGTTCAATTGAAAATCTGTAGTTTTCCAATCATTAAACGCAACCAACAAATCGCTATTTACTTGCAATGGAATACTTTGAGTATTTGTTGATTTTATGTTGTCCTTTTCTCTAGCTACACTTGCTATGACTGAAACGTGGTTTACAGCTTGATGATTTCCTATTCTACATACACTTAAATCCGGCGAGATGGTAATATCCATATCTAAATTTGCTACTAAAGATAAACCCTTAATCGTTAATGCTCTAATCTCTTCGTCTACTATCCTACTGATAGTTAAAGAAATATCCTTATTTTGCTGTGTCGTTAATCGCACTTGTGAGTTATCCGCAGTTACCAGTATGGTATCCACGTCTCCTATGTTAGTTTTTATATTTTCCAATTTTATCATAGCGCCGTTAGGCATCATACTATTGAAAGTATACGTGCCGCTTGCTGTTCCTCTAATCTTTCGTGTTAAATTCTTTCCTGTCGGAAGTAAATATGCCCCTGGCACTAAGTAACATGGATGACTACCAGGAATTTCACTATAAATCTTTCCATTGATATGCCCTGCTTTTAAACCTAACTCATCGGTGATCTCAATATCTGCAGGGCTCAGCATAAAGTCCATTGCAAAGCCCAATACACCAAACGGTCCATTAAATGGCATATCATGATCAGCAAGTGTAAAGGCTCCGTTGGACATAATGCCAATCGTAATCTGCTTGTCTAGCCTAAATCCTGGCTTTTTATTATAGGTATAGGTTAATTTACCATCTACGGTACTAAACTCTAAGAAGCAGTCTGGATTGGTTTCGTTGTTACAATCATAGCAGTATAATTTAACGCCATCCAAGCTGTTTACGGTACTCAATGCATCTGCTGAAAGCTTAGGACCAGTATGACCTTTTGGGTATACAAATCTATAAGGATATAAACAATGAGAATCGCTAAGTTTATCAAAATATCCACTGTCCCATACTTCACCTGCTGGTATAAAAAACAATAAAGGCGTATTATTCCGATCACAGCCTCTAAGGAAAGTTGTCTCAATTGAACGAATCGCATAATCTACATTATCGGCGAAAGTACGACCCCAATCATGAAAATGAATCAAAGATTCTTTGCTTAACAACTTTCCATGTATAGCGGTTAATTCTTCTATGATGTCTGCTTCCTGAATACCTGTAATATCCACATTATTTGTCCAAAGGTTATCAGCAACTTTAGCGGACATGGCTGTACAGAAACCCGTCGCCAATCCTCCATCTCCTTTACCTTTTAAAAAGTAGGTATAAAATACAAAGAAAGCGGCTGTTAACATCGGATGACCAAATATTGGGTCGAAAGATTCATGCCATACCTCACTTGAACCAAATGTCTTTTTAAACGTATCAAAGCTTGGCTTTCCTATATTCGGATTATGGAATGATAGGTTGTTTTTGCCAAAACGATAGGGTATTTCTAAAACTCCAGCTTGAGAAACACTACGTTCATTACTAAGCATACCATCTGGATTTCTGACCTGTACTGAAACTAAAGATGAATTCCCTTGATTAAGAAAACCTATCATAGTAAATGTTAACTCTTTGCCAGAGGCTGCCACTTCTGCTGCAATACTTTGATTATTAATCAGTACCGATGCTCCCGGCACAAATGCTCTACCTCTCAATATTGTTGAAACTCCAGGCATCATCTGATCGGCAAATACGTCTAATTGCGGTTTTATTCGAATATTTACCCGATTGCTTTCAAAATTATCGGCTACTCGAAGTATAAATAATGCTTTAGAACCTCCCGAAGTATCCAACGGTAAAACGACATTCATACTTCCATCAGCGTTTATATGATGCTGTAGTTCTATAGAACCATCAAAAATAACTTTATCTGAATTCGCAAAAGTAGTTCCTTTTATCACAATTGTATCTCCTGGAAAAGCCTCATATGTACTAACAGATGTAATAAATGGTCTTGTTAACTGTTCATTCCAAGCATCTAAAGAAAACTGAAAAAACTCATTAACACCATCTAAGCCATGATTATAGCCCGCGTGTCCGTCATACCCCCGTTGTCCGTTTGCACCAACATCGCCATTGCGCGCATTATGACAATAATCTTTATCATTTCCACTTCGACCACCCAATCCTCCATCGCCCCCTAATGCGCCTGCACCTCCTTGGCCCGGCTGTCCTCCTTGATTCTTCCAACGAAAGCTGTTGTTGGTAACCGTTCCTTCCAACGTACCCTGCAATACACCAATGCTGATATTACCACCATTTCCGCCATCACCGCCGCGACCACCATCGCCGCCATTTCCACCATTTCCACCGCGACCACCATTTCCCGCATTTTTTTTACATTCATTAATTATTGGCCAATATGTACCCACACTTCCTCCTTGCCCATTACCTCCTCGTCCTCCTCGTTGACCAACACCTCCTGTAATGCCATCTTCTCCATTTAAATCTATATTTGGTAAATTGGTCATGTTCTTAATCCACATTTCTAAGGATGGCGCCTTTCTGCCATTTGCTCCAACTATTCCAGCGGCTCCTTTCCCTCCATAACCTCCAGCATACCCACTTCGTTGATCTTGATTGAATTCACGTTGTGCTGTATTATGATTTGGGATCCCATCTAAATATGGATCATCAGCATGCCCTTGGGTATAACCTCCGGGTCGTCTCCATGAAATCTCTGCATTAGGACCACATATCACTTCCTCTGCCAAAATTATAAGCTTATCTACATCTGCAGACACTTCTAATCTACAATTTGTCAAATCCAATTTCTTAGCAATAATTATAGCTTCATTTTGTGATATGATATTTAAGGTGTTAAAATGATAATCCAAGGTTCCCAATTGTTGCCAGTTTTGAGGTTTATTTCCTTTTAGATTTTCTGTAAATAGCTTTTTATCATAAACAAATAACTGACCATCTTTTTTAGTGAACATATTCAAGTTTTCATGAGCTCCCTTTACTTCGCCATTCGCTAGCTTTTTGTTCAATTTCTTCACCTTACCAAAACCTGCCTTTTTTTCTTCTAGCGGTCCTTCTTTCAAGATTTTTATATAGTTTATGCTATTTTTATTGGTCAGCTCTGTTGCCATTAAGCGACGTTTAGTTGCCATATCAGCTTTGATCAGGTCAACACCCAATGTTGCCCAATGTTCAATAGGCTTAAATACAAAACCAGGTTGAATCCATATATTGCCCTTTTGTATCGTTCTATTTGAAGTGAATTTCATTGTTCCTAGTGAACTTAAACTTTCTACGCCCGCCGCATTCATAAACTGTTTAACACGTTGTAGTTTTTTCCTAGCCTCATAAGATTCATAATTTACATGAACGACAACACCCTTTAATGCTTCGGATAAGGTCTTCTCCAATTCTCTGGAATACTTGAAATCTTGTTGTATGGAAGCTAATGTGGATACACCAGCACTCACATTAATCTGACCGATTGTCCCCTTAAATGTCGAGTCTTCACTTTTCAATGAAGCCCCCACTCGAAATACACTAGATGAAGCATCTTTAAATTCACCTGCAATTTTTTTTCTTGCTACGACCTGATTATCTATCTCTAAATACGTTTCGCCACTTTCATCCCGATATAACCGAACCATCTGAGGGCTTCCCTCAACGAGTTTCTGCGTGCTTTTTAATTGACTCTTTTCTGCCGTTGTTTCTATATCTGCCATCAAAAATCCAGCTTCATCAATGTAAATTGAAACCAGTAAATTATCAGACTCTATAAGCATTTGCTTATTCCCATTTATCGAATTAGGGTTGACCATCGCTTCTATGGTAAATGATTGCAATTCTCTTGAATTAACAAACATATCCATATCTAAATATCCACCGTTAACGCTAAAATCTCCATTTGTGGAGGTGAGCTGAATGTCTCCTTTCAATTTTAACGAAGATGAGGTGCCAACATCATTAAATACCGCATTTCCTGTGGTTTTTAATACAATTAATTTTTCCATAACTTTTATTGTTTAAAGAATGAATTGGTTCCTCTCTCTTCTAGTGGACGGAAAAGAATCAAAATATTGTAACGATCAGATTAAAGTTAAGTTTAAAAAAAACCTTTACAGACTATCAATGAGTAAGTGACGGCAAACTCAGTGTGAATAAGGAGAATCAATTAGGGAACAGCTGTTCAACCGGTCAACCGTAACTCGCCACCAAGATCTCGGCACTCGTCAGCAGTATCAAAAGGAGATAATTGCCTATAAAGGAAGCGTGATAGTAATCCTGACAGTAAAATCTTCCTCATCAGGTTTTTTGTCAATTGTGAGCGAAGCGGATTCTGCTGACTCATCACTACTGAGCATACGTAATCGTTCTTGTACTCCTTTTAAACCAAAGGAAGTACTTTTGAAATTGTTATTTCCAGTTTTAGGAAACTGATCAAAACCAACACCATTATCCAGAATTTCAATCCTAATTTCTTTTCCTTTTAAAGCTGTCCGGATCAATATCTTGCCTTTTTTGTCATGGAGATGCCTCATACCATGATGTACGGCATTTTCGACAATTGGCTGAATCAGCATCGATGGAATCTTTTTATTGCTTTTGATTAAGCGCTCATCCGATTGAATGCTATAGGTAAATATATGATCGAAACGTTCTTGCTCGAGATCCAGATACAGCTTGACCAATTGAAGTTCGGAAGCGATGGTTACCTTGGAGAATTGAGAATTCTCAAGTACGATACGGCTCAAAGTGGCGAATTTCTGAATCAGCTTGCTGGCCTGTACGGCATCATTTTCGACTACATAGGCCTCAATAGAATTCAAAATATTGAAAATAAAATGTGGATTCATCTGCGAACGAATAGCTTTCAGTTCACTCTCATATAATTGTTGCCGGAACTCTGAGGCCAATTTTTTTTCCTTTTCCATTTCCAGTATCTCGCTCTGCTCCCTGATCTTGCATTCATTTTGTTTCAACTCATGCTGTAAGGTTAGGCTAAATTCCTGTTGCATCCGATTAATTTTCCACTGGTGTGCAAGTCGATAGATCAAAATCAGTACTACTGCAAGAAAAACAAAAGACACCAGACCGATTTTAAACCATAAACCTTGATACCACAACAGTTTTACAGACACAGGTATATCCAGTTGTGCTTTCGACCAATTTCCATCCTGGTCCCCCACTCGAAGGACAAAACGGTAATCCCCGCCTGCAATATTGCTGTAAACAGCCTGTTGAATTGCGTCTGAATCAATCCATTCCCGATCAACCCCTTCTAGTTTATAGCTAAAACGTAAGGTCTTGTCCGCAAGCTGGCCGGGTACAGCAAACTGAAAAGAAAAGGTATTTTCATCAGGCTGGAGCGCAATCTTTCCATTTACAAGCCGATAGGTATTATCGCGGTTCAATATCCTGAACGCGCTTATAACGGGGGGCATATTTTCAGTTTTATTTCCAATCTCGGCCATCGGCCCTTTGATCAGACCTTTATCCGTCATCCAAACCAATACATCCGAATCAAAATAAAAACTATGGGTCGAAAATCGTTCGGGCGGGAATATGCCTTGACCTGCTCCCAATTGTAAAAACGTTTTGGACGTTGGATCAAAAATCATTACTCCATCTCGAGTGTTCATCCAGATTCGTCCTTTTATATCATTTTTTAGGGTATGGGCATAAAACAAAGGGAAACGATTACGGTCATTAGCCTGTAGGAAACGTGTTTTCCCTGGCTGTTCAACAATCATCCCTATACCCTGTTGGCTACTGCTGTACCAAAAGTGGCGATCGATATCCAAAAGAAAGGAAAACACGGTATTGGCAGCAAGACTTTCTCCAGACTGCCGCTGATGCTTGAAATTAATAAACTTCATATTCACCTTATCCACTACTTTAACTGCACCGAAGCCATCCATTCCTAGCCAAAGAGAGCCAGAACTATCCTTTCCTAAGGTGATTACTTTATGATCAATAAGACCATTCTCTTTATTGTACAATACAACCCTATTCGTAGAAAGATCATATTGATATAATCCTGAGTTCCAGGAGCCGATCCATAGGATATCTCTTCCCTTTACTGAATCCCAAATCACACTATTGCAGTCGGCTCGTTCAAGACCAAAAGAGTTTCCTACAATCTTTAACGCCCTAAGCTCTTTACGCACCGTATCAAAAACATAAATCCCGCTGTCTACGGTCGAGATATAAATATAAATCCCTATAGCCACAAGTTGGCTGATCTTAAGGTTATTTAGGGAGAAAGCTGATAAACGTAGCTGAAAATCTGGCGATAATTCACCAATCTGAGCCTTGGAGACATACCACTTCTTGTCACCTACTTTTAAGATATGCTGAATAGGGTCAGTTTTAGCGGGTATGAGGTCTTTAATTAAATTAAACTTTTTCGAATAATAAAATAGCCCATGATCTGAACAGATAAAATATCCTCCCTGTATGGATACAATACGGTTAATTTTAACAGCCGATCCCTCTGGAACAGCCCTGTTCCACGGTATCTCAACAACCTCCTTATGATATAGGTCATAACTGTACAGTTTGCCCCCACTATGGGCTGCCAATATTTTATTCTCTTCTGAGAAAAAGGAGACATCAGCGATATTGTTATCATAGTGTGCAACATTAGGACCAATACCAAGAATATTTCGCTGTTCAATCCGCTTTTTTTGAGGCAATAACCGTATCAGATCATGATTATAATAGGCGGCAAAAACCTGCTCCCCTGCTCTACAGATTCCCGTGACCGCATTTTCACCCTTGTTTGACAGATCATAATGAACTGTCTTCCCAGAATTGGGTTCGTAAGAAAATAAGCCATGATAGCGCGTACCTATCCACAGAATCCCATGCTGATCTTCTTGGATGCAGAAAATAGTTACATAGGCTGCCGGTGCTAGTTTTACCACTGATATGCGTCCGGATACCGGATCCAGAATCTGCAAGTCTGTTTCTTGCCCACCAAAAAACACCTTACCTCCTGACTCATGAACAGCATAAAGCTCATGTTTCTCAACATCTCCGCCAGCCACTTTGGCACTGTAGCTAGTCCAGGCCTCATGCTGGGGTTTGGACCGATTATAGCATACTAGGCCCCGGTTATAGCTCGCGACCCAGATCTTGTTATTACTGCCTATGCTGAGATTTCCCAGATCATACGAAAAATCTGAATGTTGCGTAAAACTAACAGGGAAAAAGGTATTCCCATCGAAATAGCACAGGCCCTTTCCCGTTGTAATCCATACCAATCCTTTTTCATCGACAGCGGCATCTCTGATTTTGTCACTGGGAAGTCCCTCGCGACTCGTAAAATGGAGAAAGTTATAAATCCTTTCCTGTGCCAGCCCCCGCGATAAGGTAACCATCACAACGACAAATAGCCGAATCAATAACTTTACGTTAGCCATAACTGCAGGTTAAGTACGGGATAACAATTCCATGAGCAGGCTTTTTTTGGTTGGGGAAACTTCTAGCTCTGATCCGTCCACAAGCTGTAAAGTGCCCCCTTCCCCTTTCTTATAGCGAATTACACAACTAAGATTGACGATCGTGCTCCGGTTGATCCGCAAAAAACAATCAGCATCCATCAATCCTTCAAACTCTTTCAATGTCCTGGAGACAATGATCTTGTTACCTGCAGAGAAATAGAACACCGAGTAGTTACTCATCGCTTCGATTTTGACGATCTCATCTTTTCTTACAAAATAAATACCTTCTGCAGTAGACAGGGCCAACCGTGATGCAGAACTACTCCCCACATGAATACCCTGTTTCTGGCGCTGTTTTTTCCGTTCAATCCGTTTGGATAATTTTTCAATTGCAGCCGTTAGTTCATCAGGATCCACTGGTTTGAGTAGATAATCCAACGCATCCGCGCGCAGGGCTTCAATGGCATATACATTATAGGCGGTGACAAAAATAACCTCGAAATCGATATGGCCGAGATTCTCCAAAAACTTAAATCCATCCATCAGCGGCATTTCGACATCAAGAAAAACAATATCAGCTCCAATAGATGAAAGTTCCTCCAAGGCAACAAAGGGATCGTTAAATATCCGTTCGACAGAAAGCCTATCAGAAAAAGCGCTGAGCTTATGCTGGAGAAGGGTAGCACCTTTCAACTCATCGTCAATAATGACTGCCTTGATCATAATTTATTTCGTTTACATTGACACCTTCGAAAACAATCAAATAGTTATCTTAAATATACGATATATTCAGCATGCTATTGCACTTTCGCTCCATTCCCGACATCTATGTTAAAAAGATAGCGAGTAGTTTACCCCTTCCGATCAGCACTTTTTCAGTTTAGCATTTCTATTCCGATTTTAATGCCGCCTCAACCTGATTTGCATCGTTTAGGTCCACGCCCTTACGTTTCAGGCTCGCCATGGTTCCTCCTGGAATAATTACATAACGGTACACAATTTGACCAGCTAATGCCACGAGACTACCACCATCGTAAACAAACCGATAGACAATAATCCGATTCTCTTTCGGATGGTGGGAAATTGTACTCATTCTCCCTCCGGCTCTTGACGTATACGGCAGCGGGTAAATTCCGCCTCCATAATCCAGATAAACAATCACGGTTCCACTGCTCAGTATTGTTGTGGATAGCCCTTTGGCAGCAAGATGGGCAATTCTGACCGTCGTACCATCTATAGTAGAATCTTTAGTACCTGTAGCACTTTGCCAACCACTGTAGAGCACATTAGCAGTACCAGTAGCTCCTCTCAGATTAACCCCTGTGCCCCATCCTGATGCAGTCTTGGGTCCAAAAAATTGATAGCTATCCACCTTAAAATAGAAGTCGCCTACGGCACCCACCGACACCGCTGGAATTTGGGTGCCGCTCAGGATTTTGGATCCCGCCGTTCCATTGGCACCTGTCGCCCCCTTAAATGAAGTTGCCTGTCCCCATCCGGCATCTGTTTTGGGACCATACATTTCGGAAGTCGCTTTCCGGATATAATAATCTCCAGCTTTCCCCAGCGTAGCGCCAGGAACCGCATCACCAGAGAAAATTGTCGCCCCGTCACCACCTTTTAACCCCTGAATTCCTTTGGGCCCCTGCTCACCTTTTTCACCTTTTTCGCCAACGGCACCCTGCGGCCCAGTGTCTCCCTTTTTGCAGGAGAAAAAGATAATCAATCCTAGACTGACCATCAACATGCTTTTTAAAACTTTCATTTGAATAATTAGTTTTTAAACTTTATCCAAATATATTGTTGGCTCTGTTGCAAAAAATCAGTAATGAGCGAAACAGGAGTTTCATTGAGTGAATAAACCTAAATATCTAGTAGAGAAATTAATGAAAATTAATAGTCGATCCATTATTTTTATTACCGGATCCATGCTTTTTATCTATTGGATGTATTTACTCGCCGTAAGAGATAGTAAATATATAACGAATAATACAGTCCCAATACCGAAGTAATTTCAACAACAGCCGTGTATAAAAGGCCAAAATAGACAATCATATCATCCACACGCTTCATAGCGGAGTGAAACTAACTATAAGAAATGCTAATCAAGATTTTTATCGGATCATTTTCGCAGAAGAATATAATAATTTAAAGGGTAGCTATATTCCTAAAAAAGCATTAAAG
The DNA here is from genome assembly GCF_902706145.1 of Sphingobacterium sp. 18053. Taxonomy (NCBI): domain Bacteria; kingdom Pseudomonadati; phylum Bacteroidota; class Sphingobacteriia; order Sphingobacteriales; family Sphingobacteriaceae; genus Sphingobacterium; species Sphingobacterium sp. 18053. The sequence goes on from NZ_CACSJW010000003.1 coordinate 568,135, forward strand.
ATTTTCAATGATCCTGAACTCTAAATTTAATTTCATTTGGTAAATCTCAATAGTACTGCCACTGTTTAACCATATTCGTTTTATAGAACGGATGCTGGTGTATTGTAATCTCCACTAATAATAGCTACGATTACTAATGTAATTTTATAAATTAGAAACAATGAAACTTGGGTGCAATCTGATTTCTTTTTTAAATTTTACATAATTTAATTGAATAAGTAATATTTGATCTGGGCTATTAAAATTTCACTCTTTTTTTGATCTTTTGTTTCTCATCCTGCGCTATCATCAGACCCAAAACAGAAAACAATAAAGTATTGGGCGGGTACGAAGCTTCAAGCTATGTTGATGAGAACGATTCGCAAGACTCGGTAACAATTTCAGGCATTGTCACTGAAGCTAAGACAAAAAGAAAGGTGCCCAATGCCGAGATACGATTTTTAGATTCTGAAGGAAATACACTTAAAAAAAATTCTTCTGATCATAATGGGTCTTTTCATAAAAAACTGGCAAAACTCACAAAATTTGGAATTATCGAAATTGATGGAAATAGTGCTGGTTTTCTTACGATAGACCGTTCTATATTATTACCTAATTATTAAGTATTGTCTCTATTTTACCACCAATTATTTTAAGCATTCTTTCAAATCCGACATCTGTGGGATGAGTGCCGTCCACGGTTCCTTCCGAATCATCGCCTATTAAATGATCGGTTGGCAAGTAGTACAAGTCTTTATATCCGGCTTGCAGCAGTTTTTCATATTGTAACCTAAAATTCTTATTCTGCTCATTCAATCTTGATTTCCACTTCAAATTGTAATTGCTTATCTGCCGTGTAATACTTTCTATTAACAATATAGGTACACCCGGATGAGATTTACGAAGCCGCGCTACAAAATTAAAGGTTCTTTCTTTCACCTCCTCGGGGCTACTATTTGGTACACAATCCAAAATGAACAAATCAACAGTACCGATATCACCGAGCATATCTGCGACAGCCGGCTCCATACGGGCATTTCCGCTCACTCCCATGTTAATCACATTAGCATTTAATCTGCGTCCTAATTGAGCCGGATAAGCTAAGCCTGGACGGCTTGCTGAGGCTCCATGGACAATACTTGACCCATAAACCACCACCGTTTTATTAAAAGATTGTCTAGTGGCTAAAAAGGAAGCTTTCTCATCAATAATCACCTCGAAATCCAATAATTCTTTGTACAAAGGAAAATAAAGAAGAAATTCTTTCTCGGTGTTAGCCATATCTTCGACCACTATAGCATTACTTTCTGCTTTCTTGAGATCGGGACGGGCCACCCCGGCAAAGCGCCAGCCGTTAGCTTCCTTCACATATGCATCAAATCCCCGTGACATAATTGGGGTCGAATTATTACCCAATTCCGCATCGACTGTTTTCCATCTCAAGGATAGTTTACCGGTATTGCTCTTAAAAGTGACATACATTCCAGTAGCGTGTGTATACAATTTTTTTACGGCAGCAGGAAGTCTTTTATACTTTAATGTGTCTACACGGTGATATCTAGGGGTATTTTCAAAAGGCCTACCTTGAATCTCAAATTTAGATGCAGGAATAACTTGTTGCGCGTAGCTAGAAAATGAACTACAAATAAGGATGATAAAGAGAAGCGTACTGATCTTTTTTTTCATTGCACTTTAAATTAATGATGAACAAAAATCGTAATAAAATTCGCCCCCTATGGGGACGAATTTTATTATTTACTGAGCTTAAGCTCTATAAATGTTGGGTAATGATCAGAAATATAATGTGTATATTCATTTTTGACAATACCGCTTTTGGTAACCCGTGAGGCTGCTACTGAATTGGCCCAAATAAAATCAATACGTTTAGGATGACCGGTATTCTTTTGTTTGATATTGCCATTACCATCCTTAAAAGTCGGAACAGAACTTTCAAACTCCTTATGTAACAAACGATAGGTATCTTTAAATCCTGCTTCATGCAGTTTCCCCAATACAGAATAATCGATCGCTCCATTGTGCAAGTTACGGATGTGATCATGTTTTTGCTCACTTTGCTTCATAGCGTCCAAAACTTCCTTTCCATATTTGTCCTTATCCGATATATCCAGAGAATTAAAGTCCCCCATAATGAGTATAGGTTCGTTACTCGGGATCTCATTGGCTTGCGCCAAGATATCGGTCACTTCCTTCAATCGCTTCTCATAACTGAATGGCGAAAAATGAATGACAAAAAAGTGTATGCCTTTTATTTTTGCATAGATGTAACTATGCCACATATTTTCAGTGACCTTCTTAAAATTGACCAAAGGATACTTGGAGGTAATGGCCACAGGAAATCCATCTTCCTTAGATTGTAAAACATAGTCGTGACCGATACGCTGTCCCAATTGTTCCAGCGTCTTTTGGGTATATCCATTCATTTCTTCCAGGGCAATCACATCCGGCTTCCAGTCCTCTGCAAAGTTTACAAACCGATCTATATTGACCGAATCTTTCTTTAATCCATAAAGGACATTATACGAGACAATCTTTAATGTTTCCTGCGCATTTGCAATACACGCATTCGCAGCCACAATGATGGCAATAACAAATAAGTTTTTATAATTTTTCATTTTCTTTTTCTTTAAGTACCTGATTTATCCCAACCTTTATTCTGTTCGAGCTTGGTATTTAACTGAAGCTCTTGTGTCGGAATTGGATAGTAGTAATCTTTTTCCTCTGTCCATTTTTTTAGAATGTCCGGCAAATTGACAATACGGCCACCATTTTTTCCATTTTGCAAAACCAGTTCACCCAGTTTCTGATATTGGACACCAGGTTTTTTGGTAGGCGCAGTGCCTTCGTAAATCACCAGGTCCAATTTTCCATCTTGATCCAAATCGTATTCGCCTGCTCCAGGAAAATACATTCCATAAAATGGTTTGGCAACTTTTGCTCCTTCTTTCCAGCGTAACAGGTCATTATAGCGTAGCCCTTCTTTTACAAGCTCGATACGGCGCTCTCGGCGAATTTCCAAGATTGCCCCTGTTTGGCCACTCTTACTAACATTGGGATAAGCAGCCAAAAGATAGGGATCAGCTTTGGAATTGGCATCGGCCAACACCAAATTGGGCATATTGACACGATCCCGAAGTAATTTAATGGATCTGTCAATATCATTCTGATTGATTGTACCCAATTCGGCCTTTGCTTCGGCATAGTTAAGTAATACTTCTGCATAACGGATAATGGGCATATCATTGGTGCTTTGCCCAGCATCAAAGCCCGGTGCAAGAATATACTTAATATATTGATAACCTGTTACTGATGTTGCGAAATCAGGAACTGATGTTGTATTCGCACCAATACGCTTGTAGCCAGGTGTGCGAACTGTCTGCGATAGCCGCGGATCGCGATTCTGCGTTTCTTCGTAAAACGATAGTTTATCAAAGTTAGGCTTGTCGGTAAATCGACTTCCATCTTTCATCAAGTAATTATTCACAAGCTCTTTAACCATACCCGGACGGCCGTAAGAAGCGGACAAAATATAGAAATTCGCAGAATGGACAAAAGGAACAGATGCGCTATACTGCCGCGCCAAGATCATTTCTGCAGGATTGGCATCTTCTGCAATGAACAGCTCCTGATAGGCTTTATTTGGGTCACTTTTGTAGATACTGTAGGTATTGGACTTCATTAACTCGTCGGCGGCAGACACACTTTGCTGAAGCATGTCTTCCCAATCGCCCAAGCCATGGTATTTGCGAAATGTACCCTCAAATAAACACATGCGGGATTTAAAAGCCAAAGCGGTCCATTTGCTGATCAATTGAGCGCTTTTGGCTGTACTGCAATTGGCGATAGCAAAATCAAGATCTTCAAGTAATTTAGCAAAAACAACTTTACGTGAATCTCTAGGTTTGAACATCGCAGGATCATCCAGCTGATTTACTTTGTCATACCATGGTACGTCACCAAAGCGAACGATCTTGTCGTAATAAAAATATGCACGAAAAAATCGAGCAATACCATCATACTGCAACCGTGCTGCCTCATCTGCACATTTGTGCGAATTTTCAAGATAGAAATTTATACGGCGAAGGGATGTCCATGTCCACCCTCCTCCACTTGCTGGAGTAGTACGGGTGCCCTGAAACTCAGAAGCGAGCGTATTACGTGCTTCGTCATCGCCCTGACCCGGTGTATTGTAATGTATGGCCAGCGCATCAGGAAGATCTGCATAAAAAGCATTGGTAAAGGTCTGCAACTCGGAAGCGGTCCGAAAATAGTTTTCAGGGGCCAGCTCTGCTATGGGATATCGTTCCAGATAGTCGTTGTTGCATGAGCCAACCACAAGTCCAACAATAAGTGTAAAAATATTAAGATTTCTTTTCATGATGTTTTCATTTTAAATAATCGTCATGTATAAATTAAAACGATAACTGAGCTCCAAAAGAATAGACGCGGCCTACAGGATAACTCCGCCCCGTATTATCGCTCATTACTTGTTCGGGATCGATGTAATCGGTCTTCAACTTCGTCCAGGTATGTAGGTTTTCTCCACTGAAGAACACACGTAGCTTATTGATCTTTGCCTTTTGAGTAAGTGTGACTGGAAATGTATAACCTACAGTCAGATTACGCAGCTTTAGGTAGGCTATATCTTGCATATACATATCGTTGGCGACAGAGAGTTCAGAGTTTTGCGCTGTATAGCCGCGTAAAAAAGGGAAATAAGCATCAGGATTTTCTGGCGACCATATCTTATCCTGAAAATTAGACGGAATAAATGAATCGTATGGTCTGGCATAAACGGACCAAAAAGCTTGTGCTTCAAGATTAGGATACCAGTTTTGCTTCCCTACTCCCTGAAAAAAGACGGAAAGATCAATGCCATTCCAATTCGCTCCTAGGTTTAACCCATAGGAATAACGCGGTTGATCATTTCCGATAATGGTACGATCACCAGGATTGGAAAGCGTATTATCGCCAGCATCAATGATACCATCGCCATTGAGATCCAAGATTTTGATATCACCTGCCTGAAGCATACGCAAGTCTGCTGTGGGAGCCTGAACACGACGCCTATTGATCTGATCTTGATTGACGATTTTCGCATACTCCTGTGCTTCTTCGGTTGTCTTGAAAAATCCGTCGTAATGATACCCCCATATTTCGCCCAATTTTTGTCCTGTATAATAATTGCTCAATAGCCCAGCATCGTTGGCAAACTTGGTAATTTCAGCCTGATAATCTGACAGCATTGCCCTAACGGAATAATTAAAAGGTTTTCCGCTTACATCAAAATGGTCCTTCCATAAAAGGGAAAGCTCAAAACCTTTGGTCTTGAGGTCGGCTGCATTCTCCTTGGGTTCAGATGCACCAAATACAGCCGGCTGGGTTTTGCCTTTACTAAGCATACCCTTTGTCTGCCGGACATAAAAATCAGATTGAAAATCGAGCTTGTTATTAAGTAAACTAAAATCAAGGCCAATGTTGCTGGTGGTAATTTTTTCCCAAGTCAATGTGGGCGCTACCGGAGCGGGACTATTGGCAACATTTAACTTTTGACCATTGACTAAATAGGAGATCTGACCTGTACCCATGGATGAAATATAAGCATAGGTATCCACCTCCTGGTTACCAAGTGAGCCGTACGAATACCTAATCTTCAGGTTATTGATCTTGTTTTTCAGTGGAGCGAAGAACTTCTCCTCGCTGATGCGCCAGCCTGTAGAAAAGGATGGAAAGAATCCAAAACGACTGTGCTTTGGAAAACGTGAGGTACCATCGTATCGACCACTTACCTCTAGCAAGTATTTGCCTTTGTAATCGTAATTGGCACGATAGAACCCTCCACGTACTGCCCATTCATCGCCACCTGCCTCAAACTGCTTCTCCCCGATCACCAAATCAAGATCATTTAAATTCTCAGACAATAGATCCTGACCAATTCCTCCAATACGCTTATAAAAACGGTCTTCTTGATTAAAACCGCCCATCACAGTAAGGTGGTGATCGCCAAAATCTTTTTGGTAAGTAGCAAAAACATTGATAAAATGCCAAGCATATTTACCCATATTTTCCCGAAGCTTATCCTGATTTAAAGCTCCGAGTGAAGACAATTCGAGCTGTCCCGGATATTTCGAATAGTACTGTTTGGTCTGTCGGTAGGAATAGTCAGAACGATATTCACGATAGGAATAGTTTCCAGTTAGGGATAGGCCTTTTCCCAATTTCAAAACCGCTTCTGTCATATTGGTAAATTCTGTACCCCGCGTATAGCCACGCATTGTGCCGCTTTCGAGCGCATTGTGCAGGCCGTACCCAATAGGATAACTATTAATACCCGAATACCCCGTAAGTGTGCCATCCGGATTTCGCGGCACGTACATCGCATGATAATGGTAGGTCGGACTATTGCTCACGTTGTTGGCAACGGTACTGAAATTATTTTCCAGTCCGGCCCAATCATAGCTGGATTTGAAAAAATGTGTGCTATTGCTGATGGTCAGCCAGCTTCGGATATCTGACGCGATATTTGCACGTAGATTATAACGTCCAAATTTATCGGGATCAATATTGAATATCCCTTGTTCAATCGCCTTGGAACCAGATATCGCATAACGTGTATTGCCAGAAGATCCAGAAAAAGAAAGATTATGCTCGTTTTTTGGTCTTGTTTTTTTGTACAAATAATTGAACCAATCGAAGTTGGCATAGTAACGATATATGTCATTGCCACTAGCATCTTTCTTAACCACAACCCAGGGTCTATCCGGATTTTCAGTCTTATCGTTAACACGTGCAAGTAATTCTTCATAATCTTCATCGGTATAACGCGTGGTCCGATACCCTAATGCGTTGTACATAGCGTCATCGTTGATCTTCGCATTCCAATAACCACTCGTGATGAAATCAGTATTTGTGGCATGGGTAGTGAAACCAATATTATTATTATATTCAATGGAGGTCTTTCCATTTTTACCCCCTTTTTTTGTTGTGACCAAAACAACACCGAAGGCACCACGCGCTCCATAAACAGCCGCTGCGGAAGCATCTTTAAGCACCGTTACGGACTCTACATCATTGGGATTAATACGATCCAAGGTACCTAGAATACCATCAATCAAAATCAATGGACCACCACCGTTAATGGATGTGTTTCCTCTCACATTGACTGAACCACTTGTACCGGGTTTTCCTGATCCAAAGACAATGTTGAGATTGGGGATATTGCCCTGAAGTGCTTGGGTAAGCTGTGTGACAGGACGATCTTCAAACTCCTTACCCGATATTTGGCTCACCGCCCCGGTTAGGTTAACTTTTTTCTGTTCACCGTAACCGACTACAACGACCTCATCCATTGCAGTAATAGCGACATCTAGGCTAACTTGAATTTCATTTTGTCCATCTACATTTACCTCCTTGGACTGATAGCCTAACATTGAACATACAAGCTGATCATTATTTGTTTTAAGGCGGATCTCAAACCTACCATTGTCGTCGGTAGTTGTTCTATTATCCGTTCCTTTCTCCGTTATAATAACATTGCTAATTGGATTGCCCTTTGAATCGACCACTTTTCCCCCTACGCGACGCTGTTGAAGGACAAGAGTATTATTGAGACCTGGAACATATCGATTCCACGGGATTCCCGCTGCTGTAGAAGCTGGCTTGCTTAATACGACATTATTGTCCATAATCTTATAGACGATCTGATAGTTTGCAAGCACATCCTTCAATGCATATTCGAAAGGTACATTTTTGTAATCGACATCGATACGCTTGGCATTGCTTAGCAAAGTAGCTTTATACAGAATATTGTAACCGCTCTGTTCTTCTAAAACCTTTAATATGGTTTCGAGTTTGGCATTTTTCTTTTGGAAATTGACTCCTTGCCCAAATGTAATTGCACTCAACTGGAGGTTAGAGGCCAGCAACAAGGGAATCGCTAATGACATTTTCATAGCAAATTCTTTTTTGGCAGAGATCCTACTTTTAGGCAAAGGATCTCCATACCGTTTTTTTTTGTACTTTTGCATACGGTTGTAATGGTTTTTAAGTCTATTAAATCTTTTTCAGCCTGGTCTTTTCGAAGACAAATTCAGGGGCGGTCGTAACGCTCCTGAACTCTTCTTTATGGGTTATCTTTTCACATAAATTTTCCTCCCTTTCAATTCAAAATGAATATCTCCGACTAGTTCGATCGTACGGAGTAGTTTGTCGATATTATCATATCTTGACACTGTGCCCGAGAAAGCAAAGCTTTCGGGATGATAATCAAAGTGGACTTCCACGTCATACCATCTACTAATGATTTCCATGACTTCGTCAATAGGTGTATTGTAAAAAGCAAATTTTCCTTCTTTCCAGGCAATGAAATAGCGCGGGTCAACAGCCGTCTTTAGAAACTTTTTGCTTGTAAATTGAAACACAGCTTGTTCAGCAGGACTTAAGTAGAGGTTGTCCTGTGGGCTATCTTGAACATTTAATTTCACCTTGCCTTCCACCAAAGTTGTCACAATCGATTTGCCATAATTTTGAAGGTTAAATGCTGTCCCTAAAACTTCCAATTTCTGATTACCTGCATGAACAATAAAGGGCACCCGTCTTCCTTGATAGACCTGTTTAGCAACCTCAAAATAAGCTTCACCCTGCAATTGTACTTTCCTTTCATCACCGTTAAAACTAATTGGATAACGCAGTGTAGTGGCGGCATTCAGCCAAATCTTTGTGCCATCTGCCAATAGCAGCTTATATTCTCCACCTCGTGGCGTAACGATTGTATTATACGCTGTCTGCTGATTGCTAGTCCCTGAGCTTTTCAGACGATAGGATATAATACCTTTGTCGGATTTGATAATTTCAAACGCACCATTATCTATGATCGTATCCAATTTCAATTTTTCGAGATCTATACGCTCGCCACTTTCTAAAATTATTTCGGCTTTTTGGGATCCGGGAACTACCGCAGGTAGATTGTTGACCATTGCCCGGTCATCCAGTCTATTTTCTTGTATAAAGAAGAAGATCGAAGCAGATATACCAACTAGCAACAATATAGCTGCGATACTAATATACTGTAGAATGTGAATTGATGATTTCTTTATAATTGGACTGGAAACAACTTGGTCTTTTATTCTTTCATCTTCAATGATTGTCTTAAAAAGATTATCGTGCGCAATTTGATTGTCTGGAGACTGCTCTATCTCTCCCTCGTCCATAAGCTGTTGCCACGCACTCAAAAAATCCGGATCATTGAGATAATTGGCAAAATTTTGCTTTGCACGCTCGTCTAATGTTTTTGCCAAAAATTGGCTGATAATAATCTTATATGCTTCTACTTTGGACATCCTTATCTATTGTACGCTATAATATTATTCGTACAACTAGGATCGATGAACTAGTCAAAAGATATTTTTTATTAAAAAAAGGATTAAAAGTAAGCCATCAAGTTTCAAACGTACAAACTGGCATGCTGCTACAAGATGGTTGCGTACGGTATTTTTGGAAATACCAATTTCTTCGGAAATTTCTGCATAACTCATTTCCTCTATTTTGCTCTTATGAAATACAAGTTTTTGCTGTGGCGGTAAGCAGGATACAATCGTCTTGAGCACTCTATCTAAATCTTTATGAGCGATCGTCCGCTCTAATTCATCACTCAGTTCATCCCATTCTGCTAATTGTGATACTTGATATTTTTGTCTAGACAGCTCTTTTCGAAACAAAGTGATGGCCGTTCGCTTTGCTACTAAAAATAAAAATGGAAAGATAGCTTCCGCAGAAGGGATTGAATTCCGTTTTAGAAAAAGTTGCACAAAAATCTCTTGCATAACCTCCTCCACGTCTAATTCGGAAGAACATACACGACGTACCTTGTGATACATCAAAGGCCTATAAAAATCAAAAATCTTTTTAAAAACCTTCTCGTCTCCCAATTTAAAGCGATTAAACTCATCAAGACTCAATGGAACTGCATTTAAATCCATGGTTATATTTTCCCTAGGTTACACTTGGTCTAAGCAACAAAACTTATATTAAATCTATATAAATGCAAGGTTATTTCAAAATGAAATATGAGTATCCCAAAATTTCAGTCAGTTTTCAACAGGACTACTTCCCGACAAACCGATCTATAGGCCATTCTTCCAAAAAAGTTTATTCACAACCGACACTATATATCTGGGCAATGTAATACCAAGATTACAAATAGAGATGGAAATCATCGTTAATGAGCTCTATATTTTGCCATGTTAGATTCTTTTCTGTAAATTCAAAAACCAGTAAAGTCATATGGATCATTTAGAACCTATACCATTATGGACATTGGTAGCTAACATCAAACAGGAAATTAGCTATGGTCAAGGAAAACTGCAAACCCGTTATGGCACGAAACAGTTTAGCCCGGGCACCAAGGTGTATATTATCGATTGGTATGCTGGGATGTGCCAAGCTATCACCGTAATAGGCTTGTCCAGAGATACGAAAAAATTAATTACCATCGTTATACGGGCCGAATGGATCGAAAACTTCCGAGTCAAGTTATGCTACAATCCTAAAGTATGCTCAAAAATAAAGACCTACTTTGATAAGGAAGAAACTGGAATGCAACGGTATACAGGAAAATTTGTAAATGATATGTTTATCGGTATACCCCAATGGATTAAACCGCTCAGTTAGTTGACAGCGGATCAGTGAATATAATATAACAGTATCAATTCCTGTTGCTATATAATCCATAATTTAAGGATTATCTTCTCTATATCTTAGAAGTGTTATCTTGTTTTGATATAAATTATAAAATTGCATCACACGTTTCTACTTTAATCCCCCCTTCTGTTGGCGTGATCTCTGACCATAGCCAGTTAAAATACTGAATCACTTGCCGAGCTGAGATCATGGGCCTATCGGCGGTGGTGTGTCCATCAGCAACCACGGTAATAGAATAGTCTCTCGTCAAGGCTGATTTTATAGTGGCATCCACACAGAAATCTGTAGCACATCCGGTCACGATCAGTTCCTTCACTCCGCTAATTGTTAATAATGATTGAAGTTCTGTTTTATAAAACGAATCATTGGCTGTTTTAGAGACACATATGTCTGCGACCCCTCTAATCAACTCAGGTAACAAAGACCACTCTTCTGTCCCCGGCATGAAACAGTTTTCCTTTGTCCCATCATGCTGAATAAAAATGACCAGGTCTCCGTTCTTTCTGAATGCATCAGAAAGTCTGTTTATCCGATCAATAACAGCAAAGGTATCCTGCCTCAGCTCATAGGGTCTAAAACTCCCCAGTTGCATATCTATAATTAATAAGGCTCTCATTTGTAAACTAAATCTATATTATTGATAAATATACCGAATGTTCATTATTCAACATCATCCGTCTGGTATCGGACAAAAATTTAGATAAAAACATTTTTTATATAGGAACAATTCAAGCAATCAAACCAGGGGATTCGAAGTAAAAGGAAGAAGGGCTCAATTATATCTTTATAACCGAGCCCTTACAATCTATGTGAACCTCCCTTTCTCGTATGCTATTTGATATGAAAATGAGCGTTATTCCATTACTGCGTCAACACTTACTCCACCAAATTATTAGAAATATCCAAGCTCTCACCAGTGGTATATAACCTGTAAGTAGGATCTTCAATATTTCGGATGATATTGTCGGTAATCTTTCCAAAAATATTATTGCTGCTTTGTAGTCCGCGCTTAAGTTTTACAGTTGGAGAGCCGATCAAAACATTATCCGAAACAAGTAAATTTTCATTTGCATCGACACGTATGCCAGAACCTCCAGCGACCATAGTTACAGTATCATTCGAAATGGTATTCCCCGTACATTTTAATACATTGATGGCCGAGAGATAAATATAATAGAGCTGACAATTGCTGATCCGATTGTCTGTGATAGCTATCCTTTCAAATCCAGTTCCTGTCGATTTAAATGTGTTGATACCGTTTTTAAATCCACTTTTGATCTGGTTTCCACTCACATTGATATCTGATGATCTGCGTGCCGAAGAAGATTGAATATCGATACCTGCCTCATTGGAACCATTCCCCTCGATAATATTTCCCTGTACGGAACAGTTGTTGACCGTATATAATGAGATGCCCGTTTTCTCAACCGCCAAAATAACATTGTTGGCTATAATAGTACCACGGCTACCGATGACAGAATTGGTAACACCGATCCCGTCTATCGTCGATTTTTCAACAAGATTGCCGGTACAGGTCACCTCACGGGATCCATTGATCGAAATCGCCGCCGGGCTCAACTGCCTATTTACTGTACATTTATTTCTTCCAATCAAGGTATTTCTTACAATATTATCGCTGACAACAGCCTTTCAACAGTTTGAAGATAGATGCCCATCCCTTTTGCGTCTGTACCTGTACCATCCGAGATATTCTCAACAATATTGTTGGAAATGACAATATCGTCTATTACTTGCAATGGATCCAAATCAGTTCCGAGATGGTAAAATACAATACCGTATTCATTTTTATCTGAGATCCGATTGCCAGTGATGATATAATTGCTTCCGCCGCCCATACAATGGATACCATAGCTATTACTGCCGATGAAACTGGAATTGGTGCAGGTAAATCCGATACTCCGAGCTGTGGTGGTAATTGAATAGCCAAAGGACAGGTCAAACATGCTCCGATTTTGGTAAAAACGGCAATTGTCAACAGATAGATAATTTGTCCGAATACTGAGTATACCTCCTCGTGTCGCATTAAAGACTTCACAGCGGTCGAATGAAATTTCGCTACAGTCGGAGATGTAAACATTGTGGTAGTAGGTTCCACTTTCACCTTGCGGAATTTCAAATTGACCGACCCCCTTTAATTTAAGCCCTTCAAATGCAACTTTTGAGGAATTAGTGAGGTTGATAAAATTCCGTCCAGCCACATACTGATACAAACCGCCGTTATTCGAATAGAATTTGATATTATTTGCCTGGTCAATCTGAATATTTTTGATTGCATAAAACCCATCAAAGTATACATTCAGTCCTTTTATAATAGCGACATTCACAAGCTTCTGAAGCTGTACGGTATTGTCAGTAATAGTGGTACTGACGCCAAAATAACGTACATCGATCTGATCCACAAATTCGTGTATCAGCTTGTTACTTTGAACAGCAATAACACGACCACCATCGTCTGCTCCGGGATCTGGACTTACTGGAGCTAAGTAATAAATAATCGGTGCCGCTGTATCTCCTTTTTCGTAATAGCCTAATAGTTCCACCCCATTGTAGGTTCCATTTTGCAATGCTGTGATTTCACTTGCAGATAATGCACGCATATCTGCCATCGTGTTCTTAACTAAAAATTGATTTGCCATATTTCTTTTCTTTTAAAGAATATAGCAAAAGTAGCCTGGCTTGCACCGCAAACTGAGGAAAAGAAGGGGTATGTAAGCGGTAGTGAGGAGATACCGAAAAGTCTGAGTTGTCTTTACTGTCGGGAATATTAATATAAATGGATCCGATGGAAATTCATTAGGTGAACTTGAAATCGCTAAAGTTGATATGGGTCGATTTTATTCACAAGTAGAAATATCTGTGAAGCTGTTTACTATAAATGGAGTTATAACAAGCACAATCCCCCTTTCGAAAAAAGAGATTAAAGAAATCAAGAATCAAAATAATAAATAGATATAAATGAAACCCAACTCACAAAAATTATTAATATTGAAATGAGTTAGATTTTAGAGGTAGGTACAAGCAAGTAAAAAAACAGCTTTTGGTGGTGCTAAAAATTTCGTCTTGTTTACAACGGAACCTATTCATATAAAGATTTTTTGTTTATTTTTGAAATATAAAAAAGGTCCAAATTTTTAATGGCATTACGCATAAAGTTAAACCTTTGTGGTTTTAAACTTCTTCTTTTGCTTACCCTCTTTAGCTGTTCTACAAAGAAGAATTATAATGACTGGGTTGATATAGACCAAAACAACTGCAGCAGCTATAGCCAACGAGGTAAAGGTTATACAGATGAGGAGGTATTTCCTTTAATAAAAGGTAAAGTAAGAATGTGCCATAATAATGAAAATGTTCCTTCTGCTAAAGTTTTTTTTCTTAGTTCAGAGAGTGATACAATTGGTACAGCCATCACCGATAAAAATGGAGAATTTTCGCTAACGGTCCCATCCGAGGGATTGCTCCATGGAAAAATTATTGTAGATACATTTGGAACGGGGATGACTATCGAACATGTTTACATTGCGCCAAATTTTAAAACCTATGTCTTAGACATAAAATTACCAAGGCAGCCCATGTATATTAATGAAATAGGTTCAAAAAAGGATCAGAAAAAGTTGAGGAAAGAAGTTGAAAAAGCAAATAGAAAACATAAATAGATGTAGCAATGAGGTTTGGGGCTTTAAAATTTCACTATATTTTTTGATCTTTTGTTTCTCGTCCTGTTCTATCATCCAATCGAGAACGGAAAAAGTTAAGATTCTCGGAGGATATGAAGCTTCAAGCTTTCTAGACGAGAACACTTCTCAGGACTCAGTAACAATTTCAGGCGTTGTCACTGCAGCTAAGACAAAAAGAAAGGTAATCAATGCCGAGATAAGATTTTTAGATTCTGAAGGAAATACACTTAAAAAAATATCTTCTGATAACAACGGGTCTTTTCATACAAAACTGGCAAAACTCTCAAAATTTGGAAGTATCGAAATTGATGGAAATAGTGCTGGTTTTCTCACTATAGCAAACATTGACTTTGGTATTTTTGTCAATAGCACCAAGATTAAAGCAAGACTTTTCAACTATGATTATTCTGCAACAGAGCTAGAACTTTCAAAGAAAGAAGATCGAGACCAGCTAAAGCGAGAGATAGAAGAAATGAAAAAACAAAAGAAGTAATTTCTAGTATTTACCGCCACTCTTAGGGATTTATTTACTTTTTATAAGTTAATATCGGAATTTTTCTCAAGCGAGATAGTTCGTGCGTCGTTGAAGCATAAAGTATTGGGTTTAAATAATGTTTAGATTTATTTATAAAAAAAACAACTAGAGACGGTCTTATTTTTCTAACCGCAAGATCAATATCTTCAATTAAAGTGTTCGTCGAGGTTCTGAGAGCATATTTAACCTTAACCGCAACTCCTATTCTTTTGAACAACCGCGCTTCTAAAAGCGTAGCTTTAAGCATAATTTCTCTTGGAGAGACAATATGCAATAATTTAATTTCAAAATTAAGTGTTTTTACAAACTCTACAATCTTCTTGATTTCCTTTTGATAATTAGTCATATCTGAAGCGTAACAAATACTATCTATAGTTTTTGTCTTATAAAAACTAGGCACACTAATCACGGGAACTGGAGATTTCGCAATTAATTTGTTTGCTGTGGCACCAATCGTCTTTTTTAATCTTCCTCCCCCCTGAATACCATGGCATATACAGCTACATTTATGCTTGGACACGCATCTCAAAATAGTGGTCACTGTATTTGGATTCATCTGAAGGTCGATCTCAAAATTGACGGCAGGCGCTTCTATGTTACTAAAAATTCGATCTAAAAACTTGTTTAACTTAGTTAATATAAAATCTCTTCTGACTTGACGGTAATTTTCAAACCTATGAGGTCTCCAGCTTTTGGGTTTCAAAAGATGATAAACATGCACAATAATCAAATTAGCACCTTTTAACTGTGACAATTTATAGGCAAAATGAATGGCTGAAGTAGAACCAGCCGAAAGATCTGTAGCTACCAGAATTTTTTCCATACATCCTCATCATTTTTCGCTAAAATTACTTTTAGAATAATACAGATACAATGATGGCTATCAGTTAAAACACTGATCGTTAGCGTAAAATATGCTTCACAGATAATTTGATGATATACATTTTTCAAGATTTGGAGAGAACACCTTATACAGGCATTTTAGGGAAGGTAATTATAATTGTTCTGATGAAAACGGGGCTGTAAACCGTTTGTTTAGCTTTTCATCTTTATTAAACCGCCAAGATCCATAATGTGGATCTGACTTCCATTTCTTTCTATTAATCCTCTTTCTCTAAAATCGGTAAGTATTCTACTAACCGTTTCTGTAGCGATACCGGCAAGTCCAGCAAGTTCGTCCCTACAAATATCTATTTGGTCTATTGGGACTGCATTCTTATTTAACCTAATTAATACTTGTGTAAGTCTTTTTCTCACAGACTCATAAGCAAGCTCGACGAGTTGATCTTTTTTTTCGCGTAAATTGGCTGATAATATTTTAATAAAGTGTTGATTAAGTCCAACATGTTCGTTTAACAAGCCAATAATTGCACTTTTAGATATAAGATAAAGAGATGAATCCTGAGTAGCTTCGGCACTTTCAAGCCAAGGATCATCTAGCAACAAAGTATCCAGACCAATAAAACTGTTTGGTTTATACAACCCTGTAATCATTTGTCGACCATCGTCTGTTAGTTTCAAAGTTTTAATACAACCTTCGATCAATAGATAAAGCCATTGCGAATGATCGCTTTCGTAATACAACGTTTGTTTCTTTTTGATATTTCGTATTTTGCATTGAGAAATAAGATCGAACAGTTTTTCCCAGCCTGTACCATTATGGGGATGATTGTTATTCGCCTCGCTAATCGGCAATGATGTCTGATTCTTATTCTTGTTAATTCGACCTTCTACAGATCTAACAAGCTGATCGCCCTGAAATGGCTTGGTGACAAAATCATCAGCGCCACATGCTATCCCTTTTTTTACCATATCTGGAGTCGATAAAGCATTTAAAAAGACGAAGGGTATTTTAGTAGTTGATGGATTTTTTGACAATATAGATAATACACCAAAACCATCTATATTTGACAACACAGTATTGCATAATATTAAACTAGGATGTTTACTTAATGCTAGATTAATCCCTATTTCGCTATTAAATGCTGCTGTTACTTCATACCCTGAATTTTTTAATAAATCCGAATATTTACCCAGTAAATCCAGATCATTTTCGATAATTAAAATATTATTCATTTTTGTCAATACCTGTATAAGATAATTCATAAATCTACTTCTAATTCTGCTTTGCGACAATTTTTTCTTAAAAAACATAGCTTTTCAGCGACAAAACCGATCAAAATATGTGACCATCGTCACTATAAACCCTGACAAGCATCATTTCACACAAAGAACATTTGAAGGAAATTTATATGAAAAGTAATTATGGCCTAAAAATTAAGAGAATTATGAACGCTATCATATCGGGGAAGGATTTTTTTAAAGTTGGTTTAAATCCCGAAAGCAGCAGAGCTGCCTCAAAAGATTCTTCGCAAAAACATGCAGGTAGTATTGTAGAATCCATTATTAGAAAGCAAGGTCATAATATAAGTAAGCTGGCCAAATATATGAAGATTAGCAGGTGTACGTTATACAAATGGTTTGAGCATGATACTTTACCTTTTGATATATTAGTTAGAATTGGCTCTTATACTAATTATGATTTTTCTTCTGATTTTCCCGAAGTTTTTCGCTCAAGTTCAGACGCTGAAATAGAACAGCATCCATTACAAAACCCATCCAAAGAAAATGAGAAGATTGACTATTGGATAAGAAAATATATCCTTCTGTTAGAAAAATATAACGAGTGTCTAATAAATCAAAATCACTCTCAAAACCCCAAATAACTTTCTTAATTCGCTATCTTCTTTAAAAAACATCCCTTTTATCTTTTCCGTTAGCTTATATGTACTAAGGTCACTAAAACTTGGTTATGATCGTGCTTAGGATATAACGCTCGATTTGTATCCGCCTTTATATACCTCACCATAAAGACTACACAATACCTGACGGGCTCCTTCCCCATTCTATCCGCTATATGCATTTTTCTTTTGGTTATCTGTGGTTTAAAACTGTAAAGAAATCAAAATGTTTAAACTGAGAAATGCAAATATCCTGTTTTACTACTTTTCTCAAATTGATATACAACAAAAATTACATTCATCAAACATTAAATACAACCAAGTATTATACATATAGTAATTCACTTTTTTACAACTCCTGGTAAATCTGTTGAACAAAACCGTAAACTATTGTAAAACCGGTATACCATTTATACACTTTAAATACAAAGTAATCTGCCGCATAAATTATTGATAGTTTTCTATATACCTTAGTTGTCAAGAAGTTTTGCACATTTTAAGATATAAAATCATGAAAACAAAACACCTGTTAATTATTATATATATACTCACTTTTAGCTCATGTGCGCAAAAAAGAGAGTTGGCTTATTTCAGCAATTTAGCTCCGCAAACCGCCGAGAAAACGATACAAGACGAATCAATAAAAATACAACAAAACGATCTTTTGAGGATAAATATAAATAGTCTTAACCCGGAATCAAACACGCTATTTACGGTTAACCGCCAAAATGCAGCAGGAGCTACCTATGAAGGACCGGCAGGTTACAGAGTAGCTAAAGACGGAACGATTACTCTCCCCGTAATAGGTAATATTAAAGTGGAAGGTTTGACTATTACGCAAACCCAGGATGCATTAATAGAAAAACTAGCTAAATATGTCAAAGAACCAATGGTTGAAGTACAACTTTTAAATTTTAAGATTACCGTAATCGGAGAAGTAAATAAACCCTCGAGCTTTATCATACCTGGCGATCATATTAATTTATTAGAGGCGCTTGGTATGGCAGGTGATATGACGGTTTATGGTAAACGAGAAAACGTATTAGTCATTAGAGAGCAAAATGGGAAAAGAATAATGAAAAGGTTGAATTTAAACAAAGAAGATGTGCTTAATGATCGCTTTTTTAATCTGATGCAAAACGATATAGTTTATGTGGAGCCGGATAAATCTAAAGCTATAGAGTATAGCCCTAGCACGAGAATTATGCCTATTGTTATTGCCTCTATATCGGCAGTTGCTGTCCTGATTTCATCCATTTTAAGAAATTAATTACTTAAGGAATAAGATCATGTTTGCAGAAAAGAACTTAAACGGCCCTAAAGATGTTGCAGAAGCTTTGAAAAGTTTTACCAAAAACTGGCCCTATTTTTTAATTAGCATTACGACAGCAATAGCTTTCGTTTATGGCTTCTTGTTCATAACACCTCCTGTTTATAAAATTAGTAGCACATTGTTAGTACAAGACGATAAAGAGGGTGCTTCTATGTCTAACGGCACTGCTTTTAGCGATTTGAACATGTTTCAAACCACTAAAACAGTTGAAAATGAAACTGAAATTTTCAGATCAAGAGATTTGATATCTAAAGTTTTAAAAGATTTGAATCTTGAGACATCATACTTTCAGAAAGTAGGTTTTAAAACAAAAGAGTTATACGGTAATACATTACCTATTAAAGTAGAAGTACAGGAATTGAAAAAAGGAGCTTATTCCAGAGCTATAGAAATTACATCTATTAACAACAACCAATTTCGTTTAACAGTTGGTAATATTAATATGATTGCAAACTATAATCAACCTATCAAAAATAAAAACTACACAATACTAATAAAGAAAGGGCCTGCTTTTAAACCTGAATATGGAAAAATAAATATTCAATTTCAAGATCTGTATAAACTGACAGAGTCATATAGCTTAGCTAGGTTGAATATAGTTCCTGTAGTTAAAGATGCTAATACTATTGTAATTAGTTTGAACGATAATATTCCGCAACGGGGATTAGATATTTTAACAAATCTTATTGAAAACTATAATACTAATAATGTAAACAATAAAAATATTATCGCTCAAAATACAATTAAGTTTATAGATAACAGATTAAAATATTTAATAAATGACCTCGCCGGAGCGGAACAAGATGTAGAGAACTTCAAACAACAAAATCAAGTGACCGATTTCGGTATAGATGCGCAATTAAATGCAACAAGATCGGTTGAATACAATCAATTGTTAGCGGAATCAGTTGTAAAGCTCGGCCTAGTAAAATCTATAGAAGGTTATTTTCAAAGCAATCAGGCACAAGGCAGTTTAGCGCCAAGCGCCATGGGAATAGAAGATCCTATACTAAATGTAATGATCGGAAAGTTTAATGATTTACAGTTAGAAAGAAACAGAATGCTTCGTACAGCTAATGCTGAAAATCCTCTTGTTTTAAATTTGAATGAGCAATTATCAAGTTTAAAAAGCAACATTCTGGAAAACTTAAAGTCAATTAAAAGTGGGTTTAATATTCAGAACAAAAATTTACAAAAAAATTATTCGCAATTCTATAGTAAAAGTAAATCTGTCCCTACAATAGAAAGAGGACTTTTAGAAAGAAGTAGAGATCAAAGTGTGAAAACTGGGCTATACCATTACTTGTTGCAAAAACGTGAAGAAACAGCATTATCATTGTCTACAACTGTACCTACATCACAAGTTATAGATAGACCAGCTTATAATACGACACCTATTGCTCCAAAAGCACAAATGCTTTATTTATGTGGTTTTGTCTTCGGATGCTTAATACCTGCAGGGTTTATTTATGTTAGGGGATTTTTTAACAATAAAGTGAGGGATGCCAGAACAATTGAGCTTACAGGTGCAAAATTGCTAGGTGAACTTTCCCACAATCTAGATAAAAGTACCAATGTTTTTCAAACAGACCATCGCTCCACTATTTCCGAGCTATTTAGGTACATACGCATGAATTTAAGCTTTATGACAAATCAACGTCATAAAATGATATTGGTTACATCAAGTATGAAAGGGGAAGGAAAAACATTTTTTAGCATCAATTTGGCGACTACATTAGGAATGCTTAATAAAAAAGTTGTTATTGTAGAACTTGATTTGAGGAGCCCCGTACTATTAAAAAAGTTAAAATTATCATCAACGCTAGGAGTTACAGATTATCTTGATGATGAGTGTATTTCTGTAGATGATATTATCCAACCCAGTCTATTATCAGATAATGTCAGTGTAATTGGGTGTTCAGAAATTCCAAAAAACCCAGCAGAAATGATAATGAGCTCCAGAGTTGATGAACTCCTAAGTGAATTAAGAAAACGCTTTGACTATATAATTGTAGATACATCCCCTGTTGGACAAGTAGCTGATGCTTTCAGCTTAGCGCCTTATGTAGATGTAAGCATTTACCTGGTAAGATATAATTACACGAATAACGATCAATTAGGTATCCTGAAAGATATTAACGACGAAAATAAGCTTAAAAATCTAATGGTAGTATTTAACGACGCTAAAAGAGGAAAGAACCAAAAGTATGGTTATGGTGGCTACGGATATGCCATGCCTAACTAACACGCTTCTTAAAAGAAAAAAATAGATCTATTACAATATTTAAAGCAATAACTATTATAAAAACAAACTTACGCTGCACCTGATTTGAAATAAATGATCTTTAAATAATTATTTTAGCCGCCTCCAATTTACCCTTTATCTAATTACTTCACAAAACACATGCTCATCACTGTAAGTGATATGGCGAAGCCTTGCACCCCAAAGTAGCAAACTAGTATTTACACAATGTCCGGAAAACTCTATTGGGTCTAATAAAACAACACATTTTTTTACTACCTCTTAACAAATCTGACAATGGAAATGGCATTAAATTACAAAAGAAAACTTAAAAAAAACTGGCTGGTTATTTATGTACGTCCTCGTTGGGAAAAAAAGGTTGATAAGTTGTTGCAGGAACAAGGGATTGATACTTTCTGTCCCTTAAGAACTACAGAAAACCAATGGGCGGATAGAAAAAAGATGGTAAGTGTACCACTTTTTACTGGTTATGTTTTTGTTAAAATAGATGATAGAGAGCTTACAAAGGTCAGATATACGCTTGGAGTAGTTAACTATATCTATTTTATGGGGAAGCCAGCTGTGATAAGGGAGTCAGAAATTGAACAGCTTAAGGAACTGGTGAAAACATATAATAACCTTGAAATAATTAACCTAAAAGATCTTTCGCCTGGTGATAGAGTAAGAATTAAAAGTGGCTTATTCTACAATCATGAAGGTAAAATAATCAAAGTACAAGGAAAAACAGTCCTGATGTCGCTTGACCATATAGAATGCGCATTGGTAACCTGTATCGAGATTAATCATCTTATAAAAGCTTCACCTTTAAACACAGCATTATGCACAAGATAGAACCCGTAAGAATAGCCATAATTGGCCTTGGGTATGTTGGACTTCCACTCGCAGTTGAGTTTGCCAAAAAGCATAAAGTCATTGGTTTTGACATTCTTCAACGAAGGGTGGATGAACTTAACGAAGGCAAAGATTGTACTTTAGAGGTAAGTGAAGAAGAACTCAAAAAAGTGCTAACTTTTGACTATACAGTTCAAAATGGACTGTATTGCACGAGCGAAAAAGACAAATTAAATTCTTGTAAAGTTTTTATCATCACCGTTCCGACACCTGTTGATAAAAATAATAGACCAGATTTAACGCCATTAATAAAGGCTAGCACTCTAGTAGCAAGTGTATTAAAAAAAGGAGATATTGTTGTTTATGAATCGACTGTATATCCTGGTGTGACAGAAGATGAGTGTGTTCCTGTTTTAGCAGAAAAATCAGGACTAGTTTATAACGAAGATTTTTTCGTAGGATATTCGCCAGAACGGATCAACCCTGGTGATAAGGAACATACAGTTGCCAATATATTAAAAATAACTTCGGGCTCTACACCTGAAACGGCCACTACAATTGACAATCTTTATAGATCTGTAATTGGGGCAGGCACCCACAAAGCTTCATCAATAAAAGTTGCAGAAGCAGCAAAGATTATAGAAAATACACAAAGAGACATCAATATTGCCTTTGTTAATGAATTAGCGATGATTTTTAACAGGCTGGGTATAGATACCACTGAAGTGCTTACTGCTGCAGGTACAAAGTGGAATTTTCTGAATTTCAGACCAGGTCTGGTAGGTGGGCATTGTATAGGTGTTGATCCGTATTACCTTGCACAGAAAGCACAAGAAGTTGGTTATCATCCTGAAATTATTTTGGCTGGGCGTCGCGTAAACGATGGAATGGGAGCTTATGTAGCAGATCAGCTTATTAAACAAATGATCTATAACGGCACGCATATCATAGATGCAGAAGTGTTGGTGTTAGGATTTACTTTTAAGGAAAATTGCCCCGATGTAAGGAATACAAAGGTAATCGACATAGTTAGGAGGTTAGAAGAATATAAAGTAAAGGTCTGCATTCACGATCCTTGGGCCAATTCAGATCAAGTTAAACAAGAGTATGGCGTGATTTGTCAGAACGGGGAATCGAAAAAGAGACAATACGATGCAATTTTAATAGCCGTTGCTCATCAGGAATTTAAACACCTCGACCTTACAAAGCTCTGCAAAGAAAATACAGTCGTTTACGACATCAAATCAGTCTTGCCAAATACCATGGTAAGTGCACGCTTATAACAAATGACTTTAAAGGAAAAGACCATCTCTGGCCTAATATGGTCAGTAGGTCAGCAATTTGGTTCTAAACTAATTAGTTTTTTTATAACCATAGTGCTTGCCCGCATTTTAACCCCGGCAGAATTTGGGTTAATAGCTATGTTATCGGTATTTATATCCATCGGAAATACATTACTAGACAGTGGCCTTACTTCTTCGCTTATACGAACGGCCGATGCAGATCAAAAAGATTTTTCTACCGTTTTTTATTTTAATTTGATAGGGAGCACAATACTTTATTTTATATTATTTTTTTGCGCCCCTCTTATTTCATCGTTTTACCATCAGCAAGTCCTTACAACTATCATTCGTGTTTATAGTCTGATATTTATTTTAAATGCTTTCTTTGGTGTACAAAACACCTGTCTTGTAAAAGAGATGAGGTTTAAAACACAAACAAACATACAAATTCCTTCATCTTTAGCAGGGGGAATTTTAGGAATTATTTTGGCTAAGACCGGATATGGCGTTTGGAGTCTGGTATGGATGAGTTTATTTACTACATTTTTATCTACCATACTTCATTGGATATATTCAGACTGGCGTCCTGCTTTGATATTTGATAAAACAAGTTTTAACCGTCATTTTGATTTTGGTTATAAAATGACCCTATCGGGAATACTTGACACCCTTTACCAGAATATATATACACTGATTATAGGTAAATTTTACTCTGCTACTCAACTAGGATATTATTCCCGGGCCGATTCTATCAGTCAGCTACCAACAGCAAATATTTCAGCAGCTGTCAATAAAGTTACCTATCCGATGTTTTCAGAAATATCCCATAATAATGTGCAATTGAAAAGGGTAAACAAAAAAGTGATGCAGCAGGTTATTTTTTGGAATGCTCCCATATTGATTTTTATGAGTGTAGCAGCTCAGCCTCTTTTTAGTTTTTTATTAACCGATAAATGGTTGCCAGCAGTACCTTATTTTCAAATACTTTGCATTGCAGGTGTAATGCAGCCCCTTCATGCATATAATTTAAATATTTTAAAGGTAAAAGGCCGGAGCGATTTGTTTTTAAAACTGGAGGTTATAAAAAAAGCACTAAGTGTAATAGGCATTTTGAGTGTAATACCATTTGGTATTTATGGTCTGTTATATTTTCAATTATCCTTTAATTTTATTGGATTCTACATCAACACAATCTATAGCGGAAAGATGATTAACTATCCGGTCAAAGAACAGATATTCGACATTTTACCCACCATAATCTTGGCTGTCTTTATTGGTATTTCAACTTATCTTCTTGATTCTTTCTTAGTGGATTCTTTTAATATTAACAATTTGACACGGATTATCATAAGTGCTCTGTTTTACGCTCTTACTTATTTAAGTATCAGCAATCTTATAAACCTTACAGCAATAATAGATTTTAAACAATTAATACTAAAAAGATGATACCAGTAACTAAGCCATTTCTTCCTAAAATAGAGGAATTTGAAAACTATGTAAAAAGTATTTGGGACCGCCAATGGTTAACCAATAACGGCCCTCTAGTTAATGATTTGGAACTTAAACTCAAGCATTACCTAAATGTGGATTATTTATTATATGTATCCAATGGTACTATTGCTCTCCAGATGGCTATCAGAGCATTGGAATTGAAGGGAGAAATTATTACAACTCCATTCTCTTTTGTTGCTACAACGAATAGTATTGTATGGCAGGGCTGCAAACCAGTATATGTGGATATCGATCCGGATACGTTCAATATTGATCCAGATAAAATCGAAGCAGCAATTACCCCTAGAACTTCCGCGATTTTGGCAACCCATGTGTATGGCAACCCATGTAATATTGATGCAATACAAAATATTGCTGATAAATATGGTTTAAAGGTGATATATGATGCAGCCCATTGTTTCGGAACAAAATATAAGAACAGGTCAGTCTTTGCATATGGAGATATTAGTATCACAAGCTTTCACGCAACTAAATTGTTTCATACCATAGAAGGAGGAGCTGTTTTCACTAAAAAACCAGAGTTGTTAGAGAAAATGGCATTTATACGTAATTTCGGATATTGCGGCCCGGACACCATTGCGCTGGTAGGCATTAATGCGAAAAACTCAGAATTTCATGCAGCTATGGGGTTGTGTAACCTGGAACATATTGATGCCATTCTGGAAAAGAGAAGATCTTTGTCTCTGCATTACCGAGAGAACCTGAAAAAGTTAAAAGTTAAATTTCAGTTCATTGATTCTGCTCCCGATTACAATTACGCCTACTGTCCGATTCTGTTTGATTCAGAAGAACTGATGCATGATTGTATTGTCAAACTTGAATTGGCAGGTGTATATTGCAGAAGGTATTTTTTTCCTTCTTTGGCTACATTACCGTTTGTAAACCGTAAAAGAATGCCCGTATGCGATTCTGTGGTAAAGAGAATTGTTTGCCTGCCCCTGTATGATACACTCACCATCCCCGATCTGGATATGATTTCACGTATATTATTGAGAGCACAGAAATATCCTGTGAAAACCATCAATACACAAAAAGGCTTTGGAGAATTGATTGCCAATCGAATAGAAAAAGTCATAAATGGTCATGAAAAAAAGTAAACCAGCTATGAAAAGTTCAGAAACTGAAGTGATGGTTAGCATCTGCTGTGTAACTTACAATCATGAGAAGTATATAGCACAGGCTATTGAGGGCTACTTGATGCAGCAAACTTCTTTTAAATTTGAGATTCTTATCGGGGAAGATTGTTCTACCGATAATACCAGAAAAATTGTAGAGGAATATGTGCTAAAACATCCTGATAAAATAAAATTAATTACTTCAGAATCTAACGTGGGTGTCCACAAGAACGCGGTAAGACTGAATAAAGAGGTAAAAGGTAAATATTTGACCCAATGCGATGGAGATGATTATTGGACAGACCCTTTAAAACTGCAAAAACAAGTTGATTTTTTAGAACAAAATCAAGAGTATATCATGTGTTGTCATTATTCAAAAAGAATTAAAGAAAATAATGAAATATATTATATGAATTTAAATCCAAAACCAATAATCTATTCGTTTGAGGATATATTATTCGATAATGATTTTGAAACAGTTCTCAATACAATTCTTTTCAGAAATACGCCCGAAATTAGAGAAATTTACTCAACAGATTGGTTCTTTAAATTTAATGCCCCAGACAGATTTCTTAAACTTTATTTAACATTTACTTCCGGAAAGAAAATCTATGTTTTACCCGAAATAATGTGCTGCTATAGAAAACATCCAGGAGGCATCTGGAGCATGTTAAAAGCAAAAAGTTTAAAACAAAAAACACTTGACGATTTGTACTTGATTATTGAAATTTTCAAATATTCCCGCGTTCAAAAAATCAAGTTGCTTCTCTATTATCTTAAAAAATATTTCCTATTTGAAGTTAGAGATCACAGTCTACAAAATGCTTTTAGTACTATAAGAACCATATTGTAAGCGGTTAGAAAATATAATTATACATTAAATAATTTCCGATATGAAATATCTTAAGATTATTATTTTATTCTTAGTTTTCTGCAATCTTCCAAGTTATTTCTTGGTTAAAGTTAATGCCGCAATTGGTCAGCTTTTAAGCTACAGCACCTTCCTTCTCCTAATCGTTTATTATTTTTTAAGTGAGAATAAGAAGCCAATAGTTCCATTTATCGTATTCGGTCTTTTATTCTTTTTGATATCGATAATAGTCAGTGCACAAAATGACGATGGTTATTTAGTAACGCTTATTAAATATTTTATTGTCATAGTTATGGGGGCAAGTGTTGTAAGCGATACCACAAAGGAAGATATATATATAGTACTTTTAATAGGCTGTTTAAGTATAATTTTTGAATCTATTTTTATTGAAGGTATTGGTGGCAGATATAGAGGGTATTATATTAACCCTAATGCAGCTGGCTATGCTTGTATATTAGGTTATTCTCTAAGTTTTTCAATAAATAACAAAAAATTAAAAATCATTGGCCAATTACTATTTTCAATGGCCGGCTTTCTTACTTTCTCCAGGACTTTCTTATTTATCTGGATATTAGTCAATTTGATATCTTTGCTAATCAATTATAAAAATGTATATAAAATACTAGTAGGTATTGTTTTATTTGGTCTGTTTCTTTCATTTGGAGATAAACTGGATTTAAGTACGAAAAGAATGCATGCATTTTCAGGAATACTTGAAGGAAAAGTAAATGATGATTTAAAAGAAGAATCGAGAACAGAAACCTGGTCCCATTATTATAATCAAATTTTAAACAATCCAATCTTGGGTAATGGATACCATTCCTTTAGCGGAGAAATTTTTGGACCTGAATACAATACTTACACCGTAAAAAATGGTGTACACAACACTTTTTTAATGGTTATTGGTGAAGCTGGCTTTTTTGTCCTTCTCTATTTTTTATGGATATATGGGTCTTTTTTAATTAATGGCATAAGAATGTTTCATGATAATCCGGTAATTTTTCTGGTTTCATTTTCTTTAGTAATGTACATGCTTACCAATCATAATTATTTTGAAAATAACCTGGTATTATTTGTTTCGATGTGGCTATATATTCAAATAGATCTGGGTAAGAAAGTATCCGAAAAGAAACATTTAGATCTTCACCAAGTCAAGAACTATCAGGTTGAGTATCTAAATATAAATGCATTTTAGTATGTGTGGAATTTATTTAACCAATATTCCTATTGAAGAGGAGGCCGTAAAATTAAAACTGGAATCTATACAATTCCGTGGACCGGACTATTTAGGGATTCAAAAAGTATTTGATTTGACTTTTGGACATTTACGACTATCCATTTTAGATTTAAATGTTCGTTCACATCAACCTATGACATTTGAAGACCTTGTTATAGTGTTCAATGGTGAAATTTATAACTTTCAGGAGATAAAAACAGATTTAATAGCTCTAGGGTATACTTTTGATACAACCAGCGATACGGAGGTGTTATTAAAAGGTTATAAAGAATGGGGAGCTGCTTTAGTGCCGAAACTAAACGGAATGTTCGCTTTTGCTATATATGATGCCACATCAAGAAAAATATTTTGTTCACGCGACCGCTTAGGTGTAAAACCCTTTTATTATTCATGGAAGGACGGTGAACTTGAAATTTGCAGCCAGTTACGTCCAATAAGCCAACACAAACAAATAAACGATGAAGCTATATCGATGTATTTGGACTGCGGTTATATCCCCAGCCCATACACGATCTATCAAAATGTCTATAAATTACCTCCTGGAAATAATCTGGAGATTGATTTGGACAGACAAAAATACGAAGTTAAAGAGTACTGGAATCTGAAGGAGGTCGCCGAAGTGGGCTTATCTTATAATGAGGCCAAAGAGAAGTTGCACAATCTGTTAAAAGATGCCGTAAAAATAAGATTGCAAGCAGATGTGCCTTTTGGATCATTTCTCTCCGGAGGAATAGATTCTGCTCTAATATCCAGTATTGCTTCAACGGTTTCAAAGGATCCTATCAAAACATTTTCGATAGGCTTTGAGGATCCGGAATATGATGAAAGCAAGATCGCTGCAGAATATGCAAAAATTATAGGTTCTGAACATACAGAAACAATTTGTAAAGCAACAGATATTTTAGAAATGATTCCCCAATTAGTAAAAGTGTTCGATGAACCTTTTGCAGATAGCTCTGCATTGCCTTCTTTACTGTTGAATAAAATAACGAAGCAATCTGTTACCATGGTCTTGTCTGGAGATGGGGGGGATGAAAGTTTCTTTGGATACAACCATTTTAGATTAGTGCCTTACGCAGATAAAATTACGTTTGTACCCTATTTTTTGAGAAAAATGGCCGCCAGCGTATTAAGTTTTAATTTCCTGGGTGCCCGCGCACTTTCCTATAAAGGAATACTCAATGCTGCTTCAAAATATGATTTCATTGCAGGTATATTTGTTGGATATGACTCTCTTCTAAAGAAGAGAAACTTTAATTGGTTGTCCCACTATAATGGCTATAAAATATGGTCGAAAGATTTGTTACAGGCAACAGCTGATTTAAATATTAAATTGTGGTTAGAAAACGATAGTAATGTAAAAGTAGATCGTGCCAGTATGGCTCATTCAGTAGAAGTAAGAAGCCCATTTCTTGACTATAATATCATTGAGTTTGCAAGAACACTTCCTATATCATTTCGTTACGAAAAAGGCCGAAGAAAAAAAATATTAAAGGATATTCTGAAAGAATACATTCCTGAAGAAGTATTTGACCAACCCAAAAGAGGATTTGCTGTGCCTTTAGCCGGCTGGATAAGAAATGAACTGCGTAGTGAATTTGAAGAAAATCTAACAGACGATTTTTTACGTCAGATTCCTATCTTAAATGTACCCAGGTTTAAAGATATTTTTAAAAAGCATTTAGAAGGAAAGCATGACTATTCATCTTTTATTTGGAGAATATATATATTGTCTAAGTGGTATCAAGAATTTGGATTTTATAAAAATTTGGCACCCAATAAATACATTTAGCACCGAATAATAATACCCTTTACTTCTTCTTTAACTAAAAAAAAAGCATTGTTTCAGGCATGTATGGCTTTTTTTAATGCTTTTAATCGTTGGTATTGCCCCATTAAATATTTTGATCATTGAAGTTTTCCAGATACTTGTCAACTATGAAACACTCATGGTTAACAAATCCCGCGTGTGTATTCCATTCCGGTAACTCGGAACAAGTTAATGACAGATAAAAGACAGATTAAACACATATGAAAAATAAGTTATTTTTTGTTATTAATAACCTTCATAGTGGAGGGGCAGAAAGAGTGTTATCTATATTGGCAAATGAATTTAGTAAACAAGGATTGAGCGTTTTTGTTGTTTGTCTCAATGAAGCCGAACCAGGTTATCAAATTTCATCTCATGTCAAGATGATTAATTTATTAGAAAAGAGGGAGAAGGAAAATATTTTTAACCGTATTAAATATGCATTATTAATATTTCTACGATTGTCTAATTTGCTTATTAAAGAAAAGCCAACTTGTGTTATTTCTTTTATGACCACAGCAAATTTATGGACCGGTTTAGCTTGCTCTTTAATTAAAACACCCTTTATAGTTTCGGAACGAACTACCCCTGATCATACGATTAATTCATTCAACTTCTTTTTAAAAAGAATTTCCTATATCATATATAAAAAATCTAAGGCTATAGTTATACCAGCCAAAGGAATAGAGGACTGCATTAGAAACCATAAATCTTTTAAAAGATTAAATAATTTTAAAATTATCCGAAATCCTTTAAATGTATTTAAATCGCCCTCTGTTAAACCGGTAAACAACAAGAAGTTCATCTTAGGAGTTGGTCGTCTTTCCTATATTAAGGGATTTGACCAACTAATTGAGGCCTATAGTAAAATTAAAGCTGATGACGTTGATTTATTAATTGTTGGTGGCGGAAGTGAATATGAAAACCTATCCAACCAAATTGAAAAATTGGGTATGCAAAAACGGGCTAAACTAATTGGACCAAAAGATAATCTGCAGGATTATTATAATCAAGCCGAATTGTTTGTTCTACCATCCAGAAATGAAGGATACCCAAATGCTTTAATAGAAGCGATGAGTTTTGGCTGTCCTTGTATTGCCATGGATTGTGAGTTTGGCCCATCAGAAATAATAGAAAATGAAGCAAATGGAATTTTAATAGAGGCAAATAATACTGGTAAACTTACTTCCGCAATGGATAATTTATTAGCCGATGAAAGCCTTAGAGTAAAAGTTGCTAGCAATGCGCAGTTAATAACTCAAATAAATTCTATAGAAAACATTCTGCCAAAATGGAAAGATTTGATATTGCATAATGCATAATCAATGTCCTTTCTTTTACTGAAACAGACATTTAACCACCTTAAATTTTAGAATTATGAATATTCCATTTTCACCTCCGTTTATTGATCAATCGGTTATTGACCAAGTAGTACAAACACTTCAAGATAAGTGGATTACAACCGGACCTAAAGTTAAATCTTTCGAGCAAGAAATAGTTAAACTTACCAATTCTGATGCAGCAGTTTGTGTAAATTCCTGGACATCCGGAGCAATACTGATGTTAAAATGGTTTGGGATTAAAGAGGGAGATGAAGTAATTATACCAGCTTACACTTATTGTGCAACCGCTTTAAGTGTTTTGCATTGTGGTGCTATTCCTGTAATGGTAGATATCAACGATGATTTTTGTATAGATCCTGAAAAAGTCAGAAAAGCCATAACTGCGAAAACAAAAGCTATTATAGCTGTAGACATTGCAGGATGGCCATGTAATTATGTTGAACTAAAAGCTATTATTCTGGAATCGGAGGTGAATAATATGTTTACAGCAGAGTCTGATAAACAACAACTTTTAGGACGTATCTTATTGATCGCAGATGCAGCCCATTCTATCGGTGCAACGTATAACGGTTTGTCTTCGGCTAAAATGAGCGATATAGCTATATTCTCATTTCATGCAGTAAAAAATATCACTACAGCTGAAGGGGGCTGTATTTGTTTAAATCTTCCTCGCAGTTTTAATGCAATGACAGAATATGAATATCTAAAGATATATACACTTAATGGACAAAACAAAGATGCCTTGGCTAAATCAAAAGGTGGTGGTTGGCGTTATGATATATTATTTCAAGGGTTAAAAATTAATATGCCAGATATATGTGCTGCTATTGGTTTGGCACAAATAAAAAAATACACTAATGAGTTATTGCCTAAGCGTAAAGAAATAGCTTCAAAATATTGTAAGGGCTTGGAACAAATGGATTGGTTTATAAAGCCCCCTTTGCAGGATAATGAGAGAGAATCTTCCCACCATTTGTTTCCACTACGAATAATGGGTATTACCGAAGCACAGCGGGATCGGATAATAGATGATTTGGCCCAACTAGGTGTAGCCGCCAACGTACATTTTATACCGATGCCTATGCTTACTTATTTTAAAAACCTTGGGTATCATATAGAAGATTATCCAGTCGCCTATAAGCAATACTCATGTGAAATTTCTTTGCCTCTTTACCCTCAGCTTTCAGATGCCGAAATACAATTTATTATTGAATCGGTAATTGCCACCGTACAAATTCAAGTAAACAAACCAGCACAGGCAGAGGCTAAAGATAAAAATAAGAAAACAAGAAAAGCAATCGTTTCAACAAGAATTTTTGGACATGGACACCAAACGCATATTTGATATTTTATTAGCCTCATTTGGCCTAATTGTACTTAGTCCGGTTTTTGTAGTAATTGCTATACTAATACTTCTAGATTCGAATGGAGGAATATTCTATCGTCAGATCAGGGTGGGAAAGAACGTGGAAGATTTTCCGCTGTTCAAATTCAGAACTATGTATGTGCATCAGACAGATCAACAACTACTTACCATAGGCAATCACGATACTCGTATCACAAAAATTGGATATTGGTTAAGAAAATATAAACTGGATGAATTACCTCAGTTATTAAATATACTAAAAGGCCATATGAGTTTTGTTGGTCCCCGCCCTGAGGTTCGTAAATATGTAAATCTTTATAACGAGGAGCAAATTAGGGTACTCTCCGTTAAACCGGGAATTACCGATTGGGCATCAATTGAATTTTCTGACGAATGCGAACTTTTGGAAAAATCCAATGATCCAGAGCATTTCTATATAGAAGAAATAATCCCATTAAAAATTACACAAAATCTGAAATACATCAATAATCATGATTTATGGATTGATCTGAAAATCATATTTCTGACTTTAAGAAAAATTGCGATTGGATAAACCAGTCAATTAATACGATTCTAAAACTCATCAGCAAAATGAAAATCGTTCACATTATAGGTGCACTTAGAAGAGGTGGAGCAGAGCGTTTTGTTGTCGACTTATGTAATGAGTTGGCAAAGAATGATCAGTATCAAATATATTTAATTTCTCTTTGTGATAATGATGCTGATACAACTTTTCTTAATGAAATCAGTGGGAAGATAAGTTATTTATCCCTACACAAGGGCAAAGGTCTAAATTTCCGGGTACTTTTTAAATTGACCAGTTGGCTGGTTAAGCAAAAAGCGGATATAGTTCACACGCACTTAAATGCTTTTGAGTATTTGCTTTTGTATAGATTTATGAGTGGTAATTGCAAGTTTTTTCACACCATCCATTCAACAGCCGAATCCGAATGTCCGAATTTTTTAATTAAGGCATTTCGTAAAACTCTTTACAAGAAGAATAAGGTAATTCCTGTCGCAGTTTCAAATGATGGAGGCAAATCATTTCAGAAATATTATGGTTTGGATAATGTTATTGTAATTGAAAATGGTCGTCCATTTTTAACTCTGACTGATGAATATCCTGTACTTATTAAAAGATATAAAGAAAATATAAACTCTTTCCTTTTAATTCATGTGGGAAGGATTATGAAAGTGAAAAACCAGCAGCTATTAATTGAAGCTGTACAAAAGTTTAATACAAATGAAGAGAAAAAATGCAAACTATTAATAATCGGTGATGTTCGTGATGAATCCTTATATCATCATCTTTATTCACTGATAAAAGACGACCCTTACGTTGAGTTTCTTGGAGGAAAAGAAAATATCGCTGATTTTCTAAGTATGGCAGACTTTTTCTGCTTATCAAGCTTTTATGAAGGGATGCCTATATCCTTAATTGAGGCATTATCAGTTGGATGTATATCGATTTGTACTAAGGCCGGTGGTGTTAAAGATATGATTAAGAATGAGGACACCGGCTTCTTGAGCAATGATAATAGTGTGGATTCATATTATCAAACGATAAAAAGAGCCGTTTTCTATCCAGATAAACAAAAGATAAAAGAAAATAGCCTGAATTCATTTAAACAGCACTACCATATAGGAACTTCGTGTAAGAAACATGTAGATGCATACCTTGTGATCTAAACATAAATACTAAATAAACAGAACCTTTTAAGAATTTGCATAATCAGGTTTGGATAATGAAATTCTTGTTATTTAATCTTGATGAAAACATGAAAAACGTAATTGACAGGTATTTTGGTGCAGACAAATGGAATATAGGATTTGTTAAACAATCTGCTGCAGATTTAATCCGGAGAAAAAGATTTAATGGAAAAGTAGTATGGCTGGAGGAGGATGAAGCCCATTATTCGGCAGACCCCTTTGTTGTCAAAATTAATTCCAGTCTTTTCATCTACTATGAGGAGCTTAACTTTTGGAAAATTAAAGGCAAAATTTCAAGAATTAAAAATTTTAATTTTAGCACTAAACAAAGGATATCTGGCCTTACACCAAAAGGGATACACTTTTCATACCCATACATTTTTGAAGAAAAGTCAAATTTTTATTGCATTCCAGAAACAGCAGATGCAGGTGAAGTAAGTCTTTATCAGCTGGATCATGAAAACTCGACCGAGTTGAAGAAGAAAAGGGTTTTGCTAGTGGGGCCACGCTATGTAGATACTTCGATTATCTACTACAAGGGAAAACATTGGCTATTTACCAATATAGATGGCATGTTAAATAATCTATACATATACTATTCAGATTCATTAGAGGAGGAATTTAAACCACATGCATTAAACCCCATTCCGGTAAGTTCAAAAAATTGCAGGAGTGCCGGAAACTTATTTATAGTAAACGGGCAACTTTACCGCCCAACTCAGAATCTGGAAATCCGTTACGGAGGATCCATAATTATTAATAAGATTTCTGAACTTTCTGAACATTCATTTAAATCAGATCCTGATTTTGAATTATTTCCGGAAGCCCCTTATTTGGAAGGTATGCATAATATCAGCTTTGGAGACAATTTGATTGTTGTAGATGGAAAGAGAAGAACACATTCTCCCATTACTCCCGTACATAGA
Organism: Sphingobacterium sp. 18053; assembly: GCF_902706145.1. Classification (NCBI taxonomy): domain Bacteria; kingdom Pseudomonadati; phylum Bacteroidota; class Sphingobacteriia; order Sphingobacteriales; family Sphingobacteriaceae; genus Sphingobacterium; species Sphingobacterium sp. 18053. The sequence continues at coordinate 603,401 of NZ_CACSJW010000003.1, forward strand.
TTATTAAAAAAAGTTCTTTACTAAATATTGGCGCATAATGTTAGCTGAAAAATGTGATTATTTTCAAAGGATGGATACGATTTCAAATAGATTATTATTTGTATCAATGTCTGATACTGCAGGTGGAGCAGAAAATATCCTGTGTATGGCAGCAGGTGTAACAAACAGTCCATTAATATTTCTGAAACATATATTTGATTCTCGCCTTTTCATACCAAAAAAACAGGAGGTAAAGCATTTAACTAAAGGGGCGATGTTGATCGGCTTTTTAAAACTTGTTAAAGAGCTGTACCCTTACAGAAAAGATTACACGATCATAAGCACAAATCCTTACCTAAATTCATATTTAGGCCTACTCAAACGCGTTGGGTACCTAAAATCAAACCTGATTGTCCGTGAATGTACTTCGGTATTTACCCGTTATACAGGTCTCAAAAAATTAAGCTATCAGATAGCTTATAAATTAGGTTATCCAGCCGTTAATTTAATCGTCTGCCAAACGGGAATTATGCGTAATCAGCTATTAGCCCAAAATAAATTTATCCCAAACGATAAGGCTGTAATAATAGAAAATCCGATTGACCTAAATCATATATTAAGAAAAGCAGAAGCCTCTATAGATGAAAGTCTGACAGATTCAGAATTTATTTGCTCAGCCGGCAGGTTAATTCCTGAAAAGGGCTTTTCAATACTAATCCATGCATTTGAAAAAATTGCACAACAGCATGAGAACCTAAAGTTATTGATATTAGGAGAAGGCAAAGAAAGGAAAAATCTCAATACTTTAATAAAAGACACCGGTCTACAAGATCGAGTAATCCTAATGGGGCATGTTGATAATCCAATACCATATTATAAAAAAGCAAAACTATGTGTTGTCTCATCTATTAAAGAAGGATTTCCAAATGTTTTGCTTGAAATGATGGCCGTAAATGACTCCGTTGTTTCAACCCTTTGCGCCGGCGGCATTGAAAAAATACCTTCTATTCTTAAAGTTGAACCCAATAATATCAACTCTTTAACATCAGCTATAGGGTTTGCGCTCGCTGATTATCCCAGCCAGAAAAACGATAGCAGGCAAGACTACCTCAAAGATCGCAGTCCTGAGCTATTTATTAGTTCCATTCTGGAAGAGTTGCACCGGGTAAATAGCTTATAACTTTTAATAAAAAGACTCAAACAATCTATAATTCATCTATAAACTTATATCTTATGAAAATTTTAGTCACAGGCACGGCCGGATTTATTGGCTTCCATTTAGCCAAACGTTTGTTAGAAAGAGGAGATACAGTAGTAGGTATAGATAACATCAATGATTACTATGATGTCAACTTAAAACACGATAGACTTATAGAAACAGGAATAGATGTGACAGAACTAGAATATGGTATAAGTAGGATAAGTACTAAATATCCAAGCTATACTTTTATTAAATTGGATATTTGTGATAGTGAAAGTTTAGCGACTTGTTTTGAAACTTTTCAGTTTGATGCTGTTTGCAACCTTGCTGCACAAGCAGGTGTAAGATACAGTATCACAAACCCTGAAGTTTATGTAGAGACTAATATAAAAGGTTTTTTGAATGTTTTAGAGTGCTGTAGAAATTTTAAAATTAAACACTTACTTTATGCCAGCTCATCAAGTGTGTATGGATTAAATAAGGTAATGCCTTTTTCTACACATGAAAGCGTAAATCATCCCATTTCACTATATGCTGCATCTAAGAAAAGTAATGAATTAATGGCTCATGCCTATAGCTATTTGTTCAATTTGCCAACGACAGGTTTAAGATTTTTTACAGTTTACGGTCCTTGGGGTAGACCAGATATGGCTTTATATATTTTTACTAAAGCAATAATGGAAGGTGAAGAAATAGAAGTTTTCAATAGCGGTGAGATGAGTAGAGATTTTACTTATATTGACGACATTGTCGAAGGCATAGTTCGAGTAATTGATACTCCCGCACAAGCAAATCCAAATTGGAATGCGAAAAGCCCTGATCCTGCGACTTCAAAAGTACCTTACGTTGTTTATAACATTGGAAGAGGAGAACCGGTAAGTTTGTTAAATTTTATTAATGAAATCGAAAAACATACTGGAATTAAAGCCAATAAAGCTTTTTTGCCTATGCAAGCCGGAGATGTTGCCGAAACTTCTGCTAACATTAATGATTTAACCAATAACCTTCATTATCAACCGATAACAAGTGTGGGAACAGGGGTGAAAAATTTTGTAAAATGGTACAACAACTATTATACAGTGTCTTATCAAAATCAGACAAAAATTATACAAACCGCAAATGGTTTGTCATAATACTGTAACATAAGGTTTTTTAACAACTTGAATAATTTTACTCGAAAACAAAAATTTGAAAAACCACAACTAACTAAATATCAAGTCTTAACAAAAAAATATTCAAAATTAAATTAGATAACTACTTCATTATCTGCATTGTGTTTTAATTTACAAATCCTTTAGGTTTGCGCCCAAGATGTAAATTTAAAACACAAATTCATGCAGAAGAAAACAAAATTAATTACAAAAGTGCTAGTATTTAGCTCACTACTGTTTACAATTTTCACCTTTAGTCAATGTCAAAAAGAAGGGGTAGAAAACCTAACAATTGATGCGCCTAACGATGTGGATTTACAAAGTGTTGTTTCAACAACTTCAACTTCTGTATTCACAGTAAATGTTTCAAAAGGTATTTCCGATGGCGGATTTTCGGTACGAATTCCGATGGACGCCAATTTAATAAGCGACACAAACGATAAGCCAACTGCATCAACCGTAAGAGTATTTGAAAATGGTGTTGAAATAGGCCCTTCGCACTCTGTACACCAGGAAATCAGAAACTTAGGTAAAGGTCGTTTCAGTCATAAATCGGGCTTCTTGTTTCTTTCGGCTTCTGATAACTCAGATCCGAGAACCAATCGTAAGAAATACACCTATACTGTAGGAAATCAAAGCATTACATTACCTCCAGTAGTTCCGCCAACCGGTACCACAGATCCTCCAGTATCTACTAATGAACCTATCGGATATGCTTCTGTAAATGGTAAAACAACAGGAGGTGCAGGCGGCCAGACGGTAACTGTGTCAACTTTTTCAGCGCTTCAAAGTGCTGTTTCATCCTCGGCACCATTAATTATACAAGTTTCTGGTACAATTACAGGATCTGGATTACTTAGAGTACAATCTAATAAAACGATTCTGGGCCTTAACGGATCTAAACTGATTGGTGCAAGTTTGTTTATCTACGGGAAGAGCAATATCATTATCCGGAATATGACAATCAGCAAAGTTAAAACATATTCAAATATAATTATCAAAGGTGGTGCACACCACGTGTGGGTAGATCACTGTGACCTTTCATCAGAACGGGTAAGCGACTGGGATTACTATGATGGATTGTTGGACGTAGGAACTGGTGCTGATTACGTTACACTATCATGGAATAAGCTGTACGACAACCATAAAGCTATGCTGATCGGTTTTAGTTACAACGAACCTGAATCTGTTGGTAAACTTCGTGTTACTGTACATAACAACTATTTCTATAATGTTTCAGAACGTTGTCCGAATGTAAGATATGGAACTGTTCATACTTTCAATAACTATTATGACAATGCAGGATTTGTTAGCTCTTTTATGGGGGCAATTGTAAGAGTGGAAAATAGTTATTTCAAAAACACTACGCTTCCGATCAGAACAGAACTTAGTCCTGTAGCAGGTGTTATCAGCGGTGAAAATACCAATATATTTGATAACTCTGGAAAAAACAAAATTACTACGGCCCCTTCAAATTGGGTACCTACTTACGAATATAAATCAGTACTTAGTGCTGCAGCAAATGTTCCATCTATTGTGATGAAAGGTGCTGGCGCAACTTTATAATCAACAGAAGTAAGTTAAAACATTTAATTGCAAGGCCATCTGACTGTAAGTCAGGTGGCCTTTTGGTTCATGTATAATTCTTTTTAATTCCACTATTATGGCAGAAAATAGAAAAAAAGTATTGATAGCGTGCGATTCTCCGCGTACATTACTTGATTTTAGGGGTAAACTCATTGAAGAACTTATCAAGAAGAATGAGGTGTTTGTTTATACCCCAAAAATTTCACAACAGCATGTTCAAGAAAAGCTAAAGAATCTTGGAGTAACTGTTTTTGAAAATCATCTGAACGGAAGTAATGTATCGATCCTCTCCGATCTTACATACATGATTCAATTATACAAGGTTATCAGGAAACTAAGACCGGATATTTTCTTTCCCTACACATTTAAACCTGTAATCTATGGAACTATTATAGCAAAGCTTTGTGGAATAGATTGTATAACTCCGATGTTAACCGGACTGGGGTATAATTTCACCGATAATAGTTCTAAAAAAAGTATAGTGAGCCTGATAACCAAAACACTGCTTAAGTTAAGCCTGATGGAAAACCGGAGGGTCAGAATCATTTTTCAGAACCGAGATGATTATAATAAATTAATAGAATCAGGTATAATCGGAATTAAACATCAGGCATTTGTAGTAAATGGTTCTGGTGTGGATTTGGGCCATTATGATTATTCTGAACCAGAAACTACTAATATCAGTTTTCTAATGATATCCCGCCTTATCAATGCAAAAGGTGTAAATGAGTTTTTTGAAGCCGCGAAAACCATCAGATCCAAATACCCGGATATAAAATTCAGGCTTATTGGTTCTTTTGATGATAACATTGACTCCATTAACAAAGAACTGTATTTCAAAATTCAATCTGGAGATACCTTAGAATATATTGGGCAAGTGGATGACGTAAGACCGTATATAAAAAATTCATCCATCGTTGTACTCCCTTCGTATTATGGAGAAGGTGTTCCCAGATGTATCCTAGAAGGCATGGCCATGGGAAGGGCCATCATTACCAGCGATTCTGTTGGATGTCGTGAAACTGTAAATGTTTCACCTTCCTGTACTAATGGTTTTTTGGTTCCGGTAAAAAATATTCCAGCGCTTGCTTCCAAAATGGAGCACTACATAAATAATACCCGAGATATTATCTCATATGGTATCAATGGTCGAAAATTCGCCAAAGAGAAATTTGATGTGAACCTTGTCAATGCAGAAATGCTGAAAATCATGAACGTTGGCTAGCTTGTACATCTAAAAAACTGTAGTTCTTTAAAAATATTATAAGTCATGGCATATCGCTTGATCAATTTTCAACAATCGGAAGAATGGACAGCATATGTCCATAATTCTGTAAACTATGATTTTTATCATACCTGGCACTATCATTCATTAGAGAAAAACGGGGATCCATTTCTTTTCGTTTACGAAGAATCGGATGTGTTTATTGTGCTACCTCTGCTAAAAAGAGAAATTGAAAATTCAGGTTTATATGACCTGACTTCTGTATATGGTTATTCAGGGCCGATTTCTAATAGAAAATTTGCAGAAATAAGTGACCAGATACTTGAAAATTTCAAGTATTTCTTCTTAAACTTCATGAACACTGGAAGATATATCTGTGTTTTCTGTAGACTTAATCCTTTTATTGACCAGAAAGTGTTGATTGAAAAAATAGGAGGTATTTACAACAATGGTAAAACTGTATACATGGACTTATCCATTTCTATTGAAGAGCAAAGAACAGGCTATGAAAAAAGGATGGGCAGACAAATTAGACACTTGAGAAAGATGCCTTACATTATTAAAGAAGCTAAAACCGGAGATGAAATAAGTTTATTTACGGCCATGTACAATGAGAACATGCACCGGCTGAAAGCAGAAAAAAGCTATTTTTTCAACGAAGATTATTTTGCAGCAATCATTAAAGAGGATAGTTGCAAGTTAATCGTGATGTATGATGGAATTAAAATGATTTGCGGCGCAATTATTATGTGTTGTGGAGGCATAATCCGAAACCATCTGTCTGCCACAGCAGTCGATTATGTTAATCAATCGCCCAGTAAGTTACTCACGGACGAAATAAGTATAATAGGTAGGCAGCTAGGAATGAAGTATTTTCACCTGGGCGGTGGTTTGGGAGGTCGGGAAGACTCCTTATTTAAATTCAAATCATCCTTTTCAAATCTGTTTCTCGAAGATTCTACCTGGAAATTTGTATCGGATACAGTCGTATACAATGATCTGATCAAGGAAAGAAAGAACGATTTAAATATAAATTATTTCCCCTTGTACCGTTACCCTGAAATGGACATTAAATAAAAACAATCCGATTTCAAAATACCGGGTTTTCTAAAAAAAATAAATTTTTAACCATTAAATCTGTATGCTTTGAAAAATATATTTAATTACTCTGGAGCTACTATTAGTGACTTTGAGAATGCAATTGATCAGTTTGGTTGGGTTATATATGAAAACGCTCTTAATGAAGAGCTGATTACTCAAATTATTAATGACCTGGAACCGGCTTATTTGCAAAGAAGAGAAATCCAAACCCAAAACGGTATTGAAACAAATATGGAGGGAACCCTTCATCATTTATTGGAATGTGACAATTTTAGTTTACATTTTTTAGAACAAATGTTTTGTGATAAGGAAATACGCTTCTTTTTAGGTGGAAACTATATTTTAAATGGGTTTAGCGCGGTTATTAACATGAAAAACGATAGGCCGTATGTTCAAAATATTCATCGGGATTTGAGAAGTTTTACCGGAAATATGAAAATGATGATCCAAATGATTGTGTTGCTTGATCATTTTACAGAAGAGAATGGTGCTACTTATTTACTTTCAGGCTCACACAAAGAAGATATTAAACCAAGTGAGGAATATTTTTACAAACACGCTGACAGGGCGATAACAAAAAAAGGCAGTATTATCTTGTTTGATTCTAACTTATGGCATGCTGCCGGTAAAAATTATACTGAAAATGCTAGAAAAGTATTAACATTAAGTTTCACCAAACCATTCTTTAAGCCGATGTTTGATTTTCCAAGATATTTAGGTTATGAATTTGGAGAATCTTTAAGTGAAAGCTTAAGGCAAGTTGTTGGTTACAACGCCAGAATTCCATCAGATTTGTACGAGTTTTATCAACCTCCTCATAAAAGAATGTATTTATCGAGTCAAGGTTAATAGTTTTTTGAGAAAATTTAACTTCCAATTTTTATGAAAGATCAAAAAGAACTTCAGAAAACCATTGGAGGCTTTTTTCAGTTACAACTCTCAAATGGCGAAGAATACTATCCTTCACTCATAAAATTAAATACAACCAGAAATGCATTAGAATATATATTGAAGGTTCAGGGGTATACTAAAATTTATATACCCTATTTTACGTGTGATACGATATTGGAACCTATGTTAAAATTGGCAGTTCCATATGAGTTTTATACACTGGATAAACAGTTAGACCCTATTGTTGATTTTGAAATTGGATATACTGAATGCTTTTTGTATACCAACTATTTTGGCATAAAACAGCATACAGTAGAAAAATTAAGCAAAAACGTTAAAAATTTAATTGTTGATAATTCGCAGGCCTTCTTTTCAAAACCAATAGATAACATCGATACAATATATTCATGCAGAAAGTTTTTTGGCGTCTCTGATGGTGCTTACTTGCAACTTAATAGTAGTCTCCGATTGAACATAGAAACGGACATATCTTTTGATAGATTGTTACATCTTATAAAGAGTATCGATGTTGGGAGTGAAAATTCATATGGGAATTTTGTTGAAAACGATAAAAGTCTTGAAAACAACGATATAAAAAAGATGTCTGTTCTAACGCAGAAAATTCTTTCTGGAATTAATTATCAAAACAGTGAAAAAATAAGAAAACAAAACTATAATTATCTGCAGGAAAATTTGGCTCTAATAAATGAACTTGATATTGAAATACCTTTAGATGCTGTTCCTATGGTATACCCTCTTCTTATTTCAAATGATAAAGTTAAAACTAAACTTATAGCGAATAAAATATTTGTTCCTACCTATTGGCCTAATGTTTTTAAGTGGACAAACGAACAGATGTTTGAAAATCATCTGGCAAAACACCTTGTCCCACTACCAATAGATCATCGGTATACTATAAAAGATATGGAACGAATAGTTTGTGTGTTGAAAGATATAATACATGAACTAGCATCTTAATTCTATTTACTAGCCTCTTTATTTTTTGATTCACATTATGAATTTACTTTAAATCTTTTAAAAAAATAGGATGGATAATTTAGTTTATATAAGACCATTGGTTTTAAGCGATGCAAATGTCTCTTATCAGTGGAGAAATGATTCTGACATCTGGAAATATACTGAATTTAAACCTGATAGATACGTTTCTTTAGAAACTGAACAGGAATGGATAAAAGGCAAATTAGAGAATAAGGATGAACGACGGTTTGCAATTTGTCTTAAAGAAAACAATCAATACATAGGAAATATTCAGTTATTAACTATAAATAATGGACTGGCATCCTTTCATATATTCATAGGTGAAAAAAGCTTATGGGGAAACGGAATAGGCAAGCAAGCTACAAAGCTTATATTAAAGTATGCTTTTTTCGAACTAGGTTTAAAATGTGTCTTATTAGAGGTAAATCCATTAAATATTCCTGCTTATAAAACTTACGAAAGAATGGGTTTTGTTGCAGTAGGCTCCAATGAAGTAAATGGATTTATTAAAATGAAATTAAATAAAAAAGAGTTTCCCATCTAACCTTAGTTCACTTACTATCATGAGAAAATTAATTACTCTTTTTCACAAAGAGCAATGGAAAGACTACGTATGGCGCCAATGAGCCAATATATAATTCCTTAGTTGATCGTATAGGAATCGATCCTAATAATAAGATTGAGTATTTCCCCTTATACAGATGCGACTTTATGCCGTTAAATAATGCAATACTCCAATAGTAGCTGATATATGTTAGTATTTGATTAACCTCTTGGTCTTGTGACCACCTAAAAATGTATTCTATGATTAAATTACTTACCCTTAACGAAAGAAGCGAATGGAATTCTTACATTAAACGCTCTTTTGTACACGATTTTTATCATACCTGGCATTATCATTCTTTAGACAATAGTGGTAATCCTATACTCTTGATTTATGAAGAAGGTGAAAATTTCATAGCCTTTCCGTTCCTCAAAAGAGTTATCCCTGATTCGCCATTTTTTGATTTAAGCTCTGTGTATGGATATCCTGGACCAATTGCAAGTAAAAAATTCGAACACCTGGATGAAGGATTAATCAATAATTTTAAAAAGTCATTTTTAAAATTTCTGAAAAACGAACAGATAGTCTCCGTATTCTCCCGATTGAACCCTTTTTTTGATCAGTATATTTTGATGAAAGAATTTGAGGGGGTTCATGAAAATGGACTTACTGTTGCACTCGATCTGAATTTACCTTTAGATGTTCAGCGTAAAAAGTACGATCGGTCTGCCACTAGAGCGATCAAAAGGTGCCGGAATAAAGGATACTTCGTAAAGGAATCAAAACGACAGGAAGATATTGATACATTCATTGATATCTATACAGAAAACATGCGTCGAATCGGCTCAACTGAATACTATTTATTTGATAAACAATACTTTACAAACCTAATTCATTCAAAAGAGTTTGATTGCAGATTATTATTGGTTTATTTAGGTGATGAAATTACATGTGCAATGATCATCTCTTTTTCTCACGGCATTATTCAGGCACATTTGGTTGCTACTAAAGCATCATATTTAAATCAATCTCCTGCAAAATTTCTAGTTGATGAAATTACCATTATTGGACGGGAAAGGGGAATGAAGTTTCTTCATCTAGGTGGGGGGCTCGGCTTTAAAGAAGATTCCCTGTTCCGATGGAAATCGGCTTTTTCAGATCTGTTCTTAAACTATAAAAGTTTCCGGTTCATTGCAAACCGCAAAGCATACAACTATTTGCTTGATAAGCGCGGAATTGATAAAAAAATAGCAATCGACTATTTCCCTTTATACAGAGCTTTCATTACCTTATTTTCCTCTCTATCATTTATCTAAAATTACTCTTATTATGAAAAAGTTATTATTTAGCAATAAAGTACATTCAAGATGGCTGATATTATTGATCGATCAGTTAATCGTAATCTGGACACTCTTTATGTCTTTATTGCTGACAAAAAAAACTGAATCTGCTGAATTGTTTTACACCAGCAATATCCTATATATAGGACTTTACAGTGTGATCTCTATTTACGTGTTTATCAACATGAGAATTCATACAGGAATCATAAGATATTCCAATACAGAAGATATCTTCCGCGTATTCATGGCAGTGCTAATAAGCAGTATTGGTTTTATGCTTATCAGTAATTTGTTTGTTGCTCCATATTTTAAACTTCCGTGGAAATGGTTTGACAAAGTACTGTTATTGAACTTTTTTATTTCTTCATCCTTGTTAATTATTTTGAGAATAGCCGTCAAACACATTTTTGGATATTTAAAAGATTTACAACCCGGAAATATAAAGGATAATATTTTAATTTATGGAACTGACAGCACCTCAATTCTGGTGAAAAAAGCATTGGATACCTGTCAGGAAACACCTATAAATGTCTTTGGTTTTATTGATGATGATCTGGATAAAATAAACAAACATATAGAACAAAAAAATGTATATCCGTCATTTTGCATAGAAACTCTTAAGAAAAAATATGCTATCAATAAAGTTTTATTAGTTGGCAACGATCTAAATATTAATGGAAAAAAGAAAGCAATTGAAAAATGTATAGAACTGGGTATTAAAGTAGTTACAGTGCCGTCTTCTGATAAATGGCTATATGGTAAATTAAGTCCTAATCAGATACAGGACTTGAAAATTGAAGATCTTTTACAACGGGAACCTATTATCCTCAAAAAGAATAATGTATCAAAAGAGATAAACGGAAAGAGAGTTTTGATTACCGGAGCAGCAGGCTCAATAGGCTCCGAAATTGTACGTCAGGTTTTAAACTATAAACCAGAGTATATCATCCTCTGCGATCAGGCAGAAACACCTTTACACGAACTTCAGCTTGAAATTCAAGATTATTATCCCGAAGGTAAAACCAAAATATTCATGGCCAACATCCAGAACAAAAGCCGAATGAAAACACTGTTTGAAGAATTTAAACCACAGATTGTTTTTCACGCAGCGGCTTATAAACATGTTCCGATGATGGAAAATAATCCTGCAGAAGCTATATTAACCAACGTATTAGGTACGAAAAACATATCCGAGCTTTCGATAGATCATGAGGTAGAAAAGTTTATTATGATTTCTACAGACAAAGCTGTAAAACCCACTAATATTATGGGAGCTTCTAAACGTCTTGCAGAAATGTATATCCAATCGCTAAATAACAATAATATATTATCAGCTTCGGAGAACGTTAGAGCAAATTTTAAGAGTTTACTTAAACCAAAAACTAAATTTATTACGACCCGTTTCGGGAATGTTATGGGGTCAAACGGATCTGTCATTCCGAGATTTAAAGCTCAGATAGAAAAGGGTGGCCCAATAACAGTTACCCATCCAGAAATAACCAGATATTTTATGACTATTCCTGAATCTGTACAATTGGTATTGGAAGCTGCAGCAATGGGAAATGGAGGTGAAATCTTTATTTTTGATATGGGAGACCCGGTTAAGATTGTTGATCTGGCAAAGAACATGATCAAACTTGCCGGCATGACGCCTGATAAGGATATCAAAATTGTTTTTACCGGACTACGCCCCGGAGAAAAGTTATATGAGGAGTTACTCCTTTTAGAAGAAGAAACTATTCCGACCCATCATCAAAAGATTAAAATATCTAAAATTATTGATTATAGCTTTAATTATGTTCATCAGGTTACAGAGGAATTATTGTGCTTAAATAGCTTGAACAATGACTATGAAATGGTAAAAAAAATGAAAGAAATTCTACCAGATTTCATCAGTAATAATTCCAAATATGAAGAGCTAGACTTTTGTGAGACTAATTAGATCAACTTTAACATTTTTTTATTATGGGCATACACGTAGGAAATATTCTAAAACAGGTTCTTCGAATGGAACGTATTGGGATTAGCGAATTATCCCGAAAGCTTAAAGTAAGTAGAAGAACAATATATAATTGGTTTGAACAAGAGAATTTGAATCTTCAAATTCTCTTAGAAGTTGGTAATATAATTGGACACGATTTCACGGCCGAACTACCGGAAACGTTAGTAAAAAACCATCGTCACGTGCTTAGTACACAAGATGCTTCTTCTGTAAAAAATACAGATGCCGATAATAATTCTGTTTATTTCTGGATGAATAAATATATTGGCTTGTTAGAAAAATATAATGATCTATTAAATCTCATTTCCGAGAACTCACCTTCAAATAAGAATTCAACAGGCAAAAATGGTTATTTTTTATTGTAAAGATGACCTGAAGCCTACCCTCCTATTGTAATCTCACCCTAACTAGCTATATCCAAAACTAAATAATTCAAAATTAGTGACCTCTCCCCGAATTTAAGAGTATTCTAAAGTAGAAAATTCTGCTGTTTTGACCTGTTTTTCGATAAACATTTCAGGTGTCATGTCCCCTAAACAGCTGTGGGGTCTGAAGGTATTGTACTCTTCCCTCCAGGTTTCAATTTTTTCCTTCGCATCTTCCAATGACAGGAACCAATGCGCGTTCAGGCACTCGTCCCGAAAACTTCCATTGAATGATTCAATATACGGATTATCTGTTGGTTTTCCTGGCCTGGAGAAAACTAATTCCACCTGATGTTCATAAGCCCATCTATCGACCTCCTTGGAAATAAATTCCGATCCGTTATCCACTTGGATTTTTCTGGGTATTGCCTGTTGGAATAGTCGGAGCCCTTCCAAAACAGAAACAACATCACTTCCTTTAAGCCCCTGTCCAACCGCAATAGCCATGCATTTACGGCTATAGTTATCCACTATAGTTAAGCAGCGGATTTTCCTGCCATCGAACAGCGCATCAGCGACAAAGTCCATACTCCAGCAGTCATGTAAATTGGAAAAAACCGGTCTCTCGGATCGATGAGCGGCGGCGCGGCAGCGTCTGGGCCTTTTCACCCGTAGATTTAAGCCTTCTTCTTTATAAATTCGATAAATCCGTTTTGGATTATCCCGCCAGCCTTCACGTTTCAAAAGAACGACGATCCGCTCTATGCCGTAACGGACACGTGTTTCAGCAATGCTTTTTATGCGAAGACGTAATGGACTGTCATCTGGTCTATGGTGTTTATAATACCAAACTGAGGTGCTCAGCAGAGATACCTCGCACGCTCTGCGTAGGGAAATTCGATAATCAGAAATGAGTCCGGTAACCATGGTTCTACGCTGCGAAGGCTTTAAAACTTTTTTTTTTAATACATCCTGGAGCATCTGTTTGTCCAGACTAAGATCGGCCACGAGCTTTTTCAGCTGTGCATTTTCTTCTTCCAATTGCCGGAGCTTACGCAGCTCCGATACCCCCAAGCCACCGTATTTCTTCTTCCAGTTGTAGAACGTAGCTTCGCTGATACCCATTTTTCTGCAGACTTCTTCCACACGGGTACCTGTCTCGGACTGTTTGATCGCAAAGGCGATCTGTGCTTCGGTAAACTTTGATTTTTTCATCGTTTTTCCTCCCTTTTAAAATTAGTAATTCAAGTCCGAATTCTCTACTTTTAAATGCTCCAGTTTTTTGGGGAGAGGTCAAACCGAAATCATCGCCGAATTAGATACAGTTCAATCTGCTGTGTTTTTTTTGAAAAGCCACCAACCTGACCTTATTTTTTCGGATATTGAACTTTTGGACGGAAATGCTTTTGAGATTTACCAGCAAGTTTATATTTCGTGTCCTATCATTTTCACCACGGCTTACGACCAATTTTGGATGGATGCTTTTGATGGCAATGGTATCGCATATTTACTGAAACCTTTCTCTAAAGAACGATTTCTAAAAGCGTGGGACAAATATCTTTTACTTGGAAATGCTACTTCAAATGAAGAAAAGGCAATCGTCAATCTAACCAAATTTTTTCAGCAAAATTTCATCCAAAAACAGTATAAAAAACGTTTTTCCATCAATACGAATCAAGGGATTTATTTCTTAGAAACAGAAAACATTTTGTTTTTTGAAGCCGATGAAGGAATTATTTTTGCTTACGATACCAAAGGTAAGAAACATCTACTTACTGAAACTACATTGAAAGAAATTGAGGAGCAACTCAACCCTTTGGACTTTTTCCGTATCAACCGAAGTGAATTTGTTCACAAACCTTACATCGAAAAGATCGAACGATATAAAAAAAATACGCTTGCTATCAAATTAAAAGAATTTGAAACTTATTTAAAAACCAGTCAAAGCAATACGGCGACATTTCGGGAATGGATTGAAAAATAAGAGCGATCGCATTTAAGTGAGCTCTTTCCTTATTCTGCTCAAGGACTGCGGCGTAATCTTGAGATAAGAAGCGATATATTGCTATGGAACCTGTTGAACGATCGCTGGGTAACGTCGTAAAAGTTCCAAGTATTTGGTTTTCGCATCGCCATAATTCAGAAAATCATTATCCTTTATTTTTTGAAGCAATGAAGCCTCACTAAAGGTTTTGAAATAAACATATAGATTTGGAATGGTCTGAAAATACCGTTCAAAAGCTGAAAAAGCTATCGTATAGATCTTGCTGGCAACAACTGCCTGAATAGCCTCTGTAGCCGGCTGCCTAGTATAGTAACTTTCAAGATTTGCGAAAAATTGGTGCTCCTTGATAAAATGCTTCGTGACATCATTGCCTGATATATCCGCACCCAGCAAACGTAAGATACCGCTTTCAACAAAGAGAATCTCAGACGCTACTTCATGGAGTTCTTCGATATAGGTACCCGCTTTTACCTGGCGTAATTTAAAACTCGCAGCAAGCAGATCAATATCGCTTGCAGCAAGTATTCCTCCAAAAGCAAGTGCAGCCCTAAGTTTTTCCATTATTTTTTACGATTTGTAGTTCCAATAGACTGTTTGCGCAGGCGATTACCGCTTCCTTGACCGGAATGGGCTTCCATCCCAGTTCTCTCTGCGCTTTACTGATATCTGTTTTCCTCCGAACCATCTCCAACAAAACCGGTTTGAGCTCGGGGCGAAATTGCGCCAGCATCCTTGTTATAAAGTTAGGAAATTCTGCTGTAGGAATTTTATGTCCCGGAAAATGATCTTTAAGGATGAGCGCAACAGCCTTGAGCGTTAAATACCCCGTGGCAGCGATATACCTATTGCCGGTTGCGTCCGGGCTTTCCATGGCCAAAATAAGGAGATCTGCTACAGAACGGACATCGACAAGATCGAAACCGATCTTAGGCAAAGCGGGATAACTCCCGTTCATCAAGGCGACAACGATCTCTGCAGAAGTACCATAATCTTTTTCGATCACCGGCCCCAAAATAGCCCCTGGACATACCGTAACCAATTCCAGCGAGCTAGCATCTTGTCTGATAAAATCCCAGGCGGCCTTCTCGGCGATGGTTTTACTTTTATAATAGGGCGTAAGATCACTCTCGCGGCTTATATCCGTCCAATCGCTTTCCGTTAAAATTTTGTTGGGTTCTTTATTTTGTCTACCATAAGCAATAGCGGCTAAAGAAGAGGTCATCACAACCCGCTTAACATTGTTGTCTACCGCGGCACTCAAAATATTTAACGTACCGTTTTTTGCAGGTACGATTAATTCATCCTCATTCTTGGGCAGTGTTGTCGGGAAAGGTGATGCAACATGCTGGATAAAGTCCACTCCTTTTGCAAGATCGTTCCAGATACTTGCATCGTTTAAATCTGCGACTGCAAAGTGCAGCTTATCCAAATGATCGGTATGTTGGCCAATCACCTCCTTTATCGATGATATGCGATCTCTGTTCCGTAGTGTACCTATCACCTCATAGCCTTTATTGAGCAATTGAATGGCCGTATGTGCACCTAAAAAACCGGTAACTCCGGTCAGTAATACTTGCTGATTTTTCATTTCCTTTTATTTATAAAGTTCGGATGATCTCATCAAGCTACCATTACCATTTGTTAAGAAATAAGGCTTTTTACATCTTTTGTGATTAGTTGCGCTACTTCACCTATCTCGGAGCAGATATAAACGGTTTTATCCATCTTTTCCAGATAAAGAGCAAACTCGTCGAGTACCTCAACGTCATTCCCGACGAGAATAAAACAGTCGAAAAGATGACCAAGGCTTCCAAGGGTTTCTATTTTTAAGCTTAATCTCTTTTGGAAAAAAATCATAACAATCATAACACATATTTTTAGAATACTTAAATGGCGCCCCGCTGACACCAAAAAACAACGGGGACACCATAGATAATCAGATTTGAAATGCATCAGCAAATCGGGCAAACGTTTCTCGTGCCGCATAAATGGCATCTGCAGCATGTTCTTCCGAAATATTTGCACGCAAAACATCAATAAAGACATTCCATTTCTGATTTGTTTCTGAACCATAGCCGGAGAAGAACGATACTCCTTCAGTGATTCCGTATTTCCCAAGCATTTGAACAATGACCATCCCGCCCATCACGGAACCCTCCATGACGTAAAGTGCACCCAGCGCCTTTGCCATACTGTCGATGGTAGGGACATGTACTTCTGGAAGTTCGTTCAGATCTCCACCTAAGTCCACGATATCCTCAGCAAGACTAACGGCATGTCGCCTTTCGGGATAATCTGCCAATATATTCGCAGTGATATATGGAGCAATGGCTTCTTCTAAATTCTTGAAATAGCTATAAAATATTTTCAACAGATCTGCGTATTCCGCATTGCTACGGATCGACTTTAATCTGGCGACAACCAATTTCTCCAATTGTTGGTGCGGTGAGGCGGTTTGATTTCTTAATTCTTCTTGTATCATCATTATTGTTTTTTATTGTAAAAGGTGATTTTTGTTCTATCATTCTACACCGCCACCCAGACTGCGATACAGGTCGGCAATGGCAGACAGCTCCTGACGTCGGACAGATGCGAGGTCAAGTTCGCTCTGCAATACATTAACCTGTGCTGTAATCACTTCGAGATAGTTTGCCATGCCATTCACGAAAAGGGTATTGGCATTTGCTGTTGCCTGCTGCAGTGTATTGACACGTTGGGCTGTAATGTACTGCTGCTGTTTCAGCTTCTCGATCTTTACTATGGCATCGGAGACCTCTCCAACCGCTCCCAAGACTGTTTTTTGAAATGCAACAATTGTTTTCTCTCGTTCAATAGCAGCTATCTTATACTGTGTGCCAAGTTCCTTATGCTGGAGTAATGGCTGTAAGATAGTTCCGCCCACAGTACCAAAGAGTGCTCCCGGAATATTGAACCAATCGCTTGCTTTCAGTGCCCCCACTCCGCCTGCGGCAGTAATTCGAAGTGCAGGATACATCTGCGCTTTGCTGATGCCTACTTTTGCATTCGCAATCACCAGGTCCAGCTCGCGGCTCCGGACATCTGGTCGTCGCCGAACCATATCAATGGGCACACCAGTAGAGAGCTGCTCCGGAAACTTAATCTCATGAAGCACAGTACGCCCCAGCTGTATACCCGGCAATTCACCAGCAAGCACATGTAGCGCATTCTCCTGCAATATGATTTCCTTTTCAAGTTGCGGGATCAGCTCCGCGACTGCCAGTCGCTGTGCCTCTGCTTGCTGAACCGCCAAATAGGTGGCCTGCCCCATTTTATACTGCACATTTGTAATACGCAAAGTACTATCATTTAATGCCATATTCGCTACTGCGACACGACGCTGCTGATCTAGCATAAGAAGATTATAATAGCCTTTTGAAACACTGATAATAAGATCGGTCTGCAAGGCTTTACGAGCCTCATCACTCTGTAAATAAGCGGCAAGCACGGCTTTGTTGGAATTACGGATCTTTCCCCATACATCGGCTTCCCAAGTCAAACTGGCTCCTAAGGAATAATCCTCGATATGATTGGCCCCTAAAAACTGACTTGCCGTCATCCCGTTGAGGCTGTAATTAGAAGGATTACTTGTATTTCCCGTTGCATTGAGACTGACAACAGGTAGATTGTTCCATTTTGACTGCCGTACAAGCAGATGTGCTGATTCGATATTTTTCAGCGCGACCTGCATGTCAAAGTTTTTCTTCAGGGTACTATCGATCATTACCTGCAACACTTTATCCGTGAAAAAACTCTTCCATGGCAGCATTGCGATACCAAGCGTATCTTTATCGGTCTCTCCACGGAAACCCGCAGGAAGTTCTGGTTTGGGCAACTGGACGTCTTTAGTGATCGCACAGCCAACCAAGGTGCCTAGTAATGCAGTGATAAGAATAATTTGACGATAGTTTTTAGTTAAATAGCTCATAAATTGTCTCTTTTATTTGTCTTAAGCTTCTATAGCATGTTGGATCGCTGGTGTTGGTTGCGTTTTCCTACCCGATATTTTCTCCTGCAGAGCCTGAAACACAACGAACAGCACCGGTATGATAAACAATCCCAGAATGACACCACTGATCATTCCCCCTGCAGCACCTATACTGATGGAATGGTTTCCCATCGCGGACGGTCCAGTGGCCCGCATCATAGGGGAAATACCAGCGACGAATGCGATTGAGGTCATAATAATAGGACGGACACGCAGTTTGGCTGCCTCTAATGCTGCCTGCAGCAATGTAAGCCCTGCATGTCTGCGCTGTACCGCAAATTCGACGATCAGGATTGCATTTTTGGCAAGTAGCCCAATCAGCATAATCAGTGCCACTTGGATATAGATATTATTGTCAATGCCTGCCATGCCGATAGCTGCAAAAACGCCAATGATACCTGTTGGAACTGAAAAAACTACGGCCAAAGGAAGTATATAGCTGTTATACTGGGCACACAGCAGGAAATAAACAAATAGTAGAGAGAGCGAAAAAATAATCACGGACTGGCCCCCGGACGAGATCTCTTCCCGAGTCATTCCCGAAAATTCATACGAGTAACCTGATGGCAATACATCAGCTGCGACTTCCCGGACAGCGAGGATAGCGTCACCGGTACTAAAGCCCGCTTTGGGCACAGCATTGACACCGATCGAGTTGAAAAGGTTATATCGTGTAATCACCTCTGGACCAAAGACTCTTTTCAAACTGACCATTGTTTTTACGGGAACCATCTTGCCAGATCTGTTCTTGACATAGACTTCGTTCATCGAAGCCGGATCTGCACGTTCCTGTTTATCGGCCTGTACCATGACCCGATAATACTTACCAAAGCGATTGAAATCGGAAACTTGCGCACTGCCGAAGAAAGATTGCATTGTTCCCAAAACATCTTTTTCATCCACCTCCAATTGTTCGATTTTTTCGTGGTCTAGAATCATCTCGTACTGTGGATAATCTGCACGGAAAGTGGTAAATGCGACAGCTATTTCTTTGCGTTTGCTCAACTCGGCAATAAATTTGTTGGCAATACCACCAAATTTATCCAGCTTGCCGCCGGCTTTGTCCTCGAGGACCAGATCCAGCGCATCCACATTGCTAAATCCAGGAACGGTAGGAAAAGAAAACACAAAGCATTGGGCTCCCTTTATTGTATTGAGCCGTTTTTGAATTTCAGCAATGTTAGCAGAGACATCGTTCATCGATCCACGCTCACCATCCTTTTTCATCCTGAAAAAGGCTACTCCGGATGACGGACTGGTGGAATTTGTCAACACATTGAAACCTGCTACTTCATTGAATGCAAATTTCGCTTTCATATCCCGCACCTTATCGGCCGCCTCATCAAGGACTGCCTGCGTCCTATTCATGGACGAACCCGGGGGAAGATTGACCGAAATTGCAATAAAACCCAAATCTTCTGACGGTATAAAACCTGTCGGAGTCCGACGAATAAGCCAGCCCGTAATTACAACAACAAGCGCTAACCCAGCGAGACTTGCCCATTTAAACTTGATCAGCTTTTTCACTGCTATAACATACTTAGCTGTTATATTTTCAAAGCCTTTATTGAAAGCGTAGAAAAAACGCTGTTTAAAATTTGTGGGCTCTTCAGCATGACCATGATTGACATCTTTCAACAATAAGGCACATAATGCGGGACTGAGGGTCAAAGCATTCAATGCAGAAATAACAATTGCAATAGCTAAAGTAAAGGCAAACTGACGGTAAAACACACCTGCGGACCCTTTCATAAAGCCAACGGGAAGAAATACTGCTGCCATAACCAAAGTAATCGAGATGATGGCACCAGTAATCTCGTGCATCGCGGACATCGTTGCTTTTTTGGCTGTCATATTTTTATTTTCCAGTTTGGAATGTACTGCCTCAACAACGACAATGGCATCGTCTACGACTATACCTATGGCCAATACGAGTGCAAATAGGGTGAGCAGGTTGATAGAGAACCCGAAGACAGACATAAAGAAAAACGTACCTATAACCGCCACGGGAACTGCAATAGCCGGAATCAGTGTGGACCGGAAATCCTGCAGGAATAGATATACGACTATAAAAACAAGAATAAAGGCTTCCAGAAGTGTATGCTCTACCTGATCAATGGATTGATCAAGCATATCCTTGGTATTGTAGAGTATCTGCTGCTTGATCCCCGGTGGAAAATCTTTTTCAGCTTTTTTCAAAAATTCGGCAACCTTCGTCTGTATTTCTCTCGAGTTGGTACCAGGCAGCTGTATGACCTGGAATAGCACACTTTTTTTATCGTGCACGGTATTTAATGAATTGTAGGTGTAACTGCCCAGTTCCACTTTGGCGACATCTTTAAGTTTGAGCATACTGCCATCTCCATTCGTTCTGATGATCATATTCCCATAGTCCTCGGGTTTAGTATACTTACCCGCATATTTGAGTACATATTCGAAAGATCTGTCGCTTGATTCACCAAACCTTCCCGGTGCCGCTTCCTGATTTTTACTTTTGACGGCGGCCATCACTTCTGTTGGTGTAATGTTGTAAGCGGCCATTTGCGCCGGATTGAGCCATATCCGCATCGAATAATCTCTATTACTGCCGTAAAAAGTGACTTGGCCAACGCCCTGTATACGTTTTAACTCCGGAATGATGTTGATCTGAGCATAATTGGTCAGATATGTTGCATCGTATAGTTCGGGCTTATCACTCATCAAATTAATCGCCATAATAAGCGAATTTTGTACCTTTTGGGTGGTAGTACCGGCCTGGACAACTTCTGGAGGAAGCAATCCCGTAGCAGATGAAACTCGATTCTGTACATTTACAGCGGCCTGGTCGGGATCTGTGCCCAGCTTGAAGTATACGGATATGATGAGTGTACCGTCGTTGCTCGAAGTGGAACTCATATAGGTCATATTTTCAACTCCATTAATGGCTTCCTCCAGCGGTGGCGCTACCGCACGCACCATCGTTTCGGCGTTGGCACCGGGATAATTGGCCGAAACCTGAACCACTGGAGGTGCTATATCCGGAAACTGTTGTATAGGTAGATCCATCAGACCTACCGCGCCAAGAATGACCAGCATGATGGAAACTACAGTAGCGATAACTGGCTTATCAATAAAAATTTTTAACATGGTATAATAGTCTTTAGCATAAGTAAAATAAGGTGACTAGTTGCTCGCCATTTTATCGGATGATATATCGGGCTTAACAGCCATTCCATCTTTAAGGGACTCCAGCCCTTTTAAAATAAGTCTGTCCCCACTAGTCAGGCCGTTGGAAATGTAATAGCTGTTTCCGGCAGCTCCGGTAACCGTTAATGCAACCTGCCGGGTTTTGTTGTGCTGGTCAACGACATAGGCAAAGAGCTTGTCCTGCATTTCGAACGTAGCTGCCTGGGGTACAGCAACTACACCATGCTGCCTCAGGCCAAGTCTAATACGGCCTGAATTGCCTGAACGAAGCAGACCTTGCCTATTGGGAAAGGTAGCCCTTAGGGTGATTGCTCCAGTAGACCTGTCGAATGCTGCATCAACCATATCAAGCCGACCCGTTACGGAATAATCAGCTCCACCAGAAAGCACCAGATTTACCGCAGCACTGTTCTTTAACTTTTCGTCGATTGAACGACCTTGCAGACCATCCTTAAAGGCGACAAAATCAGCTTCTCCAACAGAAAAATAAGCGTGAACCTCCCTATTGTCGGAAAGATAGGTCAATGACTGGGCATCGGACGGAGCAACAAGACTACCGGTTTTCTTTCCGAGACGGCCGATATAGCCACTTACGGGAGCTTTAATGGTAGTAAAATTTAAGGTGATTTTGGCATTTTCTATTTTTGCCATCGCTTTTCGTTCACCCGCTACCGCTGCGTCATAGCTAGCCTGTGCTGTTTTAAGCTGATAGTTTGATACGACCCGATTATCAACGAGCGCTTTTAGCTTTTCGACTTCAATTTTTGCGGTCTGTACTTCGGCCTGCGCTATGGATAGCTGCGCTTTCGCATCGTTATATGCTTCCCGGTATGGGCGTGAATCGATCAGGAAGAGTGCTTGGCCCTTTTCCACATAGGCACCTTCCTGAACCAAAACCCTTTCCAGGATTCCATTCACCTGGGGGCGGATCTCGACATCAGTAAGCCCCTCTAGCTGTGCAGGATATTCTGTATAAACGACCGTATCGGTCTTGTTTAGAACCAGCACTGGAACCTCAGGAACACTGGGCTCCTGAACAGGTTGATGACCTGGTTTGCAGGAAGAAAATATGATAACTGGAATTGCAATTCCGAGTAACAGATTTTTTTTCATAAAAATTTGATTTGATATAATAGAAATGTGTAAGAATATGAGTGACTGCTGAATTTCTTGAGTTATTCAGTGCTGGTAGTACGGATTAATCAGTAAGTATACGACCACGCCAGTAAAGCTGACATACAACCAGATCGGCATGGTCCACCGGGCAATCTTGCGATGCTGATTAATTCTATTGTTTAGCGCAAAAGCCATGGCTAGGAGCCCAAGAGGCACAATGACGGCTGCCAGCACAACGTGCGTGACCAAAATAAAGTAGTAAATCTCTCGCAATATGCCATCTCCTTTATAACTGGTAGAGGGCATAGAGAAATGATAAAGCAAATAAGAAAACAGGAATAAGGAGGTAAAGGAGAAGGCAAGAAATATTGAACTTCGATGCAGGAGTATGTCTTTACGACGAACTGCAAACAATGCAAATAGTAGCGAAAAGAAGGTTAAACCATTTAAAATTGCATTGAGCATGGGCAGGCTGGAATAATCACAGCCTGCTACCAAGCTTACTTTTGGCATAAAAAAAGTAAGCAGGATTAAACCATTAATAACAATGGTGAGTACCCAGATAAGTAATATAGAATTTCTGTATGGCATTATTTTATAGATATTTTGTGATTGATGACTGAGCTGGTATTCGTGCAAACATGGATAAATATTGATTTCAAGAATTAAACATACTACATGGTATGTTTTTGAATATAAAAAGGTTTTTATTGCGCATGATATTTTTTCAACATACTAATCAGTATGTTTTAATACGTAAAAATTAGATTTTAATAACTCACCAAAACATACTATAAAGTATGTTTTTATAAAAAATTTTACTTCAATGAATCGAGATATTGTCGGAATTCGCTTAAAAATGATACATAATAGGGTTTACCCAATAACTTGCCCATATTTCTGACACCATGGTATAATGTTATGATATGAAGCGCTATCTGTTTGGCATCATGCGAACGCGCTAACTGTCCTGTCTCCTGCCCCCGTATGATCTCAGCTTCGATCGCTCTCTCCCATTTATTCAACGATTTTTTCAACGCTAACCGAAATGCATCATTCAGCGGAGCCATCTCCTGAATGAGATTTACAGCCGGACAGCCATGCTCAACCGTCATAAACGGATGTTTAAAGAGAAGTTTATCCATCATTTTATAAATGTTATCTCTAAAATTTGAGCTTGATGACAGTGAATTTTGAATGTCTGGCCAAATCTCCGTATGCATAGCTTCATCTATCAACGCTATACCCATCTCTTCTTTATTTTTGAAATGATAGTAAAAGGCTCCTTTAGTCACCTGTGTTGTAGCCAGGATGTCATCAATACTTGTCGATTGAAAACCCTGCTTGTATATCAATTCCATTGCTCTTCTGAGAATATCGGATCTTGTTGCCTGTGCTTTTGACATAAACATACCAATTAGTATGTCGCAAATATACACAGCAAATGCACCACTTGTCACCCCCACTTGTCATTCTTAAGTAAAACTGAAAAATTAAAGGAAGTAGTCACTTCATCTCTATTCTTTAGCTATTAAGGGCTAACTGTATGTAAAATGTTTTTGACGGTAAAATGACCCTAGGAAAATCAAAACACTAGATTCTTTTAATATGTTTGCAAACATACTAGTTAGTATGTAATTTTATTTACCTAACACTGAAGCAGTTTTTAAGTAAGAAATTTCATCATTTAGGCATTTAGATAAAAACATACTAGTTAGTATTTTTTATAAATTAGGCAAAATAACGAGCCTTGATCTTTTATCTATTATCCATAAAAAAATGTTATGTATTACTTTTTTCTTGTTTGTCATTCAGCTATTCGATGGTTTGTCTTAGGTAGCCTAGTTTATGCCATATTCACTGCGTTCAGGGGATTGAGATTGAAAAAAAAATTCAGTACCAAGACCAATGCTGTTCGTCACTGGACTGCAACCATTGCCCATATTCAGTTATTGATCGGAATGGCACTTTATATCCAAAGCCCTATTGTCCTAGCTAAAACGACTGACGGGTTGGATTCGATGGCTAATCCGCATGTTTTCTTCAAATATATCCATATTTCGCTTGCGGTAGTGGCAATCGTGTTGATTACGATCGGCTCAGCTAAAGCCAAACGTATGCAGGAAGACCAAGCCAAATATCAAACCATGCTATGGTGGTTTTCCGCAGCATTACTTATTATACTAATTGCGATTCCATGGCCGTTTTCTCCCCTGGCAGCACGCCCCTATCTACGCTCATTCTAAATCAATTCATTATACGCTACTAATTTTCAACGTACAAATGTTAAATCAAATTTTTAAAACACAGTTGGGCCGCCTGCGGCTGCTCAGTTATCTGGAAGGTATTTCGCTCCTTATCCTTGTCTTTATTGCGGTACCACTAAAATATTGGGGACAACAGCCCATGCTGGTTAAAGCGCTTGGACCAGTCCATGGTATGCTCTTTTTATGGTTTGTTATATCAACACTTAGTGTGGGGATCGAAAGGCACTGGAAATTCAGACAAACAACTTGTAAAGTATTACTTGCCTGCCTTATCCCATTTGGTACATTTTATATCGACAGGCATATTCTTAAACCTATCATGGAGGCTAAATGAATAAGAAAACGATAATCGTAGCTAGTATAGCTTTCATAAATTTGATCATTATTTTTGTGGGATACCATATCCGACCTTCTCCTTTAAATTATGATACAGCATCCGTAAAGCTAGACTTTACTGTACCGCCCAACTTCCCCACCCCAAATGCTGCATTCGGTCAACAACAGATAACCCCAGCCGGATTCCAACTTGGAAGGCTTCTCTTTTATGATCGGGTGCTCTCCTTAAACAATTCCATTTCGTGCGCAAGCTGCCATCATGCAGCTTCAGCTTTTTCAGACGAAAATAAGGCATTGAGTCAAGGTATGAAACAATGTACGGGAACAAGAAATGCTCCGGCACTATTTAATCTTGCTTGGCAAAAGGAATTTATGTGGGATGGACGCATCAAAGAATTGCAACTATCGTCTCACAACGCTATTACCAATCCTTGTGAAATCGCAAACAGCATGGCGGGTGCAGTTGACAAACTTCGGTTGAACAGCAATTATAAGAGATTTTTTAAAGCTGCTTTTGGTTCAACAGCAATAGATTCGACAAAAATGCTGAACGCACTTGCACAGTTCATGACTATGCTGGTATCTGCTAATTCAAGGTACGACAAATATACAAGGCATGAAAATGGTGGCATCTTTACGGATACGGAGAAACAAGGGTATACTTTATTTAAAAAAAATTGCAGCGTATGCCATCAGGAGCCATTATTCACAGATATGAGTTACCGTAATAACGGACTAGACCTCATATCGCGAGACCCTGGAAAAAGTAGTTCGACCCATTTGGCAAGTGATATTGGAAAGTTTCGTGTGCCCTCGCTCCGAAATATTGAAGTCACTGCTCCCTACATGCATGATGGGAGGCTCGCGACACTGGAAGAGGTGCTAGACCATTATACTGAAGGCATAAAACAGCATTCTAATCTGGATGGGGAGTTACAACAAAATGGCAAAATAGGCATTACGCTTTCTGCTAGTGAAAGAAGCAAAATTATAGCTTTTCTAAAAACGTTAACAGACAATGACTTTTTAACCGATCCAAGATTTCAACGGCCATGAACAGATAAGATTAGGATAAATAATCTTACTATCTCAGCTTTAGTCATCTGATCTCTTTTACCATCATAGTCGATCCAACATAAATAATCATTGCCTATTTCCTGCTCGGAAAAAGGAGTTGCAATTTTGAATTTCACAATTTTTTCAAGACTTTATTTAGTTCAATTACGTTTTCTCGATATCTTGGATATTTTCGAATATTTCGAACACTATGATTTTGATTATTTACGGTACCCACTTCATCGAATTCAAAAAAGAGCTCGTCAATTAAAAGTCCGTTTAATATACACTTAGAAATATATTCCGCATTTTGTTCAAACTTTGGTATTGTTTTTAAATGGTCATGTATAATCTGCTTCGCATTGTCTTTTTGATGTTGTTCAATTGCCGTCATTGGTAACATAAGCAGAAATAAATGTTCAAACTGCTGAAGTGATAAAAGTTCATCCCAAGTTAGAAACCATGCTTCAAAATGTCCCCCCAAATTCCCAAAGTAAATGTCGTTAAGAAAAAATATAATTTCATGATCTTGAAATTCAATTAAGAAAGTTATATCTTCTACTAAATTTCCTCCGATAAATTTTAAAGATTCTCCATCTTTATCTATCGAAAAAAATTGTTCTTCCCATTCAGCTAATTTTTCTTTGTCAATTCCGATAACTTCTAGTGCTTCGTCAATGTTGATCTCGTTGATGTCATCGTACCCATTGAACCATTTAATATACGTATACCAAAAGAACGTATTGTCTTCTAAGTTGTTTAGTGTAATTTGTCTATTCATATTTAGCTACTGATATTTAAAATTGGTCCGACAAACCAATTTATTATTTTACCTCCCCTTCAGCTAATATAGTTGAAATATCTTTTGGTTAAACCCCCATAAATTTTATTATTTTATCAATCAAACTTGAGGTACTTCCGGCAGTTTGATCCCGGGCAAAAAATCCGCTTTCAAAATATCTTGTTCGATAAATTATCCTGTCTATCAGACTATCAACGAGATGCAATGCGTTAGATATGCAGTTCTATTTCTTATCCTATGCCAAGTCGACCGAGGAACAAATCTGTTAAATTTGTAAGACTGCAAATGATCAAAATCCAGATAGAATGGAACAGAGGGTTATCAAATGTAGGCTATACTGAAAAAGAAAAAATAACCAAAAAATATAAAGCTATGCAAAAGATAATTCCAAACCTTTGGTTTGACAGCAACGCACAGGAAGCCGCAGAATATTACCTATCGGTTTTCAAAGATGGAAAAATAATCAATACTACGTATTACCCGAACTCAGAAGCCGAAGGACTAGCTGATTTCCAGAAGGATTTCGCTGGGAAAGTGCTTACCGTTGAGTTTGAGATTCTGGGAATGCGCCTTATTGGGATCAATGCCGGACCGATATTCAAATTTAACGAGGCTATTTCGCTGATGATCCCCTGCAAAGATCAGGCTGAAATAGACTATTACTGGGGAGCATTTACATCGGATGGAGGACAGGAGAGCGTTTGCGGGTGGCTGAAAGACAAATACGGATTAAGTTGGCAGGTTTGTCCTGAAAATTGGGCGGACCTCAACAAAAGACCCGGCGCATTCAAAAAAATGATGGGAATGAAAAAGATCATTATTGCGGATTTCTAAACAAAGTAACGATCACTAGATTCACAGTCAGAAACCTAACCTCATTCCCAGATCATTTTTGTCTTTCGCGATAATCTGTATAAATACAAAATTGTCCTTCATTCAAAGATACTTTCCAATCTATATCAATTTTCAGGGATATTATGTGAACTAAAGTTCATATTCACCATTTTTTTGCTATGTTTAGTCAAACCTTTTATGATGAGCATACATAGTATAAATAGAGGATCAGGACATTATAGTATTTCAACAGGGTTTGAAGAGGCAGATTTAAAGGCTCTTGCAAAGGATATCAATACAAAATACATCCAGTTTTCCGATCCTTTATCGAATAAGGAAATAGATTTATTGGAAATGACTGTGTTCTCCCAAAGGCCAGATATTGCATTACGGATTTTTGGACATTATTCCACAGTTTGTGACCTAACTTTTCTGGAGCGTATCCCTTCTCTTAGAAAGGTTTCAATAGATTGTTTAATTGAAGCTACTGGAATTGATATTGTCACCCAGCTCAAAAACTTAGAAACACTAGCTGTGGGTATTTTAAATTTGGATAACTTTAACTTTTTAGAAAAAATCAATCCCCATCTAAAAGAATTATTCTTATATCAAACCAGATCTAAAAAACCACAAATTGACTATATTGAAAGATTCAAAAATCTAGAATACCTCTATATTGAAGGACATCAAAAAGGAATCAATGTAATCAGTAAACTAAAGGATCTCAAAAAAATCGTCCTCCGCTCGATCTCAACTCCTAACATTGATTATCTTAAAGGTCTAAAACACCTGTGGTCCGTCGATATTAAACTTGGGGGCATAAAAAGTTTTGAGGCACTAAAAACCTTACCATCAATCAAATACCTAGAACTTTGGCAAGTACGTGGGCTTTCGGATCTATCATTCATTTCAGCGTTACCCACACTCCAAAATCTATTTATCCAATCGCTAAAACAGGTAACGATCTTCCCCGATCTATCTAACAATAAATTACTGAGACGGATTTCATTGGAGGATATGAAAGGATTATCTGACATGTCATCCTTAAAAAATGCTCCAAATCTGCAAGAATTCATTATTTGGAACGGAAATCAAGATCCCGAAAATTTTAAACCTGTATTTGAAAATGCTAATGTGGAAAGTGTGAGTGGCTTTTTAGGCAGTGATAAAAGGAATAACCGCTTCGCTGAACTAGCTGAGCAATATCACAAAAAGGCTTTGGAGTATAGTGATTTTGTATACGAATAGCCTTAAAAAAATCTGCATAACATAAATTCGACCGAACTGAATAAATATGAATCATTTAGAACCTATACCATTATGGACATTAGTAGCTAACATCAAATAGGAAATTAGCTATGGTCAAGGGAAAATAGAAACCCGCTATGGCACGAAACAGTTTAGCCCGAGCACCAAAGTGTATATTATCGATTGGTATGTCGGGATGTGCCAAGCTATCACCGTAATCGGCTTGTCTAGAGATACAAAAAGATTAATTACTATTGTTATACGGGCTGAATGGGTCGAAAACTTCCGTGTCAAGTTATGCTACAATTCTAAAGTCTGTTCAAAAATAAAGACCTACTTTGATAAGGAGGAAACTGGAATGCAGCGGTATACAGAAAAATTTGTAAATGATATGTTTATCGGTATACCCCAATGGAATGAACCTATTTAACTCTCACAATGATAATGTGAGTTACCTTTGCCACAATTGATTATGTATATGGTCAAATATTGTCCATTACAGTAAATTACTTTGTACTAAATTTTAGATAATGGTCTTTCATCGGTATCCCATCTGCAGTACGGAATGCATTTCCTGTAATGATAATTTCATAGGTTTTGTTTGATTCCAATTCCCAATCAATGATAACAGATTTCTTATCTGAGGAATAGCGTTGACCTTTTATCAGCGGAAAACTTTCTTTTGAAACTCCCCTAAATGACCGTCCCTGTCCCAATAAAGGCCTGTCGAAATTTATCTTCAGCTCCCTTAAGGTGTTGTTGAAATTGGTTTGTCCATCCTGAATTCCCGCAAAAGAAATGATTTTTGGTCTTCTTTCTTCAAAAGCTGCATCTAAAGAAGAAATATCTGCAGCGTAAGATTGATAAGCTTTGGCAAGTACAGGCATATAGCTCTCTAAAGTAGGATATAAGTCTCGCTGACGATCAAAGTCTTCAAGTTCATCAACAAGTTTCTCAATCCAAAGAAATCCCCTATCTAGCTGTCCATTGGTTTCCTTTGAAATCTCTTCGAAGCTGAAATTATGATCTTTTTGATATTTGATAACCGCAGCTCGAACCAATGCCTCGTTCAACATCGTTTGCCAGCTACCGTATGCCTGCTGGTTCATTTTCTCCTTTACAACGCTATATAATTTTTCGCCGCTGTCTCTAAAAATTGTCGTGTCTTTTTCCAATAAATAATTAACAAAGGAGTGGTTAAACTCGTGAAGTAATGTAGGGAAATAGCTCTGTAACGGAAATTCAGCCATGCCAAGACTATCCATACTCCATGTCCCCATAATAGCGTAGACTTCCTTAAGACCCTGTGGACTTTTAATGGCTACCCCATAGTTACCGCCGCCATTCCCCAAACCATTCACAATCAAAAACTTTTCGGATGGTTTCTTACCATAGAATTTAGGGTACCAGTCCAATTCAATATGTTCATAAATTGGAAGAAAGCGCTTTTGTACCTCATGGTACAGTGTCTGGTTATCCTGAAAAAATCCTTTGCTATTACTGTCTTTGTAAAACTTATTTAATAGTGTTGCGAATTGAAGAGCATTAGCTCTACTCCACCTTTTGTCCAGGGTTTCGTTGATATTTTTTTGCTTAAGATTGAACTTATCATCAAGATGTATGGCAATACTCATCACCGCATCGTAGCCTATGCCATTTTCATTTTTAATCTTATTGACAAAAGTGATCAATTCGTGTTCTTTAAAAGGACCATAGTGTTCATTGATTCGATCAACATAGCGCTTAAAAATGCCTGAACTATACTCTTGATTGCCAGCAAGTCTAAATACAATACTCAGAATCTCGATACGCTCATCAACTTTTGGCTTATCCATAATTTCGTTACGCTGCCCATAGGTAAGCATAAATGATAAACTGAATAGGATAATCAATACATATTTAGAAGTTTTGTCGAACATATTGGAAATAGGCTTTACCATCTTTTATTCATTTTGTACTTGAATGGGGATTCCAAATAGCTTGCCAATAAATTTAACACGCTATTTGCCAATACACTATGAACGAATTTCTTTCTTAATACTGACCGTTATTGAACACTAGCCGTTCAATATTGAACAGGCTGCCAGCCATTTTCTAAAATCTTATTCACTAATATTAAATTGATCACTTAAGTCCTATAACGAGTTGAGAGCATATTACATTTTTTGTCAAACGTTACCTAAGTTGACAGCTGTTAGAAAAGAATAAATTCTTAAATTAGTTCAAGAATTGTTTAGATCTAATTAGTTGAATTTAAAACTGCTTTACACCAATAATATGGCCACCCGAAGATTTATATTGCTTGCACTTATATCAGTTGTTTGGTCACTGCACTCTGCTTCTGCTCAAAACTCCCTTCCTAGAAATCTGAAAGAAACAGCCTCATTCTTAAATCTTAACGTTTCGGATAGCCTAAAAAACGTAATCAAGTATAGTGATGAGGTAGAGTTAAGTGAATTAACCGACAATGAACTTGAAAGTGAATTTGAATTGATTGACTCGCTCCTTTCGACTGGAAAATCTCCATTATTTACATATTTAAATAATAAAGGAATCCACAACTTTAAAAAAGATGTGATTTTGGAATACTATAAACAGCTACTCTCAGCGGGTTATGTAAAAGAAGATTCTCTCCTGAAGACATTCAAACTGAAGGAAAACAAATTGAAAAAGGAAATCAGAAAGCGGATGAATGCGGACACAATTGCCGGTATTTATATCCCGAAAAACCTTGACGATTGTTTTGTCCAAATAGACTCGTTCTGGGATGATAGCACCAAAAATAAAGTAAGAGAAATGACAGAGTCAGAGTTTATGGCCGGCTCACATTTCGGATTTGGAATGTGGATGAGAAATAATTGGGGCCTCTGGGGAGGTTCAAGGCTCTCCGCCTATTTCGCTAAACGGGGAATAAGGCATCCTGACGACATGTCTGGCATCATATTAACAAGTTATTATAGGAAATTAAAGGGGAAAGATCCCGATGTAAAATCGCAGCTAGAGTATTATAAAAAGTACTGGACTCCATAAAACTTTTCAATAATACTTTCTTTCACAGGTCTTAGACAGCATTCATGAATCCCCAAACGCTATGTTTTGTCTGAACAACGATAAGGAGGTCATTATAAATCATATAATCATTTGAAGACCAGAAAAATACACATATATTCACTAGTAATATTATCCTTAAAATCTTTTGCGAATGCTGTCTCTAGGCTTGACTGTGAATGCTACACTGGTGGACTGGGGATCGTTATTAAAAGACTGTGCACATAAAGAATGGGGCGGATTATTAGGATCTTTATATTACCAAAGGTGGAAATTATTTATCGACGAAAGTCTCAAAGGAAATATAGTACCTGCTGAGGTATTTTACACGATCGAAGTAGCCTGGGCTAAAGAAACGGATCCCTTTCCACTGATCAAACTAAAAAAGGAAAAAATCGATAAAATACAGGATTATATACTACAATAAGCACCACTTTCACGACAAAAGAACCTTATTAACGAGGTTCTTTTGTTTATTCAGCCTATAACGACATCTCGAGTCTCTACCATTGATATCGCAAAGCTTATCGCAGCCAAAATATTATAAAAAGTATTGGACTCCATAAAATTATCCTCCAGAATATTATAAGGATCTAGTATGGAAAAGGCTTGACGGAACAGCAGACGTTAACAAACGGAACACAGCAAATCAAAGTAGAATTAGAAAGAGACTGTAACATGAACAGTGTCATGTGCCATGCCGTGTTTGCCCCAGAAAATAAGTAGCCTTTTCAAGCTTCAGAGATTAAAGCAATAATTAACTTCCAAAAAATTAAATTGTATTTCAGAAACAATTTATCTAAGTTTGGCCAAATGAAAAAAATGCTCCTATACTTCTTGACAATTTCCTTGCTCGTCCAAGCTAGTTGGGGCTATGTTGTCATAGGTGCATTTTATGTAAACAAAGATTACATTGCGAAGTATCTTTGTGAAAACCGCGATAAACCACAATTGCACTGTAATGGAAATTGTGTATTAATGAAAAAAATCAGGAAGGCACAGGAGAAAGAAAAGCAGAATCCTACAGCAAAGCTTAAGGCTGAAGTGTATGATTTCATTAATTCGTATGCACTATTTTCCTTCACGCCAGCTTCCGTTGAAATAAAATCGATTCCACTGGGACCGGTTTTTACAAAATATCACAGTATAGACTCAAATCGTTTATTTCGCCCCCCTATTGCTGCCTAATTACTTTTCCTACAATGGCACTATCGGCCATTGAATTATTCTTAGAAAAAATCATCAAAGGCAACATAAATTCATGAAATACTCATTTTCCGTATTGCTTGCATTGTCAGGCAGTATAGTATATGCACAACATTCTTTACCAGATTCATCATCTAGGCTACGCGACAGCATCAGGCTTGACGAAGCTCTTGTCACTTCCAAATATTACAGAAAATACAAATTGGATGCTGCATCCAACACTTTAAAGCTACAGGTTCCCCTACTCCAGCTTCCACAAAATATTCAGGAAATAGACCATAGTATCATTACCGACCAGCAGGCAATTAATATCAACGAAGCCATTAGCAGGAATGTCAGTGGTGTCATGCGCAACAATACCGCCGATTTTTATGGTCCCTTTCTATTTATGCGCGGGGCTGGGATCAATACCTTACGCAATGGTGTTGACATGTCCATGATCTATTACGGGCCTATGCCTGAAGATGCCAATATGATCGATCGATTGGAATTTATCAAGGGTCCCTCGGGCTTTATGAATGCAATCGGTGACCCCGCCGGATCTTTTAACCTCGTCACCAAGAAACCAACAGGTATCACGTCCAACCAAGTTTTCTTTCAGACAGGAAGCTGGGATCTCTACCGTCTTGGCACTGATCTGGACGGCAGTTTCGATAAGGATAAAAAGTGGCGCTATAGATTAAATGCAGTAGGACAAAAATCGCGTTCATTTCAACGCTTTGCATTTAATGACAAGATCGTGGTCAACCCGAGCCTGACATACAGTATAGACTCCACATCGTCCCTAACGGCGGAATATAGTTTTCAAAAACAATCCTTTCTCCAATATCTACTCACGGTATTCTCTCCCTATGGATTCGCATCCCTCCCACGTGATTTCAGTATTGCTGACCCACAGAAGGATCCTGTACAGGCAGTGGAACACAGCGCATTTTTAACGTATACAAAAAAACTAAGCAGAAACTGGAACCTGACAGCGAAAACTGCTTACGCCAATAACCACATGGATGGCAACTATTTTTTTGTATCTGCCTATGATAAAAACCGACCGTCCGAAATCAAAAGACGTGTTACTTATGAAAGATTTGCGACCGATGTTGCTTCCATTCAGGTCTATGTGAACGGTCTATTCAAAACAGGTGAGCTCGATCATCACATTTTGGCCAGCTTGGACGGAAATCGAAAGTCGTTACTCGGCTATTCAGGATATAATGACAAAAGTGCCAACCAAACGCTATATCCGCTAGATGTTAATAACCCCGTGTATGGTACACCATTCGATGACAACAAAAAGTCAGGTTCACTCGAAAGCATTGCGACAAACAAACAGCAGATAAAATATTTGGCTTTTTACCTACAGGATGAGCTTAGTTTCTTACAGGACCGGCTACATTTAACCTTGGCGGCACGTCTAACACAATCGACAAGCCATATTGATATCCCTGCAGAATCCAGTGTTTCGGATCTCGTCCTTACACCTCGTCTCGGTGTAAATTATGCACTTAGCACAAACGCCTCATTTTATGCATTATATGACCATACTTTTACGCCACAGAGTGGCTTGAGTGCTGATGGGAGAACATTCGATCCACTACGGGGGAAAAATTATGAAATTGGTTTAAAAAAAGACTGGTGGGATGGCAAATGGAACAGTACTCTATCCCTTTACCATATTACCCGCGACAATATCTTGGTGACAGACCCTTCGACAAACCTGCAATCACAAATTGGGCAGACCAAGTCAAAAGGAATTGAGTTTGACCTCAAAGGTGAAATTGTCAAGGGTTTGAATGCTGTCATTAATTATGCGTATACTGATAGTTATATTTCCGCCGATGCCAATCCAGCACTGATAGGTAAGGCTACCCCCTATCGCGTACGGCATATACAAAACACGTGGCTAAATTATCGGCTTCCTTTTGAGAAACTGGCTGGACTGAGTGTTTCGACAGGCTACCAATATCAAGCTGGTAGAGCTGGCCGATATCCGCAGGATGAAATTCCTTCCATTGCAGCGCTCTTTCGCCTGGATGCCGGTCTAGGTTGGACAAACGGCAAAATAGCAATCAATGGTCTTATCAATAACCTGACCAACCGATTCAATTATGGGAGTGCCTGGACAAGGCCAATAGGTCTCTACGCCTATGTGCCCTATGCCCCGCGCGAGTTCCGGTTGAATGTATCTTATACTTTCTAGCCATGAAGACGATAACCAAGTGGGCATTCCGCTGGCATGGATGGCTGGGACTAAGTTCGGGGCTATTCTTTCTAATCTTGGGGATTACAGGGTCATTGCTGCTATTCCGGCACGATCTTGACAGAGCACTCAATCCAGACATCTATCATAGGCCCGACAGCGGGCTTATGATCTCTGCAGACAGCGCCTATAGAATCGTCGCAGACGCTTTTCCGGGTTTGGAAAAAATTGTCTTGCACGACTTTCCGCTATCATCGGAAGAACCCTATGAATTTATGCTTTATCGAAAGACCAAAAGTCCCTACAATAATCATTTGAGTTTTGCTTTTGTAGACTCACATCAGGGCATAATCCTGCGCCAAGGCAACTACGAGGAACTTGGCGGTTCATTTTTTAGATGGATATATGCCATGCATTACAGCTTTTTACTCGGTCGCATCGGACAGGCTATCTGCGCCATTGTCGGCATACTCCTCTTATTGACGATAGTTTCGGGCCTGGTTGTCTATCGGAAATATATAAGGAAAGTTATTTTATTTCAGGTACCGCTGTACAAGCAGGGACGACGATTATACTCCTCCTTGCATCGGATAGTGGGGGTTTGGTCGGCCTTGTTCAATATAGTTTTGCTGGTAACAGGTGTATGGATGAATATCCCCGTTTTTCAGCCCCTTCTTTGTGACCACCAAACCATGGTGCAGCAACAGGGTTCGTTCAAGGCAAAACCAAATTTAGATAAACTGCTAAACTACTGCAAAGTAGCTGCTCCGGGATTTGACCCCATTGCGATAAATATTCCAAAGGATAACAAATCCCCTATTTTGGTCCGTGGCCACCTGCCAAGTACCATATTCTTTTTGTTCAGTGGAAAGGCGAGCAATTTTGCTTTCGATCCTGTTCATGCAAACTTTATAGGGCAACTGGATATTGAAAAAGCAGATTTTTCGAAAAAAATTTCCTGGGCAATTTATCAATTGCATATTGGCGGATTTGGTGGTTACCTCGTAAAGTTTATCTATGCTTTAATCGGGTTGACACCAGCATTACTTACTATGACAGGCACCTATCTATGGTATAAACGAAATTGGTAAATTACGCTTTATTAATAATAATCAATCAATTCATCATTTTTTGAAAAACGAGTTTTTTTCCTCGCGGCCAACTATAGCGACCATCATTAAACCATTTTTTATATTCGATAAAAACTAGCCTGACTTTTTCGGGCCAGTTACGGATCTCAATTTTTGCTTCCTTATCATACAACGCGGGAGCGGGAGAATAATAATGTATAAAACTTAGATTTAGAAGAAAACCTGATAGCGTAAAAGGTGCTATTGAGCTCCTAGGTAATTGGGTGAATAGATATCTCTTGTGCTAATCATCCACTTGTTTTTCCCCGATCACAACATCGCCACGAATAGATCTTAAATAACCTTCAAAGGCGATATTCAATCCTTCAATAATCAGCTTATCATGTGCACCAACATCGCCAATTAACTTTTTGTCATCATAAGCATCACCAACAATTGCCAAAACGCAGCTCGTGCTTTGTTGTGGAAAAAGGCCAACACCTATTATTTCCTCACCAAATTTTACAAACCATGTTTCTTCATTATGGTCGTCGGTAGTATTGGGTATATGTATCGCCTGCTGCAGGTCTTCACACTTAATGAGATCAAAATTCATTTGCTTTGTTTATGTTATATATAAGACAGCGTTGAACAGAATATTGTTTTTTAGGAACCGATGACTTCCAAAAATGGGAAATAAAAATGTTACAATCTCGATATTAAGTTTAACAGTCAAAATGGAAATTTGCGCTGTAAAATTTAAACGTGCATCTACTTTATTTGGAGTAACGGTGAATAGAACATTTACAAAAAAGGCACCGTCCGACTTTCAACGCATTTGGCAGCATATAGATATAAAGCTGCACTCCAGGTCTGCCAATCCTGTCCACTAGGTATTGCATCTTGACTTTTGATCCATTCGTTGAAACCGTATTCTAATCTAAAATCTACAGCCTTCTTAACAAGCACTGTGAGTGAGAGTAATTTTACCTCTGCTAGATCAAATCGCTGTGCTTTCACTAAGGCGGCAATATAGAAACCACAGACAAAAGGCCATATTCCACCATTGTGATAATCGCCAGGTTGATTGTACTGGTTATATCGTTCATGCCATTCGCGATCTCCCGGATAAATAAATGGAAAAAAATTAGGGGGCAGATCTATAGCTAACTGTCCTTCTTTCTGCATAGACTTGCAGGAGGATTCCACCCAATCTATGATGGCGTCTGCCTTTTGGGAAGATGCTATCCCGCTAAGTATGGCAAGGCTATTGCCCAGCAGATCAAACTTTCCGCTATGGTATAATTTATATGTCCATAGGGCATAATACTGATCTTCATTAGCAAATAGAATATTCACTCCATTTGCGAGCCTATCAGCACGCTCCTGATAACCTAATAATTGAAGAGCATTGTGATATATGGCATTAACATACAACCCATACCCCAATACCCACTGTTCGTCCCGCCAGTCGCTGGTGGGTTGCTGGGCAACAACCCCGTCATCCGTAGGACTCTGGTACGTCATCCAACGTAGCGACTTGTTAACGGCACGCCCTAGAAAATTTGTATTTCCTGTCATTTTGCGGTATATTCCTACAGCCATGAGAAACAACGGTGTTGTATCACTTGCCCCCAAATTGTTAGGATCATAGACAATGGATGGTATATGGCCATGTACTGTCTGAGTGATTGCTAAAACTTCCAAAACACTCTTTATACTATCATAAAGCTGCATATTATGAGTACTAGCAATGCCAAGGATTGAAAATAAAAGATCCCGGGTATAGGGTTCCGGATACCCCCAGCCCGCCGTGCGCGGAAGGTGATGGAATGGCCCACTACTATTATTTAACAAAACTCCTTCAGCAGCTAGCTTTGCAGCATTGATCTCCTCAAATTGTTTTTCGGTAAGCATTGCTCCTCTAATTAGTTGATCTTGAAATATTTTTCCATGATTTTAACAAATCGCTTGGCTACTACCCTGTAGTCGAATCGTTCTTCAACTCTTTTTCGCCCAGCTGCTCCCATTGTAGTACGAAGGGACGCATCTCGCATCAATCTAGACAAACAATCTGCAATATCATTAACGTCCGCCCTGTAATCTACGGTACGAGGTATATCAAAATGGATAATATGATTGTCCTCATAACCGGATTCAGTACCTAGTATAACGTTGTCGACGACAATTTCTTTGGCTACCCCTGCTAAAAGAGCCGTTTCTCCATGAACGAGTGTATCAAGCATGCCCATCGCACGGATACCAACAACAGGTTTACCACATGCCCCTGCCTCAACCTGGGGCATACCAAAGCCCTCCAATCTGGAAGGAGCTGCGTAGATATCGCAAGCACCGATTAGATAGGGCATAAAATCGCGCGAAACGGTATTTGTTGCATATATTACTTTTTTACTAATCCCTAATCGTTCGGCGAGGTCGTGATCAGATTGATTTTGAAAAGAGGTGCGCGGCTGTGGCCATACTTTACAAACATATTTCCATGGAAGCACATCCCTGTCGATTAAGGCAAGTGCCTCCATAACTTCATTTGCGCCTTTAGAAGCTGCATCTCCACCAATAGTTAGAATCATAATCTCGTCTAGTGACACGCCAAGCTGTTTTCGTACCGCAACGATTTTGGGATCGTAATACGCATGTGGGACAAAAGAATCCGTAGGACAACCTACAGGAAGCACCTCTATCTTATCTCCTGAAATGCCGTCCCTAACATACATTTGTTTAACCCAATTAGAAGTAACCAAAATAAGTGGTAATTCGTTAAGTATTTCATTATAATTCGCAATATATCCATCGGCTACAAGCCATGGTACAGCTATTCTTCCAAAAAGTTGCGGATGCACGACGATCGACGGAACATGCCCCCAATATCCAATACCAACGACAACATCTGGCTTGAACCAATCATAATACCATTCTTTCTCCTGACAAGATTGCCAATGCGCCGCATGAACATCAACACCTATTGCCTGCAATCCCTTATAAAGTAGATCGCCCTGTGTGGACAAGCCCCCCGGAGATGGTGGGTAATCGTATAATAATAAGACTCTCATACCAATACTCCTCCTTTAGACAACCAAACCATAGCCTTTCCGGTATCTGTAAATGACCAAAACGCTTCTGTACTCGGGGTTGTAATCACCTCCCAGCCCTCCTTTGGATAACCGTATATTCTATTCATAATATCATACTTGGTATCATAAATTGCAAGATTGAGCTGATTTTTTATCGGAGCCATTTTATGTGGTCGCGGATAAAACTGACGATTGCCATCGTGATAGGCAAATGTCCAAAGTTCCTTGCTTTTTATCTTTCTGTTTTTCCAGAGCTTTATAACGGCTTCGCTAACTTCAACATGTCGTCTGTGATAAGTATACTCGCCTGAAGGATTATGTGTGATCACGAGGTCATAAACAATAGGTGGCAACAGTGCGAGAATAGTCTGTTGAAGTTCGGATTCGTGCAACGGCACCTGTCGGACCCCATCATCAAGACATCCCATTGCACCATTTGCTCGTAGCACTCTAAGTGCAGCATCGAATTTTAAAGCACGGTCGGGATCATCCCCCCGACATACACTTATTACATACACCTGCCAATCAAAATGTTCGAGAATTGTACCGCCTGCCCAAAGTGTCTCATCGTCGGGATGCGCAACGATTACAGCTATTCTTTTTTTTGCCGAGGCTGTATCGGCAACAATGGATGGAGTAACATTTTTCATCTCTTTTATCCTTTAATTTTCTTAGGCTGATGTATCAGCTAGAATCTAGCATATTGTCATCGGATGAACCTTCCTCCACTATCACACTATAATCCGTATATATTTCTGCTAATTTGTATCCCATATCAGCTATCGTTCTTTAGTTACTATTTTTTCTTCAACTCTCTTAAAAGATGTGCTAAATAATCTGTTTGTACTTTTTGAATCTTCAGTAGTTTTTTGCTTTGCTAAATGAGTAGGTGGTCCATCTATTCACTCAGGAACTTGATCTTCAATTGTATACCTGTCTCCATCAGCTTAAAATTTACTAAATAATAGTATTATCGATTCATAATAAAGTTCTGATTTATACCCCACTACACGTTATACATTTAGACAAATTTGTTATATAATTGGTAGATTTTCCGATATAATACTAAAGTTCTTCGAGATTTTTTCACTTTCTTAATAGGAGTTTTTCCCCTAATTCAATGGATTTATAAAGTATTCCCAATTTGTCGAGTTCAGACTTTACCATCATTTTGCAACGACGGCTTACCATATTTTGAATGATTATTTTCCTGTCTGCATATCCATTGGGATTAAAGTCATCATATGTTAAACGAAGCTTGCTTATAATTTGTCTTTAAATAATTGTTTGCTACTCATTTGATTTACGATGCAAGGATCACGGAATTTTAAACGGTTTGAGACCAAATACGATATTAAGATTCACTTTCATAAACAAATCTCCGTATATAGTTTTCCAAGTCGATAAGATCAAAAGGTTTAGCTAAAAATCCATCGGCTCCACATTCCACTGAAATACTCCGTCCATCGATATGACCTGAAATCATAATTACGGGCAGCTTATCATGTTTAGATGAACTCCTGAGGTCTCGCAGTACTTGGTCTCCGTTACGTGCAGACATATGAATATCCAAAAAAAGAATATCAGCATCTATACTGTCCAACACGTCTATCAGAACTAAGCTATTCGCTACCGTTATAACTATCGTATCTTGATCCTCCAATACTATAGAAAATGCATTCAGTATTTCTATATCATCATCACACACCACAATTTTCTTCTTCATCTTGAGTTTTTTAAATTCTATTGATCAGAGATACATTTTTCAGAGATCATCATTTATAAAAAATGGATCTTACAGACGTAAGATCCATCCATTTTTTTTGTTTAGTAACTCTTATTTAGCTTTTGTATTGAGGTTGGTATCCGCCAAGGCAGTTAAATCAGAATCACATTTTTTTTCTTCTGAAAGAGTCTCACGCAAAAGCTGAATGGCCTCATTGTACTTCAAGACTTTAGCAAATGCCGCGAGCGTACCATATGTGGCAATTTCGTAATGCTCAATCTTTTGGGCAGCAGCGATAATACCTGCATCTCTAACGGTTCCTTCTTCGGTTTCCTCGATAATATGTTCACCTTCTTCGATCAACCCTGCCATTGCAGCACATCGCTCTGCTTTAGGCTTCAGCTCCAGAATATCGAAGCACTGTTCCAAGCGTTTCACATGATCTTCGGTTTCCAAAAGGTGTTTGGAAATCGCTTTTTTTAATTTCTCAGCGGTAGCGTTTTTTTCCATTTTGGGCAATGCTTTTATCAAAGCTTTTTCCGCCCAATAAATATCTTTAAGCCCGTCTTCAAATAGCTCGGCCAAATCTTTTGCAGCATCGGATCCTGAACGCTTTTTCGTGTGGTCTGTGGATTGTTTCGTCATCGTTCCATTTCCAGAATTTTCACTTGCGTTACTTTTAGTTGTTGTTTCCATTTTTTAAAGTTTATTGCCCTAGAGCTTTTAAATTAGAACATCCATCGAACAGTATTAGTTCTATTAGCAGAGCTATCACCTGCATTTCACGTGTATATTCCAACGAAGACGTATAAAAACATCTTTTTGTATTGAAAATCAAGGTCTTTTTAACCGGAATAATAAGTATCTCCAATTGGGATCCACCCCTCTCTGATACAATTAGATTCTAAAAAACGATTAAATTTTGCTTATATTTAGACATAAGGTCCGC
The DNA here is from genome assembly GCF_902706145.1 of Sphingobacterium sp. 18053. NCBI lineage: Bacteria > Pseudomonadati > Bacteroidota > Sphingobacteriia > Sphingobacteriales > Sphingobacteriaceae > Sphingobacterium > Sphingobacterium sp. 18053. Next base: position 645,930 of record NZ_CACSJW010000003.1, read on the forward strand.
TAACATAAGATTCGAACAGAAAATCAAACATCTTATTCTCCAATTTGTAATTATATAGTCATTCCTTACAAAGTGATATATTTTAGTCGTTGATATTGACTTCGATTTCACCAACAGTAACAGATATGAAAGAAAATAATGATACCATCTCCCATTTGCTCATGCGGATCGAAGATATTCCTGCAGTAAAGAATATATTGAACACCATATGTCTATATACAGGAATGGATCTAGGGCTGGTGACCTCTCACAATGGCCATCAATGGATAGCCTGTGCTGTACGGGATTCGCTCGGAGTCGGAGTAACAGCGGGGCAGCAGCTCGAATTACATTATACCTTAGGAGATGAGGCACATGATAAACATGCTCCTATCATTATCCCCGATATCGACTACTGTGAAAATGAAGATTGGAAAAGAAAATTGCATGCAAAAGGTTTTAAAAGTTATATTGCATTCCCGATCGTTGACAATGATGGATTGTTCTTTGGAACCCTCTGCACGATAGATTATAAAGCCGTATCAATTGATAGAGAACGGATAGCACCACTATTTGAACTTCTAGCTGAACTGATCAGTTTTCATTTGGGTTCGATCGCCAAAATAAAAAATACCCAAGCCCTGTTAGGTGAAGAATTACAATACTCTGAACGCAGGGATACGCTATTATCCGTGTTGGGGCATGACCTAAAAAATCCATTGAGTGCTGTCATTACCTTATCGCAATATCTCGCCGACAAACTCGAGAATGCAAAACATAAACAAACGGCCAAGCTTATTTATGATTCGTCCTATAGAATGAAAGGTCTAATAGATAACATGCTTGATTTTGCCCGGAGTAAGCTCGGCACGGGAATACATCTGAACAAAAATCTGGTCGAATTAGATAAAGTGATCCTTCAGGCCCTTCGTGAGATCCAAACAAGTGCACCCCACAGAAAAGTACAGACAAATCTCGGAGCAAAACATCCAGTAACATGCGATCATGAGCGTATGGCACAGGTGTTTTCAAATCTCATAGGAAATTCATTCCGACATGGTTTGGCAGAAAATACAATCGTTATAAAGTCCTCTATTGAAAGTGACAGATTTATCTTCCAGATAGAAAATGATGGCCATCAGATAGCGGCGCCTATATTCAATAACCTATTTAAGCCCTTTGTTGGAAGAAAAAACCAGAAAGAAGGTGGACTGGGATTGGGCCTTTATATTTCCAAACAGATAATCACGGCTCACAGCGGTGATATCCATGTCAAATGCTTTGATGAAAAGGTGGTTTTTACCCTTTGGATACCAATATGATAGATGCTTTGATCATATTTTTATGGGATTTATGCTCGACAATTAAGCATCATAAAGATATAATATGCGATACTCAAATTCAGTTTTGTTAAAGAAAAAAGCGAGCAAAAGCCTGGTCTAATAATCCAGCCTTTGTACCCGCTCCAAATTAATCTACCTTTGTGCAAGAGCAAACAATAAGCTATCTTTTCAATTTCCTATTTCTTTTTTTTACGGAAAACATTCTCCGTTAAGTCTTTCGAAACAGAATCTTTTTCTTTTTGATAAGAAGATTGCGTTTTCTCTTTTGTGCTTTTTTCCTTTTTAATGTCTTTACTCATGATGTATGGATTTTATAGTGCGTATTATCCTTTTCCCTTTTCAATGTTTATACTTGATCGGGAGGAATAAAAGTAAACTAAAACGTGTTCTCTCTTTGAGGTACACTAGCAGCTAGTTGTTGAACTAAAAATTTCCGGAAAATATATTGTGGAGAATTTAAAGATAAAACAAGTGTATTTATCATATTGGACCTACGAAATGGGGTTATATGAAATAGTAGATCATAGTATTAAATATACAAATAATAATTGACAATGAAGCAACTACTGTTCAAAAGAAACTAACTCATAGGTTCGTGCGTATGATCCTCCATTTTAAGTCTTGCCATTAGATAGCTTATGGTGGATTCTGCGCCTTGATTGATATTGATAGCATGCTCTTCAAGTCCATCAAAACAGCCTCCGGTAACAGGATTATAAACAATCTGTCTAATATGATTCCGTCCCAAAAACCAGTCGAATACTATTCGGATGGTCTTCTTATATTGCTCATCTTTTGTAAACTTATAGAATCTATCTAGTGCAATAATGGTATAAGCAACATCAATGGGCTGCTCTCCGCCCCTGGGATCAGTTCTCAGCTGGCCACGATGTGCCCAGCCTTTGTTGGAAATCACATGAATCTCTTCGTCGACAATAATCCTGCTCAATAAGAAATCAAAGGATTGATAGGCGATATCTCTATATCTGTTGTCCCTAGTTGTCTCATAGGCGATCAACATGGCTTCTGGAATAACACTATTGCCATAAGTCATATAAGATTCATACCATTGCCAATCTGAAGAGCTCTCATGTTCAAACATAGCTGCTAGACGATCTGCCAGGACTTCTATGATAGCCTTATAATTTTTGCCCTTCATAAAACTTAGGCCCTTAATGGTAAAGGCCATCGATCTTGTCGAATAGTAAACTAATGCATGCTTGGATGCCCGCTCCAAAAGCTCTATTGCAAGTTTTACTATCCTTTCAGGCAAAAGATTAGCCATGCCCACCACTTCACCCAAAGCCCAGACAGCTCGGCCGTTGGCATCTTCAAGATTCTCCTGTTTATTTTGTATTGTAAAATTGCCGCTCCTGTCTACATAATTCAGAAATGTACCATCTTCTTGCATACAATAACCTATAAAATCCAGGTATTTCTGGATCAGAGCAATGGTTTCATATGATTCATATATTTTATAGTGAAGTAACATCGCTATAAGTGCTCTTGCATTGTCATCCAACGCATAACCGCTTGCAAGGTCGGGCGTAGAGATATCCGCAAATTGAACAAATCCACGTTCTTCAGACATCCGAAAAATATGATCCAGGTTGACGGGGGGAACTGAGTATATCATTTCCCTCTTTTTATCTATAAGTAACTCAAAAAGATAAACATGAGCTATAGCAACGTTCTGCCAGGAGGTTTTAACCATCTTTTGAAGATTCACACGATGAATCTTGCCTAATTTAAGTTCATCATCTAAAATTTGATTGACCGCAGCCGCAAGCTGCTCAGAAGCTTCAAAATCAATTATGGTCCCCATATCTTCCTTTAAAACCTCTTTTACGTGAGGGATTGGCGTCGACACAATGGGACAGCCAGAGCTCAGCGCATAAGAAAATGTTCCACTAACCGCCTGTAAAGGGTCTTTTGACGTAAAAAGATACACATCCGTGATCGACAGATAGGACAATAAATTTTCTGTTGAGAGAAATTCATTAACAAAACGGACATGATCTGAAATGTTATATCGGTCTATTATTGTCTCAAGTTTGTTTCTATACGTCTCTCCTTCATATCGTAAAAGATTGGGGTGTGTCATCCCCAAAATAAGGAACATTACATTTGGATTTTGTTCGATAATAGCGGGTAGCGCATAAAGTGTAGTCTCTATACTCTTACTGGGTCCAAGTAAACCAAATGTACTGAGGATTTTCTTGTCCACGAGACTGTATCGCTCAAGAATGGCGTGTTTATCCGTCGCTGGAGCTAAATGCGTGCCATGCGCTATTACGGTTATTTTACCGGTAGGAATTTTGTAAGTACTCGTAAGGATATCGGCGGATCCCTGTGTCATCACGATGATTTGCGAACAATTATAAGCAATGGCATATACATGTTCGAGCAGCATGCGGTCTGGTGCTGGCAACACCGTATGGAAAGTCACGACAATAGCAAGCTGTGCTGAATTAAGATCCTTGAGAAAAGTTATGAACTCAGTTTCTTGACCAACGAAAAGGCCAAACTCATGTTCGATACAGATCAATTTAATATCCTGATCAAACAAAATGTTTTCAAGAATGGTGTCGAAAGAGAGCGGGTTTGTTATATCTAGTTTCCCTAGTGGACCATCTTCTTGAGACGTATTGTCATCTACTATCGGTATAGGAATTAGTCGATAAGACTCTTCAAATTTACTCGCGATAGCCTTCATTAGATCTGTTGTGTAAGTTGCAATACCGCAGGCGCGTGGAGGATAAGTGGATAGGAACGCTATTCCTCTTTTTGTTGCTGAAATCATTGTTGGATTTTTAAGTGAAGTCCTTGCATACGATCTTCTTGTATCTTTGACAAGGTGCTGCACGTAGGGAGGTTTATAAATATACAAAAATAAATTGAAAGAAAATTTTTATTATGAGGGTAACAAGAGTAATATATATCCGATAATTTAACGCTGCCAAAATTTAATAAGCAGGAAACAGTCTGCTGGAGCTGTTCGCCTAACTATTTTTTTAATAAATCGGCAGTCCTTACGATCTATGATAAGTTGATTATAACATCCAACAATGAAGACATCTTATTTACAGGTTATTGAACTTCGAAGTCTATCATTCACCTGATGCTTTTAAGGCTTTTATCTTTTCTACCAGCAACTTTAGTACTGGTTTCCTCGCGATTAAATTAAAACTCCAAATATCATCCGTGATGAAAACGTAATGTCCCTCAAAACTGTAGATATAATCGCCCCCTTCCAGTCCAATTAACCAGGCTTCTTTCTTAAGGTCAGGGTAAGTTCTCAAAACCTTCCAGCAATATTCTTTAATTTCCGCCTCGTCCTGAAAATCATCGAGCAAGCGTAAAATACTGCGCTTTTCGCTCAGCCCATATAGGGATAACATTTCATCGATCTCATTCATAAAAGTATGTAATCCAAAAGCAATTTACATGCAATTTGCTAATTACCAATAAAATATCCATATATTTATTATTGAAGCCTATGGTTTTTTATTAGAAATTCACCTTACTCAACTTACGATGAAGAGCTATCAATTTCGTTTTAATAACCGCAGCAAAACCTCGGCCATTCTTGTTTGGTTTTTTACGGTTTTATTGGCTATTACACTGACAACCACCCTTTTTCTTGTACGCCCTGCACATGATCTCTCGAGCTGGCTGTTACTGATATTATTTCCGTTCCTCCTAATAGCTATTTATAAGCTATTTAAAACGGCCTCCGAACGACAATCGACAGAAATAGTAACGCTGAATAAGGACGGATTTACAAGTGCCTGTTTTGGTTCGGTTTTATTTTCCAACATAAGTGCAATCAACATTCCTGCCCGTGAAATATCGTTGTTGGGCGGAGAAAACTATGATTACTACAAAAAAAACGACGTAGATACCCCTAACATCGTGATTTCGATTACGACCGACAGGGGCGATATATTTTGTTGGAGCTTAAATGAGTGGGGTGGCTTTTATAACTCAAAAGAGGACTTTTCTGTTTGTTTTGACTTTCTGACTGCCTTAACCGATCAACTGGTTCAATGTTGTCAATCAGACGAGTCGCCTAAAAGTTATTTAAAAATTCTCGATGAAAATGGAATATGGAAAAGAAGCAATGGTTATTGAGTTAGTAAAAACTATAAATTGCCTTTAGAATGCGATCTTCAAAATAATGAGCCTTAGCAGCATCCGACTTTCGCTGTATGGAAACCAAAAAGCCTTTTTCATCATAACTCATTCCCAGTTCACTTACTTTTCGTCCGTTCCAACTATCTTCCATTAGTTTCAGGTTTCGGTTTTGGTCGTAGACATACTTTTCGGTTTTGGGATCAAGGGAAGAAGGTGCATCAGTGAGCTCTACCAAAAGTCCGTCTTTGAATTGATACAATTCAGATGGTGTTTTCTCGACAGCACAGCCATTATGTAGAAACAACACTACGGGATGCCCTTTCAAATAGTAATACGTCTTTTTTTGATAACACGTATCTGAACCGCCGCTATTTTTACTAAAATTGAAATATTCGGTACGTTCTTCTGCCTCGAATTCGTTTTCGGTATAGTAACGATATTGCATGGAAGAAAAATCATTATTCGCTGTCATTTTCTTCCAAAGGCTTTCGTCTGGTAAGGCGCCCTCTAAAATCATGTTGTCTACTCTGGGAAATTGCTTTCCCTGCCAATCATTGTTTTGTGGCCTATTTGGCATCTGAGCATTCAATGTGAAGGTCCGGATGATATCAATTTTATTATTCTTATTGTATTGGAAGCAACTGACTTTCACAATCCCATTGGAATAATCTATCCTTGCTTTTTTATCGATGAGTCGGTTTAAATTATAATAATATCTGGTATAAAAAGCGGTATCAGTTTTTTCGTTATTATATCTTATGCTCGTCATACTTACCACCATGCCGTCGGGGTTAAAATTGTAAATATATTTTATCCCAATCTTCTCTTCACTCTGCAGTAGAATGCTTTTTACTTTATTGCTTTTCATAAAAGCAGGATTGAATAAAAAAACAGTTTTTGTAAAATAATCATCGTCCTCCAAGGGGGTGACCTTATAGAATGGGAGCACCTGAGCCTTTCCTACAGTCACAATACAAAAAAACAAAATAAGGGTTAAGAAGTAGCTAAGATTATGTTTCGTGTATATCATACTTTTAATGAAAGAAGAATTTTGGTTCCAGTGGACTGTTGAAATCGAATAGTTAAGTCCAATTTTCCTTACTTAAGAACTCGATGCTGATATTTAAATGTACTTAAAAACTCTTTGCTCTTTAAAAAAAGTTCTAAAAATAAGCTATAAAAACCTCTTTAAATTCGAAAATTCAAGTTATCAAGGTAGAGTCCTCATTTAATGTAACAACATATATATTGTTACATTAGAAGGTCTTGGCCTTCTTTGAAGTTAAACAACGCTTTACCATAAACGTAATTTTAATTTCAGATAAATCGACTTCATCAATGATTTCAAAACCTCTTTTTTTATAGATGTTTACATTCAAAGGATTTGCAGTTTCGAGATAAACATCTCTTCCTGAATTTTCGGCATCTGCTAAAACTGGATCCAATAAGGCTTTAGCCAAACCCTTCCCCTGCTCCGATGGCATTACACCAATACATGCCAAGTATAAATATGGATTTCGATTAGAGATATGAGCATCCTTTAGCTTTAAAAGCTTAAGTGATCGCCAAACTGTTGGAAGTCCCATATTAAATAAGAATTTTAAATTTCTGAAAATTACTGCTAACGATAACCGCTCTTTCTTTTCAGATTGCCAAAGTGCTGCAGCATCTCCAGTCGGCCCGATAAATACCTCACCTTTAGCCAATGTCTCTTCAACTAGATAATCAGCCAAAAAATAAATCTTTTTTTCAAAGTTTTTCTGACCGATCATCCACCTAAAACAAGGATCGTTTACAAATGAACTACAAATAATATCTACCAAACGGTTAGAATCTTTTTTATCGGCTTTCTTATTTTTCATAATTACAAAAAACAGAAATTAAAGTCCCAATAAACATGACAATTGTCAATAAAATTGGAAGACAAAAAATAGAATTAAACCGCTAATATTTTAAATCTTACTGCGAATCCGGCTTAATGTTTCGACCTTCACTCCAATATAGGATGCAATATAACGGGTACTCACTGTAGCGATCAATTGTGGGTAATGGTCCATCAAAAATTGATACCGCTCTAGGGCAGTTGTATGCTGGATAAATCTCAGACGTTCGTCTAAAAGAAGAGCATAAGCAATAATCAGCTGCCTCTCCAACTCCAATAGAAGATTATTTTCTTTTTTTAACTTATCAAAATCAGAAACAGAAATACGATAAACCTTTACTGGGCCAAGTGCTTTGATATAATCGGTACTTGCTACCTTGAATACGGCTGTTCTAAAGTCTGCAACGATATCCCCAGGGAAAGTGAAACTCGTAACAACCTCTTCACCATCCCTTATATAATAGTTCACTAAAATCCCCGATTCCACCACATAATAATACAGGTTTCGTTGTCCAGGGGAAAGCAGCAGTGAGTTCTTGGGGAATTCGACCAATTCAACAAAATCAGCCATCTGATCGTCAATAGCGGTCTTTAGATCTTTCAATACGGAGGTTGCGAAATTTTTGTAGAGCATCATCTAAAATTATGAAATAAACTAACACCATAACTCAACCTTCTCCATCTTCGATTTTCTCCTTAGAGCAATCCAAATTCTGGAAGAGGAGAAAAGTTTAAAAGTCAAAAGACATTAAAAGGCAATTAAGTTCTCTTTCATAGATCTAATTTACTTAATAAATCTATAAAATGGCGAAGAAGAATAAATGGCCCCTTCATCGCAGTAATCCTGTACTTTAATTTGTATATTGGGCCTTGAGAAAAATCTCAAAAAATGGACAATACCTATTCGTAACTTGGGCATTATCCACCATAATGTTATTGATCTAGCTTCAATTTTTATAATCTGCCATATATGTGAGATGAAAGTCGTCCAATTCAGCTAAATGATAGTGTGTAGGTCTACTAATAGTTCTCGATGAGTATGAACGTATGTAAGTGAGTTTAGATGGCGGGGATTACTGAATATTACTTTTTTCCAATACTACTTTTATTCAAAATTTCAAAAATGAAAAAAACGTTTATTTTACCTGTTCTTGCTATCGGATTTTTAATTTGGTTTTTGGCAACGTTAGCTTTTCGGTTTGCGGGACAATTCTTTTTTATTACCGATTCACCAGTCGTACTTACTAGTTTATATGCAGCAGTAATTCCTGCATTGATTTTGATTTCAGTCTTAACTTTTAAAAAATTTAGACTTTCAGGTTTTGAAAATATAGTCGCTGGCGTGCTATTGGTATTGCCAGGAATGATTCTCGATACATTCGCTATTCAATTTTTTGAACAGATCTTTCCCAATATGCCGTCAAGCCGAGCTGCAACATTTGGTTCTTGGCTCATGTGGGCTTATAGCGTTGTATTATTTACGTCAGTCGTTACAGGGCTGCGACAAAACAGGATGCTTGGCGGGGACTGAAGAACAGACCTGCGCTATGGTAATAAATACCGTTTAGCGCCCTCTTTTCAGCATGCCTATTTCAATATGTTTTATAGTTATATCGTGTTCCCAACAGCGTACACTGCCAAAGATCAATAGAATATTACCTGAGCTTATTGATTTTTCAAATAAGACCCATCTCTATAATCGCAGCCAATTCATCACATCCCATGACCAATAGATAACGTAAACTATTAGGAACATAACCAAAGAATTTTTTGAACGCTGCAGTAAAATGGCTTGCGTGCTTATAACCAAGTTTATTTCCAATAACGCTGATCGTTAATCTGTGATCTTTTAATAGATGTTGTGCTCGCTGCATTTTACACTTCAACACAAAATTGAATATCGTTATTCCATAATAGCTTTTAAAGTGTTGTTTAAGATATTGAACATTGGTCCCAACTTCTTTTGCAAGTTTATGTATGGTATAGGTCTCATGAAGGTTTGTTTCGATAAGCAATTTCACCTGGCTAATTTTCTCAATATCTGATTCGCGTAGTTCCAGTTTATTGGATGGAATACCGGGCTGCACAGCATCCATTAGGATTGAGAGAATAAACAGTGATTTGGACTTATAAAATGCAGGTAATAACAAACTGCTTCCATTCATTCGTATTAGATCCTTAGCTTTTACATACGTTATAAGTGACGTCTCCTCTGAAATTTTATCCGCATTTAGTATTGCATCATTTATCGCAGCTATATGCTGCTCGGAAATATCCATTTGCTTAAGATAAGAGTCTCGATATAACAGTATGAGACAGCGCGAATTGCTATGTTTGGATGTGATACTGACTGTATTCGCATGCAATCGCAGCAACATACTACTGCCCTCTTTCAAAACAATTTTCTTCGGCCCAGTTGACAAGCTGCAGCCCTCTTCAATAGCTATAATAACAAGATAGCTCTTATCTTCCGGGACAATGTTATGGTCTGTGTACGGATAGACCATCCTTACTTTATAATCCGGATGATCGTATTTAAATGCTTTTTTTTCTGCTTGAAGTAACTCCATCGAATAGAAATTTCCAATAGTATAAGTCTTATTTCCGATTGCGTTATTCGGTAAATTATCTTAGCAAGTATCTTCGTAAGCTATTTATTTAGACTTAATATAATCAAAGGTATTGAAATCATACTACTTATTCAATTAAACATTAAAAAATGTTAAAAAGCTACTTATTAATTCTATTTCTATTCTTCACCTCGCAGTTTTATGAAGAGGTGGCCGCACAGACTAATTTTACCGTAGAGGGGCGTATCCTGGATTTAAAAACCGAAGAGCCTATTAGTGGCGTTTCAATCCGTGTGAAAGAAAGCTTCAAATCAAGTTCTGTGATGACAGGTTCACAGGGCAGTTTTCGTATCCGCCTTCATCAGGGACAGACATTGGTGATCTCACATCTCAATTATACGCCACAGGAAATTCAGGTTCGTAGTGGACAATCCAATCTTGTCATCCGACTAGCTGAAGACCCACACATGTTATCCGAAGTAAACGTAACTGGTGCATTGGGGATAAAAAGGCAAGCACGAGAACTCGGTACTTCGGCGCAATCTGTAGACAATCAAGAATTGAATCTTGGTAAGGTCGTAAATCCTCTTTTGGCGTTATCGAGTAAAGTTGCCGGACTAAGGATCAATGCAACAGACTTAACAACAGGAAAAACTGACCCGGGTATTCAAATTAGGTTAAGAGGAACACGTTCTTTAAACCGGTCAAAAAATGATCCCATATATGTTGTAGATGGTGTTCCATTGCCCGATATTACGCGAATCAATCCCAATGATATCCAAGACATTACTGTACTGAAGGGAGCTAATGCTGCTGCGCTATATGGATCTGAAGGTGTCAATGGTGCAATTATGATCACCACAAAATCGGGTCGGGCAGAAAGAGGGCAGATCAACTATAGTAATAGTACGTTGTTTTCCAAGGTTTTCCTGCTACCCCCTGCTCAACAGCGTTTTGGTCAAGGACAAAATGGTGTGTACAGTCCTGTAGCAAATGAATCTTGGGGTGATCGTTTTAATGGTGAGGTCAGAGATTTTGGGTTGCCCATCAATGGTGTACAACCAACGAAGGTATATAGTGCTCCGGATAAAGATAACCGATTGGATTTTTTCGACACGGGTGTAACAGTACAAAACGATCTCTCATTCTCTTCTGGCGATGATAAGGGATCTTATTACGTTTCTTTGCAGGATGTTCGTATCAAAGGTGTGATTCCTGGCGACAAATCAAGTCGTACTGGCGTACGATTTAATGGATCGCGTCGATTTAACAAGTTGAATACCTCTTTTAATACAAATTACGTTTTTTTCAAGAACAATACGACAAGTGATGGCCCATGGTTATCTGTTTATACACAACCCGCCAATATCGACTATAAAGATGCACGAAACTGGCAGGATCCAAGTTCGCCAAATCATCCTTTAAACTGGTATAATCCAGTTGCCGGCACTAGAAATCCTATTTTCATGGCTGACAATAACAGAAATACGTCTGATCAGCATACATTAAATTCAAAACTGGAGTTTAATTATGAATTTACAGATTGGTTAGATGCGACTTTCCGTACGGGACTATATTTCCAATCAGAACCTGGTCGTGTGACGAACAGAAAATTGGTTTCTAATGTAGCAACAAGAAATATAAATGGGAGCGTAAATGATACACATAGAGGCTTTACCCGTTTCAACAATGATTTGATCCTGAATTTTCATAAGAACTTTGGTGAGTTCTCTACCAAGTTTTTGGTCGGACAAAATGTTCGAATGGATGATACTAAATCTATCAATATCAGTGCTACAAATCTATTATTTGAAGATATATTCAATCAGGGCTCTCGCACTGGCGAATTGGCCGGTGGTTCAACAATTACAAAATACCGTTCGCTCGCGACTTACGGAGAATTTACCGCTGGATATAAAAACTATCTTTTTCTAACGCTTACAGGCAGAAATGATCAGGTATCGGTGCTTGATCCAGGAAACAACAGCTATTTTTCTCCAGGTGTAAGTTCCTCTTTTGTATTTACAGATGCGATCGCGAGCCTGCAGAAGAGCAGGGTATTGAGCTACGGTCGTATTTTTGCTTCTTTTAATAAGACTGGAAACGTAACCTTAGATCCTTATCGTCTGAACCTGAGTTATAGCCAAACCGCGGGTTTTCCATTTGGTAGTTTAGTCGGATTTACTCCTTCCCTATCTGAGCCAAACCGATCGATAAAACCCGAATTTGTTAAATCATTTGAGGTAGGTACCCAGCTCGGATTCTTTAACGACCGTTTGCGGACGGATATTGTTTATGCTTATTCGGACTCGGATGGACAAATATTTGATGCTGGTATCTCGCGTGCAACGGGCTTCAATTCAACGATCGTAAATGCTGGACAGATCATCAATAAGACCTATGAAATCATGATCAATGGAACCGCAATTAAAAGCAAAGATTTGAACTTACAGTTTGGCCTTAATTTCAGTTATACCGACACAAAAGCCAAAAATCTATATGCAGGCGACGAGTTTAACATCTTTCGACAAGCTTACGCTATCAAAGGCCTACAATATCCAACACTTCGCATGACTGACTTTTTAAGAGAAGACGGGAAAATCGTTTTGGATCCAAACGGGAATGTAATCCCTTCGGAAGAAGAAAAGGTAATGGGAACGATGGTACCGCCCTATCTTTTTGGATTTAATACCAAATTCAACTATAAATCCTTTACAATGGGTTTTCAGATTGATGCGAGACTGGGAAGTTGGATGTATTCGGAGGTAATCCCGAGGATGTTTGCTGCCGGAACACATCCGGAAACTGCAAAATACGATAGACAGCCTTTTATTATGCCTAATTCTATGGTACGCCTGGCCGACGGATCAATTGTCGAAAATAATGAGGTATATTCTAAGGGAGATAAAGCGTGGTGGACAGCATACGGAAATATACAATCTGTCACCGCCGCTAAAGGAGATTACCTAAAGCTTAGGGAACTCTATATCGGGTATGATTTGCCGCAATCGTGGCTATCCCATCAACGGATGATCAAAAAAGCAAGCATTGGTTTTGTGGGAAACAACCTTTTCATCGTCAGGCATTCTTCCAATACAATCGGCGACCCAGAGGCACTTTATAATCAAACAGATGGCTACAACAGCTTCAGACAGATTCCGACATCAAGATCAATAGGTTTTAATGTCAACATTACTTTTTAATACTACGGAGATGAAATACACTATCATAAAATCAGCCTTATTTGCGATTACTTTACTTACAGCGAGCTCCTGTAAAGACTTTCTTGATGTAAATGATAATCCGAATGCGCCAATAAAAGAAAATTTAAGCCTAAATGCCAAGCTTCCGGCTGCCTTGGTCGTATCTGCCGTAAATGAATCTGTCCAACTGAATCAGATCGGTGGTTTGTGGGGAGGTTATTGGGGAACTTCAAATGAAGGAGTAAGTGCTTTTACGGCATTAAAGACCTATAATGGTCCTGCGATAAGGGATACAAGAGACGGCATACCTGTCTGGGAATCCAATTATAACAACCTACTGTATTACAAAGAAATTTTGGATCAGGCCAATGTCGAAGATGCAAGATTTTATGCGGGGATCTGTAAGATCATGATGGCTCACCATTTCTTTACACTTGTTGACTTTTACAATAATGTTCCCTTCAGTGATGCTTTAAACGGCTCTGTTAACCTGCATCCGAAATATGAATCAGGAAAAGATGTTTATGCCAAGTCCGTTGATCTAATTACCGAAGGTATTGCAGATATCAAGGTTGCCTCTCTGTTGCCCACAACAGACGACGTTCTTTTCAAAGGCGATAAAAGCAAATGGACCAAATTTGGTAACACGCTCAAATTAAGAGCCTTGCTAAAACAATCGGAAGTTGCTAGTCAAGAACCCTATATTAAACAGGAAATATCCAAAATTATCGAAGAAGGTTCAGGATTTCTTTCCGAAAATGCAGCTGTCAATCCGGGATATCTCAACACTGCAGCAAAGATGAATCCTTTTTACGAGACCTTCTATCGGAACAATGCAGGTGTGGCAGTAGCAAATTATGCCAATATCAGACCAACACAATTTTTGATCAACACGTACAAAGCCTATAACGACCCGCGCTTACAACAAAACTATACGCAGGTCAGCGGGGAGTTCAAAGGTGTCCTTTTTGGAAATAACACCATAGCTGAGGAGTTTGCAGCGGTTAATACTTCAGCCTTAAAGGGTCCGCTGGAGAATGGTAATCAGCCCGCTGGGATTATAAAATCATTTAGCCAGTCGACCGTTCTCATTTCCTTAGCGGAAACTGCTTTTTTAGAAGCAGAGGCCATCGAGCGGAAATGGATTAGTGGCAACGCGAGTGAATCCTACCAAAAGGGAATTCAAGCCTCATTTAATTATCTGTTCAATCAAAATAATTACAATACGCAATCCTATATGAACCAGAAAAGTGTCATTTATTCGGAAGCGAGTAATAAAATTCAACAGATCATAACCCAGAAATGGCTTGCATTACACAACATCAACAATATTCAGGCATGGAACGATTATAGACGTCTGGGTTATCCTGCAATACCAAATTCACTGTCATCGCCAAGTTCAGGCGCGTATCCATTGCGCTTTATGTATCCGGAGACAGAAATCAATACCAACAACGCCAACGTGCAAGCACAAGGAGAAAATGGAGTCCTGCTGGCAAGGGTATGGTGGGATACAAAATAGTATTGTTTATCAATATAGAAATTTAGATTAGAGAGCTAATGTTATCAATTGTGGGTAGCATTATTTGTCAGACGGGGTCCATTGAATGGGCCCCGTTCTTTTTATGACAAATTGCACTTTCACCTCCTGGACTTCCAAAATCATCATCAAGATTTCTCCATATCTAATGCTCATTTTTTTTACAATTACATTTAGTGAATGAGGCAGTTATAATACACATACAAGTTATAATGAGACAGATCTACCTGCTTTTGCGATGGATAGCAATTTAACTTTTATTTTGGCCTTGGATCTTGGCTGGTGACGCCAGAAAATAAATTTGTCCGCTCCGCTAATGTCAGCACATTTTTCTGGGGGGTACATTCAATACATATTATTGGGTCGATCCACAGGAAAATATGATCGGTCTTATTTTCACACATGAATATATGGTTAACTCTTCTTTATTGATTGGATTCATGAGACTTACTTTGA
Source organism: Sphingobacterium sp. 18053 (assembly GCF_902706145.1). NCBI lineage: Bacteria > Pseudomonadati > Bacteroidota > Sphingobacteriia > Sphingobacteriales > Sphingobacteriaceae > Sphingobacterium > Sphingobacterium sp. 18053. The sequence continues at coordinate 661,040 of NZ_CACSJW010000003.1, forward strand.
AATTTTTTAAAAAAGTAAAGAACCCACAAAAACTGGGTGTATCCGTACACCGCATCTTCAACCGGAATCGTAAGGACCCTGATCCCCATAAATTCCATGGGATTGTAGTTGACTATCGGAGACTCCAAACCTGTTCCGGTGAGTATACCATTGACAGGTAAAAAACCCAACATAAGCAAGGTGAAGACTACAGAGGCCTGCGTAATCCATTGTATCCGAAATGCAAAGTGAAAAAGCACTAATGTCAAGATAGTCACCGTAGCGGTAACAACTGTATAGATTCTGTCGGCATATCGAAGTGCCACCACAGCACATATAATGACACTCACAAAGACAACGATATTATTAAAGGCGGATAGCGATTGTAATCTAAAAAATTTATCAATGCAGAAATAGGTGAAAATACAAGAAAAAGGGATGAAGATAAAGAATAACCATTCTTCCAATGGTAAGCCTGCTATAATCAGGCCTAGGGTGTATCTTGTGTCAAACCACCATACTCCCTTACTCGTAAACCAGACATCCCAAGCGATAAAAAATACAGCAACAAGTGCCGCTGACTTTAAAAATGGGACAAACTCACGATCGAATCGAAGCCGCTTGTCGAAGGATGCGACAAAACAGATTATGACCGTAAAAAATAAGATAAGCGAGTAAGTATATGGCATCATATTTTTTCATTGTTAGTATACATTTTAAAGTATTTCATCGGAACATATAAAAAGCCAAAACATTCGCCCTCCTCTTTACCCAAATGTTTATGATGTTGTTTATGGGCACGACGAAGCGCCAAAAAGTAACGGTTATTTGTTTTACTCAACCATTTGAAGCGTTGATGGATAAATATATCATGCACAAAGAAATACGCCATACCATAGAGCATAATCCCTAATCCGACGTAAAACAGATAATTGTAATCCCTTAACGAACCGAAATACATCAATGCGATGGTGGGAAGAGCAAAAATGATAAAAAAGTAATCATTCTTTTCCAAAAAACCCGAATTGCTATGATCGTGGTGATCGCGATGTAATATCCAGAGAAAGCCGTGCATAATGTACTTATGGATAAGCCAGGTTGCGCCCTCCATAGCGATAAAAGTGATCAATACTGTAATAAAATTCATAGCTCTATATTATAAGTAAGCAGCTTTGTAACGCAGATAACTTTTGAAAGCAACATAGGCTTTTTGTACATTTGGTATCCTAACTCTGCTTTCCAAAATTTCCTTTGAGGATTTTTTTCGAATCTTTGCAAACAGTGAAAGGTAATACTTGTAAGCTAGATAGACGCCAAATTTTGCCGATGCAGGCAATTTTTTAATTCCCAAAAGCGCTTCCTTAAATTCGCTGTGTATCTCATCCTCAATCTGGCTTTTGAGTGCATTATCGAAGACTGCCATATCCAGATTCGGAAAATAGGTGCGACCAAGAACATGGTAGTCGTCTTTAAGATCCCGCAAGAAGTTTATTTTCTGGAATGCAGAGCCCAGTTTCATGGCGTAAGGTTTTAACTCCTCATAGCGCTGTCTATTACCTTCCGTAAAAACCTGTAAACACATCAATCCCACCACTTCCGCCGAACCATAAATATATTCTTTATAGCGTTCAGAATTATAGTCGACTTTATTCAGGTCCATTTCCATGCTGTGTAGAAATTGACGGATTAGCTCGATGTCAATCGCATACTTATGTACCGTCTCCTGAAAAGATTGTAATATCGGATTTAATGAGATACCTTCCTCTAGCGCACAGTTTGTCTCGAGATATAACCGCGCCAACAGTCGCTTCTTATCATATCCATGAAAACTGTCCACGATTTCATCAGCCAATCGTACATAGCCATAAATCGCATAAATACTAGCCCTAATGCTGGGCTTGAGTGCCAAAATACCGAGCGAGAAACTTGTACTATATTTTTCAGTTGTTTTTTTGCTTACTTCATAAGCGAGTTCATCAAATAGCTTTTTCATGGTCTTATGTTTTACGATATAATTCAATGGCTTCTTTGGCAACAATTTTCCCTGATAAAATGGATGGAGGCACACCGGGACCAGGAACCGTTAGCTGACCTGAATAAAAAAGATTATGGACTTTCTTATTTCTGATCTTGGGTTTCCATACCGCTGTCTGTTTCAATGTATTTGCAAGTCCATAAGCATTTCCAGCGTAAGCATTATAATCGCTGATAAAGTCGCTTACACAGTAACTTCTCTTGTATGCAATCTGTTCATATAGGTTTTTTGTACCGGTATGCTTTTCCAAACGCTTTAACATCTTAATTAGGTATTTTTCACGTGTTTCATCATCGTCCGAGATAGCGGTCGCCAAGGGCATTAATAAGAAGAGATTCTCACTGTCTGCAGGAGCAACATGAGGATCCGTTTTGGATGGACAACATACATAGAACAGCGGATTTTGAGGCCATTTTTTTTCACCATAGATACAGTCGATATGATCATCCAAGGGATGCTCAAAGAACAGTGTGTGATGCGTTAGATTTGGAATGGACGATTTCATACCTAGGTAATAGATCAAACTTGAGGGAGCAAAGGTCCTGCTCTTCCAATAATCGTCATCGTAGTTTCTCAACTCCTTGGCAAGTAGTGTTTCGATATGGTGATAATCGGCCGATGCAACCACGAGATCAAATGGATGATTCACACCATTAACAACTACAGAAGTGATCTTATTCTTTTCAATCTTGAACCCATCAACATTATGATCAAAATGAAAAGTGACTCCTTGTCTCTCCGCTACTTGTTGCATCGCCAGTACTAACTGAAAAAAGCCTCCTTTCGGATAATGAGTTCCAAGTGCGTAACCGCCGTAGTTCATCAGGCTATATAATGCCGGAATATCCTTGGGTGAAGCGCCCAAAAATATAACCGGAAATTCCATCAATGTCCGCAATCTTTGGTCCTTAAAGTATTTGGAAACGTAGGATCTAAAATTAGAAAGTAAATCTAGCTTAAAAGCACTAAGTGCAATTTTTGGAGAGAGAAATTCGCCCCAATTGTGACAGGGTTTATTCACAAAATCCCGCATGCCGACTTCATACTTAAATTTTGCAGCTTCCATAAATCGATCCAACTGCATACCAGCCCCAGGTTCGATCTGTTCAAATAATTGTTTTAACTCCTGATAGGATTCAGGTACACGAATCTGTCCAGAGTTAAATATCATTTCAAATTGTGGATTGAGTGATACAAGTTCAAAAAAATCAGCAGTACAACACCCAAAATCCGAAAAAAAGGACTCAATAATATCAGGCATCCAGTACCAGCTTGGTCCCATATCAAATTTAAACCCTTCTCTCGTACTAAACTGCCTCGCTCTTCCACCGGGCTGCGTATGTTTCTCAAAAACATGCACATCGTATCCTGCCTGCGCAAGATAGGCCGCCGCTGAAAGACCCGAAAAACCTGCACCAATAACTGCTACCTTCTTTTTCATTTCTGTTTTTTTAGCTGAACTTGAGTAATACCCCCAATAGATTTACTGACACTGCAATATGGTAATGTACACATTGTAGTTCTTATATTATTTCCATCGCACCGCAGTATGGACTATAACTTCACTTGTTCCAGCAATTTTTCAGGTGCAATATTTCTATCATAGATTAATTGATGAAATTTGCTCAATTTATCCAATAGACTTATCAGTGTTATTTTTTCACTGTAGGTCAAATCACCTGAAACAATCTGGGTAGCATGACGTATTTTCCCCATTTGTCGATCCAGCGCCGATAAGCCATTTTCTGTGATATAAAGCACCTTACTTCGTCGGTCTTGCTCTGAATCTTGCTGACCGATCCATCCTTGTTTGATCAAACGATTTATAATCGCCATGCCGGCTGGCTTTTCATGAATATTCCGCCTGATCAATTCCATTTTTGTCATCTCGCCAAACGACCTTAAGGTTATAAGGTATATAAACTCTTCTTGTGTAGAAAAATCAGATTCCCAAATAGCTGCCTTTGAATAACTTTTTGCAAACCTATTCATATGCACTATTAATGTGCTGATCACACTCTCTGGACTACGCCCATTTTCCTTACCGTCCCATTCGGGTTCGACCAGAACATCGGTTTCTTTTGCCACTACCCAACGTTTAAATCCATCCGCGTCGGTACTGTAGATTCCATCTACGTTTTCCTGTTCAAATTCCTCTACTAATACAATGATTTCTTTTAAAAGTTGATATTTCATACACTTTATTTAGAACATAAATATACTATATTTGTTTTGATTTTTTTAATAAAGATTTTTTTTAGAATAAATATAGACTATAAATCTTATCTACTCTTGATTTTGACCAACTGCAACTCATATCGGGTAGAGACTTGCTTTTACTTATAAAAAGACTTTTGTGCCAATTGGTAATCGCTTTTATTAATAATCGTGCAACATTTTTTTCCTGAGCTCGACTAACCTATAGTCACTAACTGCAAACAATGGTCATCAAACTTTGCACAAGAACCTTAATTACATGAAAGTCATAAAAAAAATTGCCCTAGTCTTCCCATGCCTGCTTCTTTTCGCCATAGCTCATGGTTCATCTAATAGGATTATCCTTTCGCGCATCGATTCAACCTTTACTGTTACAGGCAAAGTAGTCGATTCGCTTACAAAAGAACCCGTTCATTTAGTTTCAATATACCTGATGGATCATCAAAGTAGCAGCACCCCTGTCAAAACAGTGGTGACAAATGAAAGCGGAGACTTCCAATTAACCTATAGTCAGCGCTCATTTTACCTAAAAATCAACCACCTTGGCTTTCAGCCTCAGATAAAAAGAATCGAAACGCCGAGCGGGAGCAATATAGATATCGGTACTATAAGGCTTCATAAGATTGACAATAAACTTGAGGAGGTTGCGGTTTCTTCTAAGAGACCTACCTTGGAGCTAATTACCGGTGGGTATAGATTTAATGCTGAAAACAATATATTAGGCAATAGTACAAATATAGCAGAACTGCTCAAGCAGGTACCGGGATTAACTGTTGATGAAATGGAAGGCAAATTGCAATTGCTCGGAAAGGGAGCTACTGTATTGATAAATGGTCGAAAAGTCAATTTGGGTGGTCAGGATTTATTGAACTACCTGAAATCTCTACCGAGCAACGAGGTCTTGTCTGTTAATGTGCTTACCAGTCCAGGCGCAGCATATGATTCCGCAGGAGACGGAGGTGTGTTAGATATCAGACTTAAGAAAAATTCCAATTTGGGCTTCTTTGGGTCGGCAAGTACAAGTGTTTCTACCCTTTGGGGAACGGACCAATCGCTTAATTTAAATCTAAAAAAAAGTAAGTTTGAAATTTCATTGGGTTATAATTTTTCATATGGTGAAAATATGCATAAACGAAACGATCTTATAAAAAACTATTTCTTACCTGATTCTAGTTATCTCTATAGACAAGAACAGGTTAGTGAAAGATACCAAAGGACACATTCCATCAAAATCAATACACTTTATAATATTGATTCAACAAGTACGCTCTCTTTTAATTATTGGTACGCCAGCTTTTATGGTAAATTTCCAAATGAACGAGATGCCACGATCTATAATCGGAAAGATGAATTTCAAAGGCAGCTTAAACAGCAGGACTTCATGTTTCTAGACAATAATTTCCATATCGTCGATTTGATCTACGACAAAGATTTTAAAAAGAAAAGCAAGCTTTCAATCGGCCTGAATTACTCGAAATACTCGAATGAGAATAACACTTCATTCTGGAGAAAGGCATTAGATTTTTCTAACACGGAAATAAATTCCTCAGAAAATGATAGCAGAAATTTTATTATTAAGAGACCATATGAAATCTGGACCTTCAATACAGATTACAAAACTAACATTGGAAGGAGTATAGATCTAAAATTTGGTGTAAAATATGCCAGTGCAAATACAGAAAGCTTCTTTAAGAATCTGACCACAGATGGAAATATCGTCGGAGGAGAAGCAAATATTGAAGATAAGGTTCAATATAACGAAAATATACTTGCTGCTTATTCTTCTCTGAGTGGTAAATATAAACACTTCTCCTTCGATGTAGGCTTGCGACTAGAATCATTCGATTATACATTACGATCCCTTTCAACTGACGAACAGATTAAAAACAACTATCTTAATCTATTTCCCAACTTTAATGTACGATATGATTTCGAGGACCTTAAAAACAGCATTACTTTATCGGGGAACAGAAGAATCGAACGACCAGGTTATAACATGCTCAATCCATTTGCGGTGACCAATAATCCCATCTATTTTACCAACGGTAACACACAGTTGAAGCCATATTTTGCAAATAGACTAGATCTGCAATATTCACATAAGTGGAATACCAACCACTCACTGATCTTTTCTTTATATGGAAACTCCTCGAAGAATATGTTTACCTATATCTCAAGATATAATGAGGAGGTTGGAAGCCCGGAGTTTAACTATTATAATGATTATAATCTAAACCAAATTGGAGGTTATGTCATGTCGCAAAACAAATTTGGAAGCAGCGTGAATGTCAGTACATATTTATCGGCCCAACGACCTACTTTCAGATCGAATAATACAGAAGATATTTTGTTACCTGGTATTGTCAACTTTAGTGGGTCGATCAACACCTTTATTAATATTCTGCCAAAGACTACTGTTCAAATATTCGGCTTTTATGCTTCGAAAAGAAATAGTTTTCAAATGCAATATGGGGCAACAGGATATATCACGACGGGTTTACAACAAAAAGTGCTTCGGGACAAGTTAAACATATCCCTGACGATTGAGGATATTTTCAACTTACAAAAAGCACCTATTTCCATTTTAGGCAATGTGATTAGCATTGAAACAGTGAATAAATTGAAGTCACGCTATGCAAAATTGAGTTTCAGTTACAATTTCGGAAAAACCTTCTCAGCAAAACAGACCAAAAAGCTGGAAAAAGATTCGAGGATAGATTAACCCATCAATACGTTAATCGTCAAAGATGATTCGGGGAAGCATAGCGCTGGATATAATTGAATTTAGAAAATAGCTTAAATACAGATAGACCTCAAAATACTGCGAATTTAAAACGAATCCATACGAATTGAAATTCGCATGAAAATTTGAAAAGCGTTGTTTTAACTTAGTCCGATAAACATGTGAAAGAGAACGTTAATTATGAATGAGACTATCATAGAATTCGATAACAAAAAACGTCTGAAATTAGCGCTATTTGGCTTGCTGTTGACGATAGCGGCTTTGGCATTTGCTTACTATATTTTCTTTGTCGCTGAAAAAATAAGAATTTTCCCTGGAGCATTGATGTTGACCTTAGGGGGCTTAGGATGTTATTGTCTAATTGGCGGAGTAAAAAGTCTATTTGTTAAAGATCGGACTGGCCTAATATTGAACGCAAATGGCATTCGATATAATGGTACGCCAGTAGGAATAAAGGCTGGGACTGTAAAATGGACTGCTATTCAATCTGTCTCGACAGGAATGGCCCATGGCGTCCATTTTGTTTTTTTGAAGCTACACCATCCCGAAAATTATATGCAGCAGTTCTCTCCACAAGTACAACAACATGTACTCGAAAATGGAATAGCCGTTTCGGCAGATCAACTGTCGCTTAATTTCAATACACTCAAAAAATTGATAGAAGAGTATTATGAGCGGTATAAGGGACAATAAGAGGGAAAAGACTCGCCATAAACAAGCCCCTATAAAATCTTACAGGGGCTTGTTTCTATTAATCGTATCAAATTGTTGTATTACAAATCCAGTTGAATACCTAAATTCGCTATTGTTCCACTTCCTTTTACATAATAACGGCCTTCATTTGTAGCTCCCCTCACCTCCGCGTGCAGTGGAAAGTAATCATTATTAAGGATATTATTAACTGAAAAAATGAACGCCAGATTCTTTAATTTGTAGCGTGTTTGGAAATCCATCAGACCATAGCCCGAAATCGGATATTTGCCATAATTATATTCAGAAGGTTGAAACACATCGCGTTTCCCCAAATGTAAATACTGCAGATAGACATTCCACCGATCTGTCAATTTGAAATCTGCATTGATATTTACTTTAAAAGGTGAAATAATGGAATTATCCAATTTATCCTTGTATTTTCCCTCATTTTTCAAATCTTGCCTACCATCCATATACCCGAGTATAGTACCAAACTTCAACCATTCAACAGGGGTTACATCGACTACAAATTCCAAACCATAAATACGTTGAGGCACTTGAATCAGTTCATAATTACCTGGCGTTGAAGTTTCTGCGAAAGTACTACCCTTTTTGGAAGAGCTATAGTACCCTGTCAATTGGTAACTTAACATAGCATAGGTTCCATTTAGCCCCAACTCAAAATTATTGACAACTACAGGCTTCGGATCAATTTGACTCAAAGGTACTCCATTCCGTAATACAAGTCCCACATCGCCGATAGAATACCCTTGTGAAAATGATACAAAGGGCTGCAGGTATTTTAATTTATTATACCTTCCCGCCAAATTGAATACAAATGCGTTTGAGTTGCTCTTATCTCCAGGAGTGACTTTCCCTGCTTTTGTTAGATCTCCTACCTTGAAATCCAAGTTTTCGTATCGCACACCACCTTTTAAGATCCAATATTCAGCCAGGTTAAACTTACTTTGAAGGTATAGGGCGCCACTTTTCATATTCATGTCGGGTGTCACTAATCCATCGTCCAACGTTTTTTGAACCGTGTGATCCTTTAAAAGATCTACTCCATAAATTAAAGTTACCTTATTGCTGTTGGATAGATCAAAGGGCGTACTAAAATTTAGTCTGGCTCCCTTATGATCAGAATATGTTTGGTTGTAGCTTTCAAATACCGTGTTCATATCTTCATAATACAGACTCATATTTGCTGAGGTTCTACCAAAGTTACCATCATACTTTACATGAAAAGCTTTATTGTAAGGTGTCCCACCGTTAATCACTGTATCTGAAGGTATCCCTATAGCAGGTTTACTGCCAAACTCCCCCTTAGTACCGACATATTTACTATCCTGAACACTTCTATAATAGTTCCCCATAAGTTCAACACGATGATTATCGTTAATCTGATAACCAATCTTCGCTAAGGCATTATAACTTTTTGTCTCGCCCAGGCCATAAAATGGACTTACAATGGTACCATCGGAGCTACGTACGACACCTGTTCGCGCAATCTTTCCTTGCACAACATAATCAAACTTGTCTTTCGATCCAGAAAATACTTGTGCCAAATTATACCCATATGTTTCATCTGGTCTGACCAAGCTTAGAGAATTATTTAAAGAGGTTGAAGAATGAAAACTCCTGTCTGTCTTCGGCTTCTTTGTTATGTAATTAATTATACCACCTGCGGCGCCATTTCCATACATTGCAGAAGCACCATTGATGACCTCAATATGGTCAATTGCGCTAGCGTCTATCGTCTTCATATCTCTTCCGCCATTTCTTAAAGGAGTAGATTGAGGAATTCCATCAATAAGTACCAAAAAATTCCGACCACGTATTTTAGCAATAAAATTGTTTTGGCTTTCCTCACTGGGAGAGATACTTGGCACTTTCTGCATTAAAATATTGGGTAGGTTGTCATTTATCAGACGTTGATCTTCTAAGGTCTTACCTCCGATATAGGTAATTGATGATGGCACTTCGTCAATACTTTCAGCCAGTCGGCTCGCCGTTACGACAACTTCATTCAAGTGATTACTTATTTGCTCCATGACAAAGTCTGGGAGCTCCAGGGTTTCCCTTTCCAGTGCGATCTGCGATTTGATTTCTTGAAAACCAATATGCTTTATAGTCATGGAGTGAATTCCTTTAGGAATCTTTGAAAAAATAAAATTCCCTTCATTATCAGTCTTGGCGCTATTTATCCCGTCAATATTGATATACACATTGGACAAACCTTTCCCTTCTGAATTTTTCACCTTGCCCTTAATTGACCCCGATTCTTGATCATTACCATTTTTCTTAACAGCAATCGGTCTTTCCCTTGAAAAACTTATTGCTGGAATTATGGAAAAACTTAAAACCAATAGACTGCTCGCCAATGTTGTTTTTTGGGTAATAAACCAAGATCTTGTTGTTGTTTTCACGTGTTGAAGGTATTTAAAAAATCACTCGCCCTGTCCGCATATTGATATCTGTCTATTTCCAAACCTTTCTACCTGGGAAAGCCTGTTCTGAAAAAGATATAATTACTATTTAGACTAATTATTATTAATGGCAAATATAGTAAAGTTAGGAAATACTTAAAGCTAAAAATTTAGAATATGAGCCCATTATCGACACAAGTAACAATTTCTCATTACAACTGGCAGGCGTTATCTCCATTTCTTAATGGTTATTATTTCGTTGAAAAACAAAATATATAATGATTCCACTCATACAAATTAAAATGGATCCCAGAAAAAATGGCACTCCCGAAAATTGAAATAGCGCTTTATCCTGTGTAAAATAGTAGAATGAGTTTGTCATTACAGGAGGTCCAATAATAGATGTTGCACTTACCAAACTTGCCAACGCTCCCTGAAGTTCACCTTGTTCATTTGAAGGAATACTCTTGCTAATAATGGATTGCAGTGCGGGTCCACAGATTCCGCCTAAAGAATATGGGATAAGGAAAACAAACATCATCCATCCTTCACTAGCGAATGCGAATAGCATAAGACCGATCGCATAAAAGAGTAATCCAAAATATACACTTTTCTCTTCGCCTAATTTAGGGTTTACCCATCTTATTAGAAACCCTTGTACTAATCCAAGCAATAATCCAAGCAACCCAAGTGATAAGCCAACCGTCCGTTCTGTCCAACTAAACTTATACATGGTAAAGAAATGCCAATTACTCTGCACGGCGTGAAGAGCGATATAGACCAAAATCAAGGCAACAACAAGGCGCGCTATTTTCGATTGTTTTTTCAGAAAATTAAATGTTCCAATGGGATTCGCACGTTTCCAATCAAATGGTCGTCGTTTATCCTTATCTAAACTTTCCGGCAGAAAAAACAGCCCATAAAGAAAATTCACTAGGCATAATAAAGCGGCGGCATAAAAGGGTACTCGAGCTCCGTAATATCCAAGTAAACCACCGATTATCGGGCCCAAGATAAACCCCAAGCCAAAAGCTGCGCCTATTAAACCAAAATTTTTGGTTCTATCTTCATCCGTGGATATATCAGCGATGTATGCACTAGCGGTTGAAATACTAGCCCCAATTAGCCCAGCAATGATTCTTCCCAAAAAGAGCCAACTGATAGATGGCGCCAATGCTAATAATATATAGTCGATGGCAAATCCAAAAAGAGAAATTAAGATAATTGGGCGTCTACCATATTTATCACTGAGATTGCCCACTATAGGCGCACATATAAATTGCGTAATAGCATATGCAAAGCCGAGCCATCCTCCATATTTTGCTGCTTCGCTAAGGTCTCCATGAATAAGTTCTGCAATGAGTTTAGGAACAACTGGAAGTATAATGCCCCAACCTGTAATATCAATCAACAGGGTAATAAATATAAACCCGATAGCTGCTTTTTTTCCTGTATTTTTCATGCTGTAAAATTAAACAGACGAGAAAAGGAGCTATTGACAATTTAATGGTGTTTACGTACCATTTGAAAGCTAATTCTACTTGAAAATCTATAAATGCCTTCGATAGTTAAACGAATACCATCTATCACTCGTTTCGATAAGTTGTTGGTGACAAACCAACAATTCGTTTGAAGTATCTGCAAAAGACGCTTGTTTCTTCAAAATGAAGTTCATTACTGATTTCTTTGATTGATAAATTAGAAGATTTTAATAATGTTTTAGCATGTAGAATTGTGATATGATCAATCCATTGTAATGCCGATCTTCCAGTTTTCTGTTTGAGGAAAGTTGAAAGATATTGAGGTGTTAAATGTAGTTTTTCAGCATAAAATACAACACTTCTTTGTTGCCCGGCATACTTTGAAACAAGCAGATAAAATTCATCGATAATCTCATGCGTACGGCTTTTTACCAAATTTTTGTTATTTGGTAATTTAGAATAGACTTCAGAAATCATACTAACTAGCACCATGACGAGATGCCGTAGCATTTGTGTCTTATTGGGACTTGCTTTTTTATGGTAGAAGTTTTGTATAAGGGTCAATAATTCATTTTGGAGTTTAATTTCTTCCGATTGAAGTCTAATAATTGGCTGCCATCTTATTTGATTGTTCATTACAAACTCCCGTAGAACAGGAAATTCTGTAATGAAATCCAATGAAAGACCGATTGTTATGATTTCGGCATCTTCACTCAATGATTTTGTGTCGATCATCACTTGTGGCTGCAAAATAGCAATGTCCCCTTTGTTTACTTCATATTCTAAGAAATGGATTTGGGACTTCATAGATCCCTGTACCATAAAACCTAATAATAATCCATCAAATATGCGGCTATGACTTGTATAATTCTTCCCAGGGCCATGTCGTTGATTAAGAATAACTATGCCTTCCGTCTTTTTTGAAAGGTCAAGATTATACAATTGATAGACATTATCCAAAGTTATTAATAGAGCCATGTTCAAATGTCGTTAAAAAAACAGCATAACATGTGTTTTTCATCACTTTTACCATTTTCCCAAGGGAATCAACGTCCTAAGTCGTAGAAATTAAAAAAAAGCCGTTATACTAATGTAAAACGGCTTTTTTTTGTAAGTTTTCTTATCAAGTTACAAAATTATGAAACGATTCTATTTAGATATTGTTCTTCAATAAAGAATAATATTATATGGAAGACCTATTATATTCGGTAGCTATTAGCGTAATGATTGTTTGGGCGGTTACTTTTGTGGGCGGATTCATAACAGAAGATTTTATTCATATTCTTTTAATTATTGCAGCTATAGCATTTATATTTCGCGCAATAAAGGGTATTAGTAATTCTAAAGTGCACCAACCTCAACAGTAAGTCAAAGCTATTAGTAAACAAATAGACCGGCAGTAAAAATGATAATCCCAAACCAATTAAATCAAAATCAATGGTACGATAGGCATACGAAGAAGAGCGACTTCGACTCCTGTCAAAGAATTTTGGAGGCTTTATGTGGCCACACGAAAATGAGGTATGGCATGATACGCAGGAAAGATGGCCGGAAATGGGGGAATTGGTGCGTTTATGACTATCATTCTCAGAAGATCGTCAATAAAAACAGTGAAAACTACGTTAAAATATATCAGGAAATAAGGAAAGGTCTCTCACCTATTTACATTGACGATAGCGAGCAGTGTTCTGTAGACGAATGGACACAAGTTCTTCATGAATTCGGTTTAAAAAGCTATATCTCTTATCCGATTATTAACAAAAATAATTCTATTGTTGGACACTTGAGTTTCATGAATGCGGAACCCGTACACTTCGATCCGATTAAATTGGAGACGTTGCTCCCTGTTTGTAGTGATTTGATTGCAATAGATTTTAAAACTGCAATTGAACATAGAAATACGAGAAGAAAATTAGAACAGGAACTTAGTTATTCCAAAAACAGAGAACTCGTTTTATCGTCTTTGGCCCATGACTTAAATAATCCCGTCAGCATCGTAAAAGTGATATCACAATATCTTGGCGCAAACATTAAAGATGAAAGCCAAAAAAACTTAATAAAGAAAATAGAGGAGGCTTCATCACGGGTAAAAGGTGTGATAGATGATATTTTAGATTTCAGTAGTATCCGTCTTCAAGACAGGCTAATTAGAATTAATGATCATTACCGCATGGATTCATTGATTAAGCAAATCTTATCGGAATTTGAAGTATTACACAATAGAGCACTAATCGCCAACATCAACCTTCCAGTTGATATACCCTGTGATCATCAGAAAATGGGGCGGGCTTTCGCTAATTTAATTGGAAATGCTATAAAACATGGTAATCCTCATGAAAATATCGAAATAAATGCATGCATTCAAAAAGAAAATTTCATTTTTAGTGTTACAAATGAAGTCGCCTATCCGCAATATTCAGATCTTACAGATCTATTTAAGCCTTTCGTAAAAGGAGTCAATAGTAATGGGCTCGGATTAGGATTATTTATTGTGAGTGAAATAGTAAAAATTCATAAGGGAAAAATAGTCGTAAATTTAAAGGACAATAAAATTACTTTTAACCTGATGATCCCCATAAATTCAACTACAGTTGTTCAATAATAAAGTATAGACAATGATTTCAGCGAGAATTAGTTTTCGCCGAGATACTTTATTCAACAGAAAAAGGGTGCGCTAATCACACCCTTAGTCTTATCAGTTATGTTGGAGATTGGGTACCGGTGCGTGTTCTTCAATAAGTTTATCATGTTTCAACTCTTTCCAAAAGTCGGCGGGAATCTTTGCCTCAAAGGAATGTGCATTTTGCACAGCCTGTTCAGCGGTATGTGCTCCGGGTATAACACCAGACACTGCGTCGGGAGCGGCTGCAAATTGCAATGCTGCTGTACGAAGATCTACAGCGTGATTTTTCGCTACCTGTTGCAAAGCATTTAGCTTTTCTTTAACACCGGCAGGAAACTTCCCGTCATAGAGATAACGATCTTTACCCGATAAAAATCCAGCACATAATGGAGCTCCTACAATAATGGAAATATCTCTTTCAGCAACTTTCGGGAAAACCTGATTCAGTTCATCGTCATGTTTTATCAATGAATACTGGCAGGCCGAAAGAAAAATATCTGGATCGGCAACTTCCAATGTCTGTAAGATAGGCGCAACGGTATTAACTCCCAGTCCCCAACCTTTAATAACTCCCTCTTCTCGCATCTTAGTCAATTCGGGCATTGCTCCATGAATAGCTTGCTCAAAATAATGTGTATAGCTGTCTTTCATATCTCCATTGTCAGGTGAAAGGTCATGAATAAATACCATATCAATGGAAGATAATCCCAAGCGCTGCAGACTATCTTCAATACTTCTTCTCACTCCTGCAGCACTATAATCATATTGGTAAGCAAAGTTTAATTTTCCTTTCCATAACGATTGTTCCATTTTAAAATCCTCCTGCGGCAACATTAATCGGCCTACTTTTGTTGACAGCGTAAAACTTTCTCGAGGCTGATCTTTTAAAAATAAGCCCATCCTACGTTCACTGATACCCAAACCATACCATGGCGAGGTGTCAAACAATCTTATCCCTGCATTCCAGGCGGCTTCGACTGCCTTTAAGCATTCGACATCTGAGTTGTGCTGAAATCCATTTCCCAATGCCACTCCGCCAAATCCAGCTTTGTTGGCGGGACGGATTTTTTTCTTTTGTATTAAATTTTCGGCTGTTACCATCTTGTTCTTTTATTACTTCCTATTATTTATGTTAGCTAGTCTGTCTGGCCGCAAGTTCATCATGTGCAGTTAGGTCAAGACGTAAAGGCGTAATCGACACTAAATTGTGTTCTACTGCCCAGCGATCAGTCCCCTTTTCAGCTGGTTCTAATGGCACCACTGTGATCCAATAGTTTTTCCTTCCCATGGGATCCTGTCCAGGAACCACACTGCCATCATATAAACGTACTGATTGTCTTGTCCAGGAAAGCCCTTCGGGTTTGGGTGGAAAATTCACATTATAAAGAGCAGGCCCTTTATTTTTCAGTAATATCTTGAGTACCTCGATTGTCCACCGAGATAGCCCTTCAAAATCAGGTTCTGTCTTTCCAACAGGTGTACTCAATGCTATACCAGTAACCCCGAGCAATGTGGCTTGCTTTGCTGCAGCCAATGTTCCTGAGTGCCACATTGAATTGCCTAAGTTTGGGCCCATATTAATACCTGAAAGCACAACCTGCGTATCTGGAAACATATGTAAACCCAAGGCCACACAGTCTGCCGGTGTGCCATTGACCCTATAGGCATCAATATCCTCAAAAGTAACAGGCGCATGCCGATAGCTTAGGGGCCGAGAATGCGTAATAGCATGCCCCATTGACGACTGCTCAACATCGGGTGCAACAATCTTAACCGTCCCAAACTCTTTCGCCATCTGTGCCAGTGCCGCAATCCCTGGTGAATAGATACCATCGTCATTGGTGATAAGTATATTCATAGCTGTCCTTTTCTATGAAAACCAATCTCAAGCATGCTTTGTTCTGCTGTTATGAAAGAACATGGCAAAAACATAAGGTTAGTACACAATCCTGCCGCTGGGGATGACTCGAATGGAGACAAAGACGAACTATGTCAATTGATTGAAGATCTTGGCCACAATTGCACTGTAGTAACAAAAAAAGATGCTGTCAAAAAGATCGACCCACAGACAGATATCATCGCCTTGGCCGGCGGTGATGGTACCATAAGAATGACCGTTATGGGTCTATTGGAAAAAAAGCTAAGATTTAAGAGGCCGATCGCCATATTACCACAAGGCACGGCAAACAATATTGCTATTTCTCTTGGTATTCCTCTAGACTGTGAAAAAGCTATTGGTCTATGGAGAAACGCTCTACTTAAAAAATTCGATGTAGGGATGGTCACAGGATTAGAAAGAAAGCCCCTATATTTTATTGAATCTATCGGTTTTGGGGTATTTCCTATACTAATGAAAAAAATGGATAAAAAAAACACGGAAGATCTTAGTGCAGAAGATGAAATCAAAACCGCACTAAGACAGCTCCGCAAGCTGGTGGAAACATTCCCCGCTACCACACTGAGACTTACAGTGGCTGGAAATAACTATGAAAAAGAGTGCATACTAGTTGAGATCATGAATATACCAAGCATCGGACCGAGGCTAGTGCTTGCTGCTGATGCTGATCCTGGAGATGGACAGTTTGATATCATCATTGTCACTGTCGATCAACGTCAGGAACTTATAAGCTATATCGATGGACTATTGAATGGAACCGACGTCGAATTTAAAATAATACCTATCCGGGCTAGTCGATTGGCGATGGAATGGGAAGGCAAAGAAATACACATCGATGATGAGCGCAAGAGTTACTTCGGCCAACAATTGAAGCTTACCTTGCTGGAAGGTATAGTTGAAATTATCACAGGCAATAAATAAGATACGATTTCAGCCAACGATAATGGTTCGAAAAATGTTCTCTTTTAAAAAACGAGTTAAAATGAACGGATCAAAAAACATAAACCATAAACTAGGCATGGTGCTCCTTCTCATGACTGCTATCCCAAATCCAGATCCACGTGAGCCAAGCCCAGACTTGTCCGAGTCACAGGAAGAGGAGGCCTCTAAAGAAGAAGAGGGCCCTAACACCAATCTATCTGGTCTCAAAGACGATCGCACCCATAACAAGGAGGAAGCACAGGCCGAACAGAAAGAAAAAGATGACAAAGATAAACCCGACCTTTCTGGTGACATCAATGTTTAGATCATAGCAAAATGACCCTATATCTTTACGTGGGGCGTTTCCGTGGGGGCATATACCTCTCGGCATCGAAACATCGCGGGCAACCATAATATTAAGTCCCTTAACCTTTTCGAGGTGGGAAGAAAAACAGTTTTGGATTTATTTTAAAATAGATCCAAACAGCCTTTCCCATTTTAATCAATTCTTTCGACGATAAATTTCGCGACCGGAAGGCTAACATCAAGGATAGCGAAAAGCTGACCATAAAATTAAAGAACCCTATAACTCCAATCCCTAAAATGCCCCAAATCCATATGTCGGTAGAGAGCTCCATCCCATGACCGAATAAGCCCAGGGCCAAATTTCCACTAGCAAATGTAATATGCCTAATATCAAGATTTAAACCTAAAAAAAGTCCGATGGAAGCTGTTGAACCCATAAAGATCCCGAACCACACGTTAGACACGATTCCTGCCCATTTTTTTTCATAAAACGAAGCTATCTTGTTTGTTTTTGCTTGTCCAAATATCTTTTTCAACATGGGGTGTTCCTGAATACGATAATATACCGAGTTATGCTTGTCCCGATTTGAAATACTGCCGGCAATAATTCCAGAAAGAAATAAAAAAACACCTGCAATAGAGGCATGCAAGACCAAGGGCGTCTTTATCGGATTGAGGTCATTGACCAGATGCAACCACTTGGCACTCGCAATATTGACCTGAAACAATTGTTGAATCGCCCAAACAAGAAAAAGACTCATGGGAAAAGCCATCAAAACATTACCAACAAAAGCAATAAACTGAGACCGAAATAATCGTGCAAATAATTCAGCAAATATCCAATACCGATGCTTGTTGGTCCCCTGTTCGGCAATCCCCTGCTCAATTGCGTTGACCAATGCGGAAGCTGTCATTGCAGGTTGTTTGGTGGCTAAGGTAGCCCCAAAGAGATAAATTAACGTAAAGCCAACAGCATAATTCAGGCTATATAAAAATGCATGACCAAACTCACTGCTGTGTACCTTACCTAATAATAATTTAACGATGCACATTACGCCCACAATGAGGCCGCCACCGCAGGCAGAACGGAACATTTTCCAATATTCCTGCCGACTTGATGTAATATAATGCTCCCCAGTCTGTGCAGTATGATGAGTAATCTCGTACGCTAAAAGCTGTGTACTCTGCCCTACCAATTTGCGAATATTGCTTTTTCGGGAATTGTATCCAATAAGGGTCACTGCCAGTGCAATCGTCTTTTCCTTTTTTTCTTCCGGATTATCAATCACTAAAAAAAGCAAGATTTCTCGGATCCTTTCAAGTTGTTGCCGCATGCGCAAAAGTGATTGATTAACCTTTATGGAAATTCCGAAACGATGTGAATTATCGAAGGCAGTTTCAATATACGATTCACATTGCTTATGAAGTACCAAAATTTGTTTATAAGACAGATCATCCGAGGAGATAAACTTATTATCCGATTGCAAAATACGATCATTCAATTCGGTGAATTCCCGCATAATGGCTATAAATGGACTATCAAAATTTTGAAACTCAGGTACCATCTTGTTTACATCCGTTTCCATTGCACGCCCCGTAATACGTTGAACCAACAGTTCCAATCCATACAATATTTCGATCATTCCAAAACCAGTTTCGTCATCATAAATTGTTTCGAATCTACACAAACGAAACAGTTCATCGACCTGCTCTTGCGAAACCGTAGCAATCCAATCAGCATCACGAGGTTTGTAAAAAACCTGATTTAATATATATTGCAAAGTAGACTTGGGTGGCTGAAAAGGCAAGTATCGCTCGGTGATCCTTTTTTTAAGTTCATAAAAAAAATCCGCATAGCTGATAATTCCTGTATCTGAAATCAACTGATCAAAATCTTTACTAGCCAGAACTCTTTTTAAATAAAACTGAAAGCATTCCAGCTCCTCGGGTGCGGCATGGAGATAGTCCAGTAAAAATTGAATATCGATCTGATAAAGCAGATTGGTATGCTTGGGACGAATCATATCCACTAGTAGAACCAAAAAATCGACGCTTACATAAGCAGAGTCTTGTAATTGAGTTTTATATCGTATAAACAAACTGCTTACCTGCTGCTCTTTATCCTGTTCTTTTTTCATAAATTATAAAATCCCTGTTTTAGATACCAAATTTAGGTACATTTTGTTTTTTTAATCTAAAAGAATAACACGCCACATTGTGTCAAATAGCCACTTGAATAGATGATTTTGATCATTTTGCTTCCCTTTGCATTTTCATAATTTTATAGCTAAGAAACTATAAATCAAAAATTAAGCCCAACATAACAGACGAAAATGAAAAACTACGATAAAGTGAAGTCCGCAAAATTATGTTACGAACATATCGGCGGAAAACTCGGCCAGCTCTTATTGGAGGTGTTAATAACAAAAGGTTGGCTAGCAAAAACAGATCCCAGCGATAGACACCTCTATATTACTGAACTTGGAGAATCCCAATTGACAGCATTCGGCATTGACTTATCACAAATTAAAGCGTAACCATCATGAACTTACTCTTAGATTACGACAATTTCTTTCTACCAGCACAGGACCTGGAGAGCGCCAAGGAATTTTATGGAAATCAACTTGGTCTTGAAACTAAATTCGACTTTTCGGATAAGGGAATGATTGCGTTCAAAATAGGCAAAAATGAACCTGCAATCATTCTTAGTACAGTACAACATACCAAACCGACTATTTGGTTTACTGTTGACGATGTGAAAACTACATGTGAATATTTAAAGGAAAAGGGAGTCGTATTTCTAAGCGAGCCATTTGAGATCATGACGGGTTTAGCGGTTGAATTTAATGATCCATTCGGAAACAAACTTGGAATAACAGATTATTCCAAATCAAATAAAGTTTAATGAGTAGACATTCCAACTGAACGTTTTATATTCATAAACAGGGTTTTATTTTTTTCAGGCAGATACCATGACTATGCAAATGAACATTTAAGTATATTCGTATAACTTAACGAATTCATACTATGAATGCGATGACAGACTGTGAACTTCAAAATATAGACCCAGACGATATTGGCGATGTACTCGTTAAAGTCGAAAAATCATTTGACATTAAGTTTAGGGGCACAGAACTTATGCATATCTCAACGTTTGGTGAGCTCTGCGATCATATCACAAATAAGATCCAACTTGATCATTCAAGCGACTGTACAAATCAACAGGCTTTTTATAAGCTACGTGAAGCAATAGCTTCGACAGCTCAAATCGATTCTAAAACGATCACGGTAAACACTGTACTTACGGACATTTTCCCAAAACATGGTCGGCGGTTAAGAGTAAAAAAACTCGAAAGACATTTAGGCTTTAAACTTGATATCCTACGCCCTCCCTTCTGGCTGACCCTAATACTCGCGATTTTTTATGTTACTTCCTTAGCTGGTATTTACTTTAATTGGCCAATTGGACTCACAGGCCTTATGTTTTCGCACACTTCGCTTTGGATTGCACACAAAACCGGTAAGGTGCTTGACTTGCAGACGGTAGGACAACTGGCAAAAAAAATGACAACGGAAAATTATTTAAAATCGAGACGAAACCCTACCACATGCAATAAAATCGAGATTGAAAAAGTATTGACAGACCTGTTCAGTAATGAACTATACCTTGACAAAAGTAAATTAACAAGAGAAGCGAAACTTGCTTAATATATACTGATTCGTCGTTTAAATTGTCTTATTATGATCTAGCCAGCGCTTAACGGCAATGAGCTACGGCTGTCCACGATATTTCTTAGACTGTAAAGTTTAATGGAATATATCGTATCTTGCTATCCAATTTTAAACCAAATATCACTTCAATGCGAAGAATTATCTATTCAATAGTAGCTATCGGTCTTATTTTTACAGGATGCGCAGGAATGAAAGGTCAGGGCGATAATAATGGCTGGAA
Source organism: Sphingobacterium sp. 18053 (assembly GCF_902706145.1). NCBI lineage: Bacteria > Pseudomonadati > Bacteroidota > Sphingobacteriia > Sphingobacteriales > Sphingobacteriaceae > Sphingobacterium > Sphingobacterium sp. 18053. Next base: position 682,316 of record NZ_CACSJW010000003.1, read on the forward strand.
ATCCTTGTTTGACGGAAAGGACATCAATGATTGGTTTGTCAAAATTCATCATCATGATGTTGGTGTGAACTACGGAAATACTTTTAGAGTTGAAGATGGAATGATTAAGGTCAGATATGATCAGTATGATGATTTTAATGATCAATTTGGCCATTTATATTATAAAATACCCTTTTCTTATTATCATTTAAAATTTGAATATCGATTTGTAGGCGAGCTCCATAAAGGTGCCCCCTCCTATACACTTCGTAATAGCGGCGTTATGTTTCATTCGCAGGACCCCAGAACAATGTTGAAAGAACAGGATTGGCCCATTTCTGTCGAAATGCAACTTTTGGGAGGACTGAGCGATGGTCAGCCCCGCCCAACAGGCAATATGTGTTCTCCTGGAACCAATGTGGTCTATCAGGGCAAAATAGCTTCCTCACATTGTTTAAATTCTACTTCGAAGACCTATGATGGTGATCAATGGGTTAAAGGGGAATTGATTGTATTAGGAGATTCGATAATCAAACATATCATTAACGGAGATACCGTACTAGAATATTCAAGACCTCAGATTGGAGGTGGAACAGCCAATGGGTATGACCCAAAAATTAAGATCGATGGTAAGTTGCTCAGCAGTGGATTTATCGCATTACAGAGTGAAAGTCAACCCGTAGATTTTAAGAATATATGGATTAAGGAACTACCTAAACCAAAGAAGTAAAAGAGGTTAAGGCAAGGAAAAAGGTTCAAAAATGGAGTTTTTTAAGAGAAAAACAACCGTTCAGATTATTTCAATTTCTGAAAAATCCTGTATGAACAAGTAAGATCATTCGAAAAACTTCTGAGAGTGACCTTACTTGTTCAATTTATTCAAGTGTATTTGCAATAGCGACCAATAGACCTAACGTTTTGTAGATACCATGTCCTTAGATTTTTTCATCATGCTATTTACAGGATTCCGGCGGGCCACCTTACTATTGGGCAGCCTTACATAATAAGAAGTATTATAACCATTTCCAGGTCTAAAAAAATCTGTGGAAATGATCTGAGCTCCACTACTGAAAGCAGCATTAGCCCTACTGTAATCATTTATTTTTGCTTCATAGGTTTCAATATCAGACCTACTACGTACGATATACCCCTCCCTCACCAGACGTTGGATTTCTTCCTGACGAACCAAAGCATTGTCCAATAGTATAAAAGAAGCAAAACTATCATTGGGTTCCGACTGGACAAACATGATACGCTTCTCAAGATTAGGTTTATCTTTAACATAGGCAGATTCAAGGTTCATTCCTGCTGTTGCTGGCAGCAGCAGGAAGACAAATTTCCCTCGAGAAGCCTTAACCGTGGGCCAATGACCAGAACGTATTGCTTCACGTAAAGTACTGTAATTTCCACGTACATCGTCAGGTGTAATGAGCTTTTCTCTTCCCAATACCGCAACAACTTCGGCATCCAGCTGGTCAAAAGCTTTATCATCAAATGGAAGTACTTCAGCACCATTAGGAAAAATCGGGATCCCCTTGTCTTTGGCCTCGACCATAATAAATATAGGGAGATGTTGGGGATGCTGTTCGGACCATTCTCGCAGCGCTACAAGACCTGCACGGAATGTTGCATAATGTGATCGAAAATCAAAATCAGCAATATGAAGCATCTTGAAACCAGGTTTTTCCAAATCCTCTTTTTGATATGGAGCGAGATCCGAAACTCCCATTTTATTTAGGAGTTCATAGCCTGCAGGTTTATCAAAGCGATGTCCAGTAGGGTCATAATATACATCCATTTCTAAACTACGGATTCCACTATCTAATTGCACATCAAAAGGCGGATGGTCGTATTTTAATCCTTCACTCATAGACATCGCATTGGGGTGAAACTCCTTAAAGGAATTAAGTTTATCTGGAGGGAATAACGTTGACATCTTCTCCATCATCTTTGAAAAAATAGGGTCTGCATAAGCCGAAAGACGTGGATCCACGGGTCTGGCGTAACTATTGTGTGTCCCAAGGACTTGAATCTGATTGATCTTTAGTTGATCCAGTTCTGCCAGTTCGGTTTGTTGGCCAAAGCTTGTTCCAATGCCCACTACAAGCAGGGACATTGCGATTAAAGTGATTTGTTTCAATTTCATCATTGTTGTCATTTAAAAAAGTTTTGCACTGATACCAATTTGACCGCGGACTGAATACCATTCAGCCTGCTCAGCACGATCGTATACACCATGGTAATAGCGTACTGGGGCACCAGTAATATTGTTTAGTTCGGCAAATAGCCTAAACTTGGCGTTAATAGCGTAAGAAGAAGAAAAGTCTACCGAAAAATTACTCGAATACCATCGATAATGCTCAGGTCCAGCTATTTGCCGAATAGCATCAAGGTATTTCCCTTTATAATTCCCTGCAATACGAGCCATAAATTTGCTATTTTCATAGATTAGAGAAACGTTGAAAAGATGCTTGGCCTGTTTAGGAATCACACTTTTATCTTCTATTAATTTTCCATTGTCGAAGCGCGGAACTGTAGCCTTTGAATCTGTAAACGTATAATTTGCATCGATTCCAAATCCCTTCCATATTCCGGGCAAATCGGTAAACCTCTTTGATATGCCGGCTTCGAAGCCTGCGAGCCAAGCATTTTGGAGGTTATCCGGTTCGTTGACATTGAACATGATGCCATTGATATTTTGTGTAGACTGATTGGAATAAATCAGGTTGGAAAGCTTTTTATAAAATGCGCCTGCTGAGACCATCCCTATTCCACCGAAATAATGCTCAACCATCAGATCAAAGTTGCTGGCAAAAGTGGGTTTCAAATTAGGATTTCCGCGTGTGATCACACGGTTGATATCATCCTGAACTGTACCTGGATTGAGATTCCCAAAATCGGGGCGCGCAAAACTTCGCGTAAATGCAAGTCTAATAATATCGTTTTTTGTCGCATTGATCTTCACATGCAACATAGGCAGAAAGGCATTATAGCTATTGTCCTGATTGATAGCTTCGACATGAGTAGATTTATCGGCAAGCGTAGATACTTTGTTCCCCGAAAAAGTGACTTTGTTATATTCGTTCCGTATACCAGCAATAAGGGTAAACTGCTCAGTCAGTTTGTACTCCGCGGAGCCATAAATAGCGTAGACATTTTCCCTTCCACTGTAATAGTTGGCCGCTCCAGAGGCATTTGTAGCGGAATCGACTCGGAAGGGATACAACTTGTTACCAGCAATTCCTGCTGGTGAAGCAAGCTGCTTTACGGATTCCATAGAAATCTGGTCAATGAGTTCATTGTCATAAGGTGATCCTATTTCGGTCAAAAAACCCCCACGATACGGATAAGGTTCAGTCCCTAAACTAGCTAAGGTCGGGGCAGGTCCTGAAACACCGGCTACATAAATACTATACGGGTTTTCTACTTTCTTGTCTTTGTGAATATATTTGCCGCCAAATTTAACAGCCAATGAATTGTTCGGCGTATATTTTAAATTGACGCCAGCACGTTTGTTGCTCTCCTTGTTTTTACTCCTAATATTGACGACTTGTGTCAACTTCATAGCCTCGGCACTAATTGGAGAGGATGGTGAAAGATGTGGTAGGATCCGATCAATATTATCCCCTACTCCATCAGGTGAATCCATCGCCAAGTATTTCTTTCCATCTGTAGCCATGTCTTCGTAGGAAACTTTCTGGGAGAAAGTAGCCATCGGGTAATAATCTGGATTCTTAAATTTGAATGAAGATTGATCCATGCTAATTGCCCAGTCCAAGCCTAATTTTTCTGAAAAAACGGACTGTCCGCTCAGCTCTCCGGAATACAGATTTGTATGATAATCTGCCGTCCTTGTTGTAATTGTTGCTGTCTTGGTATTAAAATAGAAGTAGTTTTCCCGTACGCGTTGAGCATCTAGATATTCACTATACAAGCCCTTGACCATAATTTTATGTTTCTCGTTGAAGGCATATTCCAGCCCTCCATTAAACCCAACAGTACGTCTGTGGGCAATATAATCTCGCAGTTGAAGATATGTAATGGAAAAAGCTTGAGTCTTATTGCTGTTTCCAAAATCATAGTTTAGATTGTATCGATCCTGGGCAGCTGTTCGGTCCCAGATTACTGCAGAAAGAATGTACCCTAATTTACCCTTCGCAACACGATCTCCAAAAAGGACAGAACCATTATATGAGCCTCGTTGAGATTGTTCATTATACCCACCGGCAGCATTGATGTTGAGTGTACGTTTAAGGGGGGCAGCCTTGGTAATAAAATTGATGGATCCACCAATAGCATCTCCTTCCATATCAGGAGTAATAGCTTTTGACAATTGTACATATTGAATCATTTCCGAGGGAAAGATATCCATCTGAATTCTCCTATCTGCATAATCAAGACTAGCTGAAGGAAGTCTATTTCCATTTAACAACGAAGCACTCCACTGGATTGGTGTCCCCCGTACAGAAACATAGCGTCCTTCCCCTTGATCCCGCTCAATTGAGACCCCCTGAATACGCTGTACAGCTTCGGCAGCATTCCGATCGGGCAGTTTACCAATGGCATCTGCCGCTAACACTTCCATAATAGCATTTGCCCCTTTCTTGATGTTCAATGCTTTGAGTTGAGAGCCCGCAGAAGAACCAACAACAAAAACTTCACCGAGGCTATTGTTGGAAGGCGCTAATTTAATGTTCCCTAAATGAATCCCTTCATGGGAAACTATTGTATCAAGTGTGAACACCTGATAGCCGGTATAGAAAATAGAAAGCTTAATACGTCCCTTTTCTTTTAAAATCAATGTAAATCTACCATCTAAATTGGTTTGTGCCGCCAGCTTTCCAACTTGCACTGTTGCCCCGGGCAATACTTCATCAGTCGTTGAAGTAACTAATCCCGTAATCTGTTGTGCCTGTAAAAAAAAAGGCATCAACACAATCAAAAAGAGTAACGTTCTTTTCATATCATGTAATCAATTTTTGTTATTTGACACGAAATTGATATTTCATTAACTACCGATCGTCTTCCTCGATAAAGAAGAACCCACCACTTACGACAAACCACGTAAACAACTGTATTTATGCTATTTACAAGAATTAATTTTGTATTAAGCTTAGGTTATCGATAAATTGGCACCTGGCTAACGACGCAGAAATACTCCTTTGCCAATTCATAGCGAAAAGTATAACGTTACTCGGAGATGCTGCAGTAAGCCATTACATTAGGCCTTGAGTAGATTGAAATGCGCTGCGTCCTTGAGGTAGGCTGATGGAGTGCAACCTTGGACTCTTTTAAAATATTGATTAAATGAAGATTTGGAATGGAAGCCGGCCTGAAATGCCAATGAGAGAATATTAATACTTTCGCCTTTCTTTCTGCACTTATCCATCAGCATCACCACCTCTTTAATCCTATACTCATTGATATACTGATAAAAAGACTTTTCTTTGTATTGATTTAAGGTTTCTGAAAGGTGATGGCGCGATACATCCGCTTTTGCGGCCAGACTTTCCAATGTCAGATCGGGATCCAAAAAAACTTTATGATTGGACATCAAATACTCTACATTAGCCAAAATACCGGCGTAGTCCAAGCTGCTATTCTTTTCATTTTCTTCCACAGGAAAAGAGTGCTGTTTTTTACTTTCGACGAGGATCAGTTCTTCCTCTTCATTGACAGATAGCTGTTCCTTAGGTTTTTCCGGCTGATAAACATGGACATAGAGGAAAGAGCTTATTTTTACATAAATAATCGAGATACAGATAATCGCCAATATCGAATAGATAAAGACGCGAAGCCACAAATGGATAAAAGAAAAATAAGCAGTAATATCGAACAGCTGAGTCAAAATCGTGATGATAAGAAATGCAAGACCTATTAGTAAGAGCAAAAACGCAGCTAACCTAACCATACCTTTTTCCAATTTCCAGAACACCGATATCGACTTTATCTGAGCCAAAATCTTTGCAGGATAAGCAATATATAATACCGTATAAGCATAACCTGACATTGAATTGTATTTTTTTATAAATGGTGGTAGCTCCCCAGCATTGTTAATTACATAAGCAGCAATCCAAAAATAACCAATTGAAGCACATATCGACGGAAGCATAGCCAGGAGAATATCAATGGGTTTCCCGCGATGTTCGAGATAGCGCATATAACACCATAGTAACCCTGGATAGGCTAAAGCAATAAATGTATTAAACTGTTGGTGGATTTTTGAATGTGGCCAAAAAACATTCAGAGCAAAACTGATTGCCAAATGCAAAAATATGGAGGCCAATAAATAAGAAAGAATATTATCATGCTGTCCATTATTTTTTTTATTCTTTAATAAAACACCCAATGCCAATAAAGCCTGGGTGGCCCCTACAATAATAATATAATTCACGTCCTTAATCTGACTAAGCTGTTTCGCAAAGTTAAGAATCAGGTATTATCAAATTGTTAAATATGCTATCCACTCCCTATTCAGTATTTGACATAATAAAGAATTAAGCAAGTTTACACCTATCGCGCAAATATTTCCTTAGCCAGATGATGACTGTCCTCCTATCCTGTACATTATATTTCGCCATGGCTTCTTCAAGCCACAACTCGCCATTAACAATTGCGTTGATCACATCCGTCTTCACTTCTTTTGTGAATCGGGGTCTAACTTTATTATTTTCGTTCATTAAATTGTTTTTTATAACTAGCTATTCAGAAAGCTCATATCGCGTTAAAGTCAAATGAAGATTGAAATTTCAAGGTTTCCATAAATTTCAAACACAAAGAACTAACACAATCTCGCTTTTTTAATTAACGATATGGGAACATAACAGGTCACTATGATTATAAAAAGCAACCTGTAAAACAGGTCGCTTTTATCGCTATTTAAACGAAATCCAAAATTCTAATTAAATAGCTCATTAATCATCATAAGAACGCGATGTTAATTTCTTACACAACGCACATTTTTCATCTGTGTCTCGATCAAGTCTATGCCAATGACAGATATGTTGAGTAGATTTGCTGTCAGATCCGCACTATTATTCCCGAAGATTCCTTTTTCACCGTGGTAATACCACGCACCCAAACCAAGTAGTCCTCCAATTTTAATACCCGAGGAACCGGTCCAGATTTCCGCACGAGTTCCGAAATTGCCCAGGTTGATCTGTACAAGACCATTCACCACAGCGAAAGAGGTACTACCCCCATTGAAGTTGAAGTGAAGTTTGTTATTTGGATATGGTGCTGCTGTTCCACTTGCGTTATATTCAAAATAACCTCTACCGTTACTTGTCCCGTATGTCGGACTCTGACCACCGATTCCCAAAAAGCCGGTCAGCTTCCGAAAATCGCTTTCACTAGCTTGGCGCCACATACCTTTAGGATAAACTTCGTTACAAGGATCACTATTGACGCCAAATCGATCGGGCACTAGCCCTTTGAATGAAAAGTAAGTATTTCTGGCATTTGAATGTGCATAGGTATGGTGAAAACGATATGGATTATGCCCTGCCTGATAGTAAATATTCTGTCTCGCCCATCTTACTCCGTCCACAGTTAAAGGTGATTCTAACAAATTGACCAATAGACGATGGCTGTTTCCTAATACCGGTGTAATATTGAAAGTAAAATTCGCTGGAGTCGATGAGAATTGGCGCGTTGAATTATCATCTATTTTCAATGCCAAATTTGAGACATTTACTTTTATCCCACCAGATACCGCTGCAGGGTCTGCAGTATACACATAAGCGATTTTTGCATCTTGGTAAGATGGGTCAATATCCGCAAAACTTGAAAAGGCTATTTCTTGATCAGCAGAAATTAGGTTAGAAAGTGTACCGTTACCAACATCAATTGTGGCAGTTTTTATTCCTGCGATCTCTACCTTAGCGCCGGTCATATTAGCGAACATCCCCATCGAGTTCAGTTCTACCGCCAAACGGGCAAATTTATGTTTAAATAAAATGTTGATCGGAACATTTAAATTTGCTCCTCCCGTGGGCACTGCAACCTCACCCGTTGCATACAACACATCTTTTCCAGCTGGAAGCGCAATCGTTGTATTGCCCGTATTGATGTTAGGGATATCTTCACCATTATTGTAAGATAAAGCTACCCATTTGTAGGTTTGGCCCTGCGTCACATCAATTGCTCCTTGGCTCCCTGTTGTAAATTGCGTAGAAGATACCAGTTGGCTGCCGTCTTGTGAAAACAAGAATAAACGATAAGTAATGCCATTGTCCATCGCGGCGGCACGTGCCCCATGTGCAGATGTTGCTGCAGCCTTAGTGGTAAACTGGGCCGCCTTAAATGGAACATTATTATCAATTTCAATCAATGCATCAAATTCTGGAAACTCCAATAGTTTTGGACCATTCAAACTGGTCGAATTTGTACTAGCTTTACCTTTGACAGATGCTGTCTGCTGCGTCTCATCTATACCCGATACTTTGAGAACCAGCTTCGTTCCATCCAGTTTTGTTCCTTCTTCAGTCTGATCAATACGACCATCTTCCTTAGAACATCCAGAGAATGTAACCGTACTTCCCAACAATAGGGCAATAGATGTAACGGTCCAACTTAAACGCTTTAAACGTGATATTTTCATAAAATTGTTAATTTAAATAAATAGATGTTAGTTTATAAATCGCCGTTACCTTCGCCTCCAGAACCATCTCCCCAATCGCCAACACCAGGATTTGGAGTTCCTGTACCGCCCGAACCGGCAGCAATCCCTTGTTCCAGCTCAATTGTTTGCACCTCCATAGTAGGCGCTTCGTAGATTTTCTTTTCTTTTTTCATTTTTTTAAAATTTGGTTTAATTACATCGATACTTAATTGAATTAAGCCTAAAAATGACCTAAACAACATTACCAATAATATTTACGCAAACTTATATATGAAAAAGAAAAATATTTAAAAACAAAGATTACATTTTGACCACAAACATGACTACAATTTGACCACACAAAACATAAAAACCTAACAACCAAACAGATAATAACATCAAAAATCGATATGATTCGACACAAACCAAGTCCAAAACAATAAAATAAAACCCTAAAAAACAGACCAATAAACAACAAAGGAAAAATAAAGAAACAAAAAATCAAACAAATTAACCCAAACAAACAACACATTGATTCTAGCGGAAAGCAATAAAAAATGTACTCTAAAAAATGGATGGCTGCGTATCATCTCGGTCTAAACCAGACTTTGTAAATAGGCCTCGAGATCCACCTCTTTTTCTAATTTCAACTTTTGCTTTATTCGATACTTCGTCACACGAACACTTTTGGGTTCAATATGAAATGCAGTCGCAATATCAAGTGTACTGTGCTGGAGGTACATATATGCGCAATGCTTTAATTCGAGTGCAGTGATCTTGTTTTCAGACAACAGTCTTAGTTTTAGAAAAAAATCAGGGTTGATGGCTTGAAATTCGCGAATAGGTTGTCCCGTCACTTCATCAAATCGCAGTTCATCTTTTATCATCCGTTCAAATACCCCCGCATTTTCATTGCCTTCTGTTTCTACAAGTACGACCTTCAAATGATCAAGTAGTTTATTTTTACGTTCGATCTGTAATGCATCAAATAGAGCTGCCTTTTGCATCTGTTCATTCTGTGATTGTAGTACTTGTATTTGAGAAAGCAATTTCATCCGATCATCTTTTTGATAGTCGAGTTCACCATTCAGACGGTTTTCTAAATCTTCATTCCGCATTCTTAGTTTTATACATTCATCTGTCTGCGCTTTATGTTTTATTCTGAAGAAAAAACTTAACGTAAGAATCATAAGAAATAGGATGACACTCATACTTCCCCAAAATATACTATGATATTGTCGATGTTTAAGATCTCTCTCAATTGTGTTCAACACTTCAACAATTTCCGTTCCCTGTCCATTTTGACTTAATTGAATATCCTTAGTCCCGCTCCCTAACAATCCTTTCGTTCTCCATTGATAAGTCACATGCAATAACGGCGTAACATATGCTTTACCTAAATATGTTCTTTCCAACGAATAAAAGAGCTTTTTTTTCATCTTTATGGCATATACTGGAATATATCCAGACCTTGTAATATCTCTAGAAATTTTTTGATTAAAAAATAAACCCTTTACCATGATAAGACCTTTCATTATTAAGTTTCTTGATTTCAAATAAGATTCGCATAAACAGCTTTTGATCCATGTAAACGACCGATAAATGGTGTACAACAACAAATTGAGCATGTGTATCGTGTTACTTTTCGGTAGGCACCTTTCATTGGCGGTTGATTTATGGCTGAAATCTTTCTCTAACAAATAAGCCAAAAATTCAAAACTTAATCAAGGGTTAAAAGGCTTCAATTTGACCACAAAAACATACCAGAACGACAACAAATCGACTACAACATGCTACAAATTCGTAACTCAGAATATAAAACAATCAATTGCAACATAACACGCGCTGTACAAGAACATCGTTAATTAAAATATTTTCGGTCCTTACTTCAATAGCACTCTCCCATTTTCTCAAAATTTCGAAGACAGAAATAATGCCATAACCAATCACTCTTGTAGCTAAACAACTACAACTATATCCCCTAAAATCATTCGACTAGAGCTCGTACCTGTTCCTGTCATATTGCGTCTATTATCAGGATGTTGTTTTCATTCTTGATAGCGTGAGGATTAGTAAAAATAGTGTGATTCAAAAGCTTTTTTAGCAAAAAGAAATAGTAAATCAGAAGAAATAGTCGTGAACTAGCTCTATTTTTTTTACGTTAATTAAATTTATCATTCTGCTAGCAGGTGTCTCAAAAAAATTAAAACCGAAACAGAACGACAATGATTTACTATTTTTAAAGTAATAAGCACAAAAAAAATTAACAATCTGATAGGGATATGGATAAAATCACGAAAAAAGAAATTGCAGAAGCAGAGAACCAACTTTTCTTGGCACAGCTAGCCAGTAATGTAGATGGTCTTGATCTCCTCCTATATGACGACCTTGTTGCTGTAGCACCTGATGGTCAAATGTTAACCAAAGAAATGGATCTAAATGCACACCGATCAAAAGCTATGATTATTGAAAATGCTTCAACAGAAATTGATGAGATCAGAATAATTGGGGATACCGCGCTTTCCGTTACTACGATGACGGCAAAAGGCAGGGTAATGGGAACACCATTAGAAGGAAAATTTAGATATTTTAGGGTATGGAAACGCATTGACAACACGCTAAAAGTCATTGGTGCCAGTTTTATGCAATTGCCTTAATAAGGGAACGGAAAACTGAAAATTCGGTTTTTTAATTTTGTCGTTGTAAATTTATATAGATGGGTATGATAAATAATAAATTTAGGATTATATGCAATGCAAAAATGAAAAAATATACTTTTTTTCTGGCTTGTATTTTACTTTGCTTTTTTATTTCTTGTCGAAATATTGGCAAACCTGTTGATAAACAAAAATCCGGTTCTTACTTCATCGATTCAAAAGGGCAGATAGCTTATTGTCAGAATGGAAATTGGTTTAGTTTGGGCATTTCACAAATGCAGGCTGATACAAAGTCATTTGAGGTTTTGTCAGAAGATATAGCTAAAGACAAAAATGCGGTATATTTTCGTGGCACGACTCAAAAATTTGTGGACAAGAATTCCTTTTACGTCGATAATCAGATTCCAAAAGATCGTTTTCATGTCTATTATATCGATCAGGCCCTAGGCTTTAATATCATCCAAGGAGCAGATCCAAAAACATATGAGCTCGTAAAGGACCATATAAACTGGGCACGCGACAAGGACCATTACTTCTACAGTAATGACATGATAAAGGCAGATCGGAAAACCTTTTCGTTCGTCAATGACTATTTTTTAATGGATAAAGATTCAGTTTATGTCTCTCCGAATATAGGTGCCTTTAAAGCAGTTGTTGCTAACTCCGGAAACATTGAAGCCATAAACAAATATTACATGAGAATTGGCAATACTATTTATTACCCACCATTTCAGCAGGGATCAGATGTCATAACGAGGTCTTTTAAGACCATTGATAAAATTCGTGTACTTGATCATGATCATATTAGTGTTGACAACAAAACGATCCTATTCAGGGGGAAAAGCTTCAGATATGAACAGGTAGATGCTCCTTCCTTTGCGTTATTCCCGATTGATGAAAAGAATGATGTGTACGGAAGCAACTCCTATTCAAAAGACAAGAATAATGTGTACTATAATCAGGAAATAATTCCGGGTGCCGATATTAAAACGTTTATACCTTTAGGTCACGATTTCGGAAAAGATGCAAAAAATGTCTTTTATCAAAAACAGCTGCTTGAAGGAGTAGATGCAAATAGTTTTAAGAAGGACGGTGATTTTTATAAAGACAATCGAGGCAATAAATTCAGCGGCCTTACAGGAAATAAAATCTAATCAGCTTTCTTTTGACAGCTAAACCTACTTTTTGTATTCAAAAAAAGCTTGTCCAGAGGAATTTATCGATTGAAATTTCCAACTCGCAAACTATTTTAATACAGCTAGTCAGATTTTAGGCGTAATACATCAAACATTAGTTGATATTCAGGTGTCTCGAGATTATACTTTTTAGATTCACGAATAACGTAAGCTGTCAAAGATGCCAACTCTGTTTTCGGTCGTTTATTAAGATAATCCGTATGCATGGATGAAGTCGCATCGTAAGGCATTTGTTCCATTTTGTCCAAGGTCCTATGTACAATATGATCAGCAATAACAATTCCTTTTTCCTGAGCTAATGTTGTAACCTCCTGAATAAGTTTAATAACCGCATCTTTCTTCTTTGGATCTTCCATTATCTGACCAATAGAACAATCAAAATAAGAAGTAGCTGTGGCCATAGCGGAAATAAAAATAAATTTGTCCCATATTATTTTCTCAATTTCATCGGAATAATTCACATGGATATCAGCCTGTTGCACAAGATGATATAACCTATCCAGTCTTTCATCATGTTCTCCATTCAATCCGAAATTCATTGTACCCCATTTTCCTGTCACTTCAATTACTCCGGCAGCCTTTAACCGGGACACAATATAGGCGCAACCATCCACAACCAAATTATTCGGATAATATCTGTTGATACGTTCTTTGCTGTCCACTCCATTCTGTAAGGGTATGAATACTGTATCTGCGCTCACACACGGTCCTAATAAGGCCATAGTATCTTCTAGATCATAAGATTTAGTACAAAGAAAAATGTAATCCATTTTTGTGAAGTTTTCAGCCTCACTGGAAGCCTTATAGGGCTTCGCTGTAAAACTTCCCTTTTCTAATAACAGCTTTAAACCATGTTGGTTAATCTCCTCAAGATGGTTACCTCGCGCCAAAAAATTGACATGAATATCAGTGTTTTCATACTTGCGCGCTAACATACCGCCAAAATATCCGCCCACTCCCCCCAGGCCCACAATTAATATATGCTGTTCCATTAGTTTTTTTATTTCGTATTCCTTATCTGTATTCAACCTTAAAATAAATCTAAAGTGAATATAAAGGAACTTTTGACAACACACAACTTATCAATGTCAGGCGGAGATCAATTATTCAGGAACAACTTTTCTTTTACCATTACTTACAAATTTGTTAGTAACACACAAATAGCTGCTTTACATCCAGAAGCAAGTATTTGCCTTTACATTTGCTCGTATAATTAATCATGTACAACAAGTTTTTATTTATGAAAAAATACGCATACATCGGAGCTTTGGGTTTTCTCGCAGTAATCACAACCGAGTTTGGCATTATTGGCATCTTGCCCCAAATAGCCGATCATTATCATATCAGTATCGACAAAGCAGGTTATTTATTAAGTGCTTTTGCCTTGATCATCGCCTTAACTGGGCCATTTATGACATTGTTGGCTTCGGGATTCGACCGCAAGAAAGTCATGTTAACTGCCATCGCTATTTTCTTAGTCACGGCGATTGTCTCTTCATTATCTCCTCCTTTTTGGTTATTACTTACTGTAAGAATTCTTCCTGCCTTTCTCCAACCTGTCTATATTGCGACAGCATTGTCTGTCGCCATTTTAAAAGGGGGGAAGAAAAATGAAAATGAACTTATGAGCATTGTTTTTAGCGGTGTTGCAATTGCTATGGTGACAACAGTCCCCTTCGCCACCTACATTGCCAGTCTCTACTCCTGGACATATTCTTTCACGATACAGGCTATTGTCAGTATTATAGCACTGCTGGCAATCTATTTTGCCATTCCTCCTTTGCCCATAAAAGAAAAAAAATCCTACGGCAGTCAGATGAAAATATTAACCAAACCCATTTTTATGGTCAGTACCGCAATGAATTTCTTTATGGTATCAGCTTGGTTTTCTACCTATAGTTACTTCGCCGAATATTTAAACAAAGCAAAGAATATGGACAGCACCATGGTTAGTTATATGCTATTTGTATTTGGTATTATTGGAGTCATCGCAAACTGGGTGGCAGGGAAAATGCTCAACCGAAATATTACGTTTACCACAGCATTCTTCTTATCGGGTACACTTATTATTCCTTTATTACTGTATTTTTCAGATGGCAATATGTTCGCTACGGTCTGTACGATTGCCTTATGGGGATTTCTTTATTCTCCTAGCTTCTTAAACGCATCTACCTATATGATTTCTTCCGCTCCCGAGGCGCTAGAATTTGCCAATAGTCTAGCGACTTCATTTGGCAATCTCGGGGTAACTTTGGGAACTACCATAGGTGGCTGGATTATCGTTTCGAAAGGTATAGAATTTTCGCCCTGGCTTACGATGGCTTTTGGTTTTCTCGCCTTTCTGATGATCGCCCTACGACAGTTTTTAGAAAAACGTGGCACAACAAATCAAATCACCGCGGTACAGTGTACACAGCAATAATATATTTTGCCGGTATTATAAATAGCCAATGCACGACAATTTAGATCTAGTTAGCTTGGATAATCATTCCAGCGCGAACTAGATCTAACGCTTTCTCCTTAAAGACCATCGATAAGATACCAACTCAGAATAATACCTATGACAAAAATTAATACGGCCACAATTGTGATGCTATTTGAAGTTTGAGTAAAGTTTTCTTCTTCGATTTGTTTGTTCGTTTTACGATATTTAAAGAAAGCGACAATAACCGTCAATGCACCAATGACCACAATGGAAACGCCAACAGCACCAGAATGTTCATGCTGGGAGCCTGCAACTACATCTTTTTTTAAAATGAGCTCAATCTGACGAATAAATAGTGAAAACTTAACAACCACAAAACCGAATCCCATAATCCCTAGGCTTGTCCGGATCCAAGCAAGGAAAGTTCGTTCATTAGCAAGATGGTCATTTACCTTTTGTGGAGCATTTTTAGACATTCGAAATAATTTTGATCAACAACTAAGTTAAAAGAATTATAAAACCCATTCCTTGGCCCTTAAACAACGTTTTACAGCTGTGACTATGCTTTAGCTCATTTCGTTCACAGGTTAGTCAATTTTTTAAGGTTAAGAAGTCATTTTGTTTGTTCTTCATTAAACGCTGCAAAACGTTGAAAAGTTTGAAAAATATTTTAATGTTTCTTCTTTCAGATCTTTTTTATTAATGGAATACCGAACCCTGCAGATGAGGAAGGAATAAGTTTCCCATCTTTGACGAGATATCCCGACAAATCCACATCATCAGATGTACTTGTAACCCCTTCAATGGTTACGGTATTTCCGAGCCCTCCGGCTAAATGCGCTGTATAGTAGCTCTTGAGAAGCGATCCCCAGGCATGTGGAGATGCTTGTGCTCCGAGTTGTATTAACTTTGGCATTAAGTTCCTCCAATTCGTAAATCCAAGGCCTTCAATATCCGTAAGGTGAACATCCAGCAGTTTCTTTTCAAATAAGGTTCTCAGCAAGTTCTGATCAGGATCTGCTTCGCCATCCGCCAGCAAAGTATTTATGCCTTCCGATTTTAAAAAGCCGCTAAGCTTTTGATAATCCATCACCGTTTCATGAAAAGGTTCTTCTATCCAAAAGAGATTTACCATTGGGATACCTTTTAAATACTGAATAAATTGGTCTGATGTAAAACCGTTATTTCCATCAACTAAAATTCTGCAGTCAGGAAATGCGTCTGCCACTGCTTTTGTAACCTCAATATCCCGTTGAAGTCCTTTGGAAAAAGGCATCCATTTATGCCCCCTTCCAATTTTTAACTTAAATTGCCTGTACCCCACTCCATAATCATATTGGCATTCCTCAAGAATACGGTCAATTCCTGATGGCCTATCCGCTGGTTCTAAGTCATCGAAATAGATCATACCACTATAATAATCTGTTATGATCGGATCTTTTCGACCAAGTATTTCATAAACAGGTTTATTTAAAATGACTCCTGCGAGATCATGAAGAGCCATATCAAAGGGAATATGTGTCTGCAGCAGTGTACCGACTTTGGGAGAAAAAAGATCTGACATTTTCTTGCCTATCAATTCTCCCGAAATTTTTTCAGCTTCACGTCTTGAGCCACGGAGTGAGGCCCAGCCCATTGCTCCCTGATCTGTCCTTATAACACATATTTCCACATCAGGTCCATAACCATGTAGGTCGAGACGGGCATTTTTCCCCACAAGCCTCGGATAATTCATCTTTACGGTAAAAAATCTGATATCTTTTATCTTGTGATAGGACAGGACCTTGTTTCCTGGTTCAGCATCAGAGGAAAATAAAATTTCATTTGCGTAACCTTTATACAACGTAGCTGAGGCAATGCCAAAATTCAGCGCCTGAATAAATGTTCTTCTTTTCATAGTTGATTTATTTCGATTATCCGAAACCGTCAGGAAAGACTTGTTTCTAGTTTTTTCCTTTACACAGCGTAGGCATAACTAGCCATCTAACCAAAGCTTTATAATTAGTTTATAAATATCCATATGAAAGATACTGCATACGCGTTTGTATTTATTGACAGGCCGTATCAATTGCTGTACAATTTGTATCATTTTTTTTTATAAATGTCTCTGTTGTGTACAATTACCGTATGACTATCTTTACTGCTTCGAGCAGCCTTATTACCTCATACCAATACCGCAGAAAAAAATTGCATATAAATACCTATGTCTTAAATTTTCCTTTATTTTGTATATATGCGCATATTGGTAACAGGATCTTCGGGAAAATTAGGAAGTGTAACAGTTCGGAATCTACCTCGGGCTGGACACGATGTTACGGGAGTTGATTTATTGGAAAGCGATACCACTGATCAATTATTAGATGTAAAACGAGCCGGGTCAGTTAATGAATTCACAAGTGGTTATGAAGCCATTATCCATGCTGCAGCGCTGCATGGTAGACATATGGATTTGAATTATAGCCGGCAAAGTTTTATAGATACCAATATAACAGGAACATTAAATCTGTTAAATGCCTGTGTAAAGAACGGAATAAAGCGTTTTCTTTTTACCTCTACAACCTCCATATATGGCAATGCACTTGTTGATGCGGAAAAAGCGGTGTGGGTTACAGAGGAACTTATAGCCCAACCCCGTGATATTTATGATATTACCAAACAGGCTTGTGAAGAGCTCTGTAGAGACTTTTTCGAAAAAGAACAGCTAATGACCAGCGTCTATCGCGTTGGCCGATTTCTTCCAGAACCCGATAACCTTATGCTAAATCATCGTTTGTATCGGGGATTAGATGAAAGAGATGGAGCTGAGGCTCTTCGACTAGGTGTTGAGACCAACTTTACGTCGTTTCAGATTTTTAATGTTTCTAGCGGTTCGCCTTTTGAAATTGAGGATTTAATTGAACTAAAATCTAACCCTTCCCATATCATCGCTAAGCGTATCCCAAATGCCGTTGAAATATACCGACAGAGAAGCTGGAGTTTTCCAACATCGATAGATAGAGTGTACCGAAGTGATAAAGCAATGCAATTACTTGGTTACACTCCGCAGTATACTTTCGAATTTCTTCTCAATCAACTTCCATAAAACAGCAAGACGGCACTTTAGTTATTGATCTACACCGATAAAAACGCCTTCATTTTATTTATTGATTGCAAGGAAATAGCTAAATCTTTGTTGAGCACGATTTGTCCACTTGATTTTTCCCGAATAATTAAATTAGCATATTGTGTTCTAAATAATGAAAAAAGTGGCCTATCCTTTAGCGGTAGATACTTTTCAACAATAGAAACTGCGTAACTATCGAAAACATATTCTTTTTTTCCAATGCTTATCCGGTCACTGAATAGCGTACAACGGTTTTGCCGATAGGTGGAAACAAGTAAGGCTGGTAAAAGAACAAATCCAAAGAGAGCAAAGGCTCCAAAAGAAATAACCGTACTTGTACCTGAAATAATTCCCAAAAGATTATAGATTGATCCGAAAATAATAAAGGGCGCCAAGACACCATAAAAAATAAGTGTACGCTGTGATAGATTGATTTTCATACTAATTATAAAAAATTGATTTAATACACCAAAATAGTTAAAAGCAAAAGGAATCTCCCACATAATATAATTATCGCTTTGATCTCCTTAATATTCGTCCACTATCAATAAATAAGGGTAATACTTTTGCCATATTTAGTCGGCTGTTTTTCTATCGCCAGATTCTTGTCTGAGCTTACAAAGCATATGAAACAAGTCTCAAAAAACAACAAAATCTATATAAGTTTTCCAAATTTCCCAGTATAGATTAGGATAAGGGTAATCATATCGAATAGCGCATGTGAAATGATTGAAACCCAAAGATTATTATTCCATTTTTTATATAAAATACCCCAGTACAATCCTCCCAAACAAGCAGCTATAACAGCAAATATATCTTGCTGCAGATGATAGAGACCGAAAAGAATACTGGTTATCACGATAGGCAACCAACGTCCAATTCCTTTAAACAATCTTTTTTCGAGTATATTCTGGATATAGCCCCGAAACACAACTTCCTCATAAAATCCACCAATAATCCATGCTGCAACAATTGTCATAATCAATCTCGCTATACTACTCCTAATAAAATTATACTCCGTATAATCGGGAACATTAAATAGATGTTTGATAACTGGAATATATATTATCTGCATAAATATTACCCAGGCTAATGCAGAGAGAATTCCTAAAAGAATAGCACGCGAAGAAAGGTTTTTCTTATCTAATCCCAAATCCCTCAATGTCCTGCCTTTTCTTCTTAAAACAAGAAAAATTGCTAGAAAACAAATGACTGCATAGGAATAAAAAGGTAATGGCACAGCATGTGGAAATACGACAAGAAATAGGATGAACCCGATATCCTGAATTATTGAAAATGCTTTCCTTTTCATAGGTGCAGTTATGAAGTGCGTATTATTTCAAAAATTTAAGCAACTGTAACACCAAAAAAGTGTCCTATTAACGCTGTCACTCCCATTGCTATTGTCCCCCAGAAACATATTCTGCCTACTGCAACTCCGATACTCGAGCCTCCAGTCTTGGCCGCAATCGCTCCAAGAACCATTAAAAAAATAATCGTAAAACCATACTGCAGATAGACCATCTGCTTAATTGGTGCAAGCAATGAAACCATAAATGGAAGTAGCGCTCCTAACGCAAATGAGCCCAGAGATGCCAGTGCAGCTTGTAGAGGTTTAGCTTGTGTAATCTCATTGATACCCAATTCGTCATGTGCATGGGCGCCCAATGCATCATGTGCCGTTAGTTCACGTGCAACCTGTAAGGCGGTTTCTTGACTGACGCCTCTTCTTTCATAAACGTTGGCTAATTCCTGTAGCTCGATTTCAGGCATTTCTTCAAGTTCCTTTTTCTCACGTAGGAGATCGGCCTTTTCGGTATCTTCCTGTGAGCTTACGGAAACATATTCTCCTGCTGCCATAGACATTGCTCCCGCAATCATGCCCGCTAATGCTGCCAAGACAATGGTATTGCGTTCAGGACTTGCCGCTGCAACTCCAATTACAATACTCGTCGTCGATAATAAGCCATCGTTGGCACCTAAAACAGCAGCGCGAAGCCACCCAACCCGGTTGACATAGTGTTTTTCTAATGGATGGTGCATATCAGTATGTGTTTGTGAAAGACACTTAAATTTAGCAATTATATTTATTTAAAGCCACACTGATATCGCTGTAAGTCAACAACCTATCAAATTACCTACAGTGCCATCCTGATTTTTTTCAATTGTGGTTATCCCTTTTAACCATTACCTTTCAACATTTCGCAAACTTTATTCTACTCAGGGGCTTAAAGAGAAGGTGTTAGGTTTTCTTTTAAGACACGTTCAAGGTCAACTCCAGATCCTCCAGTTTCAAGGATAATCCCATTTCGGTCAATGATATAAACTTTTGGTAACCCCTGTACCCGATAGGTGATGGCCGTTTTACTGTGTAGTGCTTGCTGATCGCCAACATTAATCCAGGATATGTTATCTTCAACGGCAGCTTTTTTCCAGATCTCCCTATTCGTATCTAGATTAAAGGATATAATCTCTAATCCTAGTTTTTTATATTTAGCATACAGCATCGGTAGCTTTTTGTTACTTTGTCTGCATGGAACGCACCAGGCAGCCCAAAAATCGAGCACAACAATCTTTCCTCTAAAATCAACTAGTTTTAGATCATTATTATTAACATCTTGTGCAATAAAGGATGGAGCCAAGTCTCCCTTTCTAAGTTCTTTTGCTTGAATAAATTCCTTTAAAAAGCGTCCAGTCCTACTATTTTTTATATTCTCCGGAAATCTACCATAAGCTAACTGTAAGGAATCTCTTGTTAATGATGTTCTTAGGAAATAGAGTTCCTGCATAAGCGGATAAGAAGGTTTTTTATTAAAAATATTATCGATTCTTAATTGTCTTATGGACCAATAATAGTGATCCGATGCAATTCTCAACTCAGTCTGTTTGACTGAATCAGTTTCAACTTCTATCTCCTTATCAAGTGCAGCGGCTTTTTTCCACATGGGATCCAGCTGTTTATTGATCGGAATGGCCTCAGCTTGTGATCTAGAATTCAGCACTTCGATATTTGAAAAATTCAGGCTATCGCCCAAAATCTTCATCCGTGCAGGCTCTATCCAAATCACGGTTCTCAAATTGGGCTTTGCAGTTAGTATATATAAGGTTGGTTCCAGCAAAGTTCCTTTTATCGTACATTTTCCATCCGTAAGTACACCTGAATAAGACTGACTGTCATTCTGAAAACTGCTCAGTTCAAACTTTGAACCATTAGAAAATCCTGAAAGATCAAATTGAATTTCGAAAAGCTTTCCTTTTTTTTGCTGAGCCAGGCAAGCGAGAGGTAAGAAAAATAAAAAAAGAAGTATTTTTTTTACTATCATCATATGCGTATTAGTTTCCTTATCAAAAAATAATTTCCTTCATCTCCGATCCACTTAAACGAGTATTTCTAATAAAACCTGCCCCCTTAAAACGATATTGAAGACCGACTATTTCAGTTGGTGCATTTTTAATCGTAGTTGCATATACAGGTTTATCATTAATCCAAAATCTAATCTGCTGGTTTTTACAGACTATTTTAAGCTTAGTCCATTCGGAAAGATCACAGCCAAATCCACTGAGGTCATCTTGTTTACTATCCGTATAAAAACCACCAGCTGTAAGGGCTATGTCACCGATACAGGCTGTGTTTACTAAAGGTATAATAAATATATCGTTTTTAGACTGTAAGAGTACTTCCACACGTTGGCAAATATTGCCACTATTGACTATCCCTGTTTTTATGTCCGTTTCAAAACTAAAATTATTGGTCATAACTCCTGTCATATTCTTTTGATTGTAAAATCTAACCGGTGGAGCTTCAGGGAGGAGATCGACCTTATAACTTTTCAGCAGCTCCTGCGTAACGGCAATTTCATGTGGCAATGTGATTTCAGTTTTTTTGAAATATAACGGTTCTTTTCCCCACGCTGCTTCTACCAATCCTAACCAGCCATCTGTTTTAATCTGTATATCATGTTCTCGAACAATTTTGTCCCCAATAATCAGCTTGGCCCTGAAGTAACCTGGATAGTAATAAATAGCGGAGTGATGTTTGTCGTTTCTATCCACCTGCGTCTTGCGGCTAGTGTCCCAGCTTTGTGCAATGAATACCGAATCGTCTTCATTTGCTGCCGAAGCATCATAATCAAATACAACTGAATTGGGTAACCCCTGTGTCAGCATTGTCTTGGACGAAAAGTGGAAAGCGTTACCATTAAAATGCTTCTTTTTTTGGACAAAGCTATTACCAAATAGTAGGACCACGACAAGGACAATGACAGATGAAATAGCTATAATCAATATAGAACCATACTTTTTTCGTACGCTCACTTGTGGCTCAACAGCGGATTTACTATATAGCTGATTCTGCGTTATCTCTTTCTGTACATAAGCATTGCGGAAAGCTCGCCAGTCTTCATAACCAAGATACTGTGCCAATGTATTTAATGTCGTCAGGGCAGGTTTACTTTGGTAATCAATCCTACCAAAAATCCGCTTCAATGTAGAAATGCTAAGTATAACCCCCGTTTTTTCCTGAATCTTTTCCGAAAGTTTTTCGAAATCGGCGGTACTCCAATTGGAAGTTTCACCCCATTCAAGTTTATTTTCAATGGAATTCTTAAGATGCTGAAATAATTCAGGATGACTCGACTTAATCATAATTTACTACATATCAGAATTTTAAAAACAAACAATCATCTTGAACAAACTTGAATAAACTTGATGCAAGGTTGAACGCGTTAAAATAATGCCTACACGCTAAATTTATCAAAAACTTTATTAACATGAAAAAAACATTCTTGATACTAGTCTTAATATTGGTCGCTTTATTCCAAAGTGACGCTCAAGAAAAGAAAATTAAGACATCAGCAGGCACAAATATTACACTAAGCGCAGAAAAATGGGTCTTTCAGAACGGAAAAGTGGATTTTCTAAATTTTAAGGGCCGTAGAGCAATAAAAATCGCTCCAGCATCTGGTCCGGTAATGATTAGAGACTTAATTTTCAAAGATGGAACCATCCAGTATGATGTGATACCTGCGAAAACAGAATTTGCCAGCGCCATTTATTTCCATCGAAAAGATGAAAGAGAACAAGAGATTGTCTATCTGCGAGTGCCTAAAATGACCGACCCTTTTGCCAATGAAGGTATTCAGTACTGTCCTATCTTACACGGTGTCAACATGTGGGACATGTATCCCCAATATCAGGCTGCTGCAGCGGCCAAAGCAGATGAATGGAACCATATTAAACTCGTCATTTCCGGAATGCAAATGCAGGTTTTTGTCAACAATAGCCTCAGATTGACGGTGCCAAAACTTGAGGGGCGCGAACATAGCGGATACATTGCATTTGACGGCGACTCCTACATCAGCAATATCGAGATCAAACCCAACGAAACGGAAGAATTACCACAGGTTGAAGGTGTAGACCTGACCCGCCATGAAGCAAATTATATCCGAAATTGGTCTATAACCCAGTCCACGACTTTGGAGGAAGGAAGGGAGCCAACTACTTTTCGTGACCTACCTAAAGACGAAGCCTTTACAGAAAAAATAGCCGCTGAGCGATATGGATTGATAAACCTGACAAGACGCTTTGGTGCTGCAGAAAAACGCAGGATAGTTTGGCTAAAAGCCGTTATTACCGTGAAGGAGCCTACGTTCGTCAATCTCCAGCTCGGATTCTCGGATGAAATATGGCTTTATCTAAATAATCAGATCACCTACACTGACAAAAATATCTTCCGTCAGAATATGAAAAAATATCCTGACGGAAGAATATCTGTACAGAATGGAAATGCTCGATTAAAGCTTAAAAAAGGTGAAAACCAATTACTCGTAGGAGTATCCAATGATTTTTATGGCTGGGGATTAATGGCCCGTTTGGAAAATATGGAAAATATTACCGCTATAGAACCATATCAGGAAAGAAAACATTCCATCGAACATATCGATAGCTATTTGGGTACCTATGCGGATGAGACAGCTCCCACATCTAAGTTAACCTTTGTAGAAAAGGATGGTATGTTAATTTTAGAGGCCCCTAATCAAGAAAATGTAGCACTCGATTATCTCGGAAATAACTTGTTTAAAATGGGCCTCGGTATAGAATTGCAATTTACGCCCGATTTACAACAGGTGGTGAGAAAAGAGAATGGATTTGAGATGAAATTTATTAGGGAACGATAAAATAAAATCACTTCATAGCGCAGTATATACCTTGCCTCAACAGCTCAGTCCAATTTCAATTAGGACTGAGCTGCTTGGTTCTCCTATCATCCATCTCGCGGCAACTTTCGCACCCGTGTTTGTGTTTTTCCTTCAGAACGTTACGCTCTTTAAAATTTATAATTATATCCTAGTCTCAGCACCTGCGTTTCGTAATAATCGTGGCTTGTATAATTAAAACCAATACCATCTATTTTTCGCTTAATAACCATCGTATTTAATAAATCCGTTGCATTAAAGAAAAGCTCGCCTTTTCCTTTTTGAACGGATTTTTTTAGTCCTGCATCTATTGAAAACCTCGATTGGATTTTTCCCTGCGGTATAATATCCGGTGCCAAATAGATTGCTGTAATCTGCCCGTCCCATCCTCTTGCAAAACGAAACATATTGTTAAACTTCAAGTTCCCTGAAAGTGCAGTCTGCCGATCTGCTGAAAAAGTATTGAGTTCGGGATAAAGATTTTCTACTGTAAAGGCATTGATTTGGTTTCGATAGAGATTACCATTAATATTAAAGGAGTAAATTGAAGATACTTTTTGATTCAAGATTGTTTCAATCCCCGTATTGAAGCTCTTTCCTGCATTTTGGAATACAGCATAAATTAATTTACTGTCCGGAAGAGTACTCGATATCCGTGTAAAAGTTCCATCAGCGAAACGGTGATACATTGCGGCGTAAAAGTAACCCTTGCTCCAGGTGTTCTTATATCCCAATTCGACAGAATTGGTGAACTGAGGACGCAAGCCTGGATTTCCAACCTTGATAATTTCAGCATCATCATACTTTGGAAAAATACGAATGTCAACTTCATTAGGTCGGTCCACTCGCCGATTATAAAAAGCCGAAAGCTTGTTATTGTCGTTAAGTTTGTAGGCCAATCTCATATTGGGAAAGGGTTGCGTATAATTGTACCCATCGCTTTTATAGGTGTTATGATTTGGATTTACATCATATTGAATTTTCACATATTCTAGACGCAAGCCTAATTCAGCCTCCCATTTTTCATTTTCGAAAACATAATTCCCATACACTGCTTGTATTAATTCCTTGTAATTTGCCCAGCCGCCAGCATCCATATCAAGAACAGAGTTGGCGCCCGGTTTAAACTCCATATTAGTTGGAATATTCCGGTTTCTCACCTTTATTCCGGTTTCAATACGTCCATATTTCAGCGGTTTGATATAATCTACATTAACATCATAAACCTGTTCGTCAGATAGCAGCTTAAAAGAGTCTGTTCCTTTCGAAGAAGGTAGATAATTGTCATAGAAGTACTTTTCGTCTTCTCGATGAAATGTATAATTAAAACCAACATTGAGCAAATGCCCGGCATCTTTAAATTTGTGCTGATAAGAAGTGGTCGCCATGGCTGTTGTCTTCAATTCATCTTCCAAAAATTGCCAAAGACGCAAGCGTGTTGAAATATCAGCATTGAAAAAAGGTTGATCGCCCCGGTCAATAATCTTCTCACTACCATACATCCCCGAAATAGTCAGATTATTCTGCTCGTCAATATGCCAATCTATCCCCGCTTTCGTCGTTAGAAAATTCGTATTCCGATTTCGTTTCAGCTGTGAGTTAATTATTGTACCATCTTCATATTTACGAGTTACAAATTCATTCTTGTTCAGTGTCTGTGTATAGAGATTATCGGCCTGTATGAAAATGTTGACCTTATCTTTTCTGTAATTTAATGATACACTGGGATTGATTTTAGGTGTTAAAGTATATTGTGGTCTTATGGTTGGTAGATTTTCCTTCCGTATCCATAATGAACCCAATCCGGAACTGAAACCTACTTTACCATTAAATCCATTTTGATTACTTTTCTTCATAATGATATTAATAATACCTGCATTTCCGTTGGCATCATACTTCGAAGAAGGATTATTGATGATCTCTATTTTATCTATCGCTGATGACGGAAGATTATCCAACCCAGATTGGCTACCAAAACCTGTCAAGGCGGTTTGTTTTCCATCGATAAGCACGGTGACTTTGTCATTGCCTCTCAGTTGAACTTTGCCATCCTGAACCGTAATTCCGGGCAAATTTTGCATCGTCTGCAAAACAGAACCGCCGGTCTGACTTATATTATCGGCAACGGAATAGATTTTCTTATCCAGTTTATTACTTACATGACCTGCCTGAGCAGTCACGGTAACCCCTTCTAATGCGATGGAACGCTCCTCCAACTCGATCGTTGGGATATCCAAAAACTCCGAAAGACTACCAACAAATAGGGATTGCTTCTTATCCTCAAACCCTGTAAATGAAATGTTTAATTGGTAATTTCCTGGCTTAATTTTGGAAATGGTAAACCGGCCTTCATCGTTTGTCATCGTTCCGGCGATAAAAGCGTCGTCTTTATCAGATTTGACCACAACATTAACGTATTGAATAGCCAATTTATCCGTCTTATTTTTTATAATACCTGAAAGGCTAACAGACGATACCTGTGCAGAAACAACCGAAGAAAATATGACTAAAATAAAAATAAAAAATAACCGTAATTGAACCATAATCTAATCCCTAACCTCCTTTAGAAATTTACCCTTATCATCAAAAATTAAGTCCCTACCATCGACTTCAGCCTCATAGCTAACATTAT
Organism: Sphingobacterium sp. 18053; assembly: GCF_902706145.1. Taxonomy (NCBI): domain Bacteria; kingdom Pseudomonadati; phylum Bacteroidota; class Sphingobacteriia; order Sphingobacteriales; family Sphingobacteriaceae; genus Sphingobacterium; species Sphingobacterium sp. 18053. The sequence continues at coordinate 709,104 of NZ_CACSJW010000003.1, forward strand.
TTCTAGCATCAGTAATTTTAGCTGCTTCTTTGATATTTTTATGTGGATAGTTTTTGATTACATAAGCTTTAGCGTCTGCAGGAAGCTCTCCGGCAGGAATTCCAACCTCGGTTTCAATAATATCTCCTGCGGCATTTATAAGGACGGAATAATTAATTTTCCCATCCTTAAATCCAGCTTCATAATTTCCCTTTTCTTTTTCCCATTTAACCGACTTTACATTAGGGTATTTCTGTTGAAACGCCAGCCTAATTACTGATGGAACTTTCTTTTCTGAGACTTCTTGAGCTTTGGCCAATGATACGCTTACCATCAGGGCCAAAATAAAAATTAATCTTTTCATGTTCTTTTTATTAATGATTCCATAAAATTCAAAAACAATTTAGAAGAAATTTAGAACTCAATACCAACCAGGACAATGGAAATTGTGGAGCTAATGAATAGCTATCATCTTCGGAGATTACTCGGTGCTTGTTCGGTGCTTGTTCGGAACTTCTTCGGTGCTTCTTCGGTTGGAAGCGAATAAATAGCGATTAAGTTCCGAGGAAAAAACGTCGATTGTATGAGTGAATATCGAAAACTATATAAGATTAAACTTACCGCGTATGGGATTCGCTTTCCTTACAGTATTTTATTTTTCCAAATAGCCTGATACATCTTAAGGATATGTTAAACTTTTCGTATTAACACTTTTTAACGATGTTAAATGGTAGCTTTAGCAAATATTATAATTTACATCAACCACAAATGCCCTTTTTAGACCATGTTCTGCAAGTTCCTACCTACGGATGGAAAGACAACGATGGAAACCTCGTAAAGCCAAGCAAAAAAGAAATTTTCAGCGAATTCTTCAAACGCCTCAATATTTTTAAAGATAAAAGAAATTGGTTACCCTTTTTTAGCTGGCTAAAAGTAGCTTGCCTCATCCCCTTTTTTATCATCTTTTTGGTGTATCACTTCAGTTGGTGGACTGTCTTGGCAGCATTTGTCTACAGTATGATCGTTATGGGGACTCATGGTACGATATGGCACCATCGATTTGCAACACACGGCGCATTTAAATTCCGGAACGGATTCTGGCGTTTTTTCACACAGAATCTGACTATTAATGTAATTCCAGAAGAAATATATGTGATTTCACATCATGTTCATCACGCAAAATCTGACACCCCTGGTGACCCTTATAATGCACAAGCTGGCTTTCTATACTGTTTTTTAGCCGATGTAAATCATCAGCCTATTGCTAAGGACCTTACGGAAAATTCATATAACCGTGTCAAATTACTGATGCGACACACTGGTGTAACCGCCAATAGTTATGCACAATATCGAAAATGGGGGTCGTACGTAAATCCTTCTCATGCTATCGGATCCTGGATACTAAACTGGGCTTTTTGGTATGCCATTTTCTATTTGATCGGTGGCCACGCACTTGCCTGTACACTCTTTGGTGCGGCCGGTTTCTGGGCAATCGGTGTACGGACATTCAACTATGAAGGCCATGCAAAAGGTGAAGACAAGCAACGTGAAGGTATTGATTTCAATGAGAAAGACAAATCGATAAATCAGTTATGGCCCGGAATTGTAGCGGGTGAATGGCACAACAACCATCATTTATATCCTAAGAGTGCACGAAGTGGTTTTAAACCTTATCAGATTGATCTCGCTTGGTGTTATATCAAAATGATGCATAAACTCGGCGCAGTCAGTAGTTATCGTGATGACAAGAAAAGATTTGACGAACAATATCGTATCCCCTACCTAAAATCTAAGGGATAATCAATCGCTCTTATTATAATTTTGTTAAGCAGCGTTGGAGCTGATTTTGATGCTGGAACAGGACCAATTCGCGGTCTGCACCAAATTGAAGAGATATACAAAACACTACGCGATGTTCATATTACCTTTTTGCGTGCCGGATATTTCTACACGAATTTTTATAACGATATTCCATTAATCAAAAACGCAGGTATTGAAGGATCAAACTTCCCCGCAGAGATAAAAATTCCATTGGTTGATCCCTTAGATATTGCTACTGCCGCAGCCGATGCGCTCCAAAATTCAGAAGTTGGACATCACGTGCGTTATATTGTTAGCGATTATGTTTCAGGAGCAGAAATTGCCCACACATTGGGAGCTGCTATTGGTAATCCAAACCTGCCATGGATTGAATTTACCGACGAACAAGCTTTGGACGGTATGTTAAAGGCGGGACTTCCAACAGAAATTGCATCACTCTATGTAGAGATGGGGCAGGCAATCCGTGCAGGAAAATTACAACAAGATTTTGAAATTCAGGGTCAGCCTATCTATGGTAAGATCCAATTAAATCATTTTGCCATTGATTTTGCTAAACGATTCCAAAAACTATAGATCAATAAAAAAGGGTATTTTAAGTTGTAATAACTAATAAGATCGGCCCTTTTTTATTAAATTTAATAGCGATGAGCACGATATTCAATCGGACTCATCCCTATTAAATCTATTGAACTAAACATCCTGCGCAGCTGTCTGAATAGGTTATGAAAAGCTTGAACTTCCTTTGTATCATACCATTAAAATTATCCATGTGCCTAAAGTTAAACGGAAATACTCTTTATTAAAACAGAATACAGGTCTTCAGGCTTGACAGGTTTGATTAACCAGCAATTTATAGCCAGAGAGTGACAAAGCAGCTCTATGTCTTGCTCTTCAGCACTAAAAATGGGAATTATGTTGTGCTCAAAATTGTTATTAAATTTTTTTTCGCGAATATTCTTTATTGTTTCGATACCACTGATAATAGGCAATTGATTGTCGATCAAAATAGCGTCAAAACAGCGTCCTCCTTTTAACATCTGTAATACTTCAAATCCAGTTTTTGCCTGTACGCTATCAATATTCTTTAAAGATAACATCCGAGCCAAGGCATTTCGTTCAGATTCTTCCTCGGCAACAACGAGTACATCCTTTATTTTTTTCAATCCCTCCCACTCATTTATTTCCCAGATAGAACGCACATGAATGTTGAAAAAGAAACGGCTTCCTACACCAAAAGTACTCTCCAACTTCAATTCACTGTCCATCATTTTAAGCAGTTTATTCGATATCGTCAGTCCTAAACCAGTGCCGCCATAACGTTTAGTCATCGAGTTATCTTCTTGCGTAAATGCATCAAATATCCGCTCCAATTTATCCTCTTTGATGCCTATGCCTGTGTCTTTGACACTAAAACACAGAACAGCATGTTCTGTATCATGTGATTCTACTGTAATGCTTAGTTCAATGGTTCCCTTCTCGGTAAATTTTGTGGCATTGCTCAATAAATTCATCAATACTTGCTTGATGCGTAGGGCGTCAACCCAGATATAATGCGGTACATCGGCAGCGATATTCAGATAAAACGCTAGATTTTTGGTTTTGATCTGCAGATTAAGAAAGTTCGTCAGCTGAATAACCAGGTCGTAGAGATCGGTCTGTTCAATCTCCAGTTCTAATTTGCCGGCTTCAATTTTAGAGAAGTCCAGAATGTCGTTTACGATTCCAAGCAATAAATTAGCGGATTGATCAACGATCGTAAGGTATTCGCGTTGCGTATCTTCAAGTGCTGTTCCAAGCAATAGATCGGTAAAGCCAAGAATTCCATTCAGCGGTGTACGAAGCTCATGGCTCATATTTGCCAAAAATTGTGATTTTGCTGCACTTGCCTGCTCGGCTACTAATTTTGCCTTTTCCAGCTCCTCGCGTTGATGAATAATCCGGCTTATATCTGTCGCAATCGCAAGATAACCGATGACATTATCATTAATATCCCTAATAAGTGTAACTGCTAAGGAAACATGTAATTGAGATCCATCTTTTCGACAATAGGTCCACTCTCTCTGCTCAGCACCGTGTAGCTCTGCCATATCTACAAAGAAACGAAGTTTATCTACCGAACGTCCCAATTCGACCTCCAGTTCTTTCGTCCTCAACACGAGCTCCTCTTCTAAATGAAAGTGTGCAAGACCAAATTTACCAATCACTTCTTCACTACGATATCCCAAGAGGTTTTCAGCCCCTGTATTAAACAATGTAATTACACCTGCGTTGTCGGTCGCAATAATACCGACAGCAGAAGTTGCATCCAACACTTCTGCAAGTAGTTTTTTTGAATTTGAAGACTCTGCTTCGATACGTTTACGCTTATCAATATCCTGAAAGGTACCGTATAAACGTACACAATGACCATTTTCAAAATCAGCATTTCCCAACGCACGTATCCACAGTTCATGACCAGCGAAGGTGACAATCTCTAGTTCCAAGTCCCAAGCTTCTCCCGTAGCGAGTGCGTGTTCAATTGCAGTCCATATTTTATTTCTACTTGCTCCCGCTTTATAGAACTGTAACGCAGTTGTCAGCTCTGGTTCATAGTCTTCGGGTACCTCATGAATTTCTCTCGTAATTTCGGACCAAACAATCTTCCCATCAGCAGGCGTATATTCCCAGCCCCCAATTCTAGCTACCCTTCCAGTCCGCATCAATGTCGCCTGTGCATGCTTAAGCTTCTTTTCTAGAAAATGTTGTTCTGTAATATCTACTGCATTACCAATCACATAAGGTATTTTGTTCTCACTGGTCTGCAGAATATTGTTAAACATCCAGATACGCATGTCACCCGAACGAGTCATGGTACGCATTTCTCCTTTGATTGTTCCATGCCGAACAATCGCGTCCAGGTAGTCCTGTAAATTCTTGTGCCCCTCCGATGGAACAATATCAAAAAGAGATAAAGTCTGAATCTCATCTCTCGTATAGCCTAAGATCCTGGCTCCAGCATCATTGACGGTGATGAAATTCCCTTTCAGATCATGGGTACACATAAGCCCCTGAGAATTATCGAAAAATGCTTTCAGCTTTTGTTCACTTTCCCTGTACTTTTCTTTCTCCTTTCTGTTGACAATAAGCGTAACAACTTCATCCCGGAGAAGGGTTAGAATTTCTTTTTGATGCTGGTCGAGCTGCCTTGGAACACGATCGATAACGCATAGCGCACCTAAGGCATAGCCATTGGGATCGATTAATGGTAAACCAGCATAATAACGGATATTTGGTTCTCGGGTAACAAGCTCATTTGATTTGAAACGTTCGTCTTTTTCAGCATCTTCAACTTCCATCAGTTGATCTTCTTCCAAGGTATATTGGCAGAAAGATACATCCCGTCTGGTTTCTTCAGTCTCCAAACCAACGCGCGACTTAAACCACTGCCTGTCTTTATCCACCAATGAGATCAATGAAATAGGTGTACCGCATACAAGCGATGCAATTTTTGTAATGCGATCGAATTCTTCCTCTGTTGCAGTATTTAAAATTTCGTACTCATGCAACACGCGTATTCGATCCGATTCATTTGTAGGCAACAATTTAGCATTCATACAAAAGCCTGTATTCGTTATTAGTTTTATCTTCGAAATCTTTATAGGTCCTAATGTCTAGCTTGCTCTAGCGTATAAATAATATTTCACTAATCTTCTAACGATTGATTTAATCATTCCAATGCCCAACTAATCTGGATTTAGTATTGACTTTCCTGAGTCTACAGTAAAAAGTAGAAAACCAGCGGTAATAGCATAATAAAATATAAACATGAACACCGCTACACTAAAATAGTTTTAAATAAAAAAATAAACTATAAAACTAAAAGTGCATAAACAATGAGCTAGAGCGTTTCTTTTTGCTTGATTTTTCAATGTGAGGAAATATATTTAAAAAAAAAATGAACTTGTGAAATCCAAGCCTTCCAAAAAGTCGTAAATGGGTATAAGTACAGAGAAAAAATTATAAACTAAAAGACTTTTGTTATGGAAAAGATAACCTCCCACAACGAAACACTATTGAACTCCAATAGTGACATGGACAAAAGAGATCTCAGACGAAGAGACTTTTTAAAATATGCAGGAGCCAGCGCAGCGACATTAGCCATACTCGGTATATCGAGCTGTAAAAAAGACCGCGATGATGGCATGGATAATGGCGGCAAGGGCATGTATTTTGGCAGCGGCGACATTGCTATCCTAAATTATGCCTATGCACTTGAACAACTTGAAGCTGCATTCTACATCCAGTTAGTCAATAATCCCTATAGCGGTATGACGGATATGGAAAAATCTTTTTTCACCGATATCCGTGATCATGAAATTGCTCACCGTGAGTTCTTCAAAGTGGCCTTGGGTGCAAAAGCCATTTCAAGTCTCGAATTTAACCTAGCTGGCGTCAATTTCAGTAGCCGTGAAACAGTACTGGCAACAGCAAAAACATTTGAAGACCTTGGTGTTTCGGCCTACAATGGTGCTGGTTGGCTAATCAAAGATGTCAATTATTTACTATTGGCAGGTAAGATTGTTTCCGTTGAAGCACGACATGCCGCTTGGGTCAGGGATATGATCGACAACGGCAGTTTTGCCAATCAAGAAGTAGTGGATTCAAATGGTCTTGATCTCGCAAAGAGTCCAAGCGTGGTGCTTAGTGCCGCTGCACCATTTATTAAGTCCAAGATTGATGTTAGTGATCTACCAACCTATTAATTCACCAAAAATCTGATTATCATGAATCTCTTAAACGTTTTTGAACAAATAAATGCTGTAGATCCTGAATTCAGCGATCGCATCAGCCCTCGCCGTGAAGCAATCAAAAGTTTGGCTTCAATGAGTAAAAAAGTAACCTTGGCTGCCCTGCCCTTTATGATAGGTGAACTCTTTAAAAAAGCATACGGTGCCACCGCGCCCACAGATGTAAATGGTGTACTCAACTATGCCTTGACATTGGAATATCTCGAAGCAGAATATTACACAATGGGTGTTGCCAAGGCAGGTCTTATCCCCACAGGTAAACCACTTGGTGCGATAACCACCATTCGTGACCATGAAGTTGCACATGTGAATTTTCTTAAACAGGTATTGGGCAGTAAAGCTGTTTCAAAACCAACCTTTGATTTTACTGCTGGTGGCACTTTTGGCAATGTTTTCAGTGACTATGATACATTTCTAGCTGTCGCACAAGCATTTGAAGACACTGGTGTAAGAGCTTATAAAGGCCAGGCGGGAATTTTACTTGGCAATCGCGTTGTACTGACTGCCGCGCTGCAGATCCATTCGGTTGAGGCAAGACATGCCTCCCATATCCGTCAAATGCGCCGTGCCCGCGGAGGTGGAGCCGCCAATCAAAAACCTTGGATTACAGGAAGCAATGACAGTGGTATAGGAGCAGTTGTCGATCCGGTATATGCAGGCGAAAATAATGTGACACAAGCGGGAGTGGATATTACGACTTTGCCAGGCGCCTCGGGGAAAATTTCGACCAATGCGGCAACCCAGTCATTCGACGAACCTCTAACTGCAGAAGCTGTACTTAATATTGCAGGTTTATTTATAAAATCCTAACAAAAGACGTAGTTTACCTGTTTTTAGCATGTCCTGATCGGTTTATCCCATCAGGGCATTTTTTTTATATACTCCCCATCACACATAATGCACTGAGCGTTGGCGCATCTTTCCCGCCTTCATCTTCCAGCGTAATGGCAAAAGCCTGGGCCTGGGGAATATCGAGCATCTTACTTGCAGTGTCTCCTTTTGAGTCCAATGGAACAACACCTGCATTAACAGGTTTACCGTCAACCATTGCCCACAGCTGATATTGCTTTCCTTTAGGTGCAACTGGCATGTGCTCAATGCTTAGATAAACTGCCTTTGATGCCTGATCCCAAAATACCAAGGCACGGTAGTCGGGTGTATGCTCAACTCCCTTAAGAGGGATCGTTTTTATCGTTGGATTTTGAACGAGGGTCCATTTATCCTGTAAGGTTGCGAGTTTTTCTTGTTCAGCATCAAGTAAGGACGTTGTCTGATTTAACTTATTTGCTGTATCCTGTTTACGTTGATATAAGAAAATATTGGCACCAATACTAACCGCTAACAATAGACTCGCGGCAACCGTCCATGTGTAAGATCGAGCACCGAGCGTTTTCTTGTCGGCATCGATAGCAATTACTTCGTTATGGACTGTCGAGGCGGGGGCAAGTACTTCGTTGACTTCCTGATCTTCGCTTGGCACTAGATTTTCCGCTATGAGTTTATTCCATATATCTTGTTTGAACTGCATAGGCATCTCCATCGCTTGGCTATCAGCCAACTCTTCGAGTGCAATTTCTGCTTCGATGATGGCTTGTTCCACTTCGACATTATTTTTTCGAATACAATTCAAGATGCTCACTTCCTCTTCAGAAGCCAGCCCCAAAACGTACGATTCAATAATCCCCGACGATATGTATGCTCTAATATCCAAAATTAACGATACTCCTTTAGTAATTGTTGTAACTGTATAAATGCCGCTCTGGTACGAGTTTTTACCGTTCCCAGCGGGACATCAAGTTGTTCAGCTATTTCTTGTTGTGTATATCCTTCATAGTAGGCCATCTCAATCAAGATACGCCATTCAGGCTTCAATTTATCTAAAATATTTCTGAATCCAATAAAATCTGCTTTCGTATGTAGTTCGCCCTGACTTTGATCTTGTTCTTCCTCTCTATTTACGATATTTGAAAGCGGTTGGTTTTTCTGTTCGTTTACGATCGCTTTTGATTTTCGATGATCGAGGGCTGTATTACGGGCAATGTTGATCATCCAGGTATAAAGACGGCCTTTTTCAGCATCGAAAACATCGATGTGTCGCCAGATTTTGACAAATACGTCTTGTATGACTTCTTCCGCATGCTCAGTTGAGGCCACTATACGACAAACCACACCAAAGAGCGCATTGGCATAGTGATCGTAAAGATAACTAAAAGCCTGCTGATTCTTCTTTTTCAACAAAAGAATCAATGTTTCTTCAGAAAGGTTATGTAATGGACTCAAATTTCACGCTTATAATGATCTAAAGATGGATATTAAAAATCAGAAAAAAAAGCAACTAAAATAAAATAAGTTAAAGTACCTATAAAACAGGTTAAAATACCTACTATACCATAGCATATATGCGGATGGCATTTGTTATTAGTATTTTACATTACTCAATTCCTGTTTTTGGTTACTTAATTCCACTAGTAGTCCCACTAGAACGGATCAATTTAACTTAATTAGGCCAGATAATCAGCTTGTAGTTTTCATTTTCCGCTAATCTGGTATCCACAGTTAGATTTACTAAAATTTATCTAATAGCTTAATTTACAAGAAGAATTCCCCTTAGAAATTGGATTTATCAACAGCATATCACATGTCGCCAGATAAAATTCATCAATTAACTGGATAATCAAATCATCTCTTTCGTTATTAAAAGCTAGTCCCACCCAATTTTTGGAGGGAAGATATTTACTCCGAGTCCATTGAACAGGCTGTTCTAGTTGTTTTTCTGAACGTAACCATTCTAATCCACTATCATTGAAATATATCTTTTCATTTGACAAATCCATCACGATGAAAGGTCTTTTCTTAAAATAGAAAATACTCATATCAAGATCTGCAATTACATTCATTCGAATATGTTTTTTGAGATGCATATATGCATTTATACGGGTTAGTGTTGACATCTATTTATCTTATTGGCTATAAAATCATCATAAATTTCCATGAACATTCAAAGCAGGCGAAGTGTTCATCAGACGAGAATCAAAGATATTCGAACCAGCGGTGTAAGTGGGGGTATATTTTGTTCTAATAGGTGGAAAAAAATATTAATGTAAGTTGAAATTACGACGGATAAAACCACTAATTTACCAAGCGAAAGGATATGTGTCAGTTTGCCCCTTACAGGTTTCGGCGAATCGTAAAATCCCTGCACGGATTGTAAATACCACCATTGAACCAGTGTTGCAATGGTTTAAATTTGATAAACAACAAAAGATATGCGGAAAGAAAGTAAAAGCACGTCATTCATTAAAAAAATTCTAGGCTTAATTAGTCTTATCCTTATGGTAACAAATAGTAAAGCACAGCAAGTCACGCACTATTTTCCAAGCGGAAAAGATAAGGCAAAGACAATCAGTGGACAGTATGGTGGTAATAGCGGAATTTGTCTTTTTGAAGATGGCAAATTTCTGTTATATGGTTATGCTACATCTGTTTTCGGGTCCTATGTTTTTGAAAAAGATTACCTGCTTTTCTATCCGGATGAAGCCCCTTTATTTCAACTGTATGGGCGTCACAATGCTAACTTCAAAGACAGTACTCGTTTCAATCTGGCAGGTTTTGAAAGCGGAAAAACCTATGTACAATTTGATAATGACAGTACAAATCGGGTTTTCAATGACAAAGCAAACTGTTTCAGCCCTCCTTTTGTTCATCAGGAATCCAAACCGGTTCAATCGCTTAAATTCATTGTACAAAGTCAGTATATGGAAGATGATAGCACTTATCAAGTCTTTCAGTATACCAATGAAGCAAAATTCAATGATTTTATAGCTGCTTATAACAAGCCCCAACGTGCACGTCAAAATTTCAGCGCTTACCTATATTTGGCTGAAGGTAATAAATTAGCTATCAGGCTCTCCAATTATGGTGGAGAAAGAGGTTTTTTAAGAGAAAATCAAGACGGTTCAAATCAAGAGCATTGGAACGAAATATTGACCATGAAGAAGGATTATGATCAGTCAAACTATATCGACCCCACAGAAATATTTAGCAATGCACATTACACAACATTTTACCCTGACCTCGAACAGTACATTTTAGATCCTGTCACCAAAAGATATATCAGCAAGTTTGCATCAGACAATGAAGCTTTTTTTGCAGGAAATCCTGAGCAAGACGATCGGTATTTAAATAAGTACATCCGGCAGGGTCTGTCCTTTCTGCAAGATGAAAGATTCGATAAATCAAAACTAGCTAAGACCAGCTTATTCTTTACGAGCTGTGACGAACCTCAAAAATCATATCATTATGAAAATGGATCACAGCAATAATCACTCAAAAGCCACAGCAATGATCCAAATAGGATTTTAGCACTATTAAGAGTGACAAACAGTGACATAAACGGCGATTAATACTAGCGAGACCTCTTAAATATGGCTTAATTTTGGTAGTAATAACCGGATAACATATACACTAGTTTTATTTCGGCAAAGATGATGAATTATATAACGATTATTATTGGACTAGGAATTTGCTCACTAGCAAGTTGTGCAACGCAAAAGGAAAGTATTGCAAATAGAAAAGAGACAGAAAGTGTATCCTTAGCTGAGGGACAAATAAAATCATTGCGAGAATATCCGATCAAGATCAAATTTAATGGTATTTCAGAAGATAGCCGTTGCCCTGAAGGCGTCAACTGTATCTGGTCTGGAGTTGCAGTAGCAGAAATTGAGATCGCAGAAAAAGCAACCAAACCCACGATCATAAAGCTCGCTACAATAGATTTACAGGATAGAGGCTATCAAAGAACTGCCAATACCAACGGATATACCATTTCATTACAAGATATCGCCCCTTATCCGAACAAGGAACAAGGGACACAAACGCTACGGGGTAACTACAAAATCTCTGTTATCGTACAAAAAACTGTAAAATAAGCCCGCAGCGGTTCGCCAGTAATCGTACTATGGCAATAGTCATTGAAGAATGACCCAATTCTATTGAAGAATGACTCAATTCTTAAAAATACCAATACATATATTTTAATTATATGCATGGATACTTATTGGTTCATTCCTTGAAAAATAATACCTTTGCCAAAACCTCATTTATGAAAAAGTTTTTTAAATTTATTAAGATCACATTTTTTTCTATACTGGCCATTACTGGGTTATTATTCCTCTATTTTTTCATTTCCAATCGGATATTTATAGGAAATACCACTGCGGAAAATATAGCGTATCTCAAGCTCCATAAAACGGAGATTAAGGATCGTATTGTAGATTCTCTATTCGACAATAGCTTCTATAACTCGGATATTTTTTTACTTGGGGAAATTCATGGCTACGCAGACAATCAAAAGTTGGACAAAGAGCTGCTATTCTATTTGAACAAAAAACTCGGTGTTAAATATTACATTGCTGAGATGGATAGTACAAATGCCAATAAACTAAACAGCTTTTTATCCAAGCCCCTAAAAGATAACGCCCTACTCAAAGATGTGGTTAGCTCCATTCGCAAACGGATTCCGCAACAGTCTAGTTTAGAGCTATATCAAAAATGGGGTGAAATTTATGATTATAACCGCAACCTTCCCGATTCGGCAAAAATCACTGTTATTGGCATAGACAAAAGCTTTACAGCGGATAAATCTGACGTGTCCAGGGATTCAGCTATGCTATTAAATTTGGAAAATTATATTAAAAATCACCATATCGATGGTCAAAAATTATATGGATTATTTGGTTTCTTTCATGTTTTACAAAAAGGAAAGGATGCAACCAACGATCCTTTTGCTACACGCCTGAAAAATAAAGGATATAAGGTCTCTAGCTTTGTTAGTTATACCATTGCTAGTGAAATGTATCTCCCAAAGAATCCTCAATTTCCAACCCCTGCAGATGAAAAAGTAGATTGGGTAAATGCAGATGGCCCACTTATGCTCGTGAAAGGCATTCAGGATCTAAAAGAATTAAGTCGACCAAATAGTATATCATTGTTTAAACTCAATGCAGCACATTCACCCTATGCTACTTCTCAAAATTTAATAACTGTAAAATCACGGCTTTTTGGCGAGAATATCATACCCGCTGAGAAAACTCATACAACTGATTTTTTTCAATATGTATTTTTGTTGCGAAATTCAAAGGCCTTAACAAAACTTGATTAGGACAGCAAGCATTTCATCGAAAAATCGGGTAAACAGGCCGTCTGCAGATCATGTGATCAAAGAGACAAGTATCCTAATGAAAAATATTCCATTCATAAACAGGATGATCCGTATTTAAAAGAAGGAATCTAGCTTATCGACTTGCAAGATATCACTTTGGTTTATATATTTGCGACATCATAAGAAATCCTAATGCGGAAGTGGCGTAATTGGTAGCCGCACCAGACTTAGGATCTGGCGCCGCGAGGCGTGGGGGTTCGAGTCCCTTCTTCCGCACAAAAAAACTCCCGAGCTCATAAGTTCGGGAGTTTTTTTTTAGAAATTAGTTCTTAGCTACACGATTTAAACCGACCAGTCAAATGGTTTTGTACAAGGATCACATTCAAATTTTAAAACCTTGCCTAGACTTTTGGCTTTTTTCCCTTTTTTCACAAATACATACGCTAAATCTACATATTCTTCCACTTCCACTCCGCTTTCGTCTCTACCTTTTACGATAACAGAATAATATTTCCCATCAGGATATTGCTTGAAAAATACTTCGTTTACAGTAATCTTTTTCGGTGCTTGATTGTCGCAGCAGCTACACCATAAAATAACAATGGGTTCTTTCTTAAGATATGCAACTGCGGTTTCCGCTTGTTTTTGTGTTAGGGCCTGGAGTTGGTCTGCTTTTGAGAATAAGGCTGTGCATAACAACAAAAGAAGAAAAACGGTCTTTTTCATACAAATAGTTTTAAGTTTAAAAGAATTCATCAGCAAAGACTATGCCTGTAGATGCACGAAAAATAACAGCAGCTTTCCTTAGGAATGAAATAGTCGGTTATTTCTTCGCTAATTCTGGTCAGCGTATTGGATTTACCCTAACAGAAAGACCTTATAAATTAACAACTTAAAAAACCTGTTCTCAAGATACAAACGGTGTCCCTAATAGATGGCGTTAGTATCTTGAGAACAAATTAATATTTTATTTTTCCCAAACCAATGCACTTGCGCCAAGAATAGCAGCATCAGCTTCTTCCAATTCACTAAAGACAAGTTTCACTTTATTCCTAAACAAAGGAAAAAGATTTCTTTCCATATGCAGCTTCGCAGGTTTTAAGATAAAATCACCAGCTTTAATTACCCCACCAAATAGGAGAATTGCTTCAGGAGATGAAAACATCACAAAATTGGCCAAGGCCTCACCCAGCTTCTGTCCCGTATATCTAAATACTTCGATGGCAATCGCATCCCCTTTCAAAGCACATTCATGAACAGTCTTGGAATTTATAGCATCTTCTGGATACTGATTTAACATCGACTCAGGAAATTCAGCTCTCATTTTCTTTGCCGTGATCGTTATTCCTGTCGCGGATGCATAAGCTTCTAAACTTCCTTCAGAACCTGTGCTCCAATGCTTCCTTCCTCCAGGTTTAACAATGGTATGGCCTAATTCTCCAGCAAATCCGTCATGACCATAGATAAGCTTTCCGCCGGCGACGATACCGCTGCCTACACCTGTCCCTAGGGTAATCATAATAAAATCTTTCATTCCCCGCGCTGCACCAAAAAGCATTTCACCATAGGCTGCAGCATTGGCATCGTTGGTTATGGTACAGGGAATGTTAAACTTAGCGGTCATTAAATCACTGAATCGAATGACACCCTTCCAAGGAAGATTTGGCGCATGGTCTATGGTTCCAGTATAATAATTCGCATCCGGAGCACCAACGCCAATTCCATCAAAGCTATCTTTACCTCCAAAATTTTCAATTAAAGGAGATGCTTTTTCATACAACGCATCGATAAACTCCTCTACTGTCTCATAATCATCTGTTTTTATGCTTCCCTTTTCAAGTACTTCACCGCGATGATTGACCACGCCAAATTTCGTATTGGTCCCTCCGATATCTATTCCCAACGCTACGCGTCTTGATAAATCTATTAACGACATTTCTATTTCTTGTTTCTTAGTTCTAAAATTACTAAAAGATAATATTTTATGAGCAGTCGACAAAATCTTCTTGCCATTTTATACCTGTAGGGAACGCTATTTATGATCACGAGCAATCCGATCAAAGTTGGATGTGTCCGGCATCGCTACTTTATTTTACCGCCTACGCACAACAAATTACCAAAGGCGGCATAGTTTTAGCACGTTAAGAATAGTTTAGGCCCTATATTTATATTTTTTAGTACAACAATAAATTTATGAATAAAATATTACGATTTTTTGATCTACACCAAGGTGAAGAAAAAAAGGAAGCTGTTCTGGAAAATGTTGTCAGCAATATTTCTTTTCGCGGAGCTAATGCCTGGATTCTAGCCTGCGCGATTGTAGTGGCGTCTGTTGGATTGAACGTAAATTCTACTGCCGTCATTATAGGAGCCATGCTGATATCTCCGTTAATGGGGCCAATAGTAGGAGCTGGATTTGCCTTAGGGACTTTTGACTTTCCGTTATTAAAAAAATCGTTAAAAAATCTACTGATCGCCACATTGATCAGTTTAGTCGTGTCGTTTATCTATTTTCTTTTAAGTCCCTTCAAAGAGGCACAATCTGAATTACTAGCACGCACATCACCCAATATTTACGATGTCATGATTGCAATCTTCGGTGGTCTGGTCGGTGTCATTGCTATTACAAGAGTGGATAAGGGCAATCCAATTCCCGGAGTAGCAATTGCAACAGCCCTGATGCCTCCGCTCTGTACCGCGGGCTATGGGCTCGCAATAGGCAATTTCAGCTATTTCGCCGGCGCATTATTCCTATATATAATAAACTGTGTTTTTATCTGCATTTCGACCTTTGTGATTGTCAAATATTTACGGTACCCCAAAACACATTATGTCGATCAGCAACGGGAAAAAAGAATTACGCAAAGTATTACCATCATCACAATTATACTTGTATTGCCGAGCGTATATTTTGCCTACAATCTACTGCAAGAAAAAAAATACACAAACAAAGTAAATCAGTTCGTTCAACAAGAATTGAGCAATAAAGGTTATACGGTTATTTATGAAAAACTGGAGATGAATGGTAATCCAAAGAAATTAGAACTGGCTTTCTTATCAAAAAAATTCAGCAAAAAAGAAGTTGAGTCTCTACAACACAGCATGGAAACATTTGGGATTACCAATACCTCGCTGGTTATTCATCAGGACAGTTTAGACCTAAAATCGAGTATTCTTAGCGAAATCGATAGGCGTACCGCTGCTGTAAGTGAAAAAGACCTTACCATAAGAGCTCTCAATAATGAACTTACCAAATACCAATTGGCCAATCCACAGCTCGATCGGGATATCTTGGTATTGTTCCCCGAACTAAGCTCCTATAGCATTGGTATACAACAGCATTACAGCAAAAAGGATAGCTTAGCCAACCTTGTCGCATTTATTTATTCTACCAAAACTCCGCTATCTCAAACACAACAGGAAAAGCTACAACAATGGCTACAAAATCATTTTCCGAAAGATAGTGTGGAAATTATACGTAAATAGACTTGAGTCAGCTCGTTCTATGCCGACGATCTGACGGTTTAAACAAGCTCTTTCTTCACTTCCTGAAATCCACTACCTTTTAAGACAATTAGCCGTACAACACTGATATCTGCCTTTCTTTCACAATCGACTAGTTTTCCGGAGACAGTTTCGAACTATTTTTACTGCTTGCGGTCGCTGTGCTTATTTATGGAATCATTCTTTGGTGGACCTGGCGGAGTCGTTAGCTTTCGATGATCCTTACTGTTTTAAAAGAGCTGCATCTCTTATAAAGATTTCAACCCTGCTCCGATCTTTCTCATTTAATTTGACATAACCTTTTACAATAACAGGATTCTCTTTTAACCACACTTTATTGTTGTCGCTCAGCGTAACCTCCACCATTGGTGGAATACCATTTTGTCCGCAAAACATACATTGCTGCACTGGCAAAACCGACAAAAGGAACCTATTATGGCGAAGACCGGCCTTTAACGGTACCATATAGCCTTGCAACTCTACACTTGTTCCATCCAGTTTCGCCAGCTTACTCGGAAAATAGGGGGTGTAAACCGTCTTGCCATTAACCTTGTTAACTTTATAGAGCATAGTGTCAAAGGTTTTCCAAACCTCATTCATCAAAGGCTTATGATCGACCAAATGTTGTGATTCCGTTACCCCTTGAGAAAAGACTGGATTAGTTTTACTTCCTGCAATAACAAACAAAAAAACTAGAATAAATTGCTTAAACATAACGTATTAAAGATTTGTCTATCAAATATAGTTAAAAAACACAAAAGCAACCATATTGCATTTACTGTTTTTTAACTATATTTATAACACGAATAGCGCTATGAAATGACAACTCCATTTGACAATAGGCAACAGGTATAATCAGCACGATTTGATAAAAATTAATATATGAACACATTATTAAAAAAAGATGCGGCATCCAATCCGGAAGATTTAGGAGACCAACACATGATGACTTCAATGGATACTCCCTTACGCTCCGATGCATTTGATCGAACAGACGAAGAAAAAATCAACAAGATATCTCAACTTTTTAAGGGCATTATGTATGAACTTGGCCTCGACCTCCAAGACGACAGTCTGAGCGGAACGCCCTATCGTGTAGCAAAAATGTATATCAACGAATTGTTTTATGGCCTTAATCCGGTTAACAAGCCCAAGCTGTCCACCTTCGAAAATCGCTATGGCTACAATAAGCTATTGATAGAAAAAGACATACGGGTAAATTCAGCCTGTGAACACCATTTTTTACCAATCGTAGGGCGGGCACATATAGGCTATATCCCCAAAGACCGCGTAATAGGACTATCAAAAATAAACCGCATTGTAGACTATTATGCGCATCGCCCACAGGTGCAGGAACGTCTTACTTTACAGATTTACAATGAGCTCAGATGTACCTTAGCAACAGATGATATTATTGTTGTGATTGATGCCGATCATCTCTGTGTCTCCGCTCGGGGTGTCAAAGACACTAGCAGCAGTACAACAACACTGGAATACAGCGGTATATTCTTATCAGAAAGTAAACGAAACGAATTTTTCAATTTATTGAAATAAGATCTGCCTTTCCCCAACTTTCGTTGGGATAATAACAGAAGCAGATTAAATGTATAATCATCGCAAATGAATACAGCTCATGCTCGTCCAGTAACCATTTTAACTGGCTTTTTAGGTGCAGGAAAGACGACTTTTCTAAATGCCCTAATGAAATCCTATCCGAAAAAACGTTTTGCTATCATTGAAAATGAGATAGGACAACTAAATATAGATAGCTCCTTGCTCAATGAAAACTATGGACAACTGGTAGCACTCCAAGAGGGATGTCTCTGTTGTACGCTGAACGATGAACTTTACACCGCACTCGAATCGCTCTATCAAAAACAGGACAGCTTTGATGAACTCGTTATTGAATGTACAGGTCTTGCTATACCCGATGCTATAACAGAACCCTTTACAATGCATCCAATGTTTAAGAACTACTTCCCATTAAAAAAAATTATTTGTTTGGTTGATGCTGCACTTATTGAAGATCAGATCAAGGAAAGGGATGAAGTGTTACGGCAAATCACGGCCGCCGACGTCATTATCATCAACAAAACGGAAGCGGTACATTCAGCATATTTGAGCTATTTAAGCAACTACTTAGCACATGTAAACCCACTTGCGAAAACTCTCCAGTCAACAGTAACGGAGGGATTTCCTTTCGAAATAATTGAAGGAATAAAGTACACAAAAAAAATAGAAGCTTTTTCTTTTCTGAAGAATGTTAATCTAAGCAGTTCAATGATACTTGGCAAATCAAGTCTGACAAAACAACATCTGAGTGATATTGCAACGCGCGTCTATACTTTTGCTGAAGAATTTAATTTCGTAAACCTTTTTCTCGGCTTGAGCAAACTTGTCGGCAAGTATCCAAACAAAATTTACCGAATGAAGGGAATTGGTTATAAAAAAGATGAAGAAAATAAAATCATTATACAGACAGTCGGTTCACGTGTCGATATGGACTACGGTAACCATTGGAAAAAGGATGAAAGAAAAATGAATACACTGGTATTTATTGGAAAAGAGCTGGATAGCCTCTCCATACAAGACCTCCTGATACGTATGTTAACCATCAAAGAGAAGCAATAAACGATTTATAGAAACGATTGTCTACGTAAAAAGAGCTCTCGAATTTGCGTCCGAGAGCTCTTTCCATGACTAATTCCGCTTACTTTGTATTTTATTTAATAAGCCAAATAATGTCATTTTGGGTATCTGATCCATTAAACTGACGTTGCAAAGCTTCTTTCAAGTAAGTTTCGTTGGTACTGTATTCGGTCTTAGGGTATGCCCACCGTTTCGGTATCTGGTTATTATTGGCATTCGAAGGTCCTATATCAAAAACTGGCACTCCTGTCCGGCGCTGCTCAAAAAATGCCTGTTTTCCTGAGTTTTCAAAAAATGCCACATATTTTTGTGTTAAGATCTGCTTTAACCCTTCCGCATTGTTTCCTTTGTAAGGATTTGCCTGTAAGAATAAATTGATCTTGTCTTGAGAAACTCCGTAGAACAGCATCGACTGACTTATCCCCGACTGAAATCTTACCGCAGCATCTCCGCTAGCCCAACCGCGATTGATACCTTCTGCCAGGGCAAATTGGACTTCGGAGGCACCAAGTTGAATAGACGGAACCCCCGACGGCGAAGCGAGCCAATAATCGAAATTGATCATAGATAGCTGTCCATCCGCCGCTTGTTTTAGCAAGGTACTCTGTAGGTCGCCTGTTTTCCCGCCATTGTATACGTCGAAGGGGCGCGTAGGATCAGAAGGCATCGCCGAAGCCGGCAGTGCCTGAATCAACAATCTTGGATCCTGTAAAGTCTTTAAAATATTCAGGTAGGTTGCTCCCAATGTGTTTCGCACATCCTTTTTTATAATCACACCGTCTGTTGGCCACAGCGGATAGGTGTTAATATTATTGTAAAGGAGTTGAAAATTATCCCGATTTTCAAGAATCAGCGGGTATTTGGTTGGATTCGCTAAAACTTCCGCAAAGCGTTCCTTCACCCGCAATGCGGGACTATCATCGGCACGTTTGCTGAGGCTAATTAAAACACGTAGCTTAAATGAGTTGACCAGTTTCTGCCACTGCTCAGGCTTGCCATTGTAAAAGAAATCGCCATCTAATGTATTGCCTTTTTCTTTTAGATTTGCTAGTTCATTATTCGCCTCCTCAAGCCAGCTAAGCACTTGCTGGTATACCTCCAACTGGGTATTGTATTTGGGGGCAAAATTGCCAGCTGATTCACCTTGCAGAGCCTCTGTCAATGGAATATCACCAAACATTTCAGTCGTTCGGGCAAAGAAATAAGCCTTGAAAAATTTGGCCATGGTCATATAAACAGCACTCAATTCAGGAGTTTTTGCAGCTTCGATTTCCATACGGTACACATCACGCAATATACCATAGGGCGTTTCAAAAGAGCCTGTAGTCCATCCATAAGGCTGCCCCGCATAATAGGCCTCATTTTGTGTCATGTACTGATTATGTCGATGATCTTCACTCCATGGCGCATCATAAGAACGCATGAGTATTCCTGTAAACAAAAGTTTTGGAGCAGGATTATATACAGCCGCTGGGTCTTTTTGTAGATCCGTTATCTTTTTACAGGAACTGAAAGAGCACCCGAACAGGAGAAGAATGAGAGTGGATTTAAAGTACTTCATTTTTAAAAATTTTGACTAAGTTTTTAGAAGGTTACATTAAGATTTAGACCAAAGCTCTTTACTGATGGTGTCTGGTAGTCTGAGCTAGCACTGGTGAATTGGTCCAAATCCATATTTTGGGTACCTTTTCCAGTGAAATACAGCAAATTCCTACCGACCACTGAAACACTTGCACTGCGGAAGAATCTGGAATTTTTCAACAAGTTGGCAGGTACATTATAACTGAAAACGATCTCCCGTAATTTGACAAAGGTTCGGCTTTTGGCCGTAATTGGTCCCGACTGATAGTAATTAGTGGCCCAATTTTGCCACAACACAGAAATATCATTTGGGGCAAATTCCCTTGTATCGGAAATTATCTTACCATCCTGATCTGTATTGAGCTGCCCCTTGACTATTTTTAACCCATTGGTCATGACAGTTCCTTTATAATCTTTGACATCCCTATTTTCCCAGTCCTTTAGACGATATTCATTTGCTGATTCGGGGTGTGTTCCCGATCCCCACTGTTTGGCATCCTGCACATTTTTTATTAAACCACCAAAGCGGCCGTCCACAAGAAAACTAAAACTGAAATCACGGTATCGGAAACTATTGCTGATACTAGCCGTAAATTTATTATCACTATAACCTATTCTGCTCACATAAGGATTGTAAGCTGGCAAACCATTTGTACCCACAATTGGCATTCCTTTTTCATCACGCTGAAAATCATTCACGTAATATCCGTCCCATCGTTCACCAACACGAACATTCCCCGAACGCGTTTGATGCCCATCGATGTCATGTAGCCAGGCATGATTTGTTGATGCATTGACCATTACATTCCAGCTAAAATCTTTCTGTTGAATCAAAGTCCCATCGATACTCAGCTCGATACCTTTACGCAATAAAGTCAACCCATTGGTTTGTCTCGCTCTTACACCTGAAGTAACTGACGTAGCCAATTCGATAATCCTGGGACCTTCCAGGTTTCTAAAAAAAGCAAAATCGAAACCCAGACGGTTGTTAAATAAACGAGTTTCCAAACCTATTTCAGCCGTCTTCACACGCTCTGCCACGAGATCCGGGTTAGGTAATACATCAGTATATGTTACGCCGGTCAATGAATTGGCCCAACGACCATAATTACTGTATGCCGGCAAAAGTTTATAAATATCGTACTGGGCCGATTCATTGACGAAATCACTCGCAACGTTAGCATATGCTCCACGGATTTTTAATGCGGAAATAACCTTAGGCAAAGTGACCATCTGTGAAATCACAGCGCTTAGTGAAGCCGATGGGTAGAAGTAGGTGTTATTCTTTACCGGCATCGTCGAAGATTTATCAAATCGCCCCGTTAGATTTAAGAATAACATGCTTTTATAGTCTATATCCATGAATCCATAAACACTTCCGACCTGGCGCAGGGCGCGATCGTTAGTAGACACCGTGGGCATGATCGAATTGCTTAAGTCATAAACACCGGGCACAGTCAATCCACGATCTGTACGTGCAAACAGCGATTTGACACTGACGGTTCTTAAATTACCAAATACTGAGCCTGAGAAGCCTATGCCCTCGGCGATACGGTTTTGGTATTTTAAGGAGACCTCTGTATTATTTTCCCAAAAAGTATCATAGGTTTCCTGATAACCTCCAACACGGCTTCCACCGATATTATAATTATATAAGTTGGCAGAAATTGGAATTTTAATCGTTCTATTCCTATTCCAGGTACTAGCACTTGTACGTGCATTTAATGACAATTTATCATTAAGCTTGTAATTAGCCGACACGTAACCGTAGATATCATCCTTATCATAAGTCCTCAAATTTTCATAAGCCGTCATCCAAGGATTGTCATAAATGGTGTATTCACGATTGTACTGCTGTACATTTTCTTTCCCAGGCTGCCAATAGTTGCGAAGATCATCAATATCATAATCTGCCGCTCCCCACAATGTAAGAATGTATATAGGACTATTTGGTCCATAAGCAATATTTGGATAATTTGGTGAATACTGCTTATTGTAATTTATGCTCGCATCGAAACGGAGCTTACTACCAGCGTTAATGCCTCCGGTAAGATTTATATTGGTACTTCCCAATTTCGTGTTAGGCGTAGTTCCCCGTTGAAACATCTGAGACGCAGATAAGCGTAGATCACCATGATCATTTTTGGTCGATATAGCAATATTGTTCGTACTCAAAAGACCATTCTGAAGAAATTTCTTCAAATTATCTTTTCCTTTGGCCTCCCAAGGTATGGGAATAAGCTGTCCTGTTTTTGGATCTATCGGACTGTTATATTGCGGAATAAGCTGTCCTTCAAATCGGGGTCCCCAAATGTTGTAATCGTTGTCATTGATTCCACCCCCACGACCATCTTTAAAAGCATATTGATAATTTGAACCCGGGCCATATTCGGTTTGAATTTTTGGTATGGCATTATACCCCGTCTGCAATTGTGTACTTGAGTTAAATTCAACCTGGAAACCTTTATCCTGTGATTTTGCTCGTTTTGTCGTTATCACAATCGCTCCATTTTGACCTCTGTTCCCATATAATGCCGCAGCATTTGCCCCTTTTAAGACAGAGTAGGATTCGATATCATCCGGACTAAGATTCCATGAGTCGGTATTAATCGGCATGCCATCGACCACAATAAGAATATTACTCCGACCACGTAACGTGATACCCGGGTCTCCAAATAAGTTTGTACTCGGTGTAATTGTTAAGCCAGACACGCGTCCAGCTAAACCAGAAATAGCATTTGGTTCCCGAGCTTTAACCATCTCTTTGCCTTTTATTTCCTGCACTGAATAGCCAATAGCCTGCTTTTCTTTTTTGATACCAAGCGCAGTTACAACCACCTCATTGAGGGATTGTTGGTTCGGTATAAGCGAAATAACGGATGAAGGTTGATTACCAACAATGAAAACCTTGGGAAGATACCCCATGTAGCCAATTCTTAGCGTATCACCGATATGTGCATCGATCACAAATTTACCGGAATGATCCGATGAAACAAGCTTAGCTAAATGAGAATTACGAATTGTTGCGCCATGAATAGCGCCTTGACTCAATGAATCGACCAGTCTCCCCTGGAACGATCGGGTCTGGCTAAACCCCTGCGTAGCCAGCATGGCCAATGACAATGTTAGGCCAGTAACTTTAGGTGAAATTGAATAGGATAGTTTGAACATAATCGCTTACTTATAGATGAAAATGTAAGCAATATTAAACATCGTTTATTAATACTAAACTAAATTCATATTAAGTTTAGTATTTCCATATTAAGTTTAGTATTTCTTCTTGTCCTAAAACAACTTAGCTAAGTCAGATAGTGGAGCGTTCAACAACACATCAAAGGATGTACTTTAAAAAGTACATCCATGTTATTCGTTAGCAAACGAATAACATGCTACTCTACCCGATTAGTTTAATAAAATGACAGATAATGATCAAATTTACTTGTTGCTGAATTAGAATTTTCCGTCATTTGTGTAAATGATTTTTTTAGCTTAAAAAAAATCACAGCTAATTATTGACATGGCTGCTACAAATCGAATTACCCGGAGCAAATAACATAAGCTATTTTACCCGTAATTTGTGCGTACTCCCAGATTGAATTATTGAAAATCATACAACATTAAAACAACAATGAAAAAATTAACACTTGCCCTAATTTTCTTGGCTGGAGTCTACACACAGCATGCGGAAGCACAGACAGCAGGTACAGGATCCGACAAAGGACTTGATCTGAGCTTAATGGACAAATCTGTACGTCCACAGGATGACTTTTACAACTACGTAAGCGGGACCTGGATGAAAACGGCTAAAATTCCTTCTGACAAACCCACTTGGGGAAGCTTCAATAAATTGGCAGAAGATACGGACAACAATTCGATGAAAATTCTGAACTCACTTTTAAAAGATAAATTTCCTGAAGGAAGTGAGGGTAAAAAAATACAGGACCTGTATGCTTCTTACATGAACTTACAGAAAAGAAATGCAGACGGTATTAAGCCGATTCAGGGAAATTTAAACAAAATCGACGCGATTAAAAACCTAAAAGATCTTCAGAATTATTTAACTTCCGTAACGAAAGAAGGTGAGAATAATTTCTATGGCTGGGGGGTCTACGCTGATTTAAAAGATTCCAAAATGAACGCGGTCTACTTAGGAGATGCCTCCTTAGGACTAGGAAGAGATTATTATCAAAAAGAAAATGAAAAAAATACCGAAGCTATTGCCGAGTATCAAAAATATGTAGCTTCCATGTTAACCGAATTAGGCTATAAAAATGCTGATGCTGCCGCAAAAGGAATCGTTGACTACGAAAAAAGCATTGCGAAGACCTACTTGACCAATGAACAAAGCCGTGATAATACGTTACAGTACAATCCGCAGACCATGGCAGAGTTAACCGCCTTGGTTAAAAATGTAAATCTACCTGAGTACCTTAAAAAAGTAGGTGTCAATACAGAAAAAGTAATCATTGGGGAATTAGGTTATTACAAGAACTTCGATAAATTGGTCAGTGCACAAAACCTTCCTGTTATTAAAGATTACTTAAAATTCCATATGATCAACGGTAGTGCCTCTTATTTAAGCGAAAAATTAGGAGACATGCGATTTGCTTTTTATGGTAAGTATTTAAGAGGTCAACAAGAACAAAGAGCATTAAATAAAAGAGGATTTGAACTGATCAATTCCACATTAGGTGAAGCTTTCGGAAAATTATATGTCGAAAAATATTTTCCAGCTGAGGCTAAAGCACAAATGGTCGAATTGATCGACTATTTAAAGAAAAGTTTTGCAGTCCATATCAACGATTTAAGCTGGATGTCTTCGGCTACAAAAGGAAAAGCGCTTGAAAAATTAAACAAATTCACTGTAAAAGTTGCCTATCCTGACAAATGGAAAGATTATTCTAAATTGAATATTCTATCTGAAAATAAAGGCGGTAATCTGTATGCTAACCTCCAAAATATCACCACATGGCGATATGAAAAGGATCTGGCTAAAATTGGTAAGGCTGTTGACAAATCAGAATGGGGAATGACTCCACAAACAGTAAATGCCTATTACAATCCCGTAAACAATGAGATCGTGTTTCCGGCCGCTATTCTTCAACCGCCATTTTTTAACCCACAAGCTGACGCAGCTGTCAATTTCGGTGGTATAGGTGCCGTAATTGGCCACGAAATGAGCCACGGATTTGACGACTCGGGCGCACAATTTGATGCGGACGGAAACTTGGTAGACTGGTGGACACCAGAAGATAAAGCCAATTTTGAAAAAGCAACAAAAACACTCGCAGCTCAATACGATAAATATGAACCTGTAAAAGGCACTTTCGTCAACGGAACATTTACAAACGGTGAAAATATCGCGGATTTAGGAGGTGTAAACATTGCTTACGATGCACTTCAACTATATTTAAAAGATAAGGGAAACCCAGGTGAAATAAGTGGATACACGCAAGATCAACGCTTTTTCCTAAGCTGGGCAACTGTATGGAGAACCCTATCCAGTGAAAAATATATGGTCAATCAAGTTAAAACTGATCCACACTCTCCAGGATATTTCAGAAGTTTTGGTCCATTGATCAATGTTGACGCTTTTTACAAAGCTTTTGATGTTAAACAAGGAGACAAACTATACAAGTCACCGGAAGAAAGAATTAAAATTTGGTAATAAGCATTATACAGGGGCTGTCTCAAAAATGGACTGCCCCCAAAAGATTGGACAAATTTAGTTAATTAGATTTGTAATAATGAGCTCGATATTCTGTCGGGCTCATTCCATTTAAATTTAGTTTTATCCGTTGATTATTGTAATAGGAGATATAATCTTCTATTTCGCTTTTTAACTTCTCTGTTGATTCATATTGTTTTAGATAGAACAGCTCTGATTTTAAAGTTCCAAAGAAATTTTCAATTACAGCATTATCAAGGCAATTTCCTTTTCTGGACATGCTTTGAGTGATTCCGTTTTCTTTGAGCCACTGTTGATACTTCTGCATTTGATATTGCCATCCCTGATCTGAATGTAAAATCAACTGTGAGGATACTTTTGCAAAAGGAAGTGATTTTTTCAACATGTCCATTACCGCCTTGAACACCGGTCTGTCAGTAAGCTCATAACTGATAATTTCCTGATTGAACAGATTAATGATCGGGGTAAGGTAGAGCTTTCTTCCCCTGACTTTGAACTCTGTAACATCAGTAGCCCATTTTTGGGCTGGGCTGTCAGCCTTGAATTCCCTGTTAAGGATATTGGGAGCTATCTTGCCCAGGTCACCCCGGTAGGACCGGTATTTTTTCACCCTGATCAGGCTCTTCAGCTTCATTTCTCCCATCAGCCTAAGCACGGCCTCATGGTTGATGCTCACTTCATATCACCTGAGCATCAGTGCGATACGGCGATAGCCAAAGCGCCCCTTATGGTCATGGTATATCCTGCTGATCAGGTTCCTTACCCGTTCATACCTGTCAGGTTGTCCAGATTTCCCGGAGTAATAATAAAAAGTACTCCTTGCCATTTTAACACAGCTCAACATGGTATCCAGGTCGAATTGATGCCTTAGCTCCATTATGGCTTGCGCTTGTTTTCTTCTTGAGCTAAGGCTTGGAGCTTTTTTAGCAAAGCATTTTCCGCCCGTAAATACTCATTCTCCTGCAAAAGTTCCTCTTCACGCGTGAGTGGTTTATTCGTTTTCCCGGCCTTTCGCTTGATCTGTTGGTTTGCTTTCTTAGTCATAGGTTGTCTTCCTTTAGCCCGCGGCTCCAATCCTGCCGGACCAAACTCATCCAGTCTTTTCTGCCAGTTGATAATGTGGTCATCCGAGGAAAGGTCGAAGCGCACGCGAGCCTCTTTCAAAGATAAACTTTCTTCACGGATTGCGTTAAGGACTGACAACTTAAAAGACGGGCTAAAGATCCTTTTCCCTTTTTTGGGAAGAAGTCCTGCAGATCCATGATACTTATATATCCTATACCAGGTATCAAGTAACGAATAGGTGATTCCTAATTCTCTGCCAAGAGATTTTGCAGAGCGATAATGCTCATCCATCTGTTTAACACAGCTCAGCTTAAATTCAAAACTGTGCTTCTTTTTCTTATTCATAAAAAATGCCCCCAGAAAGTGTCTAACTTTTTGGGGGCACTGCAAAAAAGGCAGCTCCTGTAGTTTTGTTTAATCCAACATATATTTCTTTTGCGCACCAACCAACCAACCAACCAACCAACCAACCAACCAACCAACCAACCAACCAACCAACCAACCAACCAACCAACCAACCAACCAACCAACCAACCAACCAAC